>CAYQTC010000017.1:0-80515 GCA_964420435.1 uncultured Geobacter sp.
CGCGGCGATAGCGTCGATGACATCGTCAATATGGCGGCCATTGCTGTGGTGGATGCCCAGAACAGCTGATTTACAGCTGGCATGACATTTGAAAACTGTTAAATCGATCTAAAAGCACGGGAACAGACCAAAGGCTGCAACCCGTGCTTTTTTTGTTATTAACCGGTAGCTTACATTTTTGAACCTTTGACACGGCACCGAACGTCCAAATACTGACTACGCAATATCACTTGCATTATGTGAATCATCCGGCTATTTAACGCATATTTCTGCGTGTACTGCCAAAATTATAATAATTCTGGTACATTATCCGATTTAAATGTTTTGACATGACATTGTAATTAAATTAAGTTCAACAATCTCAAGAACCACCACCCAGGAGGTACCAATGTTCCTTCTTCCCAAAGGTAACCCCTTATTTGAGAACCTGGCAGTAACCAAACTCAAGCTGCCTGAAGTCCTTTCAAAGCTGAGCACCGGTGCTTTCACCGGTTACTCCAGTTTTGTATTTCAGACAAGTACCGTTATACTGGTTTTCGAAGCCGGCAAATTGGTAAGTGCTCTATTTGAAGATCGAAACGGAAAAAGGCAGCACGGATTTGAAGCGATCTCCACACTCGCCGAACTGATGATCACATCAGGCAGCGGCGCCATGAATGTCTATAAACTTTCGAAAGATCTCACCATGTGCATACATGCGCTTTTAGAAGGTGAAACTCTTTATAAAGCTCAGGAACTCAAGCTTATAGATATCAACTCCCTGCTCAAAAGAGTCAAAGATGACCGGATGAACGGCTGCCTGAGAATCTATACCGATGAACACTCCGCCATGATTTTTTATAAGGAAGGTAATCCACTGGGCTTTTTCCATGACGGGTCCAGCGATATTGAAACCTCATCTTCAGAGTCACAAAAAATAGCTGGCCTGCCTGGAGCCAAGATCGACCTCTTCACTACAAAAAGTGCTGAAGAAATAATGGGAATCGACCTCCTGGAAGTCGCTAATATCCAGAAGATATGGGATACATCCGTCGCACTCCACCAATCGGAAATAGACAAGACAAACAAGGAACGGCAAGAGCGGGACATGAAAATAGCATCCCTGAAGCTTGCAGGACTTGAAGAACAGGTTAAGTCAATAGTCGGAGAGTATGTCGGCAAGGTAGGCCGCGGATTAGTTGACAAGGAGCTGTCCGACAATGGCGGCAATTCATGCCTGATTGATGAGGCCGGTTTCGTAAAATTTGCGGGCGGAGTGGAGCGGGCTGCAAAACTCCTGATCAGCGGAACCAATATCAAGTTGATGATGGAAAAACTGAACGCAGCCATTTCCATCGCTAAATCGGATTTATAATTTATTAGTGACGCACCGGAGGATCTATGGAAAAGTTTTTAGAGATGCTGACCCAAATGAACACTTTCGACCTTGTCCAGGTCATATTCTGGGGCCTTGCCGGTGCAATAAGTTTTTACTTCAGCATTGGTAACGCAAGGGTCTGGACAAGTATTTCCATAGGTTTTTTTCTAATCTTCCTGAGTCAGGCTTACGGCATCAATCCCTGGGGTCATTATCAGAAGCTTACAGCTTTTCACTATATTGTCGGTACCGTGGCAATCATGATGATAACCCACGGTTTTCTGGAATATTATGTATTCTGCCGGACTTTTGAAATCTCCGGCAACAAACTCATAGTATACCTGAGTACGCTTGGTATCCTGGCGTTGTCAGCCGTATTTCTGATTATAAACCCCAATCCTAGCCCTAACACCATAAGAAACATCAGAATGGTTGAAAACGCAATCTGGGTTTTTCTGTGTGTAATGAATATCGAGCTGGTCAGAAAGATCTACCTGGCCATAAAAGACTCTGATATTTCGAAAGGCTTCATCGCTTTCGGTTTTGTTTTTTTCTTTATTTTCCTCTGGAGAGGTTCAGAACTGTATCTTCAGGTTTTCCAGTGGGACCAGGACTGGCAGGACATTATAGCCCTGATGACGGAAGAAGTGTCCGACATAGACCAATACATGGAACGCGTGCACTTTTCGCAAGAATTAGGACAGTATGCCGGCCTGCTATCCGGTATTTCCGTTGGCGGAACATTTACCTACATTTACCGCTTGCTGAGATAAAACCGCTTCATGTAATACAAAAACAGTGAGGATGATATTCATGCTAAAGCTGTTTCCGGTACTTATTATGGCGTTATTTGTTGTTTCTCTGCCCGGGTGCGGTGAGAAAAGCGTTACGGCTCCTCTCTCAGCATCTAAACAGGAAGAATCCCAAACCTGCTTCGGTTGTCACGGAGGGCTCAGCAAGGTAACAGCCGAAACCTACACCAGTGAGTGGCTTCGCTCCGCTCACAACACAAAAAACGGTGCCGGCTGCAAAGACTGTCATGAACCGTTCATTCAGCACCCTACCTGTAGCTGCCACACCGTCACCCCCACAGATAACAGTCATGATGTAACTGTCAATCCGGACATTGCAGGAAAGTGCGCAAAGTGCCATAACAGCGTGGCAGGCTTCAGCCTGAACACCTACAACGGCATAACCGACAACACCCTCACCGGCCACTTCTCAACACCAACACTTTCCGCCTACACTTCAGGCACATACAAGGCACGTTACGTGTCAAAAAACTATGAAAAGTCCTGTCGTTCGTGTCACAACCCGCACGACACTACATCCCGGATGAACATACTGCGGCAGTGGGCACGCAGCGGTAAAGGAGATGTAACAGCGGCGCCATGGACATATTTCGATTTCAAAACCCGCGGCACCAACACTCCTGGAGCTACTCCAGCCAACTCATTCGGCGCAGACTGTGTCCGCTGCCACACAGCGACAGGCTACATCAACTACCTGACTAACAAGAGTATTGCCCCCTTTGGCGGGGCTTCCAAAACCGATGGCAAGGAGGTACTTGCTTGCAATGCCTGCCATACGGACTACAGCTATGCCATACGGCAAGCGGGAGCTGTCACTGCGTTCTACAACAAATCCACCGTAAGCAAATTCAGGATTCGCATATCGGTTACCTACCCGGATATCGGCGAATCGAACCTGTGTCTTAATTGCCATGTGGGGAGAGAAACAGGCAAAATCATAAAAGAGCTGTCCGACCCGACTCTAAATGCCAATAAGACAATCACCCCCGGTGGTTCCTATAACTTTAAAAACGCCTCTTTTGAAAACTCACACTACCTGACGGCAGGCGCAACAGTATTCAAAACCAGCGGGTTCGAGTTCTACAGTTCATACCGTTATGACAATCCATCATTTTATGCCCATGACAAGATCGGCGTCGGCAACTACCAAAACACCGGATCAAGCGGCCCATGCATTACCTGCCACATGAAACCGGGCAACCACACATTCCTGCCTGTTACCAAAGACAATAACGGCAATATTACCGCACTTACGAGCACGACCTGCAACACTGCCCTCTGCCATAACGGAAGCATGGGAACAACCGAATTAGAGCATCAAAAAGTACTGTTCAATGCGGCAATGGATGCTCTCAAAGAAATGCTCCAAAGCAAGCTTTCCATATACTTTTACACTGCCAACCCATACTTCTTCACCAAACCATATCTGGTCGGATACAAGGAAACCGGAAGCTGTACTGAGAACCTTGCTGTCAAGAACTGGCAAACAGGGGGCACTGCAACATACAGTTATTCTGCGACAACCAGTTCATGCCGATCTGCAACGGCAGTTTCAGGCACAATCGACACAGGTTCCAACAATATGGGGGCGGCATTCAACTACAACCTGCTATTCCACGATTTCGGTGCATTCGGGCACAACCGCTACTACACGCGTCGCCTGATTTATGACTCGATCGACTGGCTGGACGACAACCTGTTGAACTATTCGGTAGGAGCTACCTTAAATGCGCTGCCCGGCACCGGAACTACCGCTTTCAAGACCGATGCGATCACATATCTTATCGACCCTGTCAAAGCATCCGGTACCGAACGCTATTAACGCCACGACCTTTAAGGAGAGTTTGCATGAACAAATCGAATAATTGGGTTTTGTTTAGCGCTGTTTTATCGACACTTATTGTGCATTTGATCATATCAACGAATGCTCACGCCATTCCGGCCTTTACAAGGGCAAACAAGGTTGAGTGCAGCACCTGCCACACCATTTATCCGGAACTGAACGAATATGGAGAAGCTTTCCTGAAAAACTCTTATGTTTATTTCGGCAAGGGAGCTAAAACCGGCAAGATCAATGAACCTGCTTCCGCCATTACGCCGCCGGCTAAAACAGCCGCTGAAGTCAAAGCGGTTTATGAGGTCAGGAACGACGTTAAAGGATCAGGCAACGCTGACACACTAAGCAAACTCAGAGCCGGTGCTATGCTGGAAGCCGATGAAAATGGCTCAACACCCGCTGCCGCAGCCCCACAGGAGGTTAAAGTTGAAACCCGCCAACCTGCCGCCGCTGGCGAAACAAAACCGGAAGGTTTGATGTTGTCTGCAATTCCCGAACAACTACCAATCTCTTTTACAGCCAGCCTTCACGGAACCTACAACGGCAGTGCAGTCAATGAATTTGACTTTTCTTCACGCGCACTCAAACTCAATTCCGGCGGCAATTTTGCAGAAAAAGCCGGATTCTTTGGCACATATGTGGTTTATACCGAGAATGTGGCTAACATAACCAACACAAGCCAGACCCCAACCAACGCAACCAGCAAAAATGACATAGGAGAACTTTTCCTGATCTGGCGACACGTTCTTGACTCCCCGATCAATCTCAAGATCGGACGCCTGCAGCCAAAGCTCGGTCTCTGGAAATCCAATAATAAGCTTGCAGTTACAAACTCGTTCGCTCCATATGCCTACACCGTCGGCAGCAAGTCGGTTTTCAGGCTTGAGCAGCCGCAGGATGCTCTGGAAGCCAACGCAGTTATTGCCAACCGTTTTTTTGTGGCGGGAGGAGTTGTCAATCGTAAACACCAGAATACAAAGGAAGGTTATGGGCACCTCTCCTACAAGTTAGGCGGAGCGGATTTTGTAGCCAATGAACCTGACATAGACCTTAACAAGGAAGAAAGCATCTTTGACTTTTTGACTGTGACGGTAGGAGGCTATGGATATTTCGGTACAAACGGCGAGACAAATACGACCGCAGGAGTAGCACCGACTCAGAACAAGTATTACCGTACCGGTATTGACTTAGACATTCTGTATAAACTTTTCCGAATAAGACTGGCCGGAGTTATGGGCAGGGATGACAATCCTGAACTTACGGCTGCAAAAACGGCAATCAATTCATATGTTGCCGCAGTAGAGGGTGAATACAGCTTTCTGCAGAATCTGATCGGTGCCGTCAGATTTGAATATCAAGATGACGGGCGCGGTTATGTGCGCCGCTATATACCAACTCTAGGATATACACCTCTTCAGAACGTCAAGGTTGCAATGGAGTACAAGCATGAAATCGCAACATCTTACAAATCGCTTCCCACAAGCGTATCCCAGGATTTTATCAACCGTATCGGCACACTTGGAGTAACTTTCAGTTTCTGACTTTTTGCGGGATGCCGGATTAGGTCAACTCTATTTTATATTCAAACATCAAGATCAAGCTTTAAGGAGCAGCCATGAAACGACTTTTACTGCTGACAGCACTTATAACTCTGGCCACCTATTCTCTGGCGGATGCTCGCGTTAAAGTCAAAGGACGTGGTGACAAGATGAATTTCGATCCTGACAGCGTAGATGCCAGTGTCAGACCGTCACTGGAATTAATGACCCGAAAGTGTATCAAATGTCATACGATGGAGCGAACTGTTATTGCCGTACAAACCGGACGCGCTCCGATTACCGGTCAACCGTTTGATAAGCAGGCCGTCAAAGCCTATGGAATTAAAATGCTGCGCAAGCCGAATTCGGATATGAACAAACAGGAGATCAGGGAAGTTGTAGTTATCCTTAACTTCCTGCTTGATGAAAACAAGAAATAGACTCATCTTTGGGTGACTTAAATGCTAAGAGCAACCGGTACGCCGGTTGCTCTTTCTGTTTCATATCAGGAAAATCCGAACATAAGAGATTTTCAGGGCAAGAGCCCATCCAGTTCCGGCTCGAAAATATCCCAGACTCTTTTCTGCAGTTCGGCAATAAATTCCGGAGAAGTGATACAGGGCAGCTTGATGTTCGGGTTAGGCCGTTCCCACACCTCGGCCGGCAGAATATATTCCTCTTTTTCGTAACCCTGCCGGAGTTCCAGGGCCAGTCCACGAAGAAAAGCCCTGCGTACGGCAGCGGCCAGGTTTTCAGTAGTTACTTCCAGGTTTAGCTCACTCTTGAGACAATCCACAACCATTTGAGTGCAGATGCCTTTGGTTATATCGAAAAACTTGCATAAGCCAATCATGTCGAAGCCTACAATCTGCAGCTTGTCCCGCGTGATCCCCTGGACCCAGGACTCCATATCTGACTTTCCCTCACGAGTAAGAAGACCGTATGACGCCATAGACATATGGCCGCCGGCAATGGCCCAGGCATATCCAGGATTGGTCTCGGGCTGATAAGCCGGCAGTTCCAGACCTTTGACATGGTAGGCATAGGAAGTTTCACCGGTGCTATCGGAAAGCCGCTTTGAACCACGGCCAATCTCAGGCAGTTTTCCCAGGCCGGCCTGTTCGACAAGCTCCTTTATCTTTACATAATCTCCGAAGGTGGCGCCGTTAAGCAGTGGTTGCTCAGGATGCCTCTCGTTGTAGGACAGTACGTAGGAAACCGTTACTCCCAGTGAAATGGAGTCCATTCCGTAATTATCACATAAATGGATCAATCTGGCCGCATGGGCGGCATCGTGGATGCCAATATTGGTGCCAAGAAGATTAAGCGGTTCGTAGTCGAATTTGGCCAGAAACTCACCGGCACTGCCGTCAGCCTTCTTTTCGTGGACATTGTTATGGCAGGTTATTCCGCAACGATAGCAGGCTTCAGATTTGATTACGAATTGCTTTTCCACATGCTCCCGAAACAGCTTTTCCGGCAGACTGTTACCCTGGGGCCGGAAGTTATTCACCGGCACGGCATGAAAAGCCTGCAGAACATCATAGGCCGCCCAGGTGCCGCCTCCGCCGCCACGGCTGATCGGCTGCAGTCGCGCAGAACCACCGCCTTTGACGACGTTGATGTTAACTTTTTTGATCTCTGGTGAAAGCACCTTAATCTTGTCTGAGCTTTGGGCCACCAGGGCGAGGATATTTTTATAACCCATGAGGCTGCCCATGCCGCCGCGACCGGCAAAACGCATTTTATCCTCTCCCGATTTGAGCTGGTTATCGGTCGAGAGTCCCACCGCTCCCATATAGACATTCTCCCACTGTTCACCTGCCTGGCCGATTGCAGCAAAATGTGCATTGCCGTATTCCTTCTGCAGAGCCATGATCTTGCCGTGGGTGGAAAGGCCTAGCAAGTGATCGGCCGGTTTAAGTTCCACCACCGGTCCATCCGCACTTTCCCTGATTAAGGCATAAACCGGTTTTTGTGAGCGGTTTTCGAAGATCAGTTCATCCAGACCGGTCCACTTTAGTTTGGCGCCGAAGTTTCCGCTGCCGGTTGACCACATGGCTGCCGGCAGACCTTTTTTAGACTCCTTGATCGGACTGTAACCTGAGAAATAGGTGCGCATACCGGTCATGGCGGTGCTGCCGGTGAGCAGACCGGTGTTGACAATCAGTGGGTTTTCCTCACAGTAAGCTTGAGTGATATTCCGTTCAGCCAGAATTTGAAAAGAGCGGCCGAATCCGCCCAGAACATCTTCCAGATTGCGGCAGGGAACTTTTTCCAGATGTGTTTTGCCGCTCTTCAGATCGACAGTGCAACGCGTATATAAGACAGAGGCTGGTTCGGATGCGGGATCAGAAGTGAAATATTTCATACTGGTTACTCCTTGTTTATGCAGAGTGACTATGAAGAACTAAATAGTGCTTATACGAACTACCCTCCGTCTAAAAGAGGCAGCAGGCAAAGAGTATCGCCATCATTAAGTACATCTTCAAGGCCGGCATGAATGTCATTGATAAGCACAATTCCAAGAAGCGGGTCGGGAATACTGAGCTCGTCAACCACCTCCCGCACACATATATCAGCAGGATACTCACGAACCGCTTCGTTAAAACGACCCATGCGAAATATCCCGACAAGTTTTACGGTAACATGCATAATATACCTTCCGTTTTAAAGACAGGAGGACACTACCAGAACTCTCTCGCCATTTCAACCGTAAGTGACGGCACACACATGCACTTATTCTAACCTGGTAGTTTTCATTTATAAAATCAAACCACAAATTTCAAAACAGAGTAAAGACCGGATTTTCAGCAACAAAATAAACCCGGAGCCATGAAACTGCAAAAACCAGATGTGAGTAAAACAGCTCATTGGGATAGGCGGATTAAATGCCAAATGGACTTATATTGTGAGGATGTATCTTAAGGCTCACAGATACAGTGAAATAAAGCAATATGAAAACGGCAATGCAGGTATTAATATAAACAAAAAGGAGCTACGACATAAGCCGTAACTCCTTGAATTATCTGGTCGGTGAGACTGGAATCGAACCAGCGACCCCCTGCTCCCAAGGCAGGTGCGCTACCAGGCTGCGCTACTCACCGACGAAAGACAAGTTTTATAACACACAGTATCCAGTGATAGCAAGACTTTATTTAACCTCCCGATATTTCCCGTTCAGCAGATTCACGCCAGCCCCTCACTACGCCATCATAATCCAGATTATAGTCCTTTAGTATCAGCACCATAGCCTCGTCAATTGTCCTTCCGTTTCCTAACGATGACAGGATCTGCTTGATGCTGTGCCAGCCATAGTTGGCCACCATGTAGTTGACCAGGGCATAACTCTGCTGGTAAGCCAGGGCAGCATCCGCTGCTGAAAGCGAGCTGAAGCCGCTTTCCAGTTTCCTGAAGTCGGCGAATGTTTTCCTGCGGGCCGCCCGACCGTATTCCGACATGGGACGGTTATACTGCATGCGGCCGAACATCTCTGCAATACCTTCGTTCAGCCATAACGGGCAATTCCCCCGGGTCAGTTCAAAGATCACGACGTGAGCATACTCGTGAAACAAAACGCCACGCATGGATGGAGTGATCTCTTTCAGTGCACCGAAAGGAAGCCGTATCTTGCCGTCATAAAAACCGCCAGCCCAGTCAGGTGAATCGGTAACTGTCTTGAAGTCATCTTTTTTGTAGATAGCAACCGGTACGCGGGCCTCGGGAAAAAGCCCGAGTTCGGCGCCGACCTGATTGGCGGCAGATTCAAGCACATCCAGTATTGCTAACGCGAAACCTGTATCGACGCCGGGATCATAGGAAAGGTTGAAGCGTGAGCTGTGGCCTCGATCCATGTTGGACTCTACGGCGGTCTCCTTGCGGGATTTGGCAATAAGCTCAACAATCTCCTTGCGGCCTGGAGACAGTTTCAGTGCCGACTCCCAAAATTCCATCGCACGCACACGGTTCTCGGTCTCGTATTCCACTAGCCCCAGGTAATAGAGAACTTCAGCGGAATCGGCCTTGAGTGTGCGGGCCCGTTCCAGTTCGTAGCGGGCTACATCGTATTTTTTCAGATGATAGTTGCTGATACCACGCAGCAATGCATAAACAGGCTCTTCCTGATATAATTCCATTGCCTTGACAAAGTTTTCGTCCGACTGTTCAAAGCGCTTCTGCTTGAAAAACTGGTGACCGTAGGCCGCATATGCCTCGGCCAGATTGCGCTTGTAAGTTTGATTAAGCGGGAAGAGCAGATATGCCCGGCGCAGATGCTCGATAGCTTTTTCGTATTCACCGCGAAGAACCAATTCCCGGCCATAGCCGCTATGGCTGACCGGATCGCTGTCAATCGGTACTGCACCGACATAGCCGGTAAACAGCATGAGCGCGGCTGTCAAGACAATCGTGGTTCTGATCATTTTACGATCCTCCCCAGACCGGGTCATTGGCAAACTGCATGCGCATACGTTCTTCAGGGTTTTGGGAGTAGAATTCATCTTCGGAGAATGAGAAGCGGTAGCTATTGAGGTATGCCAGAAGAACGGCAGCGGCGTCGTTGAGCCGCTGCATGGATGCAGAGGAGTTTTCACCTTGCAGATCCGGATGGCAGCCCCTGGCAAGATCCCGGTGGCGGCGTTTGACTTGAGCCAGTGTCAGGGAATCCCTTTCAGACCAGCCGAAAACGGCCAAAGCCCCTTTCAGCTCGTCATAGGTCATGGCAGTGCGAGAAATGTTCGTATGGAAGCGGTAATTCCTGCGGCATCAAGCCCCAGCATGGCGAGCAGTTCCTGCTGTTCTGCCTGCGGGATATAGCTGTCGGGGTAACCAAGCCGCAGCACCCTTACATCGGCCAGTCCCCTTTCTTCAAGCAGCTCAAGCACAGCGGTGCCGAAACCGCCCTGGAGGACGTTTTCCTCAATGGTTATCAGACAGCCGTGCTTCTGCGCCATTTTTATGATCAGATCTCCATCCAGCGGCTTTACGAAACGGGCATTGATGACGGTCAACGAGACACCGCTCTCAGCCTCCAACACACGGGCAACCTCCAGTGCGGGGCTAACCATAGTCCCCAGCGCCAGTACAGCGGCATGGCTTCCGTCGCGAAGCACTTCGGCACGCCCTACCTGGAGCGGCGCAAGATTCTGATCCAGCGCGACACCATAACCGTTACCGCGCGGATAGCGCACGGCGGCCGGACTCCCCAGATCAATGGCGGTTGCAAGCATGTGCTGCAGTTCGTTTTCATCCTTGGGTGCCATCAGAGTCATGTTAGGCAGGTGACGCAGATAAGCGATATCAAAGGCGCCGTGATGTGTCGGGCCATCGCTCCCGACCACGCCGCCCCGATCAAGAGCGAAGGTTACCGGCAGATTCTGCAGACAGACATCGTGAAAAACCTGGTCGTAGGCCCGCTGAAGAAAGCTTGAATAGACCGCGAAAACAGGACGGCATCCCTCGGCAGCCAGACCTGCAGCAAATGTAACACCGTGCTGTTCTGCGATGCCAACATCGAAGAAACGTTCGGGAAACTCCTTGGAAAAACCGGTCAGGCCGGTGCCGTCCGGCATGGCGGCAGTTATGGCGGTAATCCGCTCATCCTCGGCTGCCAGTTTGCAGAGAGCCGAACCGAATACTGCTGTATAGGATGCCGCGCCCCCCTTCCCCTTCAGCACTTTGCCGCTCTTTATTTCAAAAGGACCGACACCATGGAACAGTGACGGGTTATCCTCGGCCGGCTTGTACCCTTTGCCTTTTTTCGTCAGAACATGAATCAGCACAGCATCGTCAAACCGTTTCACGTTTTCTAGAGTCTCGATCAGCTTTGGCAGATCGTGACCGTCGATCGGACCGATATAGTCAAATCCAAAAGCCTCGAAGAGCATGCCGGGAGTAAAAAAGCCTTTGAAAGATTCCTCCAGCTTGCGGGCCACCTGCAATACGCTGTTGCCCATATCCAGGCGTTTAAGAAACGACTCGGTATTCTTTTTGAAGCGCAGGACAAATTCGCTGGAGGCGGTACGGGACAGAAAATTTGAAATGGCTCCCACGTTCTCTGCTATCGACATCTCATTATCGTTCAGGATAACGACCAGATCCTTGTTCAGGTGCCCGGCGTGGTTTATCCCTTCATAGGCGATTCCGCCGGTCATTGAACCGTCGCCGATCACTGCCAGTACCTTGTTTCCCCGGCCGACCAGATCGCGGGCGGCGACAAAACCGGTTGCGGCCGAAATGGAAGTGGAAGAATGGCCGACATCAAAGGCGTCGTGGGGAGACTCGTGTCGTTTGGGAAACCCGCTGATTCCGTTCATCGTGCGCAATGTGCCGAAGCTGTCGCGACGACCGGTCAGAATCTTGTGGGCATATGCCTGATGCCCCACATCCCAGATAATCTTGTCGGCAGGCGTCTGGAATACGCGGTGCATTGCGATGGTCAGTTCAACCACCCCCAGACTGGGAGCAAGATGGCCGCCGTTCTTTGAACAGGTTTCAATGATCAGCTGGCGCAGTTCCGCGGCAACAGCCGGAAGCTTGTGAGCGGGTATCCGCTTCAAGTCTTCCGGGGAGTTTATTGTTTCAAGTATGGACATAAATACCTTTACCTTCAAAAAACTTAAGCCGGACAACAGCATTGCCAGAGAGTGGCGGTCCGATTATCCGGCTTGTATTCGATCAGTTCTTCCGCTGCACGATATAGGCGGCAATTTCCCGCAAAGGATCAGCCTCGACTCCAAAAACCTCCAGCGCCCGCATGGCCTCGTCCATCATGGCCTGGGCCTCCTCCTTGGCAGCGGCCAGTCCCATCACCGCAGGATAGGTTGCCTTGCCGCGGGCCTCGTCACTTCCGGCATCCTTGCCGATTTCTTCCGTCGTCCCCTCGATGTCGAGAATATCATCGGCAATCTGGAAAGCCAGTCCGGCAGCCTCGCCGTAACGGGTTATGGCAGCCAGTTTCTGCTCGTCGGCAGCTCCGAGAAGAGCTCCGGCAACAACCGAGGCCTTGATAAGGGCACCGGTTTTATGGGTATGAATATACTGGACCGTTGGCAGATCCATGTCCGGCTTGCCCTCACTCTCCATATCCACCACCTGGCCGCCGACCATGCCGAAGGAACCGGCGCAGTTCGCAATTTCCTGGATCACGGCCAGACGGGCGGCCGGTTCGCAGCCGGTGGCGGTGCGCGGATCGCTAAGAAGCTTAAATGCCTCGGTCAACAGGGCATCTCCCGCCAGAATGGCAATGGCCTCACCGAATACCTTGTGGTTTGTGGGATTGCCGCGACGGAAATCATCATCATCCATGGCCGGCAGATCATCGTGGATCAACGAATAGGTATGAATCATCTCCATGGCACAGGCCGCCGGAATGGCACGCTCCGTTTCGCCTCCCACCGCCTGGCAGGCGGCCAGCATCAGGATCGGACGAACCCGTTTCCCGCCGGCAAAAATCGAGTAGCGCATGGCCTTGTGCAGACTGTGCGGCAAAATGGTTTCTTTGGGCAGAAAACGATCCAGCGCAGCATCTACCCGGGCACATTGTTCTTTCAGATATAATTTCAAGTCCATCAGCAGCTACCTTTCGTTTCAATTCCAAATCAAGGCGCTATCTTAGTTGGCTCGTCTTCGGCTCCTCAACGTACTATTTGTACGCCTCGTCGCCTCAATCCTCACCGCCTTGATTTCATACTTGACTTGGAATTGATTTCAGTTGTCTTCGGATTCAAAAGGCTCCCGTTTCAGGGATCCGTCTTTCTGTTTCAAGAGGATATCAACACGACGTTCGGCCTCGTCCAGCCTGGCAGAACAAAATGATGCGTGCTTGACCCCCTCTTCAAAAGCTTTCAGCGAATCTTCAAGGGAAAGCGAGCCTCCCTCCAGCCGTTTTACTATCTCTTCAAGCTTTTTCAGGGATGTTTCGAATTTATCCGTTGCCATAGCGTTCCCGCCCCCCCAAAATTTTCTATTATACAGATATGCCGATGCCCGTCAAGTTTTGGCGCCTTCCAGTGACTCTATCAGGCAGTGGGCCGTGCCGCGATGCAGCGTCAACAGCAATGACTCACCCACGTTCAGGCCGGAAGTATCGGTCACCACTCGGCCGTTATCGGCTCTTACAGCAATGGCATAACCACGTGCCAGCGTCTTGAGCGGTGAAAGCACCTCCAGACGGGCGGCACTGCTCCCAAACTCCTGTCTTTCAAGATCGATTTTATGAGCCATCAGACTTTCAATCTGCGCCGACAAAAAACCGACCTTCTGATGCAGAGTGTTTATCCGTACTTCGGGATTCAGATACTGCAGAGTGTTTTCAAGTCGACTAAAGTGTTCCTGTCGGCGTTTGACACTGTTGAACAGCGCCAGGTCGAGACGACTGTTCAGATCATCCATGCGCTGGGCCATATGCCCCAGCATCGTGCGTGGATCATGCAACGCCCGCCGCAATGCACCGACGGAAGCGTCCAGGGTTGCCAGTCGGTTCTCGATCACCCTGGTGAGACGACGGGTAAGTGCATCAAGCTGACCACGCAATTCATCGGCAGTAGCTATAACCATCTCGGCCGCCGCCGATGGTGTCGGAGCACGCAGGTCGGCCGCAAAGTCGCAGATGCTCCAGTCGGTTTCATGACCGACCGCCGATATGATCGGGATTTTTGAATGATGTACTGCGCGGGCCACAACTTCTTCGTTAAAGGCCCACAGATCCTCCAGCGAACCGCCCCCACGCCCGACAATCAGCACATCCACTTCCGCCATGCGGTTCATGTCGTCAATTGCCCGGGCAATTTCAAGCGCCGAACCCTCGCCCTGAACCCTGACGGGAAAGAGCTGTACCTCCAGCGAAGCAAAGCGACGATTGAGGACATTCAGGATGTCATGGATCGCGGCACCGGTCGGCGAGGTAATCACTCCAACCCTGCGGGGAAAGCGCGGCAGAGTCCGCTTGTGTTCCTCGGCAAACAAACCTTCGAGAGCCAGCTTTTCCTTGAGCTGAACAAAGGCCGTCTGCAGCGCTCCGACACCGGATGGTTCCAGGTATTCGCAGATCATCTGGTATTCGCCGCGCTGATCATAGACCGAGATATGCCCCCTGACAATCAGGGCCATCCCGTCGGCCGGGCGGAACTTGAGGTTTTTTACGGCGCTTTTGAACATGACGCAGCGCAGCTGGGCCCCGCTGTCCTTGAGGGTAAAATAGCAGTGACCGGAGGAGGGTAATGAAAGGTTGGAAACTTCGCCCTGCACCCAGAGCTGCTCGAAATTTTCTTCCAGCACCCCGCGCAGCAGAGCGGTCAGACGGCTGACCGTCAGGATCGTTTTTTCGGAGAAGATATCCATTACATCAATGGACTGTGAGAATAATATTAATGGTCAACGAACACTTCCCTGTTTCAATAATCATCGGACGAACCGCCGCCGTCAAAATCACCGCCGCCACCGGAGAAACTGTCACCGCCCCCGAAAGAACCGCCGCTCCCGTAGAATCCGCCGCCACCCCATCCACCGCCATAAAAACCTCCACCTCCGCCTCCGCCACCCAACAGGCCGGAAACCAGCATACTCAGCAGATAGCCCCCTACCAGTCCGACAACTGCCAACAGAAGAAGGGTCAGCAGGCCCAGGCCCGGAAAAGCCATGGAAGCTGCCAGCGGCAGGCCGACGGCTCCGGCGGCGCTCCCCAGATAACGTGAAAAGAGACCAATTACAGCGGCAGCTACGGCAACAGCCATAAATATTTTTGATATTGACTGCGATTTTTTTACAGACGGTTTTCTGTGCGGCTGTACATCCCCCTTGAACTCACCTTTTGTAGCGGCAATGATTGCATCAACACCGACGGCAATACCCTGATCGAAGTTACCGGATTTAAGATACGGGCGCATTGTCTCCCGAATTATTCTGGAAGCAGTTATGTCGGGAAGAACCCCCTGCAATCCCATTCCAACCTCGATCCGCACCTTGCGCTCGGCCTGAGCCAGGATCAGCAGCACGCCGTTGTCACGCCCCGTCTGGCCGATTTTCCAGGATTCAGCCACCCGGATTGCAAACTGATCGATGTCATCACCCTGCAGGGATGGCACGGTCAGCACCACAACCTGATTGGAGGTTTCGAGTTCAAAAGCAGCCAATTTCTGTTCCAGTCGCTGCTGCGTATCAGGCGAGAGCATTTTGGCCTGATCGTTAACCCTGCCCGTCAACGGTGGAGCGTCCAGCGCCAGTAGTTGGAGCGGGAGAAGCATCAGCGTTATGAGCAGGGCAAGAGTCTTCATATAATGCAGGTCAGAACTTGACTTTGGGTGCTACCTTGGCACCTTCTTCGGCCTTGAACGCCTCTTTGCGCTGCAGATGCAGTATCAGCGAGTTGGTCAGCGAATTGGGGAAGGTACGGATACTGGTGTTGAAGACCTGCACCGACTTGTTGTAGCGTTCACGGGCCACATTGATTCGGTTTTCGGTGCCCTCCAGCTGTTTCTGCAGATCCATGAAATTCTGGTTGGCCTTCAGGTCCGGATATTTTTCAACAACCACCATCAGACGAGACAGCGCACCGGAGAGTTCACCCTGGGCCTGCTGGAACTTGTTCAGGCTCTCGGGATTATTGAGCACATCCTTGCTGACCTGCATTGAACCGACCTTGGCCCTGGCTTCGGTAACCGCCTTGAGCGTATCGGCTTCATGCTTGGCATACCCCTTGACAACCTCCACCAGATTGGGGATCAGGTCGGCCCGCCTCTGATAGGACGATTCGACGTTACCCCAGGCGGCAATCACTGCCTCTTCATTGGCCTGCATCGTGTTGTAGCCGCAACCGGAAAGCAGAGCCAGCATCATAACAGCTGAAAGCGTGGTCAAAAAACGTTTCATAGTGTTTACTCCTTTGTATTTTATTGATGATCAGGATCAGACAGAACAGTCGTTTCTACCATAGTACAGCTTCATTCCGGTCAAAAGCAGATTGCAGATCAGCGGCGTTATATTGGCAACAATAAGCGGCAGATCATTAATAAGGATACCGTAAAACATCCAAAGCGCAACCCCTATTGAGAGCAGCAGAGGCTGCCAGATTGATATATCTCGGACATGACGGGTTTTCAGGGTTTTGATCACCTGCGGAACAGCGGCCAGACTGGTGAGGGTTCCGGCCACCAGACCGATTGTTGTGGGACTCACGATCTTTTCCTTCCGTCAAATCCGGAACTGGCCCAGTCGATCTGAGTCAGCATACCACGCAGCACGGTTACTTCCCGGCTGTCGAGATTGGCCCTGAAGAAAATGCGCCGCAACGAACGCATGATATGATCCGGGTTCTGCTCGTTAAGGAAGCCGATCTTGTTCATACTGGCATGCATATGAGTGAAAAGTGTTTCCATCTCCCCGGAAGTCGCCATATCAAGCGGACGTCCTCCGCCGGGAGACTCTCCGGCCTTGCCCAGCTCATAACAGAAAAGCAGCACCGATTGGGACAGATTCAGCGAACCGTATTCGGCCGAGGTTGGAATGGTGGCGTGCCAGCGGCAGAGGGAAAGCTCTTCCGTCGTGAGACCATTGTCTTCGCGCCCGAAAACCAGCGCCGCACGGCAATTCGACGTTGCCGACTCCCTGAAGTGAACCGCCACCTCCGGGGGAGTCAGGATTTCCTGTCGATACTTGCCATGACGACGGGTTGTGCCTACAGACAGGGTGCAGTCGGAAAGGGCCGATGCCAGGTCAGGAAAAACCTGGGCGGCTTCGAGAACATCCCTGGCAGCCACGGCGAATTTGAGTGCTTCGGGATGAAAACGGTCACAACCCTTCACAATGCGCAACTGGGTAAAACCCATGTTTTTCATGGCCCGGCAAGTCATGCCGATGTTGCCGGGAGATTGGGGTTCAACCAGAACAATGCAGATATCAGAATTCAAGATGGTATCCTTCGTGAGTCACGGATCGCCCGAATGCGGGCCAGACGGTTTCTGGCCGGCTTCTTCAGCTTCCAGACGTGATATATATGCACACACCAGATCGATGCGATGATGCAAAGCAGTATCAGAGCGAGATAATGCTCATAGTTGCCTATGTTGTCGAGCAGGAGTGAGGCGCTTTTGCCGAACAGATAGCCCCCAAGTGAAAACACGACAGCCCAGGAAAGTGCGCTTAGCAGATTAATCCAGAGAAAAGTGCGGGGAGCAAGCTTGGTGATTCCCAGAATTATGGGCAGAACGATTCTGAAACCGTAGGTATACCGGGATATGAATGCCACAAATACGCCGTATTTTTCAATCAGTTTCAATGCTTCACGGAATTTGCGGGCAATCGAGTGAAAACGTTTGAGAAGCGCCCTTCCTTTCAGGCGGCCCAGATAGAAATAACACTGGTCGCCCAGAAACGAACCAGCCCAGGCGGTCATAATAACTCCTGTGATGTCAAGGTATCCACGGAAGGCAAGAAAACCGGCCATCAGCAGGATTGCCTCCCCCTCCAGGAAAGTTCCGACAAACAGGACCCAATAACCGTGAAGTTCAAGGTATTCCTTGAGTATCTGCTGAATATGCACCAATCAGCTCCCGGAACCGGTCACGCTAAACCGCCAGCCTGCCAATGACCTCAGACTTCATAAGATCTATCATCTCATCGACGCGGGCATGGCTGTCAAAGGCTCTGGCATCTGATTCAACTCGGGACAGAAAATCATCAAACATGTTTTCCTCCAGGAGATGTGAAAGCCCGCCACCTTCTTCCAGTCGCTTTTCAACGATCTGGCGACCGGCCCTGGACAGATATGCGCTTGCCAATTCCAGCAGGTCATCCACCAGTCCGGCAATTTTCCCGTCGTCCAAAACGACAGCAGTGCTCTTAGAAGAAGTCCCTTCACTCTTTAACAGCGCAGAATTCCGAAGCTGTGCGGATTCCCACAACTTAGTAAGATTCAGCATCTGGAGCAGATCATACTGCAAAAGTTCTTCGATAGGCTTGGTCGAACAGACATCTATTTTTGCACCGGGAAGTGCCGCCACTTTCCGTGACTCATCCGGAAGAGATCCGATAGAAGTCGCACCGTCATGGTAGAAACCGATCGGCAGGCCGTCTTTGTAGAACATCATTGCGTACCGATCGGGTGTGTAAAAGTGTACCACTCCGTTAAGTCCTTGACCTTTCAAACGGGCAAGAACCCCCTTTATGTCGACCTGCCGGACATCATCTCCCTTGAACAACCGCACGCCTGCCAGCAGGGCATGGGCACACATGGCAAGATCGGGAGTCATGCGATAAACATTAATTTCACCACCGGCACTGAAAACCTTGTCAAACAGCTGCACAATAGCTTCAAAGCCGCTTTTATCCTTCCCTCCCCCATTGCTGACGGCACAGATAAGCTTGCCGGCGGCAAAGATACAGTAAACTTCAAAGCCGGAAACCAAGTAACTCAAATACCCGGTAAAGCTCCCCTTGCCAAGCTTTTCAAGTACATCCGGTACAATAACCTTTTTAGCGGATATTTTTTCGTAGAGCGGGTTTGCTTTGGGCAGGAAATACATTTCCTCGGCCTCCGGTAAAATTGCGTATTCCTAAACGGCATACAACCTAAGTGGTCACTAACATACATACAATGTATCTGTACGCGGATACCGTAAAGTATTTTAGTTATCATGTCAAAACAAAAGGAAGCAATGCAACATGCGAATTATACTAGCTTTACCAAGATATTAAACTTGACAAGGATCAACCGTTACAGTAGTTTTTCATAGCCTTGCCGGTCCGTATCCAACTCTGTTGGCGACTGTTTTTTGCACGAGGGTTTTGATGGGTGTGATCTCAAAAAAAGACAAGCTAGTTGAAGAAGCTCAGAAACTGGTCCAGCGCGGACAGTTTGACAAAGCTGTCAAACTGTACGAGCAGGTCATGGAAATTGAGCCTTCGGCGATTAATATGAGACAAAAACTTGCCGAACTCATGATCAAGGCCGGACGACTGGATGATGCCCGTACTGAATTTGAAACTATCGGCAAGCACTTTTCCAAGAACGGTTTTTATCTCAAGGCAATAGCCGTATACAAGCAACTGCAGAAACTATTCCCTTCAGACTTTTTGATTTCACTTAAACTTGGCGAATTGAACGAGAAGCATGGCCTGACCGCCAATGCCCTATCGGAATACAAACTGGTCTTTGATTATTACGAGAAGTCCGGCAATAAAGCCGAAGCTCTCAAGATACTTGATAAAATGCAGACCGTGGATCCTGGAAATGTGCCGATAAAGATCAAGCTTGCAGAAGCATATTTCCAAAACGACAGAAAAGATGAAGCCTACGCCCTGTTCTCCAAATCAGCAACCTTGCTGCAGGAGCGCAGTGACAGCGCCACGTTTTCCAGACTCAGCGCCCGTATCCAGCAGCTTTTTCCGGAAAAGGCCGGGTTTGAACTTGATCTTCTTGCCGAACAGTTGGCTAACGGCAATGCTGCAGTCACCGTAAACGGCCTGCAGGGACTTTTGCGAAACAAGCCGGATGACAAGCGTGCCTGGGATCTTATAGTTGAAGCTTACAAACGACTTGACCAGCCGCAGAAAGTCAAGGCTGCCTATCAGCACTACCTCAGGTTTTTCCCTGAAGATCCGGTTCCGATAGCCGGCATGATTTCCTGTTTCGCAGAGGAAGCTGACCTCTCTGCAGCACTTGAACAACTAGACCGCTACGAGACGGTGCTGTTTTCAGCCGGATTTCTGGATAAATTGGAAAACATCTATCAAATCCTGAATAGTATTGATCCAATCAACAGCAGGATCATCGAAGGAATGATCAGGTTAGCCAAGGCTGCCGACAAAGAAAGCGAAGTTGCAGAGCTGTCATCCAGGCTGAATTCTTTGCTCGCCCCATCTTCTAAAAGTAATGAAAGCACTTCTATTCCTGAATCCTGTCCTGATCTTCCGGATGCACCATGTGATTCAGTTTCCGAAGAATCAGTCTCGCCTTTTTCAGACATAACAGTACAGAATGAAACCTTTGAAGCAGTTGACCAAGAGACAGCTGCGTTCGGGGAAGCACTGCCTGATCCTAAAGAATTCGGCACCGGATCCGAGGCATGCGCTGAAGATGACATTGAAATAGAGATAGATCTGGAGATTGATGAAAATCCCGAACTCACCCAGGTTGCGGAAAAACCGGAGAGTGTAGAGGTCGGTGGAAACTGGCTTGACTCGGTTGGAGAGCTATTCGACAGTATCGCAACGTCTCCGCGCGGCGTCAGGTTTGGCAACGAAATGGATAACTCGGATGCACAGTCACATTTTGATCTGGGACTGGCATTCAAGGAAATGGGACTTTACGACGAGGCAATCAACGAGTTCCGCAAGGCTTCTACCGACGTTTCCCGGCGACTGTCATGCCTGATCATGCAGGGCGCCTGCCTGCGCGAACGCGGCGAATACGACACCGCGATCAGCATGCTGAATGCACTTTTAAATCCTGGCCTGAGCCTGGAGGATTCCAGCGCTGTAAAATATGAACTTGTTCTTACATATGAATCTGCCGGAAAAACAGATCAGGCCGAGAAACTTTTGAATGACATAGATTCCAGCAATCACGGCTTCCGGGATGTCAGTTCACGCCTTAATGCCGCCAACCTTGAAAACTCGCTTGATTTTTCGGATGAAGAGCTGAAAAATTTTGAATTATAATCCGAATAAACGTGACAAACATTTCGCAACAACTTCCTTACGCAAACAAACCGGAATAATCCTCCTCAATTAATTCAACGACTTCAATTCACCTCCCGGAACAGTTGCAGCGGAGCTTTAATCTTAAGCGGTGCCGTGAACATGTCACGTCCGAAACCCGAAGGAAGCGGAGGCATGGGCGCAGCCCTGTCAATGGATTCCAGCAATGCCTGATCGGCTTCCAAAGAGCCGGTACCTTTTTGAATCTGCCTGCCAACAAGCGTTCCGTCGCCAAGAACTACCACAACCGCAATTCCATCCTGCCGGATCGCTTCCGTAAGCGTTGCGGCCCGCTCCCACCAGACCTTGTTGATTCTTTCTACAAGCATCAGATAATAGTCACGAATATCCTCGCGAAGAGTGGCACCTTCACCAAGGGAGCTTACAAAACCATATGACATGCCGAGTCCTAGCTGAGTTGCCCGCGGATCCAAACTGGACACGTCTACTGGTTCGGATTGCTCTGGCTCAGACGACTTTTCAGGATCCTGCTCAGAGGAGTCCTGCGACTGTTCCGGAATTACCGGATTGATTGAGCGAGCTTTACTGATCACTGAAGGGGAATTGTCCGGAGCTGAGATAAGATCACGCATTTCCAGGTAACTTGCATCTCTAACACCGGCAGGGGCAGTCCAGATGAAGGCAACAACCAGTACTGAAACAATATGCAGACCAATTGAAAAGGCGAGGCAAATCGCGAATATCAGATTAACCGGCTTTGTGGTAAAATGTCCGTCGGACAATTTGTGTGTTCTCCCGGAAGCATTCTCAATTAATACGTGAAATGTTCATGTGATGTGATATAACACGTTCGATAAATTTCCGACATATCGAATAGGACTCAAGGGGGATAGCAAAATGAAAATTATTATCTCAGCCATTGCATCACTTGCAGTATTTGCATGTATCTGCACGGATATTAAGGCTGCAGAACTGCTGGACGTCAAATCTGTGGTTACGGGATCTGCCGTTGCAATTGAAGTATCAGCTGACATTCCCATGACATATACTTACTACAGGATTCCCGGCCAGGCACGCGCCGTGCTTGATATTGCCGATGCTGACCCTGAGAAGATCGAACCATTGATTGTCATAAATAAAGGGGTCGTGTCAAGCATCAGTGTGGACAAAGCCCAGATTGCTGGCATGGTGGTGAGCAGAGTCATATTCAATCTTGTTTCCGAAGCAGATATTACAGTAACGGCAAGCCCGGACCGCAAACTGCTGACAGCAACATTTGGCGAAACTGCAGCAGCGAAGGCGACACCTCCGCCTATTCCGGCTGACGTCAAGCAGGCTCAAACTTCCGGGCCTGAGACACCTGCACCGGAAACAGTCAAATCGGAACAAACTATGTTGAAAGTTGAAAGCAAGCCGGCTGAGCAACCGGAAGCACCAAACTCTGACGCTAAAGAAGCGGACCCACTGGGCCTTGACGAACCGCCCGCCGCTCCCGACTCAGTAGCATCACCTCCAGCAAAGGAAATCCCAGCCGCCTTGCCCGTTCCTGCACCTGCAGCAACTCCACAGAAGCTGGAACCGGTTGTTCCGGCAGCTGTTCGAACTGCAGAATTATCAATCGAAAAGATAATCACCGGAGAGACTTCCATCGATATTCAGACTAATGGTGAAGTTGGTAATTACAAGATTCTGAAGCTGACACAGCCCGAGCGGATTGCCATTGATATATCAGACGCAAAATGCTCTATGAAAACCAGATCAGTGTTGATCAATAAGTTCGGCATCACCAAGGCCCGGATCGGAATAAATCCGGGACGCGTCAGAATTGTACTTGATACTGAAAAGGCCGCCTTCCCGAAACACACCGTAACAAACAGCCCGAATTCGTTGAGAATCAACTTCAATTAGCTAATTCAACAGAAGTAATACCGATTTCAAATCAAAGATGAAATCAAGACGGCGAGGATTGAGGCGCCGAGGCGTACTGATCAGTACGTTGAGGTGCCGAAGACAAGCCAACGATGATAGCGCTTTGATCTGGAATTGGAATAACCAAATAAAAAGTCCGTTTACCCTCATTCTGCACCAGGGTAAACGGACTTTTATCTTTTTGTTAATACAATCAGGATTTCGCCATCGCTCCTGGCTATCAGTTCTCCGTCATGAAGTGCTGCTCGTAAAGATCCTCAAGGGCCTGCAGGTGCTGGCTCTCTTCCTTGTGCAGCTGCGCAAATAATTTTCCCATCGGTGCACCGGCGCAGCCATCGGAAACCTTACCGTAAAAATCAACGGCGCCTTTTTCCAGGTGGATGGCATAAACCAGCGCTTCGCGCACTCCCGACTGCGGACCCAGTTCCTGTTTTTTGAAGACGTAATCCAGGCGCATGGTAGGAATTGTCTGTGCAAGAACCTCGCTGCCTTCCATGCGACCGTCCAGCAGTGCTTTTTCCAACTGGTGCTTGTGATTAAGTTCATCCAGAGCGTTATCGCGCAGTAGTTCTTTGGCACCCTTATTGGTCAACTGGCGGATGGCAGACAGATAGGTACGGAATCCTTCTTCCTCCATTTTGATGGCCATCTCGACAGCAGCATCAAACGTATAACAGACTTCGTTGTTGTCCATGGTTACGCCTCCTGTTCAATCAGTTTGGCAGATGTGATGAATACCGGTTCAACCGGAACATCCGAATGCCCGTTTTTATTGCCGGTTTTAACCGCCCTAATCTGGTCAACTACATCCATGCCTTCGAGCACCTGCCCGAAGACGCAGTAACCGAAACGGTCCTGGTGCTTGCCCTGATGGTCGAGAAATGCGTTATCCACAGTATTGATGAAGAACTGGCAGGTAGCTGAATCAACAACTGCAGTACGCGCCATGGCCAGTGTGCCGCGAGTATTCTTCAAGCCGTTGGTGGCCTCGTTCTTGATAGCGAACTTCGGTTTTTTTACTTCCATGTTTTCATTCATTCCGCCGCCCTGAACCATAAAGTCCTTGATAACCCGGTGGAAGATAAGACCGTCATAATGGCCCTCTTTGACATACGAAAGGAAGTTTTTAACCGTGAGTGGCGCCTTCTCCTTGAAAAGTTCAATTTTGATGTTCCCCATGGAAGTTTCCAGCATGACCTGCGGATTCTGTTCTGACATTGCCAATCCTCCGAAATAATTGATTTGTATCCTGCCTAGTCTGTATACAATTGTTGTTTGTGTATCATAGTGCAAGAAAAATTTAAACTTCATTTTCGAAAGATTGCCAAAGGTTTGTTGTTGAGTTAAAGTATGGTAAATAAACAGGCATGACGGTTTGGGGAGGATTCACGTGGAAAAAGTAATTTGTTTGTGCATTATTTTAGCATCCATCATCAGTCAGACAGTCACAACTTCTTCTGCTTCTCAAGACAAGGGTCTCCGTTCTCTAGACAGTGTTGGCTCGGGTGTGTCCATTCCTTTCAGAGCCGAGATCGGATCACCTGCACCCCCATTCGTCCTTGATGCAGTTGTCAGCCAGGAATTCAAAAAAATCAGTTTAAAAGACTACCGCGGCAAATGGGTTGTGCTTTTCTTCTACCCCGGCGACTTCACCTTCGTCTGCCCGACCGAGATCAAGGGTTTTAATAATTCACTGGCTGAATTTGCAAAGATCAACACCGAAGTGCTGGCAGTTTCGGTGGACAGTAAATATTCCCACATGGCCTGGATCAAAAGCGGAGCACTAGACAAACTGAATTTCCCGCTTCTATCCGACTTCAGCAAACAGACCACCAAGGCATACGGGGTTCTGGATGAAGCGCAAAGCACCGCACGCAGAGGACTCTTCATCATTGATCCCAACGGAGTGGTCCAGCATATGCTCGTCCACAGCGACAAAGTCGGTCGCAGCATTGAGGAAACCCTGCGGGTATTAAAGGCATTACAGACGGAGGAGCTCTGCCCGATCAACTGGAAACCAGGCGAAAAAACCATCAAGAGATAAGTGCATTATCTCAGTGAATAAGAAAAAGGGGCCGTCTCCACTGGACGAGCCCCTTTTTTTGTGCCGCAGACAAACAGTGACTTAATACTTTACTGGATTCTCAGTACGATCTTGCCGAAATGCTTGTCCTCTTCCATCATGCGGTGCGCCTCTGCCACCTGATCAATGGTGAAGACCTTTTCGATAATCGGCACAATAGTGCGGTCGGCAAACTTCGGCAATGCACGGCGGGTAAATTCAGCCACTATTTCAGCTTTTTCCGGAACCGGTCGGGAGCGCAGGACACTGCCGATGATCTGCTGGCGCTTGACCATCATCAATGCCAGATTCAGCTCGGCCTTGATACCGCTGATAACACCGATAATCACCAACCGCCCCTTGTAGCCAAGCGAGTTCATATTCGGGGCCAGGTACTTGGCGCCGACATGGTCCAGAACCAGATCCACACCTTTCTTGCCGGTATACTCCTTGACAATTTCGGTAAAGTCCGGTGTTTCAAGGAAATTGATCAGGAAATCGGCTCCGATTTCCTTGACCCGATCCATCTTGGCCGGTGAAGCGGTCACGATAAGCTTGCTGGCAGGAGTCAGCGCACGACAAAGCTGTATTGCCGCCGTATTAACGCCTCCGCCTCCGCCATGCAGAATGGCACTCTGACCATCCTTGAACTCGCCGATCATGAAGACGTTAAGAAAGGCGGTGATGTACGATTCACAGACACAGGCGGCCTCTTCGTAGCTCATGCTTTCCGGAATTTTCATCAGGTGACCGGCATAGGCCACGGCGAACTCAGCATAACCTCCACCACCAACCAGCGTCATAACCCTCTCGCCTACCTGCCAACCGGTAACGCCGGCGCCCAGTTCTTCGATAACGCCGGAAACTTCCAGACCTAGAATCTCGGAATCACCTGCAGGGGGCGGATATTTGCCTTCGCGCTGAACCAGGTCAGGGCGGTTGATCGATGTTGCAAACACTTTGACCAATACCTGGCCTTCACCCGGAGTCGGCTTTTCAGTCTCCCCCACCTTTAGAACATCCACTCCGCCAAAAGCATCCATCAAAACAGCTTTCATACACTTACCTCCTGATATTTATATCTTCCAGAGACCATCTAAACCACGTTTCGCGGGTTCTGAATGTAGCGGCTTGGAACTGTTTTGTAAACACAAAATCAGCCGCTGAGATCACCTTGATTTACAGGTTTTTTTCTGCCATAAGAGGTGAAATATCGATTGAGGACAGCTCACATGAACATAATGGTAACCAACGATGACGGCATCCACGCACCGGGTATCAGAGCCCTTGCTGAAGCGATGCAGGAACTGGGTCAGGTGATGGTTGTAGCCCCCGACCGAGAACGAAGCGCGGCCGGACAATCACTGACCCTGCATTCTCCGCTGCGGGTGTTTGAACTCCACAAGGGGTGGTATGCCGTTGACGGCACCCCCGCCGACTGCGTAAACATGGGGATTCACAACCTGCTGCCGAGTGCGCCCGACCTGGTGGTGACAGGCATCAATAATGGCGCGAACCTTGGTGATAACGTAAACTATTCAGGCACCGTGGCAGCCGCAAAGGAGGCCAGCCTGATGGGGATACCGGCCATCGCTTTCTCGCTGGCGAGCAATGGAAACAGCAAACATTTCAGTGACGCCGCCCGGATCGCTTTGTGCGTGGCCAGACAAGTCATCGCCAACAGATTGCCTTGTGATACCTTCCTGAATGTCAACATACCTGACCAACCATTGTCAGATATACTTTCACCCTTGATTACCCGCCAGGGAAAACGTCCTTTCGTCGGCAGGATCGTTGACAAAACCGATCCCAGGGGTCGCAAGTATTTCTGGATCGGCAGCGAAGAACCGGACTTCAACGACGACCACGGAACCGACTTCGACGCCATCAGCCGGAAACACGTTTCAATTACACCACTTCGTTTAGATCTTACCAACCATGACTCTTTGAAACTGATGGCTGGATGGTCTTTTGACACAACTGGACATTCCGGCCCCCCTCTGTTATAGTTCCGCCCATTTCCGAGGCCAGACATGAATTTTGATATCGCAAGAAAAAAGATGGTGCAGGAGCAGATCGCGGCACGCAGCGTAAGTGACCGTCGCGTAATAGACGCAATGCTGAAAATCCCGCGCCACATATTCGTACAGGAAGCATTCGCCGCACAGGCCTACAGCGACACGTCGCTCCCGATCGGCGAAAAGCAGACCATCTCGCAGCCCTATATGGTTGCTCTTATGACCGAACTGCTGGCGCTGACCGGCAAAGAGAAAGTCCTGGAAATCGGAACCGGATCCGGCTACCAGACAGCCATCCTTGCCATGCTGGCGGACCGCGTATATTCGGCTGAGCGCATACGACCCCTGGCAATTAGCGCACGCAAATGCCTGGACTCACTCAGACTTTTCAATGTACAGCTCCGGATCAACGACACAGAAGGAAGCCCGATCGGCTGGGAGGAGGAAGCGCCCTTTGACGCTATCATAGTAACCGCCGGGGCACCGGAAGTACCGTCCGTACTTATTGACCAACTCGCACCCGGGGGACGGCTTGTAATACCGGTCGGCAGCGACTCGGTTCAGCAATTACTCAAAATTACAAAAAACGAACAGGGGGAACTGGAAAGCACCACCTCGGTTGACTGTCGCTTCGTACCGCTGATCGGCAAACAGGGATGGCAGAATTAAACAGTGGATTTGACTGACACAGGAGAGCATCAGGATTATGAATGCCGGCAAACAGACAACAGAAATATCCATTGATTCAGATGTCATACTGGACATCCCTGTCGCTGCCCTGGACGATCTTGACGAACCAATCCTGTTTTCCGAGGAGGACTCCGTTGAAGACAACGGCGAAATTGAAATTCCGCCTGTTGAACTGGAACGCTTCGATGATGCGATCAAGATTTATCTGCGAGACATCCAGCGCACACCGCTCCTCAATGCCGAATCTGAAAAGGAACTTGCCCGCAGTATAGAAAAAGGCGACAAAGCGGCCCGTGACAAGATGATTGAATCCAATCTGCGCTTGGTGGTCAAGATTGCAAAGCGTTATGTAAACCGTGGGCTGCCCTTTCTTGACCTGATCGAAGAGGGCAACCTGGGGCTGATCAAGGCCGTAGAACGATTTAATCTGGCCAAGGAGTGCCGTTTCTCCACCTACGCAACCTGGTGGATCCGTCAGGCCATCGAACGTTCACTTATCAATCAATCCCGCACTATCCGCCTACCGGTACATGTTTCTGATGACATCAACCGTATGCTGCGAATCACACGCGGTCTTTCACAGGAGCTGCAGCGCGAACCCGGCGTTCAGGAGATTGCCGATGCCATGAATGCCAAGCCGCCGTACGTTCGCCGCCTGATGACACTGCTGCGCCGTACCTGTTCAATCGAGACTCCGTTGGGCGACAACAACGACTATTCCCTGATCGATACTATCGAAGACACTTCCATGACGGCACCATCCATATTGCTTGAGAACATCGATATTTTTGAGATGATCTCCGAACATTTCGACTCACTCACCGAAAGCGAGAAGACAATTCTTACCCTTAGATTCGGCCTTGATGACAAGGAGCCGCAAACGTTGGACACTATCGGCCACATGTTCGGTGTCACGCGTGAACGAATCCGCCAGATCGAAGTCAAATGCCTTGATAAACTGCGTAAAACCGCTGTTCAGCAATCATCAATAAAATAATTGATTTGAGGAGAATACTTTATGGACGAACTTAAAGACATAATTCGCGACATCCCTGACTTTCCTAAAAAAGGCATCATTTTCAAAGACATCACCACGTTGCTGCAGGATGCAAAATCCTACCAGAGGATGGTGGATCTGATTTCTCATCGCTACATCGGCATGCGCATTGACAAGGTGATAGGAGTCGAAGCGCGCGGCTTCATCATAGGCTCGGCACTTGCTTACAAATTGGGAGCCGGAATCGTGCTGGTCCGCAAACCGGGCAAACTCCCCTCCGAAACCTTCAGCAAGACCTATGACCTTGAATACGGCACCGACACTCTTGAAATCCACAAGGATGCCATCAAACCGGGCGAGCGCATTCTGATTGCTGACGACCTGCTGGCCACTGGAGGCACCATGGCGGCAGTGGTTGACATGGTCACCAGCATGGGGGGCGAAATCGTTGAGTGCTGCTTCATGGCCGAACTTGACTTTCTGAATGGCCGCAAAAAACTGCCGGAAGGCAAAGTCTTCTCACTGCTCACTTTTTAAGGAAAGTGGTTGAACAGAAGTATCATCTCTGCTATACCACTTCAGCATTTCAATTACGTCCCCGTAGCTCAGCAGGATAGAGCACTTCCCTCCTAAGGAAGGGGCCGGTCGTTCGAATCGACTCGGGGACGCCAATAATATTAAGGGGTTACGGCTTATGCCATAACCCCTTTTGTGTTGCTTGTGTAATTCCTGTGTAATTATGCTTTTGTGGAGTTTCTTGTTAAGTGTGTTGATATCGCCTTTCGAGCTTATCAGTTGCGGCCTGGATATGCTCACCATTGGCGTGTGCATACTTGGCAACCATAGACAGGGTCCTGTGCCCAGAAATTCTCGCAACCGTGGGCAGGTCGACTCCAGATTGTACCAAATGCGTTATTGCAGTATGTCTCAAGGTATGGCGGCAAACGGATGAAGGTAGCCCAGCATCGGCAACTACTCTTCGGAAAGCCTTCTCAATTGCCACTGTATGGCCTGTTTTGGATGTAGAGCACGGAAACAACCACTCTGATTCATCATGCAGACTGCCTATATATCTTTTCAAATAATCAGCAAGGCCGGTAGTAATCGGCTGTTCTCTCATACCTGCTTTTGCTTCCGGAATAAATATCACCCGCCTGGCTGTATCAACGTCCGCACGTTTCATGCTCAATATTTCCATCTTCCTCATGCCGGTTTCCAGCCCAATAACGATGAAAGGGTAGATGTGTGGGTTCTGGTCGTGAGTGGCCGCTTTTACAAGACATTCGGCTTGGTCGGCTGTTAGGTATATCAGACGAGACTCTTCGATCTTCAATCTTTTGACCTTGACAGACCTGCAGTCAATCCATTTCCACTCTTCTGCTTTAGATAGGATATGTGACAGCACCGTTAACTCTCTGTTAATAGTGGCAGGTTTTGCTTTTTCGTCCAGGCGCAGTTTGCTATAGCGGTCAAGGTCAAATTGGCAAAGTTTATCTAAGGACGTGGCACCGAAAAATGGTTTAAGGTGCAAGCGCAAGATTGCGTCTTTGAATTCAATACCTTTGCCGTCTGATTCTCTCAGCCGCTTTAGGTAATTATCACTAGTCTGAGTAAAGGTAAGTGTCAGCTTACGACCTTTGGGAAGATTTAGTCGGCCTTCTCTCGCCTTTGTGCGTGTGTCTTCAATGAACTTTTCAACCTGTGTAAGTGTCACCCCCTCTGACTCCAGGCCGATTACGCGATGAATGCGGGAACCATCAACCATGATATTGACGGACCACCGTCCATTACCATTAGAAAGCCTTTCATAGGTAATTCCACTTTCGGTAACTTTTTCCCCAGCAACCATTTTGCGAGTTGAGCTTGGACTTAATTTTTTGATGGTTTTTGACATTGGTTCCCCTCAAATCAAATGGGATTTGGCTTCTTAATTTTTTGGCAAAATTCCAGACAACTCCTCACCTTTTGCCATATCTTGAATCGTTGTCCAATATTTTCTAATCCTATCAAAATGTAGATCTTTCATTTTAAAAACACCCATCCATTCTCCGTCTTCACTACGACCCTTCCAAAAATAAGCATTTTCAATGATGACTTTCCAAATTTTTTGCTCTTCAAAATTCAATAAATATGGGTATTGAAGGGCAAGCTTTACGAGCCTGTCTGGTTCGTCAATATCCCACAAATCGGCTTGAACATTGGCAAGCGACAGATTATCTGAAATGAGAATATCTTTTAGCGAATTGTTTATCATCCATTCAACAACAGAAGAAAGGGTGCGATGCTGGATCCTACCTGCAAGCTCGAGCATATAGCGGGTTCTTGGATCGAGTCGTATTGCTAATGTCTCCGATCTTGTGATCTCTCCCTTTGGTTTTCTTGCCATTTCATCCTCCGACGTCCGTGAGTTCTGTTTCGCTCCTTTTCGTTCTAGCCCCATTCAACCACAATTGCAAGTACAAAATATATATTGACATATTTGTTTTACTATTTGATTATGTACTCACACTAAATACAAAAAGGAGAAATCAAAATGTCAGGCATGGAAACAGTGAAGGTCACGGCGTACCCAGACGGTCGCTTGGATTCACGAAACGCAGCAAAATATTTGGGTAAATCTACAAAAACTTTGGATATGTGGAGATGCAAAGGCGAAGGTCCGAAGTGGATTAAACGGGGACGGGTGTTCTACTTCCTTGAAGACCTTGACGCTTGGCTTGCTGGCAATGGTGAGAGATCTTCCAGCACTGCACAGGCTCGGCTGCAGGTGGTACGGTAATGGACATTATAAGCAGTTGGCCGGGAGGCTGTCAGAAGCCGCCCGGCCATGTGCGGGGTAAATCATTTGTAAAATTTTACAATATCATTATGGCTGAATCAATACCTGATACAGAGATCGCTCGGAAGCTTAAATATTTAAAAGAAATTTTAGATCGCAACAACTTCTGTTTCGAGATAGTGAAGGAGGTTTCAATTGAGATATCCACACACATTACATCGGTGGGTGACATTGTGAGACCCCATCTTAACTGCGGTAACGTCCAAATCACACCTGAAACAGAAGAAACCTCCTGCCTTCATAATAACATTTATGGTTTAGCATCTTCCGCCGTTCAAACAGGGGGTGGGAGATGAGCGACTTGCAGGAAGCGGCACAAATAGCATGTGCCGAGATTGGCGTTACATATCGGCCAGTTCCAGCAGATGGCCGATTTCACCAATTGGATGTTGAGTGCAAGCCCAACCGCAACGGAGCAGGCAGAATCAGACTTTTCCCAGACAGCGAAGGTGGGAGTGTATGGAATTTTGTGTCGGATGAAACTCGCCTTTTCTGGGTAAAGAATGACCGAACACTTTCACCCGCCGACCAATTCGAGCGAAAACAAAGGATTATGGCCGAACGTGAACAGTCAGACAAAGAGATTGCAGCAGCGAGACAGAGAGCGGCAGAGACTAGTCGCAAAGTGTTGAAAGAATCCTTATCCCTCGAGCGCAACGCGTACCTCAACAGGAAGGGTGTCACGCCAACAGAAACACTGAGGGAAATTCAGCTCATTACATTGACAGAACTGATCGGTTACACCCCGAGGGCCAAGGGAAGGCCTTTCACCGGTGAGCATATTTTAATTGTACCTGTAAGCAATCACCTTGGCGTGACAACCATTGAAATGATCGACGAAACAGGCCTGAAATCCGGTCTGGTCGATGGGCAAAAAAAAGATTGTTTCTGGTCTACAGGGCAATTGCCAGACGGTGACGGCACCGGCCAGACGATAGGAATAGGTGAAGGCGTTGCAACGATGCTCACATATCACATGGCAACAGGAGATACAGGCATTGCCGCTTTATCTTGTGGGAACCTTAAAGCTGTTGCTCTGTATTTCCGAGGACGATTTCCGAACGCAAAGATAGTAATTGTCTCCGATATTGGTAATGGCGAGCAGGCTGCGACTGATGCAGCTCACTCCACAAATAGCTTTATAGCCAAACCCTTGTTTCCCGAAGGCAGCAAAGGAAGCGACATAAACGATCTTCATGTGGAATGTGGTCTTGATGCTGTTAAATCATGTCTTGACACAGCATTCACCATGGCATCAACTCACGATAAAGTCCCCACCCAGCCAACTGATTATGCTTTTAGAGGAAGTTTCGACAAAACCGAACCAGACAAGATAAAGCCGCGACTGAAAGCTGTCACCATTGAAGAGCTCCTACAAAACAAATTTCCAGAACGTGAAAGTATGTTACACCCCATCATCCAAACACAAAGTTTGAATATGGTTCATGCATGGCGCGGTTGCGGTAAAACTCATTTCGGGCTAGGTATTGCCTATGCTATAGCAAGTGGAGGGCGGTTTCTAAAGTGGAAGGCCGAAACACCTAGATCCGTTCTTTATATAGATGGAGAAATGCCGGGGAACTCGCTTCAAGATCGGCTTTCAGCAATTGTTGCAGCAAACAATGAAAATCCACCACCTGGCTTTTTTCAAGTATTAACACCAGATTTGCAAGAACCAGGAGCCATGCCCGACCTATCCACACCAGACGGACAAGCGGCTATTGATGCGCTTATAACAGAGGAAACTGCTTTGATTGTGGTGGACAATCTCAGTTGCTTGTGTCGTGGCGGCAAAGAGAATGACTCAGAAAGCTGGATACCAGTTCAAGGCTGGGCACTGCGACACCGGGCAGCTGGACGTTCAATCTTGTTTGTCCACCATAGCGGTAAAGGAGGAGAACAGCGTGGCACCAGCAAGCGCGAGGACGTTCTTGATTTAGTGTTGAAATTAAAGCGCCCCACTGATTACGAACCATCTCAGGGAGCTCGTTTTGAAGTGATCTTTGAAAAAGCCCGACACTTGGCGGGAGATGAAACTACCAGTTTCGAAGCTACGTTATCAAAGGATGAAGCCGATAAGCAATTATGGGTATTCAAGGACGTATCGGAGACCACCTACGAGCGAGTTATTGAACTAATGAAAGTTGGCCTTAGCCAAAATGAAATTGCTAATGAGTTAGAAATCAACAAGTCAAATGTAAGCCGTCACGTAAGAAAAGCGAGGACTGAAGGAAAACTTCCACCTGCAGGTCACATGTGAAAGTTGCGAGTTGCATTTCCGTAGGGAGCGCAACACGCAACTTCCTTCAAAAAAGGCGCAACTTTGTACGCAACTACAAAGCAACCAACAGGGCTCAGAATCCACTATCAGTGATTATTAAACGCAACCACATACGCAACCATAACGCAACCACTCAGAAAAACTACGCAACTTTCACCATCTAAACACAATCAAAAGTTGCACTCCGCATTATCACCTCTGCGCCTAATTAAGAAGAGTCTTTCCGGTGGATTAAGCAGGTGCAATCTGGTATGAATACACATGAAAAGTCGTACCATCAAAGTCCTTCCCTAATTTAAATTTCTAACAGGAACCCAATGTTTGAACAAGCATTCAAAAACATCGACGATGCACTCAGGAAAGAAGCCGGTTGTGCCAGTGAATTAGATTATGCAGAGCAGACCTCATGGTTGCTGTTCCTGAAATATCTGGACAGTCTGGAGCAGGACAAGGCGATGGAAGCCGAGTTGGAGGGGAAGACGTACACCTTCCTCCTTGATGAACCGTACCGATGGGAGAGCTGGGCGGCTCCCAAGGATGCCAACGGCAACCTCGATCACAACACGGCATTGGGCGGCGACGATCTGCGGGATTTTGTGGATCTCAAATTGTTCCCCTACCTGCACAACTTCAAGAAGAAGGCCAGCGGGCCGAACACCATTGAATACAAGGTCGGCCAGATTTTCGGCGAGATCAAGAACAAGATTCACAGCGGCTACATTCTGCGCGACATTATTGACCACATCGATGAACTGCGTTTCCGCTCCCAGACCGAAAAGCACGAACTGTCCCACCTCTATGAAGCCAAGATCAAGAACATGGGTAATGCCGGCCGGAATGGCGGCGAGTATTATACCCCCCGTCCGCTGATCCGTGCCATTGTGCAGGTGGTCAAGCCGGAGATCGGCCAGCGTGTTTATGACGGCGCTGTTGGTTCGGCTGGCTTCTTGTGTGAAGCATTTGACTATCTTAAAGCACAACCCAATCTGACAACCGCAAATATAAAGATGCTGCAGGAAAATACCTTCTACGGCAAGGAGAAGAAGTCACTGGCCTACGTCATCGCCATCATGAATATGATCCTGCACGGCATTGAAGCCCCAAACATCATCCACACCAACACCCTGACCGAGAACCTGGCCGATGTTCAGGAGAAAGACCGCTACGACATCGTGCTGGCCAATCCCCCCTTTGGCGGTAAGGAACGTAAAGAGGTTCAGCAGAACTTTCCGATCCGTACCGGCGAGACCGCCTTCCTCTTCCTCCAGCATTTCATCAAGATGCTCAAGGCTGGTGGCAGGGCTGGCGTGGTTATCAAAAACACCTTCCTCTCCAATACCGACAATGCATCGGTGAGCCTGCGCAAGCTTTTGCTGGAAAGCTGCAACCTGCATACGGTGCTTGATTGTCCCGGCGGTACGTTCCAAGGCGCCGGGGTAAAGACCGTGGTGCTGTTCTTCGACAAGGGCGCACCGACCCGCAAGGTTTGGTACTACTCGCTTGACGTTGGCCGCAACATGGGTAAGACCAATCCGCTGAATGATACAGACATGGCCGAGTTCATCGAACTGCAAAAGACCTTTGCCGACTCCCCCAAAAGTTGGAGCGTGGATGTCACCGGAATTGATACCAGTACTTATGATTTATCACTGAAAAACCCTGACGGCGGTGAGGTAATCATCCACCGCACCCCGCAGGAGATCATGGACGAGATAGCAGCACTGGATGCAGAGAGTGCGGAAGTGCTGGCGAACATCAGGGCGTTGCTATGAGTAGTGCATGGCCAATCATGCGGCTCGGTGATTTATCTGACTTGATTACTAAGGGCACAACGCCTACTTCAGTTGGACATGCTTTTGTTCCTGACGGTATCAACTTTGTGAAGGTAGAATCGATAACTGAGAACTGCCAGTTTATTGAAAGTAAGCTGGCGCATATCACCCAAGAGTGCCATGACACACTGAGGAGATCGCAGCTTAAATCAGGAGACATCTTGTTCTCAATCGCTGGTGCTCTCGGGAGAACAGCTCTTGTCACCGAAGACATTGTGCCCGCAAACATAAATCAGGCTCTCGCAATAATCAGGCTAAAACCGTCAAATGATGTGTTACCAGCTTTTGTATTGCAAGCTCTTGCTACTGGCTTTGTGCTGGATCAGATAGAGAAGTTTAAGGGTGGAGTTGCGCAACAGAACCTATCATTAGCTCAGGTGCAAGAATTCCAAATCCCACTCCCCCCAATCCCCGATCAGAAACGCATAATTGGCATCCTCGATGAAGCTTTTGACGGCATCACCACTGCCAAAGCCAACGCCGAAAAGAACCTCCAGAACGCCCGTGCCCTCTTTGAAAGTCACCTGCAATCTGTCTTTACCCAGCGTGGTGAACATCCTGTTGTGCATATATGCGAGGTTGGTAAAGTTTTTGACGGACCTCATGCCACACCTAAAACGGTTGATTCTGGCCCCATTTTTTTAGGTATCGGAGCACTTCAAGATGGGCAGATCAATCTAGGGGCGACTCGACATGTAACACCTGATGACTTTCGACAGTGGACGCGCCGAGTTAAACCTCAAGCTGATGATATTGTCTTCTCTTACGAAACACGACTCGGTCAGGTAGCGATTATACCTGAAGGTCTTGAGTGTTGCCTTGGTAGGCGCATGGGATTAGTTAGAGTTGATAAAAAACGATTAGATCCTCGTTTTTTTGTGTATCAATACATTTCTCCACCGTTTAGAGAGTTTCTTAATAGCAAGACGGTTCGCGGAGCTACGGTTGATCGCATAGCACTTAAGGAATTTCCTTCGTTTCCTATCAGTTTGCCCAACATAATAGAGCAGAAACACATAGCTGATGCCTTTGATATCTTTCGTGCCAAAACCCAACGCCTCGAATCAATCTACCAGCAGAAACTCGCCGCACTCGACGCACTGAAAAAATCACTCCTCGACCAAGCTTTCACCGGAGCTTTATAGATTCTCGAAAGGATATGGCCAATGACTGTTAACCGGAACAAACGACAGGACAGAGAAAGAACCAAAGAACAAATCTTGTATCCTAACACGTTATCGCCAGAAGTCGGGTCTAACTGGCTCGGACACAGAACTACATCAAAGGCTTCCACTCTGGACACAATGTTGCTTAATGGTGCAACGATGCCCGAACTGAAAAAAGTCCGTGGAGCGATTAATGAGCATCTGAGGCATTTAGAACTTGATCATGGGCTTTCAATCAAAATCAATGGTGATATTTACAAAATCGACCGTTTAAACCTTGGAATTTCTGAGTAAAAATTATCTCTGATTATAGTGGATAGCCAGCTATGAACGAAGCCGAAACCCGAGCCGAACATATAGACCCCGCCCTGAAAGCCGCTGGCTGGGGTGTGGTTGAAGGTAGCCGCATCCGGCGTGAGTATCCCATTACTCTTGGCCGTATTGAGGGCCACGGCAAGCGGGCCAAGGCTCTTACCGCTGACTATGTGCTGGAGTATCGCAACACAAAGCTGGCGGTGATCGAGGCCAAGGCGGGGGACAAACTGCTGACTGAAGGGGTGGGACAGGCCAAAGACTATGCGGGCAAGTTGGCTATCCGTTTTACCTACTCCACCAACGGTCAGGGTATCTATGAAATTGACATGGAAACCGGCGTTGAAGGTGAGTTGACGCAGTACCCCACACCGGATGAACTCTGGAACCGTACCTTTGCCACCCAGAACGCATGGCGTGACCGCTTCGCCGCTGTACCATTCGAGGATCGTGGCGGCTACTTCCAGGGGCGTTATTATCAGGACATAGCCATTGAACGTGTGTTGGAGGCTATTGCAGACAACCGGGACCGCATCCTGCTTACTCTGGCGACCGGCACCGGCAAAACCTTCATCGCTTTCCAACTTGCCTGGAAACTGTTTCATAGCCGCTGGAATCTGAATGACTGGAAAAAGGAAGGCGAACCAACGCGGCGACCGCGTATCCTGTTCCTGGCTGACCGCAACATTCTGGCCAACCAGGCATACAACGCTTTTTCCGCCTTTCCTGAAGACGCGCTGGTGAGGATTGATCCTGGCTCTATCCGACAAAGAGGGCGAGTACCAACAAACGGCAACATCTTCTTCACTATTTTCCAAACCTTCATGAGCGGGGCGGATGACACACCCTATTTCGGTGACTATCCAGCTGACTTCTTCGACTTCATCGTTATCGACGAATGCCATCGCGGCGGCGCCAATGACGAGAGCAACTGGCGCGGCATCCTGGATTACTTTTCCCCTGCCGTGCAACTCGGCCTGACCGCCACACCCAAGCGCAAGGATAACGTGGATACCTACGCCTATTTTGGCGAACCGGTTTATATCTATTCGCTGAAAGATGGTATCAATGACGGGTATCTGACACCGTTCCGGGTGAAGCAGATTTCCACCACGCTTGATGATTACATTTACACCTCAGATGATTGTGTGATGGAAGGTGAAGTTGAATTCGGCAAACGCTACGAGGAACCGGACTTCAACAAGATCATCGAGATCAAGGAGCGGGAGAAGAAGCGCGTTGAAATTTTCATGTCGCTGATCGACCAGCGGGAAAAAACGCTGGTGTTCTGTGCGAACCAGGCCCATGCCTTGGCGGTGCGCGACCTGATCAACCAGATGAAAAACAGCGCCGATCCGAACTACTGCCATCGCGTAACGGCTGATGACAACAAGATTGGCGAACAGCACCTGCGGGACTTTCAGGACAATGAAAAAACCATCCCCACCATCTTGACGACATCACAGAAGCTCTCCACCGGCGTGGATGCCCGCAACATCCGCAATATCGTGCTGATGCGTCCGATCAACTACATGATCGAGTTCAAGCAGATCATCGGCCGGGGCACCAGGCTGTATGACGGCAAGGATTACTTCACCATCTACGACTTCGTGAAGGCGCATCACAAATTCCTTGATCCAGAGTGGGACGGGCCACCGCAAGAACCGGAAGCCTGTATCAAATGTGGCTGTTACCCCTGTGAATGTGAAAGACGACCGCCGCAACCGTGTAAGGTCTGCGGAGAGCGGCCTTGTGTTTGTGAACAACTGCCACCAGAACCGTGCCAGGTCTGCGGTCAACTGCCGTGTGTCTGCAATAAAAAGGCGAAGGTGAAGCTGGCTGACGGCAAGGAGCGCAACATTCAGCACATGGTTGCAACCAGCTTCTGGCACCCCGACGGCACCCCAATGTCGGCACAGCAGTTCATGGAAGCGCTCTTTGGCAAGCTGCCGGAGTTTTTTAAGGATGAAGAGGAACTGCGTTCCATCTGGAGTCGGCCTGATACGCGCCGAAAACTGCTGGAGGGGCTGGCCGAGAAAGGATTCGGGAAAAACCATCTTACCGAGATGCAGAAGATCATTGACGCGGAGAAAAGCGATCTGTTTGACGTGCTAGCCCATGTGGCCTATGCCTCACGACCGCTTACCCGAGAAGAACGGGCAGCAAAGGCCAGGGTCATCATCACGCAGCATTTTAGCTCCAAGCTGCAAGTGTTCCTTGGTTTCGTGTTGTCCCATTATGAGGTTATCGGCGTGGAAGAGCTGGACCAGGCGAAGCTAATCCCGTTGCTGAAGCTCAAGTATCACGATTCCATTCCCGATGCCGTGGCTGACATAGGGCAGACCCCTGGCGAGATCGGGCAGGCGTTTGCCGGGTTTCAGAAGTATTTGTATGTTGGGCGGGATGGGGTGTGACAGATCGAATAATGAGAAGTACTGAGGTAAAAATGTTACGCCAGATATATGTTCCAGTTGTCTATAATCCGCACTTTCTGACCAAGAAGGACTCTCCGCTTGACATCTCGATTCTTCGAGCCGCTCACAAGGCGCTGCTTAACCAGCGAAGCGGCAAGATGGAATCCTTCCTGTTCGTATTGTGTGGCGGACTGACACAAGATGTGGCAACAGCCGCAATTGCTTCGTATGGTTTTCCAGATGCTATGGTTATTTGTATAGAAACAATGAATGAGGATGGCCACGAGCTAGATGATAGCGATGTACGGGAGCAGGTCGGTAATGAGATTTCACAATGGCTTGAAACATGTCACCCTTCCGCTATAACAAAACTCTCACAAGGAGAACATGACATCCTTGACATGTGGTGGTCCGGTGTAGACACAACAATCTGTGAATCGAGCTTTTTGACCGCATACGCCACTACACTTCCGGATACTCATCGAAAAAAGGCGGGGACATGGTTGGCAATATTGGCGGATATCTTAGGTTTAAAAGAACCTTTTGGAGTAAACGACAACAAACTTATCCTAAATGCCACTACCTTGTGTGAATGGCTACATGGTTTTGAAGGTGCCAGCGGCAACTTCTACAACGGGTTTGAACCTTATGAAATCTGTGAAGCATTGCAGATAACTGATTACGAAATTCAAGGTTTTCTCTCGGCACAATGTGATGAAAACGAACTTCTTGATGAAACTCTATGTAATGCAGAAGCAGCAGAAGAAGATGAAGACGAAGAGCCTGAAGAGGTAGATGATATTGATGAAATACGGAGTGAAGCACTTAAACAGGCAACAAGCAATGAGCGCTCACACCTTCGCCGGAAGTTGTCAAAATATTTTGGTTCAGATACAGCCTTGCTGTGGGCATTGCATACAGCAATATGGCCGCAATTCGATGAACCTTCTGTGGACTTGTGTAGCAGTCTTACAAATCAGGATACGGCAGAACTCAGTGATGCTTGGGAATTCGTCACGACCGGCTGGACTGATAGCGCAGATGAATAAAAATACTATTATCAGGTATTGTGACGGCATCAGACACAAACCAGCATTTTCAGCAGATTTAAAATAACTGCTATTAGTGAAAGCTTTTATCGATTCTGTCAAAAGTCTGCAATACACAGAAATCCGAAGTTCAGCCAAATTAGGCACAAAGCCGGAAAAGTGGTGAAACGTCCTGACTCTAATTAATTCTGCGAACACCACTCGAAATACAACTTTGACCACATTTGTCGATATAATTCGCTCACTCTAGAAATCAGTATAAAGTCCAAAAAACATTCTACTAGCAAGCAAACATTGAAACCCGTAGAAAGCCAGTTTTATGTGAAATAGATGAAAACGCAGTCCCTTTCCAAGAAAGACTATTCAAGGTAATATCCGTTTTTAACTGCTAAAAACGCCCTACAAAGGCTTTTTGTTCAAAAATGGTCCGCAAATTATTTTTGTTGGCTCAACCCCAAAAAGCAGATTTTCATCAGGGTGCAATCAATTCTAAGGCAAGCAGTCAAATACAATAATATGTAGCCGATCCTGTTAGATGTTCCAAAACCGGAATCAAACCAGAATCGTCTCAATGGCCATAAACATAATTTTTCTTTAAAATACGGATAACCAAGATCTAAAAGCGCTCATTTTAGGAGAAACTTTTTTCAATACCCACAAAAGAACGTCAATGCAAGATAAAGAGCATGTTAGCAGGTTAATGTAAGTGTTCAAAATATAATTATAAAATCTGTTAGCAAAAACTTCTACAGTTAACATAACCTTCCAAGTGTCATAAATTGCATATAAACTTTGTTAACACACAGCGCAAACCCTCGTGGATAGGGAGTATATGTAATTGCGAATATAGACGACCGGTTTTAATCGAATTTATCAAGAGTCCATAATTCATCAAAAGCCAGTTCATCGACAAAATATCGCGTATATCTGGAAAACCGGGCGCTAACACAAGTTTTTACCAACTTTGAAAAAACATAGGAAACCAAACAAAAACGCATTTTCCAGAAAACTGCGATTAATTGAAAAAAACTGAAAGGAACAACGTATAGGAACAATACACACTATTAGCGTGTCGCTAACAAATCATCTGTACAATCAATAAAATGCATAAAACCATGTAATGTTAAATATTGAGTCACAGTCCGCATCAGTCGGAAAAGTTCTTTAAAGTCGATATGGTCCACTAACATCAAAAAAATGTGAATCAGAGTCCAATTTGTGCCCTTCATCAGCATTAAAGGTTGAACTGCCCTCAATGCAGACAAAAGGCGATCTGGTGACGGTAAATAGAAGAAAAAATGTCAATGCAAGATAAAGGGTTTGCCGTCAAGTTGCCGTAACTGCATAGAATCGCGACACAATACATGCCGTCAAAAATTTTGAGTGACGGCAAAACACCATAACCAGCTATTATCGCAGGACAAATTTGACGGCATGCCACGCAAGCCCGCATTAATGCTGGGGCTGAGAAATACAGGTAGATTTTGACCATTTTTTATCACATCTACAATAAATCAAAAACTCTCAATTTAAGACAGTTTACGCGTAGAACGGAAAAAACCAATGCATGGCCAGTTTCAGCAAAAGTTGAAAAAACTCAGGCAAGATGGTTTTATCCTCAGTTTACTGAACTAATCTAAAAACACTCAACCATGGTGTAATCAAATCGGCAGGCACAGTGTGGGTGTTTAATTACATGCAGGCCATTTTTGCGACCCATGAAGGAAACGTAAAATTTCGATCCGCTCGCCCTCAATGCGGTAAATTGCAATAAATGGGGTATGACTGATAACAAGTTCGCGGGTTCCCCTTACTCTCCCGATACGGCCCATTTTCGGCTGTGTGGTGAGTAGGTTTGTATGTCGTTCAATCTCTTCATCCTGTGAGATTGCCGCACTTGGATCATCCAGGGCGATATAGTCGAGTTGGTCGTATCGCTCGTTTATGGCTATCGGCAACCACAACAGTTTCACGCAGCCTGCCTTTTAGCCTGTTTAGCCCACGCTGCACGACGTTCAACACCCATTGCCGTAACTTCTTCGTTGGATACCCATACCGTATTGGGATCGTTCGCCTGTTGTATGCCTTCTTCAACCTGCTCCCTAAACCACTTGTCATGCTCGGCGGCGTCAAAGGTACGCTTCATCCGGACGGCTGAATCCGGGCGGTGAGTTTTTTTATCCGTTGGATCATAGTTACTGGCATTGACAACGAATTGAGATATGCCGATGCCTTTGAGATAGCTGACAAGGGTTTCAAACCGGCTAAAGACTCTTATCGCTCCGCGACGAGCCGCTAGTGCGCGTTCTACCATACCGTATTTAATGACGATTCCCCACCCCCCCGGCTGGCCTACCACGTCTGCGCCTCTCACGGCCCCCGCCTCCACTAAATGCTGCAAGGTTACGTGGTCTATAGTGTCGTTTGTTGTTGCCATATGTGCCACCTCTGGCCGGTTGTATTGTGTTTATAAGTACAACCATACAACTATTAACTGGTAAACGCAAAATATTTACAGTGCTTCGCTACTTGACATAGCACCCCTTCTGGGCGGTTTTACTTAATTATCATCGTGTGCATATTTCCCCTTGCGATACCGTTCAAAAATCCTATTACGTTCTTCTTGACTAATGATTCCGGTGAACGGGCTGGAGCTTCGTAACTGAGTTGCCCTCTGTGATCTGGACAGCAGCAGCTTGATAATATCCTCCCGTGGCGTTGTTTCAAGAATGTCTTTCCATATTTTCATGCTCATTTGCATTCCACCATTTTGCTCAGCCCACCGCTCAATATTTTTTAATGGTTTCTCCCACAAATCAGGACATTTACATAGCCTCCGGACTATCGCCCGATGCAGGGCTAAAGACCGCTTATCAGATCGTTCCTGCATGTTCATCTTTTTCACCCGTAAATTTGTTTCCATCGCATGTAATCACCTTCAAAATAGCCGCCGATTTCAGGAACAGTCTGTCCAATAAGCCATTCTCTGAAAGGCTCCTGTTCATCTTCCGGCAAATCTGAAATGAGAGCAATCCGGCGAGGTAGTTGTATTCTGACAATCTCATTTATGGCCGTGTCATAAAACCAGCAATTAGATTTATTATTTGTCGTGTCCAGGGCAACATAATTTTCTGTAACAACCGGCCCTTCTCGTGTTTCCGTATGTCCAAAAATCTGCTTAATATCAGCAAGGCCCGACTCCCTCAAGAAGTCAAACCAGAAGATACCGCCCCCGGTTCTGACCTCCCCTCCCCGGCCCTTGCCGATTGAAAAAACACCTTCCGGCCCCGGTTCATAGGGACGATCAATATACTCCGCCATTATTTTATTGAAATTGGCCGCAAGCGCAGACACATCTTTTTCATCCTTTACCAACCGATCATGCACCCCGGCATGAGTCAACAGCCAGCCGTCAATCGCATAGGCAGCAAGAAACCTATGCTTGTTAGGCTCGATCAAATCACGGTAAACCTGTTCTTGCTTGTACTGGTAGCCGGTGCAGACAAACGGAGGCGTTTTCAGGTAGTGCAGATCATGGTTGCCCCATAACAGCACCGCCTTAGAATCCAGAAGCGTTTGCAGCGCCAGTACTTGCCGAGGAACCGGCTCATAAAATGAATCCACATAATCACCAAGGGCTATATGCAGTTCATCCGGCTTATGGTCCAGAAATGCCCTTGTCTTCTCCAAATTACCGTGTATGTCGCCTACGACTATTGGCATTGTTCAAACCTTTTCATATCGTTCTGACAACCGCTGTCTGACTTCCTCAATATTAGTACCATCATACCGTACTACTTGAGGGTGAACGAAATCGGAGTTGTAATCGTGGGCTGGCATGATAACCAAGCCTCTTGGCCGGTGATCCAGCCATGATTTAATGTATGCCGGGAAATCGTCTACAAGCACCGCTCCGTACACAAGCCCCTTATCGTGACAGATGGTTACGCCATCGATATATTTAGCCAGGTGCTTATTGCACCATTGCAATTTTTCACTCCATGATGTGTGGTTGGTTTTCGGCCCCTTGGACAAAACTGAAATTGAATACCCAAGCTCCTTGACGACTTCCAGTACATCCCAACCAAGTTGAAATTTCGGAAGATTCAGCCACCACCCGACTTGAGAAGATATCATTTTCCGCCTTGCCAACAAATAGGGCTTGGTTGAGAATGCTTCTACCACCGGCGGTTCTCCGTCAGATGCTATTTTTTTGAGGTCATGAAGCACTTGGCCGCTATGGTCTGCAAGAGTGTCGTCAAGGTCAAATAAAGCAATCATATTCACCTCCTGTATTCAGCTTTTAATATAATAATTGACACTTATGCGCCGACTTACTTGTCGATTATCTGCGCAAACAATAGCTATTACTCGACCTCGACCACAATTATTGAATCAACACATCTCCCATGTGGGCTGTCACTTATGCCAAATCCAAATTCTTTGGTAGATGAAGGAGTAGCTTCAAACCTGAATTTAATTCCCTTTGACTTTAATCGTTCATTTTCGTGCTCAAGAAATTCAGCTATACAGTCATAACACCCATCATGATATTTCATAAAAGCCGGAATTTGAGCCTCTAAATCAGCTTTAGTTGTAATCTCAATAACGGTAATATTATCCACATACACCCCTTCGGCCAGAGTCCCTGGAGAACAAAGTTTGGAGGTTGATTCAAAGCGGTACGGAGAACCTATCTCGGCTAATCCCCTGTTGGCATCCGAAATAAACTCACAGACGTTTGCATAATACCCGCCTTCAATCTCCATGATTGCCGGTATCAACGCCTCTAGTGTTTCCTGTATAGGTATTCGGCCAATGATCTTGTATGGCATACCGTCAATAATTTTATGTCGCACTACCATTAAAACCACCCCCCGCCCTGAAACTTCACCCGCCCCACCTTCGGTTCCAAAGGCAATTGCACCAGATCATTTATTTCAGTGTCATACACCCAACAACTATTTGTATGATTTGTCGTATCCAGCGCAATATAATGAGGTTCATCAATCGGCTTTGTATTCTCTACATGCCCGAATATCTGTTTAATGTTCGTAGGCAATAAATTTCCGTCCACGAACATCTTAAAATTGAATTCGAAAATAGACTTGTATCTGTAACTGGCATGACGTGTTACAAACCGACTTTGCAGATACTTTTCAAACTTCAATTGCAGTCTGTTTGCAATCTGGTCTACATCATCACAGCGTATTGTGTAACCTCGATGCACCCCGGCATGAGTCAGTAAATAGCCGTCTAAGGAGTAAGCAGCCTTGAAACGAAAAAGATTGTACTCCATCAAATCTTGGAGTTCAGCAGCATGATCCTGTTGGTATCCGGGGAATCGAAACAGAGGCTTGCGGAGATAATGACATTCATGATTGCCGAGCAATAAGACCGCTTCCGAATCCATGAGCAGGTTTAAACACTCAACCTGCTGAATAAACGGCACTGTGAAGCTATCAAGATAGTCACCCAAGGCCGCATGAACAGCTTCCGGCTTGTAATCCAGAAATGCTTGTGCTTTTTCAATATCACCGTGTATGTCGCCAACTACGATTGACATGCTGTACGAGTCCTTATAGCACTGTGATTTCTGGATGTAATGAACCTCGTGATTGACGAGCGAAAGAGCCGCATACAATTCGATGACACTGACGGTAATGACACCGATAGATAGCCGAATTCGATGAATTCGAGCTCAAAATAGTTGGGATTTTTTTGGAGGCAATCGAAATGCTTGCGATTGAGGCGTATGGTTAGGTACTTGGGGAAATTGATGATATTGGGTGTTGTTGGCATGCCGACCTCCGGTTCGAGTCATTCTAATTGCTTCAGTCGCAATACGCGTCTGTAGCAGTTAGTTACTCACCCCGGCTTTCGGTTACTTCCGCAGCCTAATTAAAATGTTTCTTTTCACTGAATCAAAGGGTGACTTTGATTATAATATTTTTCTACTTATAAAAAGATATTCGGATCTTGTCAACAAAAACCATTTAAAATAAGCGCATTAACCTGGTTTAGCCAGTTGGTGTTTTTTGAGGTTGCGGTAAATGTCAGGAAGGTCGCGTCCGAAGGCGGCAATCTGAGGGGCAAGGAAAGCAACAAGTGGATGTTTGCCTTGAGCCCATTTTTCAACGGCAAGCATATATACTCCATTTATTAATAATCTTTAGTAGCGTGTGGCATAGGTTATATGATAATCAAAGTATTTCCAAGCATCCATGTTACCGAGATGAATGAAAAGAATATACATATAGATGAAACTGGATAATTGAAAAACGACATAACTTTTGCGAAAGACCGGAAATTACATTAATCATGGGTGCAGTTAATTAGACATTTACCAAATTATAATTCAGTTAGTTACAACCACTTTTCCGGCCAACATCCCAAATTTTCATATTGGCCGGGTCTGATCAATAACGAGTTGAGCAACAAAAATTCGTAATGGAAAAACCGACAAGAAACCAAGTGAGCCACAATGTTCAAAGATAGTCTACAAATCGATGTAAAAATACTCGCAAAATACTCTAGGTATATCGCTTCGCAGGATTCATTAGTCGGTGATATCCCCATGACCAAGAAACTTCATTCTGGCGGCGTAATTTATAAATCGGCCGAAAAAGAATTGGAGGTCCCACTAGGAGTGATGTCAGCTGAGGTGGCTGTTACAATGGACGACGTTTATAGATATAATTTAGAAAAACTATGTTTAGATATCTACGACTATGCACAAAGCTTTCTAAAAGACATGACAAAAACAATGTTTTCAACTCTGTCACAAGTTACCGACTTCACGGGCAATGTTTTCGACGGCAAGGGTAAGGGCGTCAGCCACGAAATGCTGATTGAGATGCTGGAAAAAATCCACATTGACTTTGATCAGGAAGGGAACCCTCTCCTGCCAAGCATCATTATTCATCCAGATATGGCCAAAAGCTTTGAAAAACTGAAAGCTGATGAAGATCTCTATAAGCCAAAAATTGATGAAATTATAAATAGGAAAAGGGAAGCTTACTATGCTGAGAAGGGTTGTAGAGGATTATCTAGAATCGATTAAGGAAGTCCAATTCTTCTTGCCATTTTCATACCTTTTGTCACTGAAAGGCTATTATGATGTTCACATCATTCATGGTTCTACTGAATTTGGAAAGGACATGATAGCCAAGAAAATAGAAGATGATGTCCCTGTTCAGTTTCTATTCCAGCTTAAAGCAGGCGACATTAACCTGTCTAAATACAGATATGAAATCCAACCTCAGCTACTAGAAGCAGCTGTAAACAATCTATCTCACCCAAATTTTGATCCACAGTTGAATAAAAAGATATTTTTTGTGACAACAGGCACGATCAAACCGCCGGCCACTCTGGCTTTCCAAGAGTTCAACAACTTCCTCCAAACAAAATATAAGCTTGATCCGATTCTCAGTATTGAAAAATTAAACCTGATTGAAGATTTCGTAATCCACGGACTTGAACCTTTTTTTGCTCTTCACAGTGATCCAGCTTTTGTTGGGGAGTTTTTTGATCTCTACGCCAAAATAAAAAATAATAAACAACTCGATTCATTTTCAATTGAAGCATACACGAGAAGATGGATTAAGGCTGATTGCGAAAATGACATCAACAGGCTTCAAGTTTTCCTAGAGGCATATTTATTTTCAACGTTATTATACAAATCAAAACAATACTATCTGGCAGTATTATTTCTAGCTGGACTCGCTCGGTTTCTATCGAAAAGCAGCTTATACACACAGCATAATCAGGTTTTGATTGAATACGTCAATATTATAGTCAAGAACCTGGTTGAAGACGTTCATGCCGTCTACAAATGTGGTCAAGCTTTGGTGAATCCTGCTTCTGCTACAGGTCTCCTTGCTATTTTCAAGTACCCAAAGATTTGCCTTCACACGCTGGAGTTACTTTCACTTGCAAATCTTCTTTCAGATGAGCCTGAATTGAAAGTAATTATAAGTGAGGTCATTCAAAGAGAGCGAGGATGGGAACGCCCACTGAGCGATAACTATGCCATGTCAGTTGCATTGATTGGGCTATCTTTGCTTAAAAATGCTGATTATGTGTTTCTCAGAAAGTTGGTGAACAACATAACAATTTGGTTGTGTGATAGGTACGACAATATCGGTATTGCACCACTCGGCGCAGCAGAGGATGAAGAATACGAACAACTTCTGTCTGAGTATCTTGACGGACTAAATCACCAAAAGAGTAAATCAAGCTTTACGGCCAGTATTTTACTGGATTTAGCATTTTTTGCTGATGACCCACAATTTTATGAGGCAATTGCAAATGAGTTACGTGCCTCTTCAATTATCACAGAAAGATACCATATTCTGAATGATACTGATATTTACGAATATGAAGGTATCAATAACTCCTATGACCCTGAATATAGCAAAAAATATCTTGACGTATATTCGAGAGGCATTGCGGTAGAAAAAGAACACAACGAGGTAACGTCAAGATCTCCAGCGCTGTTTTTTCTTATGTTTTTGTTACGGGATAGATTATTTCCGACCTTCATCCGAGATTTGCTCGCTTAGTATGGAGAATTAGAATGCTCAACAAAGTGCGGCAGACGGTCTTCGCTTCGCTCCGCCGCTACGCTCTCAGCCGTTGATCGCTAAAGAACAAGGGAAGACAACATGACCAATCCTATAATAGCAACGGTTTTATTATTGATACTGCTTCAATGTAGTCCATCAAGCGCAGGGGCAGATGTTGAGGATAGCGTAGGGTATAAGGGAATGACGACGTCTGCCCAAATTGCTCAGACTCCACAATTGAATGCAGAGGCTGAGGTGCTAACTCTTGAAGCGACTGGCGCTTTAATTGCTCCTTTGGAAGTTTATGTTCGTGTTGACAGGGAATTGAAGCTTATCCGTTCACTCTATCCGGTCGTATCGAATATTGTGGCACGGCCAAGTTGGGTTCCTAATAACCTGATGGTCGGGTTTGATAGCACAGGTATATCGGAAATGCAGCAAAAGACCTATGTTGCTTGGAATGATGTCAACAAACTCTATGGAGTTTCAAAAGTTGAGATTAATCAGATCTCCGGCGGAAGGTTCGCACTACTCACATTTAAAGGACGCTTCAACATGCCACTTCTCGCAAGAGAATATGCCAAGTTTGAGCACGTCAAGTATGCAGAGCCTAATGGATACGGAGGTGGTGGCAATGATGTCTGTTTGCAAATTTCAGGGGCTACCCATTTCTATGTATTTAATGCTGGTTCCGGCGATTGCCCCTCAGGATGTATTAACCATGCCTACTGGGGATTTTCAGTTGATAACTTGGGTGGGATAACCGTTCTTGGCACCTGGCGACCTTCCGCCTCAAATGCCTCTTTGCCGAAGTGGTTTCAAGGGTTGTCGTCATGTAGAAGCTGGTTGCAACATTAGCCCAACAAAAATCGGCAGCGGACAAGCCGCTACGCTCAGAGACGTTGAACACCAAGGGCAAAGGCTCCGTTTCGCTGCTTCGTTGAGTGTTACATTTTTCACAGAGAGGAAAGAATATGCCCCTGTGCGGCCAAGTAACCTTTACTGCAGATGACATAAAGGATCCAGTTACAATTACATACATCATTGAAGACAGTGATGTAGCAATCCTTGAGGCCTACTGTAAATATGTTGATGAATTGAGCACGGCCACTCTTGTTAAGCAGGGCATGCCGACTTCTTTTGAAATCAAATATAATGCTGGTGAGGGCTGTCAATTTAGTTCCACCTTGCCCGATTGGGATCATGTTGCAGTGCTTCTCCATCGACTTCGTCCGTTGATTCTTCACAAAGAGCATGCAAGCTTCGATACCGTTTCAGGAATTGTTGGACGCATCTTGGCTAGTCCATACGCTAAACGGACTCTGAAGGAGATCAGAAAAACCTACAGCGGCAAGCGTTTCCAAAGCCAAATCTTGATAAAATTTGATGATACTATGCTGAATTCAGAAGACGCCTTAATGGACTACTTGAATGCTTTTGAATATCATAGGGATCAGGACAAGGCTTTGAAGTTCGAGCGGTTGCATCAACTACTGCCTTCTGAATCCTCGAAATCTTTGTTACTAATCCTACTATCTGAAAAAATAAAAGCCTGCTTCAGCATGGCGAATCTTCTAAAGTTGATCTTATGCAAAGAGGATTCGCTTCAATTCCAATTATAGGACGAATTGCGAGAGTGTTTGGCCTACTTATCTGACAAAACATCTACAGGCTAAAATGCACAAGTTTTCAACCAGGAAGAAGCACCGGCCTGAAACTGCCGGTGTTCTCACAAACCGTTCTTCGGTCGCTGCGCGACCGAAGAACGGGGCCGCGAGCTGTACCCAGCTCGCCGTTCTCCGACGCGCTGACTCGCGCCGTAGAACAGCGACCTGGAGCGTGCCTACGCTTCGGCGCGAAACGCGCCTTTACTTCGGCCGCTCAGCTCGCGGCCCCGTTGAGAAGGATAATATATGAATTCTTCACAAACTGTCATATTAGGTGTTGTAAGTGGCGTTATTACAAGCGGCCTATTATACCTAGCTGTAATCATCTTCAAGAGGGTAATCCTGCCTTGGTATCAGAATCTTATCTACTCAGGCACCGAAATTGCCGGTGAATGGTACTGCTACGCAAGGGATCTTGCGCAAAATGCCAAATTTGAGCTAACCCAGCATGCTAACCAACTGAAGGGCCAAGCGATTTATGTCCATGCAGATGAAGGAGATGTGGAAATAGAAAAACTCAGGACATTCACTGTTACAGGGATAATTGAAGAAAGATTTGTACAGCTGAATCTTAAACATGTTGATAAGACAAGAATCGGACTCGTTTCATACTTGCTCGAAGTCAAAGGTGATGGTCGCAGAATGAGTGGTGCTGGCTGCTATTACGAAGTACATGATTGTGAGGTAGAAACTACTCCCTTACTGTTTTCACGACAAACTCTATCAGAGGAATATTTGAACGACTTTTGGCAGGATGAAGAAGAGACCACAGAAGATGATCAAGAAAGTACGGATTGCGGTGTCGACGGTAAATCAACGGGTAAGGGTGAAAGTTTCCCTGCGACTGTCAAAGGTGCGCCGCCCACCCCGACTGAACAACGAGTTTGCGGCTGAAAAGATATTCAACCAGCGGAAAAACTGGTCATGATACCGGTCAACTTTTCGGCTTTAGGAACTATAAGATATGGCACATCCAGATTTTAATCCTCCAGGTGATCCACCAAAATTGACAGGGCGGCGTTCTACTCTCACGGGACTATTCTTTACGTCGCTTACTCCATACATTGAACCGAGTGAAGCTGAGGTAGACAAAGCTCTAGAAGTTCTGGGTATGGTCAGAGGTGCCTGTGTTTGTGCCTATTGTGGCGACAAGAAATCTGAATGGGATCACTTTAGAGCGGTTGTTAAAGATCGAAAACCAACGGGATACATCACGGAAATTGCCAATCTTGTCCCCGCATGCGGCAAGTGCAATCAAAGTCGTGGAAACAAGGATTGGAAAAAATGGATGACTGGCAAGGCTAAACAGTCACCCGCCACACGCGACGTTAAGGACCTGGATTTACGTATCCAGCGTTTAGAGGCGTTTGAAGAATGGAGTAAGCCAATTCAAATCGAATACGAGGCTCTTGCTGGCTCAGAGCAATGGGCTACGCATTTGAAGCACCTAGACGATGTTCTCTCAACGCTTGAACGAGCAGAAAGTCATGCCAAAGAGCTCCGTGTCCTTGCAAAGTCGTTTGCCACTTCTACCCGCAAAAAAGCCTAAGAATGAATCGGGAACGGATTTATTTCCCGAGCGAGGATATTCTCAACCAGAAAATAAGACCGGGCAAGCCGGTCAATTCCCACACCGTTGAACCTCAAAGAAATACAGGAGTCAAGGAATGAATAATCCCTTACATGATAGCTGGGTCGAATTTGGGGTGTCTATGTCTGGAGAATTCTTGTTTTTCACTCAGCAATGGCCTGTCACAAGAAATGAGGTATGGAAACAGGAAGAAGTTGACTATTTCTGCTTTGCTTTAACTCTATGGACATCGAAAATAAAGTTTAAATTTAATAAGCATTCAAAAAAAGATTATGAGAGCAGAACTCAGACATACTTGCAGAACTTGAAGCAGTATTTTGAAATGGAAGAGAGTGACACAACATACAAACTCGACTACAGAACATTCATCGACAGGAATGATATGTACCGAAAGTTGTTTGAAAGCGGTACTTCCAGCATTTTCAAAATGTTCAGCAGAAATACGTATGCACCCTCAGTAGAAAGGCTCATCGAAAATACATTTGTAGAATCGGCTTCCTTAAAAAAACTCCTAGTTAAGGACCTTAGCAAATGGGCTTTTGAGAGGGCTTATCAGTTCGATCAGCAAATTGGCTTCTATTAGTTCCAATGTGTCTTTTATGGCTAGCTCAGGTGCGATGTCCAAAACTAAGAAAACAAAAATCAATGACACTATGGATAAGTATCTCTCATTAACTTGGAGTCTATATGTTCTTTAAGTCGATTGTCATCATTCTCTTCCTTGCTATATCAGTCACCTGTGATGCACAGAAAGATATCTCTCAATTTCTAAAGATCGAATCGCCAGGCCAAATAGCTTGTCCCTCAACGCCGTTTGAAAAGCTGTCGGTCGATTGTTGGGTGGGACAGAGGGTTATATTTATCCCTAGGAAACCGGATCACAGCTACGAATATTACGACCAGTCACATGACATAAACGGAAAAAGGAAAGTGGCTGTAAGTCTAGCATCTGGCAAGGTTGGTAAAATAACCAACATCGAAGACAACAGACCCCGTAAGGGCTTATTCCTGATCACCATTGTAATGGAGGACACCAGGGATAATTACTACGCTGATGGTTTGCTGGACTACAAAGACTTCTTTCAACTTAACAATATGGCTTTTGTAAAAGACATTGATGACGCCAAGAAACTTTATGTCGGCAGAAAATTCTGGAGAATAGGTGAAGACTGGGCAGATATTACAGATATAACTGTCAGTGATGATCAGTTTGCAACAGCTCGTTTTTTTTACAAGTCTGCTACTGGTGTAGGAACAGTAGATATAAGTCTAAGCGATACCAACCAACTCTCTCATATGGCACACCCATTCAAAACCTATTTTGCTGAAACAGACCCGGAAACGGAGCGAAAGAGCCAAGAACTTGCTGCAGAAAAAGAATTAAAGAAGCAGAAGAAGGCCCTTAGGGATAAGTACAAAAAGTATAAGTGGGCAAAGAAGGTTTGGAATTCTATTGAAACCGGGAAGGTTTTTATAGGAATGTCGAAAGTACAAGCAACACTGGCCTGGGGGGAGCCCGATTCAGTTAATAGAACCATTGGAAGGTGGGGAGAACATCAACAGTGGGTCTATTCTGACAAAAGTTACTTGTACTTTGAGAATGGTATACTGAACGCGATTCAAAACTGAGACGCATTGTAAGAGCCAGTTCTACGTTTTCTACTTATCAAAAAGCAGAAAACGAATCATCGCCGACAACTGCCGTGGCGCGAACAGCCGGAAAAACCGGAAAGACTATGGGGTTCTTCCACTACGTTAGATCATTAGATGTAAGGAGAAAAGACGATGCACATGCTGGCTGGAACTCTTATAGTTGCGCTATTCATTCTAATTTTCCTCCACGTTATATTCTGGAAAATTCGGTCCATAAGATGGCTCAACAATATGTTCATCACTTTAGTCGCTTGGACAGCAACCGTGGCAGCTGCCATCGGGTTGTTCATAATTGGTGGAGTCCATAAACCAGCCTGTCACTTTTGGGAATGATTTAGCATCCCCCCAAGGAGATCCCGATGAATTCATGGCTTCAATGGCTGAACACAAACTCCGCTGCAATCCAAGCAGCCTCTACGGTCGTCCTGGTGGCAGTAACGTCATGGTATGCAGTCCGAACACACCAGCTGACTTCTATCACAAACGAGCAGCTTAAGCTTATTCGCCGTTCCCAAGAACCCGAGTTAACAGTCTCACTATGCAATGCATTTGCGCCGATGAATACCGGTCAGGTTCTTCCGACCTTCACGCTCACCGCCGCTAACAGTGGACTCCTTCCGCTGACCGTCGATGTTCCATACATCCAACTGCCCGACCGCCGGACCCTTGTTTTTACTAGCGGATTTCTGCACTCAGAGGTGACGTTCCCCCACCGACTTGACGCGGGGGAAAGCTGCACGGTGCTGCTGGACGTTCGTGAGCTAATTTCGGGCTTGGAAAGAGCAGGGTTCTCAAACATCGTCAATATTCAAGGAGCATATCGAGATAAAGTTGGCACTACGTTTCTCAGTAAGCCGTATGAATTTGAACCCCGTGCTTGGATGAGGAGACTAGAGGAGGCTCGGGCCTGAAAGAGATGAAAGATACTGAAGAGATGTTCCAATCGGGTAAAGATTCTGTGTAATTCCTGTGTAATCGTGTTCAGAGAAGGTCAGTTTTAGGTAGGAAACAATCGATAATACGTAAATAACTAAAATGTGGTTTTCATTGAAATATCGAAGGTTTTAGTACTAGAAAGTGCTTTGTCAGTAAAACAAAGTGAAAACTCCTAAGGAAGGGGCCGGTCGTTCGAATCGACTCGGGGACGCCATAAAATCAAGCACTTACAATCTATTTTGTAGGTGCTTTTTTATTAGTCATGCCAAAAGTGACTTCAGAAGTGGGATAAAAACTGAACCCCGGTGATGGGTTAAAATTAAAAGCAGATTGACATCTTAATTGATTTTCTTTACGGCAGCTTCTGACTAAGCGGGGAAGGATGTTTTTATATTACAATCGCCACACGCGCCAAGGCGTTGGCTTAACAGTGAAACACGAGACATCGCAACAAAGATTAATGCCGGAACCAAGACTGTTGTCCGGAATTATCGCGAGGGAACATTCCAGTATGATTAACAGTGCTTACACTGTTATATCGCCTCTCCATGCCGTCATATAACTGAGACCTGATCCAATCAAATCTTATATAACGATGCCGGAATTACTATGTCAATACACCGATATTCCTGACAATTGATGTAACTGTATATATTTATGCAGCTCAATGTGATTCGTTAGAGATTTAGTTCATTTTTGTTATTTAACTTATTTTATTGGCACTCCCGATGCTAACATATGTCAGAGTTACACTTTAACGGATGTACCCTGAATTTTTCTGAAATAAGTTGTCAGACTAAAATTCCTGCAGGGGTAAAGTGGAGTGAAAAAATGAGTTCGACAATATTATGCGTAGATGATGACAAATTCGATCTTGTCTTCTATAAAGCAATTCTTGACGAAGCAGGATATACAGTACTTCTTGCCTCATGCGGTGAAGAAGCTCTAAATATACTATCCAACATCAATTGTGACCTGGTGCTCCTAGACCATACCATGCCGAATATGTCCGGCCTGGAAGTATGCAGGGCAATCCGTTCTAAACAGGATTTGTCTGAAATTCCTGTTGTATATGCAACATCATGCTATGAACGAAGTGTCAAGATGGCTGCCTTCGAGGCAGGTGTCAGTGATTTCATTTCAAAGCCGGTAGACCCGATAGAACTAGCGGCACGAATTCGCAATCTCCTCAAAGCCAAAGAGCATAAAGCAGCAATAAACGAGTTCAACAGCCACCTCGAAGAAGAGGTCAGGCTGAAATCCAGCGAACTTAGAAACTCATACATTGAAACGATCAGAAGATTAACCATTGCAAGCGAATATAAAGATAAAGATACTGCAAACCACATTACCAGAATATCATATTACTCATTACTGCTTGCCACTACGCTGGGATGGTCAAAAAGCGAAACGGAGATAATATATTATGCTTCGCCAATGCACGACGTTGGTAAAATAGGCATACCTGACAGCATCTTGAACAAACCGGACAAGCTGAATGAGGCTGAATTTGAAATAATGAAGGGCCATACGGTAATTGGCTCCAATATTCTGGCCAATTCAACATCTCCCATACTAAAATGCGCAGAACTGATTGCCAGAGATCACCATGAATATTTTGACGGGAGCGGGTATCCGGATGGCAAGAGCGGTGAGGAAATATCAAAGGCCGGCAGGTTAATATGTTTGGTAGATGTTTATGACGCCCTGCGAATGCGTCGGCCATACAAGACAAGCCTGCCCCACGAACAGACAATTCAAATCATGACATTGGGCGACGGCAGAACCATACCCCAGAACTTTGATCCGCAAATTCTTGAAGCCTTTATGGATGTTCACCACAAGTTTGATGAGATATACACTGCAAATAAAGAGTTCAAAATCAACCATCAGTTTCTGAACACCGGCCTTGATGACTTTGCCAGGATTGAAGACAATGACCTTGCCGGACTATTCTGGAGATAGATTCAAACCATAGATCACCGCCGGACTATCACTGAAAATCGAAAGCCCGCAGTTAATTACTGCGGGCTTTTTTTAATAGCGCCTAACGTGTTATTTTAATATACACCATCCGTTTTGACATATACTCCTAATGTGGTATTAATGTAAAGTGCTCGGCTGAATCTTCACAACACAGCAAATCATGTAGTTGCTGCCGGACGCTCTATCCCCCTTCGAGGTGCGTGACATGAGATCAACCTCCATTGCAATTCTGGCTGTAGCGCTGGTGCTGACAGTAACATCAGCATACGGAACTGTTGAATCACATATCGGCATAGTCAAATCCTTCTCCGGTGAGGTCGTGATCGACAGAAAAGGCTGCATTATCAAGGTGATGCCAGATCTCAGGCTATTGGAAGGAGATATTGTTCAAACAGGGCAAAACGGAAAAGCGGGTCTGATTTTGGAGGACGACTCGGTCATTTCCATGGGACATAACAGCAGAATCGTCATCAAGAGCTACATGTTTAAACCGAATGAAAAGAAAATGTCCTTCATCACCAGAATATTACAAGGAACCGTTTCTTATTTATCCGGGCAGATTGCCAAGCTGGCACCAAACAGGGTGAGCATCGAAACCCCGTACGCCACAGTAGGAGTAAGGGGCACACACGTATTGATACAGGTAGATTGAAGATCAACCTGTTTCATCTCACTGCCAGTATTATAATGCTGCATATTGAAATGGAGTGGAAATGGGCATTCTTATAAGACTCATACTCATAATATCCCTGGCCGTTTTGGCCGGCGGATGCGCCGGAAAGTCGTTGGTGGCCCTAGCACCGGACCCGGATGGCAGGATCGGCAGCATCTCCGTCGGCAATGAAGCCGGCAGCATATCCATCGACAAGCCGTACCATGCCGTCACCGTCGGGAATATCAAGAACAAGCCTGGCACGCCGGTTGATCTCGGCAAGGAATCCCTCGACAAAACATTCGCTGAAGCGCTCTCCATTCAGCCGATGCGTCCACTGCATTTTCTGCTCTACTTCGAAAAAGATACTGCTCTTACTTCAGATTCCATAAATCTTCTGCCGGAAATCATCATTGCAATCCGGGAGAGAAACTCCTCCTTCATCTCGGTAATCGGACATACCGATACTGTCGGCAGCAGGGAATACAATACGGCATTGTCAAACAAAAGGGCCACGGCAGTTAAAGAACTTTTGGTTAAAAGGGGAGCGGAGTCCACTGCCATCCTGACCACCTCCCACGGCAAGGAAAATCCATTAGTACCGACCGCTGACAATGTAAATGAACCCAAAAACCGCCGGGTTGAAGTTGTCGTCAGATAAAGGCACCATATGAAAACGCCTGAACCCGGTCATAGCGAACCAAGAGTAGCAGGAATTCTGTTGATAACAGGACTTCTTTTAAGTTTTGCCGTCACTGCTGTCTACCTGATTAATCCCTCCTTCCTGAACTCCACAAACAACAGAATTACAGATTTCGTAATGACCCTGGCAAGGACGAATCCGGCAGCGGGTTCGGTTGTCACAGTTGATATTGACGACAATAGCCTTGCACGCTTCGGACAATGGCCATGGCCGCGTTCCGTAGTTGCGCAACTGCTCAGCAAAGTCAAGGCATCCGGTGCTGCCAGCATTGGACTGGACCTGATTCTGGCAGAACCTGACCGCACGCCTCCGGGAAAACTGAATAGCGGATTAAACCAGACAACCAACATTACTGACCACGACCGGCAGTTGGCCGACACATTGGCTAACGGGCCGTTTGTGCTCGGGTACGAGTTTTTGTTCAGGAAAAGCCCGAATCCTGAAACAGAGTGCGGACTTCATCCTCCCGGCATTGCCTGGATCAACAAACCCGAAGCAAAACAGGACCCCTCCGACTTTTTCGTGGCCAAGGATGCTGTCTGCAACCGCAGGATATTCTCCGATGCAGCAACACACTCAGGATTCCTGAATGGTGCCCCGGATGCAGACGGCATACTCAGAAGAATGCCGATGCTTATCAAGTTTGAGGACAGGCTTTATCCATCTCTTTCACTGGCAATGCTGATGCAGCACGGCAAGGTTAACCAGGTCGGAATATTGCGGAGGGAAGGTGACCGCCTTGATCTATTGGTGGGCGACAGGTCAATTGCTGTCGATAATCAGGGAAACATGATTGTTCAGTTTTCGCGACAGAGCAATTCAAAAACACGGATTTCCGCAGCTGACATTCTCGACGGGAAAATATCAGCGGCACAATTCAAAGACAGGATAGTCCTTATCGGTTCGTCAGCCGCCGGCCTGGACCACACCTATCAGACCTCCGCCTTTCCTGTCCGCACGCACATGGATATCCATGCCCAGCTGCTTGACAATCTGCTTAGCGGCCAACAGGTCATCAGAACAAGATATTTTCCGGTTTGGGAAACATTGATCGGGCTGCTGGTTGCTGCATCTATCTGCCTGATCATTGCAAGAATGGGCATTTTGCCAAGCGCTGCGATCAGCATGACAATAACGGCAGGCGTCTGGATCGGCATGGTACTGTTATTCCGTTTCCGGGGCTATCTGCTTTCACCGTTATTGCCTACCGTTCTGGCGGCACTGAACTATGCCATCCTTACCATCGTCAAGTCCTGGAGAATCCAGCTAGCAGCCAGAGAAGGTGCTGACAGCACACTGATTCTGCTGAAATCCAGCGAAAAGAACCTGAACTCCATTATCAAGGCAGTACCGGATATCATATTCCGCCTCGATTCGGAAGGGCGCATTACATTTATCAGTCCGGCCATTTCTAAATACACCGTTTCGCCAGACTCCCTGCTGGGACAACACATATTCGATCTGGTGGCGCCGGATGACCTGCCGAAGGCTCGATACCGGTTAAACGAGAAGAGGACCGGAGAGCGGGCAACACGTGACCTGGAACTGCGCCTGCTGCTGCCTCACAAGCCGGGTTCAGACAACGATGAGACAGGACACTTCAGCATCACAGCTGAAGGAATATATCATGGCGACAGCCCCTGCCCGAATGAGTTTGCCGGAACACAGGGGATTATCCGCGACATTACCGAACAGAAGAAACTGGAAGAGAGGCTGCTTAATGCTCAAAAGATGGAGGCAATCGGAAATCTTGCCGCAGGAGTTGCCCATGATCTGAACAATGTTCTGGCAGGTCTGGTCACATATCCGGATCTGCTGCTGCTGGATCTGCCGCCGGACAGCCCCCTGCGCGCTAAAATTTCCATCATTCAACGTTCCGGTCAGAAGGCGGCGGCGATTGTCCAGGATCTTCTCACACTGGGCAGACGAGGTGTTAAATCCGACGAAATCGTCAATCTGAACACTATTATCTCTGACTATCTGGCATCACTCGAATTCGACACGACCCTGAAACATCATCCCGGCACTAAGCTGGAGAGCAGTCTGGCACCGGACCTTCTGAACATAAAGGGTTCCAGAGTTCATTTAGCCAAGGCGATCATGAACATTCTGATTAATGCCGCCGAAGCAATGCCCGCCGGCGGTAAAATCAGGCTGTCTTCCTACAACATCTATCTTGACACTCAATTCAAGCTTTATGAAGAGATTCCACCGGGTGAGTATGTCTGCCTCAGCGTTGCCGATGAAGGCATCGGAATTACTGCTGAGGATTTACAAAGGATTTTTGAGCCGTTTTACAGCAAAAAATCCATGCGGCGAAGTGGTTCCGGCCTGGGGATGACAGTGATCTGGGCCACAATAAAAGATCACAGCGGCTATATCGACATCCAGAGCCAGGACGGGAAGGGAACAAGAATCACACTTTATCTGCCGGCTACCCGCGAACAGGAGGAACTCAATTTACGTAAAATTGTTCTGGAGGACTACATAGGAACGGAAAAGGTTCTGATAGTGGATGACGTGCCGGAACAGCAGCAGATAGCAACCAACATGCTTACCAAACTGGGCTACACCCTGACAGCAGTGGCAAGTGGTGAAGCAGCGGTTGAATATCTGCGTTCGAACGCCGCAGATATTGTAGTGCTTGATATGATAATGCCCGGCGGCATGGACGGGCTGGATACCTATAAGCAGATTATTGCAATCCGACCGGGACAGAAAGCAATTATCACCAGCGGCTTTTCGGAATCGGAAAGAGTTAAAGCGCTCCAGCAGCTGGGCGTCGGGGTTTATATTCAAAAACCTTATACTCTGGAAAAACTGGGCGTTGCGGTCAGAAGAGAACTGGACCGCCAATAGATAAGACAAGAACCCCGAGCCCGAACCATCTGTGTTTTTTCACATCATAGCTTCATCCGAGATTCCTTCTGCTCAATGACAACCATTATTACTTCATCAGCATTTTAAGAGCCTGTTTCAGAAGATCCTCCACAGTCACTCCGCCGGCGGCATCCAGACCTGCCAAAGCTTTGCGCACCTGCGGCTCCTTGTATCCCAGGTTGAGCAGCGCCGAGAGAACATCCTCCGCCACATCTTCCGTCGGGATCTGGCGCACTTCCGTTGCAGGCAGCGAAGAAAGATCCAGCTTTCCGGCCTTGTCTTTAAGTTCCAGCACCAGCCTTTCGGCAGTTTTTTTTCCGATTCCGGGTATGGTGGAGAGCTTGTGGATATCACCTTGTGCCAGGGCCTGGGCCAAAGGACCGGGCTGAATATTGGAAAGAATGTCCCGGCCCAGCTTAGGCCCGACACCGGTGACAGAAATCAACAGCTGAAAAAATGTTTTTTCCAGTCTGGTGCGAAAACCATACAGCTGGATGGCATCCTCGCGAACACTTGTGTGAATGTGCAGAGTGGCTTTACCACCTTCTTCAGGCAGTTCATAGTAGGTGGAAAACGGTATCAGCACGCGATATCCGACTCCGTTTACATCCAGAATGATGTGATCCGGTGATTTATATGCGATTTGTCCGGTAAGCAGTGCAATCATAATTTCATATCCCTCCAGGAAGTCTTCTGGCGCTTAACGGCTGCACCGACACCTGTTTTATGCTTAAGTCCGTACGAATTGATATGACAGACCGCCACTGCCAGGGCATCGGAAGCGTCGGCCTGGGCGATTTCAGGCAGCCCCAGAAGCGCCTTCAGCATCTTCTGCACCTGGCTCTTTTCTGCGCGCCCCTGCCCAACCACAGCCTGTTTAACCTGAAGGGCGGAATATTCGGCCACCGGCAGATTGGCATGGACGGCGGCAACTATTGCCGCTCCGCGAGCCTGGCCAAGCTTGAGAGCACTTTGGACATTTGTGGAAAAGAAGATGTTTTCAATGGCAACCTGATCAGGCTGATATTGGGCAATTATCTCAGAAAGACCGTCAAATATTCTTTTCAAGCGTCCGGGAAAGTCATCGGCCTTGTCGGTGAATATGGCTCCGTTATCGACATGGACTAGCTTGTTTCCGTTTTGATCAACAATTCCGTAACCGGTGATGCGAGAGCCGGGGTCGATACCGAGAACTCTCATCTAGAATCCGCAGCCGCCGCCGTTTCTGGCGTGGTATTTCTGATGGTAGGCCTCGGCTTCCCAGAAAATTTCAGCCGGAACTATTGCAGTGACTATCCTGCGGCGAAGTCGCCCGGAATTGTCAAGCCGCAGCAGCGATTGCTCCGCAACTTTTTTCTGATCCTCTGAATGAAAAAAGACCACGGAACGATACTGGTCACCAATATCCGGTCCCTGACGGTTGAGCTGGGTCGGATCGTGGCATTCCCAGAAGATATCCAGCAAAGCCTGATAAGAAATAATGGCAGGATCAAAAGTGATCTCAACGGCTTCGGCATGACCGGTACTGTGACTGCAAACTTCTTTGTACGTAGGGCTAACTGTATGGCCACCGGTATATCCTACCCTTGTGGCAAGCACACCGGGCAGTGACATGAAGGCATCCTCGACTCCCCAGAAACAACCGGCTGCAAATGTCGCCTTTTCAGTCATGCAAACCTCCATAAAGCAAAAGGGGCTCTTCAGAGCCCCTTGGGAGAATCGTTACATCATCTTTTCCATTTCTTCGGAAGAAATATCGAAGTTGGAATAGACGTTTTGAACGTCGTCGTTATCTTCCAGCCGATCCATCAGCTTGAGCATGTTTTCGGCATTTTTGCCTTCCAGAACTACCTGAGTCTGGGGGATCATGGTGGTTTCAGCGTTTAAATGTTTGAATCCTTTGGCTTCAAGAGCCTCACGCACCTCGATGAAAGCGGCCGGTTCGGTTGTAACTTCGAACTGTTCGTCCTGCTCTGCAACATCTTCGGCACCGACTTCAATGGCCGCCTCAAACAGTTGATCAAAATCCGCTGATTTGTCATAAATAATCAATCCTCTTTTGTCGAACATCCAGGCAACGCAGCCGGCCTCACCCATATTACCGTTACACTTGGTGAAAATGCTGCGGATATCCGATACAGAGCGGTTGCGGTTGTCGGTCAGCACCTCCACCAGAACAGCCGCACCTCCGGGACCGTATCCTTCATAGACGATCTCCTCATAGGTGACCCCCTCCATCCCGCCGGCACCCTTCTTTATAGCACGCTCGATGTTATCTTTGGGCATATTCTCTGCCTTGGCCTTGTCAATGGCAGTTCTCAAGCGTGGATTAGCAGCCGGATCGCCTCCGCCAAGTTTAGCAGCAACCGAAATCTCCTTGATGATTTTGGTGAATACCTTGCCGCGCTTGGCATCTGCAGCGCCTTTTTTGTGCTTGATTGTGCTCCATTTATTATGACCTGACATCGGTACCGCTCCTTTACGATTTAGTTAATGTGCCTGGATTTAATATATAGATGTCTGAATAAGTGTGAATAACGTTTTTTTGTTGCCATAAAAAGCGGCAAATACTAGCATGCAGACATATCTCTGTCCAGAGGTAAATTGCCGTATGCAAAGGACTGCACGCTATGACCTTCCACCAGAATATCACGGCAAGTCTCGTACTTATTATCATGGCTGCACTGACTATCGGGGGGTGTAGCATACTCAGGCCGATTGCCGGTGGTGACTTCCCGCCAATGCTTTCCCAGGACGAATTGAACCGACCTTACACCAAACTCGGCCGGATACAGGTCACACGGGAAACCTATGGATCTGATTACTCCATGACACCCGATATCAGAGAATGGGGAATCAATGCCGTACGACGGGAAGCTGAAAAGATGGGAGCTGACGCAGTTACGCTGTTTGAAGTGGATGGACGCACGACCACCTACGGGGTACTGCCTTCAACCGAATACAGAGCGACAGGCATAGCCATTAAATTCAAATAGGACTTGACAGCGTGGATAATAATTTTATATAAGTACGGTTCGCTGTAGTAAACGGCGGCGTAGCCAAGTGGTAAGGCAGAGGTCTGCAAAACCTTTATTCAGCGGTTCAAATCCGCTCGCCGCCTCCAAAAAAATCAAAAGGGTTGGATCTTCACGGTCCAACCCTTTTTCTTTTCACTTCGTTCTTATTTCACGCTTTGAAGTACGCACAGGATCAACCCCTAAAGTAACCCACCCGGAACTTCGACGGAACCGGGCTATCTCCTTCGACTCAATCAGCTTGTCCAACACGAATCCCTTAACATAGTCATTACGACCATCAGGAAAGTTTACTTGTATCAACATGAGCGACCTCCCGATTGTAGTTTTTACTTATTGTACTATCAAATTCTACATTTACAAGCGGCAGCGAACAAACCCTTTTAAAATTTCCGGTAATGCCGGCAAAATTAATCGTCGTGCTTATTGTGTTTTTTATGCTTTTTGTTTTTATAATGCCCTTTGTGCTTGCCGTTGTCTTTTCTGCCCACATATTCCTTTTCATGCACAATCACCCGCTCCCTCTCAATGACTCTCACCTGAGGTAGTGGCGGAGCCTGAGGAGTGCCAACCTGCACCCGGACATTGGGTGTACTGACATCAACACCAACTGCAGCAATAGCAAAACCCGCTGTTACAGCCACAAGCACAACACTTCCTGTCAATTTTCTAATCATGTAATACTCCTTTTGCATATTCATTGCTGATTAGCTGAGAATTGTACACCATCGGAGACTTAATTACAAAAAAATGCATTTGATCATGAATACGGCCATTTCCTTCAGTGATTACTGATTTTGTCAGTATGAATATTTTAATTTTTATGTTATAACTGCAACCAGACATTACCTAAGCACCGTTGAATACACAAAAAAACAAGAAAGGTGGTCAAATCATGAAATCAATTCGCAAACTGATCCTCATCTCATCCGCACTACTTTTGGCGATCCCTACAATCTGCGCTGCAGCGCCGCGCACCGGGCCTTATGCATCGGGCTTCATCGGTGTCAGCATCCCCGGGGACAGCGACGTTACAACCGAATATTTTAATAACACCTCTACAGATAACGATCAGGTTGAGTTTGATCCAGGTATCAACATCGGAGGCACCGGCGGCTTTGACTTCGGCTATTTTCGAGTGGAAGGCGAGATTTCACACAAATATTCCGAAATTGAATCAATTACCGATCAAAACGCCAACTTCCGCTTCCGCAATTCGGATGGCAATCTTGGTGTAACGGCCTTTATGGCCAATGCGTTTTTCGACCTACACAATGAAACCAGAGTAACACCTTATCTGGGGGGAGGAATTGGATTTGCCTCCCTGCAACTGAGCGACACCCGTGCCAATGATTCATCTGGACGCTTGCTTCTGTACGAAGAAGACGATGACGCAGTCTTTGCCTATCAGGTTGGCGCCGGAGTTGAAATAGCAATCAACCGCAGATTCTCACTTGATCTAGGTTACCGCTATTTCGGGACAGAAACAGCCACCTTCGACAACGACTTCGACCGATCTAGCAGCATGAAGTTTGAGAGCCACAATTTAGCCGTCGGCTTCCGAGTCATGTTCTAAGAACTCAGGTCACATCCATTCACTTTTCCAAAATGACTTTAAATCAGCCGGCGCCGAAAATATTGGCGCCGGCTTTTTGTTTCTTATTTGCCGCTTTTGAAAACGCCTGTCTTCTGTTATAGTTGCGCCATGATCGCGCCCTCCTTCTATCATCTTGCCGTTTACACCCTGGTATCCGTCGCCTTGATCGGCGTGCTGCTTTTGGCCGCATGGTGGCTAGGCGCCAAACGCACGTCCCACGCCAAACAGATGCCTTATGAATCAGGAGTTCTTCCCAGCGGTTCGGCCCGCCTGGCCTGGCCGGTGCCATTCTATCTGGTGGCAATTTTCTTCATTGTCTTTGACGTGGAGGCTGCCTTTATTTTTGCCTGGGCTGTAGTGTGGGATGAGCTGGGAATCGTCGGACTAGTTCAGATCACGATTTTCATCGTGATCCTGTTTGCCGGATTGATCTGGTTATGGTTAAAAGGTGGTCTTAACTGGGGTCCTTCCAGAGAACGGGTTGAACCTTATGGAAAATGAAATCCCTCAGAATGTAATCCTGACCCGCCTGGACGACCTGATCAACTGGGGACGTTCCAACTCGCTCTGGCCGATGTTCTTCGGGCTTTCCTGCTGTTTTGTAGAGATGATGACTTCGTTCACTTCGCGTTACGATGTTTCCCGTTTCGGAGCCGAGGTTCTGCGCGGCACGCCGCGCGAGGCGGATTTGATGGTCATCGCCGGGACTCCCTTCGTCAAGATGGCCCCCTCGATCCTGCATCTGTACGAACAGATGGCCGAACCACGCTGGGTAATGTCCATGGGCAGCTGCGCCAACTCGGGCGGAATGTACGATGTCTACAGCGTTGTACAGGGGGTCAACCAGATTCTGCCGGTAGATGTGTACGTACCGGGCTGCCCTCCCCGTCCGGAAGCGTTTCTTCAGGGCTTGATGCTGCTGCAGGAAAAGATCAGGACCGGTGAGCGTCCGACCCGTCCTGTGCTGCACATGTCCGGCGGCTGGCAGGGCACGACCGTGCCGGTACTGATTCCAGGAGAGACCAAATCCAATGACACCCGCGGGCCGGGCATGGAGAAGATTGCGATCCGTGGTGCCTCGGCCGGACATCCCAAGGCATTCCAGCCCCGCTCGGACGACATCTGGCGGCCCCCCGCGCTTCGCCATGCCTACCCGGATTTCGGACTGCCGGGGGAGATCGGACAGCTGCTCGGCGGACAGGTCACTGTGGATGACAACGCCAGCGACATGCTGACCCTGCGGGTGCCGGCGAAATCCGTCCCGGAGCTGTTGAAACACCTCAAGAACCGCTCCGGTCCGTCCTTCAAACGGCTGGAAGACATCGCCGCCGTGGATGAATCCTGCCGTCTGGAGCGGGGCAAATTCAAGGATTTTACGGTTAACTACCATCTGCTCTCCTTCGACCAGCCCGGCTATCTGCGGATCAAGACCGAACTGACCGGCGACACTCCGGAACTGCCGACGGTCACATCGGTTTTCCCGGCTGCCGACTGGTATGAACGGGAAGTTTTCGACATGTACGGCATAAGCTTCAACGGCCATCCCAACCTGCGGCGGATCCTGATGCCGCACGACTGGCAGGGACACCCGCTGCGCAAGGACCATCCCTTCCGCGCCACCGAGATGAAACCGTACACGGTCGAAGATGCCCGCCGCCACGCCCCCCTGCCCGCTTCCGATTTCTTCGAGAAAACCGGCGAGGGTGAGATGCTGCTCAACCTGGGTCCGCAGCATCCCGGCACCCACGGCATCATCCGCTGCATCCTCAAGCTGGACGGTGAAGAGATCCGCGATATCGACTTCGACATCGGCTACCACCATCGCGGAGCCGAAAAAATCGCCGAGCGGCAGCACTGGAACCAGTTCATCCCCTATACCGACCGCATTGACTATCTGTCCGGCGTCCAGAACAACCTGGCCTACGTAAACTCGGTCGAGCGACTGTGCGGCATCAGCGTTCCCGACCGGGCCCAGTACATCCGGGTCATGCTGTCCGAGCTGTTCCGCATCGCAAGCCACCTGGTCTGGCTGGGGACCTTCACAGCCGACGTAGGAGCCATGACGCCGGTCTTTTACACCTTCACAGACCGGGAGAAAATTTTTGACATCGTCGAGATGATCACCGGCGGCCGGATGCACCCGGCCTGGTTCCGCATCGGCGGGGTGACAGAAGATCTGCCGGAAGGCTGGCAGCAGCCGGTCAAGGAGCTGCTGGAATGGCTGCCGCCGCGCCTGAAGGAGTACGAACAGTTGATCAACGGCAATCCGATCTTCCGGCAGCGTCTGAAAGGGGTCGGTATCATTTCACAAGCAGATGCGATGGAGTGGGGACTTTCGGGACCCAATCTGCGGGCCTGCGGCATGGGATGGGACCTGCGTCGAAAGTTGCCTTACTGCAGCTATGAACGTTTCGATTTTGAAGTTGCGACGGCTGAAGGGGGCGATTGCATGGCGCGCTACGAGGTGCGGATGGAGGAAATCCGACAGTCGCTGCGGATAGTGGAACAGGCCATGCGGGAGATGCCGGAAGGACGCTGGATTACCGATGATTATCGCTACGTGCTGCCGCAGAAGCAGGATACGTTGAAGAACATCGAGTCGCTGATCCACCACTTCGTCAACAGCACCCGCGGCATGTCGGTTCCGCGGGGAGAAAATTATTCCGCAATCGAGGCCCCAAAAGGGGAAAACGGATACTTCGCCGTATCGGACGGACTCTCGATCCCTTACCGCCTGCGGATCAAAACCCCCAGCTTTCCACATATCCAGGCACTGCCGATAATGAGTCGCGGCTGGCTGCTGGCGGATTTTCTAGCGATTCTGGGGTCGGTGGATTTCGTGCTGGCGGATCTGGACAGGTGATTTCAAAAAAAGGCCGGGTCGATTGCTCAACCCGGCCTTTTCCAATTTATTTAACTTTAAAATAACTCTCTCAACCCTGACTCTTGTCAAAGATCTCTGCAAAATCGTCCTTTATCTCATTGAAGGCGGCCAGTATCTGCGGATCAAAATGATCCGGCATTGTTCGCCCGTCCCCATTCAGCAGAATGTCACAGGTTTTTGTATGGTCAAAGGCAGGCTTGTAAACCCGGCTGTTACGCAGGGCGTCATATTGGTCAACCATCATGACGATCCGCCCCTCCAGCGGCGCTTCCTCCCCCTTCAAACCGGCCGGATAGCCACCTCCATCCCAGCGCTCGTGATGAGTTGCAGCGATGACAGCGCCCATTTTCAGCATTCTGTGGGGTGACCCCTTCAGGATACGTTCACCGATTACCGTGTGATGCTTGATGGTGGTGAATTCTTCGGCCGTCAGAGCGCCCGGCTTTAGCAGAATCGAGTCAGGAATGCCTATTTTGCCTACATCGTGCATTGCACTTGCGACCGATATGTCATTCACAAATTCGTCACTCATTTTCATCTGCTGCGCCAAACGCTGTGCATACATGCCAATCCGCGATATGTGAAGGCCGGTGTCCTCATCGCGCAACTCGGCCGCTGCTGTAAGGCGCTCAATGATTTCTCGGCTCATGTTGGTGATTTCGCCCAGTGCGGCATTCAGCTCAGCTGTGCGTTTTTCAACGGTTTTTTCCAGCTCAATCTTGTAGTTTTTTTCAATCAGGGTCAGTCGCTTGAAATCAACCCCCTTTTCGACGGTGTGGATCAGATATGGAGGGCGGTATGGCTTTATGATGAAGTCAAAGGCGCCCTTCTGAATAGCCTTTACCGCCACGTCCAGATCAGCGTAGGCGGTCATCAGCACAACCGGAGTTTCACGGTCCAGATAACGGATCTTTTCCAGCAGCTCCAATCCGTCCATGACCGGCATGTTGATATCGGTCAGCACCAGGTCAACCGGCTCCATAATAAAGCGCTTGATAGCGTCATGCCCATTGGAGAATGAACTGACACTGAATCCGTATTCCGTCAGAAGTGTAGTTACACTTTCCAAAACAAAGCGGTCGTCATCGACAACGAAAATATTTCCGGATATTTCAGTGGGCATCTTCCAGCACCTTTCGTATTTTCATTAATAATTCTTTTGGTGAATATGGCTTGGGCAGACAATCCAGCCCGACACCAAATCCGCCCTGCCTGACAACCAGGTCCTCGGAATAGCCGCTGCAGAACAGTACTTTCACCGATGGGTCCAGGCTCCTGACAGCGTCATAAACTTCTCGCCCGTTGAGTCTGGGCATGATCACATCCAGCATTACCAGGTCTATCCTGTCTCGATTACTTATGAATAATTCCAGTGCCTCCTGGCCGTCTACGGCCTCCAGCACCGAATATCCGAACTCTTCCAATATTTTCCTGGTAATCAAACGGGAGGTTTCATCGTCTTCCGCGACAAGTATGACTTCATGCTTATCCTGCCTGGCCGGTGTATATATTTCAGACACCGGAACGGCACTAACAGTGGCTTCAGACAGTATCGGAAGATACAGCTGAAAGGTAGTGCCGATCCCGACGACGCTGTGACAGGTTATGTATCCATTATGCTTTTTGATGATACCATAAACAATTGAAAGTCCCAGCCCGGTACCCTTGCCAAGTTCCTTGGTCGTATAAAACGGTTCAAAGATATGCTTCACAACTTCGGCTGCCATCCCTTCACCGTTGTCTGTAACGGTCAGCATGGCATACCTGCCATGCTTTCCGAATCCTCTGGCAAGGATAAATTCGTTATCTATGCAGATTTCTTCCGTCGCAATGACAATAGAGCCCCCGTTCGGCATGGCATCACGGGCGTTTGTAGTCAAATTCATCAATACCTGTTCAATCTGGACGCTGTCCGCCATGACCGACAGGGACTGCGGTGCGAGAATCACTTCAAGATTGATATCCTCGCTGATCAGACGCAGCAGAAGCTGCTGGAGACGGCTCAGTATCTCATTCAGATTTATAACACCTAAATTAGTTGCCTGTTTGCGGCTGAAAGCCAGCAATCCCTGGGTCAGAAGTGCGCCGCGCTCGGCCGTGGTCACGATCTGCTCGGCATTTTTTTTCATCGGGCTGTCATCGGGCAATTTGAGCTGAATGATGCTGGAGTAGCCGATGATGGCTGTCAGAATATTGTTGAAATCGTGGGCAATACCACCGGCCAGTTGTCCGATGGCCTCCATTTTCTGTGAGTGGCGCAACTGATTTTCAAGCTGCTTGCGTTCGGTGATATCCTCCTTGATGCAAATGAAATGGGTAGTAGCTCCGTTTTCATCGCGTATAGGCGCAATCAGGGCCTGTTCCCAGTACAGCTCGTCATTTTTTTTGCGATTGCGGAATTCACCCCGCCACTCACTGCCGGACAGAATTGTTTCCCAAAGCAGGCGGTATTCTTCCGGAGTGGCCTGGCCTGTTTTGAGTATGGCAGGGGTCTTGCCTACAACCTCGTTCTCATGATATCCGGTAAGAGCCGTAAAATATGGATTAACGTACTCTATTCGCCCGAACGTATCGGTGATAATAATTGAAACCGGACTCTGTTCGACAGCTACCGAGAGTTTGCGAAGATGTTCCTCCGCCTTTTTCCTCTCTGACAGTTCGCGCCGGGATTCCTCGTTAAGCCTGGCATTTTCGAGGGCAAGTGAGGCCAACTCGCCAAAGCGAGCCAGAAGATCCATCTGCTCGTCGCTAAAAAAAATATCAGGGTTGACGAACGCCAATCCAAGCACACCGACCACCTCATTGCCGGTATTGAGAGGTACTCCGGCCATGGCGTGCAACTGGTCTCGGTCAGGATCGGCCAGACGCCCTTCCCAACGACAGTAATCATCGACATGAAAGGGTTCTCCACTGCTCCAGACACGGCCGGCAACGCCTTCTCCCTGTTTTATCGGGTGATGAACAAGGTTGTTGTATATTCCGCTCTGAAAAAGCATGTCCATTTCAGTACCGGCAGCATTTTTCAGATATATAAAGCAATGCTCCGTACCCACAAGGTTTCCGGCACGCGTGACTATGGCCTGCAGCAGGTCGGCAAAGTCATGTCGGCTGATCAGTCCCACGGTGGTTGCATGAAGCGCATTAAGGTATTCGTTCTGGCGCTGAAGATGCGAATCTATCTTTTCTCGTCGTTCCAGGTCCAGCAGCAGTTTTTCCCGCTGCCGATCGTTTTCAAGAACAAGACTGTTAAAGGCCAGCCCCAAAATGGCAACTTCATCACCGCCCTGAGGCGAATACATCCGGTCTTCGCCGGTTTTTTGACTGAGATTTTCCACATGGCGGGTAAGGTTAATAATCGGATCGGTCAATCGTTTCAGATGACTTCGCATAAACCAGAAGGTTGCTAACGAGAGCAGCGGCAGGGCTATCAGAAACAGGTTTCTCAGCTTGTTTGCCGGTGCAAAGGCTTCCTTGACCGGATAATTGGCAGCAATGATCCAGTTTTTGGTCTTCATATGCTTAAAAGACGACAGGGTGCGCAAACCTCGGGACGTAACGGTCTCGTCGGTTCCTTCAAAACCTTCTATCGCCCGGTCATAGAGTCTGTTGGCGCCCGGCGGAACATCCCGCTTCATAATGCGGGTTTGGTCCGGGTGCGAGATCATCAGGCGATCTTTATTGTAGAGATATACATAGCCCCCCTTGGCCAGCTTGATCCGTGACAGCTTTTCGATCAAGGACGAGCGGGTCAGGTCAACGCTCCCCCCCAGTACGGCCATCAGGGAACCGTCACGGTCGAATATCGGCACGGTAAACATAACGGCGGGATGGTGATGCTGCTGAGTAGATTCATAAGGATCGGAAAGAAATGGTTTGCGGGTGGCAAGAGTCTGTTTCATATACTCTCTGAAAGAAAAATCCTTGCCAATCCGGGTCAATCCCTGCGGAGTTTCGGCAAGCATCCTTCCCTGATGATCAAACAGGTACAAGCCATTGTCAAAGTAGTTCAAATGTTCGCCTTGACTCTGCAGATAATCTAAAACCTGTTGAGGACTGCCTACTTTTTCCCGGGTGATACGGGCGGCTATGATAGCCAGCGTTTCGTGATTTTCTGCAATGCTTTGATCTATATCATCGGCCAGAAGCGAAACTATCTGAAACTGATGGCTGGAAATGCTTTTTTTGATGTAGGACTGCAGCACGGAGTGCATCAGAAAGAGAATGCATGCCAGGGCAATCGTAATGATTGTTGGAAAGACAATGGTAACTTTGTTTTTCAGTGTAAAAGCAGGCATTTTCACTTCCTGAATTTCCATCAGCTCTGTAACTCTTTGCCGACGAAACTGTAACACAGTTTGACGGTATCATTCATAATATTTTTAATGCAGAAAGCAACATCCTGCCCTGAATTAACCGGAGTCATCCGGCCTGTTTTCAAAAGCATTTTGCCAACTTTTGTTTGGACAAGAACCTGGCCATCAAGTAATATGGCAAAATTTCGTAAATGATCTTCCCGCTTTCAGCAGGGTAAATAGAAGAAGGAGTATTTTTTGGACAAGCTCATTATCAAAGGCGGAAAGAAACTGAAGGGTGATGTAACGGTCAGCGGTTCCAAAAATGCCGCTCTGCCGATTTTTGTCGCCACCATTCTGGCACCCGGCCTCAACCAGATCAGTAATGTGCCGTTTTTGCGTGACATCAACACGACCATCAAGGTACTGGAATCGCTTGGAGCGAAAGTCGAAGGAAACGGCAATATCGTGAAGATTGACTCTTCCGGCATCATCAACCATGAGGCTACCTATGATCTGGTCAAGACCATGCGTGCCTCGGTGCTGGTGCTGGGACCGCTGCTGGCTCGCTTCGGCAAGGCGCGGGTTTCGCTGCCGGGCGGCTGCGCCATCGGCGCCCGTCCGATCAACCTGCACCTGAAAGGACTGCAGGCACTGGGCGCAGAGATTGTCCTGGAGCATGGCTATGTGGAGGCCAAATGCAGACGCCTGAAAGGGGCCCGTATCAATTTCGACGTTTCTACAGTCGGCGGCACCGAGCACCTGATGATGGCAGCCGCCACCGCCAAGGGTGAAACGGTGCTGGAAAACTCTGCCCGCGAGCCGGAGATTGTTGATCTGGCCCGCTACCTGAACCGTATGGGCGCCAAGATCGAAGGAGCCGGCACGGACACGATCTACATCCAGGGCGTATCGGAACTGTCGGCCGCCAATTACGAAGTCATGCCGGATCGCATCGAAGCCGGTACTTTCATGATCGCCGCCGCCATGACAGGCGGCGATGTCAAAATCCACAGCATGAAGCTGGAACATCTGGATGCGCTGGCGTTCAAGATGCAGGATGCAGGAGTCGAGATAACCAGCCGCGACGGCATAGTACGGGTCAAGGGACCAAGAAAGATCGGCAGCATAAACATCAAGACCCGCCCCTACCCCGGTTTTCCGACCGACATGCAGGCCCAGTTCATGGCCATGATGTGTGTGGCCGATGGCGCCAGCGTCATTTCGGAGAATATTTTTGAAAACCGGTTCATGCATGTATCGGAATTGCAGCGTTTTGGAGCCGACATCACAGTCGAGGGGAACACCGCCACGGTCAAAGGTGTCAAGAAACTTTCCGGCGCCCCGGTCATGGCCACCGATCTGCGGGCTTCGGCGTCACTGATTCTGGCCGGACTGGCCGCGGAAGGCACCACAGAAGTCACCCGCATCTACCATCTGGATCGCGGCTACGAATCGATCGAGAAAAAGCTGGCCGGACTGGGTGCGGACATTCAGAGGGTGAAAGAATGAACGACTGGATAACGATTGCCATCCCCAAGGGGCGCATTCTGGAAGAGTCGGTGGAACTGTTCGGAAAGATCGGAATCGACTGCAGTGAACTTCTCTCGGACTCTCGAAAGCTGATCTTTGAAAACCCGGAACAGCGTATGCGTTACATGATTGTGCGTGCCACCGATGTACCGACCTACGTGGAATACGGCAGCGCCGACATGGGAATAGTCGGCAAGGATACCCTGATGGAACAGGGCAAGGATGTCTATGAACCGCTGGACCTGAAATTCGGCTATTGCCGCATGATGGTGGCCGAACCGGCCAACCTGGCAAAAAATGACGATCCGGCAGGCTGGTCGCACATAAGAATTGCAACCAAATATCCACATGTAACCGAAAAATTCTTTGCTTCAAAAGGCATACAGGTTGAAATCATAAAACTGTACGGATCCATAGAACTTGCACCGCTGGTCGGATTGGCGGAGCGGATTGTGGACCTGGTTTCCACCGGAGAAACCATGCGTCAGAACGGCCTGGTGGAGGTGGAGAACATCGCTGAAATTACAACCCGCCTTATAGTCAACCGGGCCAGCCTGAAGACCAAACACAAGCGCATTTCTGAGATCATACAGGGCCTGGAAAAGGTTCTGCAATAAGCGTAATCAGTACGAAAACAAGCTAACAAATTAATGGAGCAGAGAAATGCTTTTTCTGGATATTGCAGATACAGATTTTGATCAGAAGTTCGACGCCATCCTCTCCCGCAGCGAGGAAACAGGCCGGGAAGTTGAGCAGACTGTGCTTGACATAATCGCAGATGTTCGTCAGAGGGGCGATGCGGCGGTGCTGGAACTGACACGCAAATTCGACCGTCTGGAAGCTGCAGGAATGCAGGAACTGGAAGTGTCGGCCGCCGAGATCGAAACCGCCTTTGCAAAGGTTTCCACCGAAGACATCACCGCCTTGAAACTGGCCTGCGAACGGGTTGCCCGCTTCCACGAAAAGCAGAAACAGCAGACCTGGATATCCACCGAGGAGCCTGACATCATGCTGGGTCAGAAGGTGACGCCGCTGTCGCGGGTCGGCATCTATGTGCCCGGAGGCAAAGCCAGCTACCCCAGCAGTGTGATCATGAACGCCGTTCCGGCCCGTGTGGCCGGAGTGGGCGAAATCATCATGGTGGCACCAACGCCGGGTGGCGAGATCAACCCTCATGTGCTGGTGGCCGCAAAATTGTCAGGTGTTGACCGCATCTTCCGCATCGGCGGAGCCCAGGCCGTGGCGGCGCTGGCCTACGGCACGGAAACCATCCCCAAGGTGGACAAGATCACCGGGCCGGGCAACATTTATGTTGCCACCGCCAAGAAGCTGGTTTTCGGTCAGGTCGGGATCGACATGATTGCCGGGCCGAGCGAGATTCTGGTTATCAGCGACGGCAGCGGCACACCGGCTCATATTGCCGCTGACCTGCTTTCTCAGGCCGAGCATGATGAACTGGCTTCATCAATCCTGATCACCACCGACCGCTCCTTCGCTGAAAAGGTGGCAGCCGAGGTGGAGCGACAGCTGGGCGAGCTTTCACGCGAAACCATAGCCCGGGCATCCTGGGAAAAGTACGGCGCCGTGATAGTGGCTGAAACACTTGACGAAGTAATCGCCTTCTCCAACCGCATCGCTCCGGAACATCTGGAGCTGGCAGTTGCTGACCCCTTCGCAATTCTGCCGCAGATCACCAACGCCGGCGCAATTTTCATGGGACACTGGACTCCGGAGGCGGCCGGCGACTATCTGGCCGGCCCGAACCACACCCTGCCGACCGGCGGCACGGCCCGCTTCTTCTCGCCACTCTCGGTGGACGACTTTGTCAAGAAATCCTCGATCGTCTATTTTTCAGAGGTCGGCTTGAAGCGTCTCGGAAATGACATCGTGCGGATTGCCGGACTTGAAGGACTGGAAGCCCACGGCAAATCCGTCAGCATGCGCCTGGAGAAATAAATGACTCACCTTCGCCCTAACATCGCCGCCATGCAGGGCTATGTGCCCGGTTTCCAACCGGACGACGTGGCCTCATGGATCAAACTCAACACCAATGAAAATCCCTATCCGCCATCACCGAAGGTCAGGGAGGCCATTCTGGCCGAACTGGGCAGTGACGGTGCCTCACTTCGCACCTATCCCAGCGCTTCAAGCCATAAACTGCGCGAAGTGGCCGGTGAATTGTACGGTTTCGATCCATCCTGGATCATCATGGCCAACGGCTCCGACGAAGTGCTGAACAACCTGATCCGGGCCTGCGCCGGCCAAGGGCAGGATGTGGGTTATGTGCACCCGTCCTACTCCTATTACTCGACCCTGGCCGAGATCCAGGGGGCGGTTGTCTGCACCTACGGGCTGACCGATGACTTCCGCATCGAAGCTTTCCCAGAACACTATAACGGCCGGATTTTTTTCCTGACCACCCCCAACTCGCCGCTGGGTTTTGCTTTTCCGCTGGAATACATCGAAGAACTGGCCCAAAACTGCGGCGGCATTCTGGTGATTGACGAGGCCTACGCCGATTTTGCCGACCGTAACGCGTTGGAACTGGTTAGAAAATACGATAACGTCGTGGTAACCCGCACCCTTTCCAAAAGTTACGCACTTGCCGGAATGCGACTGGGCCTGGCCATTGCCCGTCCGGAGATTATCGCAGCACTGGACAAGATTCGCGACCACTACAATCTCGACCGCCTGGCCCAGGCCGCCTGCGTGGCGGCCCTGCAGGACCAGGACTATTTCCGCGAATCCTGCCGCAGGATCATTGAAACCCGGGACTGGTTTACGGCCGAGTTGCTGAAGCTCGGTTACAGCGTGATTCCGTCTCAGGGAAACTTTGTTTTTGCATCACCGGCGGATAAAGACGGCCGGCGGCTGTATGACGGGCTGTATGAACGCAAGATCCTGGTGCGCCTGCTCTCCGACCCGCTCCTGATCCATGGAGTTCGCATATCCATCGGAACAGAGGAAGAGATGCAAAAGACACTGGCAGCAATCAAAGAGATCGGATAGACCGGGAGGCTAGAATGAACCGCACTGCAACCATCGAAAGAATCACTAATGAAACCAGAATAAAGCTGTCACTTGAAATTGATGGAACCGGTGCAGCCAAAATCTGCACATCGGTCCCGTTTCTGGATCACATGCTGAACCTGTTTGCCCGCCACGGCCTGTTCAACCTGGAGGTCGAAGCATGCGGCGATATCGACATAGACTTTCACCACACGGTGGAAGACATCGGCATTGTGCTGGGTGAAGCATTCAAACAGGCGCTGGGGGATAAAAAGGGGATCCGGCGTTACGGCCAGGCCAGCGTGCCGATGGATGAAACCCTGGCCAGCGTGGCGGTGGACATTTCCGGACGTCCCTATCTGGTTTACCATGTAAACCTGCCCAAGGTTAAGATCGGGGATTTCGACGTGGAACTGGCCCGCGAGTTCTTTCAGGCCTTTGCAAACCATTGCGGCCTGAACCTGCACATCAACGTCATGTACGGCGACAACGTCCACCACATCATCGAAGCCTGCTTCAAAGCCTTCGCCCGGGCTATGGACGCCGCCAGCCAGATGGACCCGCGTATCCAGGACGTCATGTCAACCAAGGGCGTTTTGTAACAGATCTACTATCATTCACTGCAAAGGGGCGCCCCCTGCCGGAGAGCGCCCCTTTTGTTATTGATGAGGTATAAACCTACTTGATCTCTTTCAGCAAAACCTTGCCCCGCTTGGCCTCTTCGCTTTGCGGAAAACCCTCGACCAGTTTTTTAAGAACGTATTTCGCACTTTTGGCATCATTGATTGCGCTGAAAGCCATGGCCTGTTTGAGCATGGCGGCGGCAACCTTTTCCTTACCGGGATAGTTTTTTATGACCTCCTGGTAAGCCAGAATGGCCGGTTCGTAACTTTTTTCGCTGTAGTGTGTTTCACCGATCCAGAAGTGGGCATTTGCCGCCAGATCATTCTGCGGATACTGTTCGAGGAATTTGGTAAAGTGTTCACGGGCGGTCGGCATGTTGCCGGACTTGAAAGTCTCCAATGCATTCATGTACAAAGAGTCAGCAGTCACCGGAACTGGAACCGGAACTTCTTTTTTAGCTGCAAGCATTTCTGCGAATTTCTTCGTCAAATCATCAATCACAGCCTGCTGTTTGAGAACGCGATCCTCCAGTGAAATAATACGCTTGTCGGCATCTTCGCGGTAAAGAGCCAGATCATCGGTAGGTTTTTTCAGCGAAACGAACACATCGTCCAGCTTGCCGTTTAGTGCCCTGATTTCATTTTTTGTGCTGTCAATCGTAGCCATGGTATCGGCAGACATCTTACGAACAGCTGATACATCCGTTTTAAATCCTTTCTCTATGTCAACCACACTCAGCTTGGTTTCCTCACGAACCGCAGCCAGTTCCTTGTCGACGGCATACATGCGGGTCTTGATGGAGTCGATATCATTACGGACATTATCCAGAGCCGCCTGTGAAGCACATCCGGACAGACAAAGCATAAACACAAACGGAGCAACATGCTTTATTTTGATCATCACCCTCTCCTTTTTGCAAAACGATTCGAGATGCTTATAACATGACCGCTTTCGCTTGACAAGCTAACGCTAATTTTTGGAGGGGAGATTACACTTGACAAAGTGTCGTGATTTCTTTAACTGTCGTCTTTTTGGAACAATTAATAACATGTCAATTCAGCAGGTATATTTTATTAGGGAGGATTTGGAAGAATGGAACAGTATGCCGTAGTTTTTGCCCTTGTTTGCGCCGCCGCCGCCGTGGCATATGGCCTGGTCTCGGCCCAGTGGATCCTTGGGCTCCCCCAGGGTAATGACCGCATGAAACAGATTGCTGCCGCGATCCAGGAGGGCGCCGGTGCTTACATGAAGCGCCAGTACACTATCATCGCAATAGTCGGCGCGGTCATGTTTGTGGCTCTGTTTGCAACACTGGGCGCCAAAACAGCTGTCGGTTTCGCAATCGGAGCTGTCTTCTCGGGCCTGACCGGCTTTATCGGCATGTTTGTTTCGGTCCGCGCCAATGTGCGTACAACTGAAGCAGCTAAAAGCGGCATAGTCAAAGCTCTCAATGTCGCCTTCAAGGGCGGCGCCATCACCGGCATGCTGGTGGTTGGCCTGGGACTTCTCGGCGTTGCAGGCTACTACATGGTTCTGCAGAAACTTATGCCGGGCGCACCGGTCAAGGACGTGGTCAGCCAACTGGTCGGTCTTGGTTTCGGCGGTTCGCTGATCTCCATCTTTGCCCGTCTGGGCGGCGGTATATTCACCAAGGGCGCTGACGTAGGAGCCGACCTGGTCGGCAAGGTCGAAGCCGGCATTCCGGAAGACGATCCCCGCAACCCAGCCGTTATTGCCGACAACGTGGGCGACAACGTCGGCGACTGCGCAGGTATGGCAGCCGACCTGTTCGAAACCTACGCAGTGACCCTGATCGCTGCCATGCTGTTGGGCGCCATCACATTTACCAGCAGTCCTGCCTCGGTCAGCTACCCGCTGATACTGGGCGGCATCTCGATCATTACCTCGATCATCGGCACCTATTTCGTCAAACTGGGCGCCAGTGGCAAGATCATGACGGCTCTCTACAAGGGACTGATCGTCTCCGGCGTACTGGCCTGCATCGCGTTCTACTTTGTCACGGTCCAGATGTTCCCGTCTGGCCTCACTAACGCCGTCGGCGACAACTTCAGCGCCATGAACATCTTCATCTCTGCCATTGTCGGCCTGGTCGTAACCG
>CAYQTC010000018.1:0-78331 GCA_964420435.1 uncultured Geobacter sp.
TAAAGCGGTAAAGCGTAAAGCGGTAAAGCGTAAAGCGGTAAAGCGTAAAGCGGTAAAGCGTAAAGCGTAAAGCGTAAAGCGTAAAGCGTAAAGCGTAAAGCGTAAAGCGGGGAAGCGTAAAGCGTAAAGCGTAAAGCGTAAAGCGGGGAAGCGGTGGGGACTCATAAAGATTTACATATTTGGCAAGACGGTATTCAACTGGTTGAAATGGTATACAGGCTAACCGCTTTATTCCCTGCTTCCGAGTTATATGGTTTGTGTTCCCAAATGAGACGAGCCTCGGTTTCAGTGCCATCAAATATTGCAGAAGGAGCTGCCCGACAGGGCGAGAAAGAATTTATCCAGTATTTGTATATTGCACTCGGTTCTTTATCCGAACTTGAAACTCAGGCTATAATCGCGCTTCGTCTTAACTACATAAATGAAAATCAGATACTCGAAGCTATTGAAGCGCTACGAAGAAAACTGCTGAATTTTATTAAGCAGAGAAAGAAATGCGTTTGAAGAGGGGAAGCGTTGGAAGGGTTGAAAGCGGGGAAGCGTTGAAGCGTTGAAGCGTTGGAAGCGTAGAAGCGGGAAAACATTTGAATGAGTTTGAAGGTGGAAAGTGTTGGAAGCGTTTGAAAAGGAAAGTCGATTTAACTACTTATCCACTTATCCGCATTCACCGCTTTAACGCATCCCCGCATAAACGCTTCCCCGCTTATCCGCTTACCGCATTAACGCTTCAACGCATTCCCGCATTTCCGCATTTAACGCATTTAACGCATAAAACAAAGGAGTTAACATGAACAGAGACAGAGTCATATCCATCATCGGACTAGGCTATGTGGGACTGCCGGTTGCGGTGGCTTTCGGCAAGGTCCGTAGGACAGTCGGTTTCGATATCAATCCGCTCAGGATCAGTGAACTGAAGGCGGGACATGACCGGACAGGCGAGGTGACCAGCGATGATTTGCTGAGCGCAGACATCCTTTTTACCGAAAATACCAGTGAACTTACCCTGGCGGATTTTCACATAGTCGCGGTACCGACTCCGGTGGATGAGGCACATCAGCCGGACCTGACTCTTTTGTACAAAGCTTCCGAGACCGTTGGCAAGGCGCTGAAGAGGGGCGATATAGTTGTTTATGAATCTACTGTTTATCCGGGAGTTACCGAGGATGAGTGCGTGCCGGTTCTGGAACAGGTATCGGGACTGCGCTGCGGGATCGACTTTACAGTTGGTTACAGCCCAGAGCGCATCAATCCGGGCGACAAGGAGCATACCTTTACAAAAATCAAAAAGGTGGTTTCCGGCCAGGATGCTGAAACTCTGGAGATCGTTGCCAGGGTTTATGAATCGGTGGTTACGGCCGGTGTGCACCGGGCAGCTTCGATCAAGGTGGCCGAGGCTGCCAAGGTTATCGAGAATACCCAGCGCGATCTTAACATTGCCCTGATGAACGAGCTGGCTCTGATCTTTGATCGACTGGGGATCGATACCAATGATGTTCTGGAGGCGGCCGGCACCAAGTGGAATTTTCTCAAATTCAAACCGGGCCTGGTGGGGGGGCACTGCATCGGTGTTGACCCGTACTACCTTACCCACAAGGCCGAAAAAACAGGCTATATTCCCCAGGTGATTCTGGCTGGTCGCCGTATCAATGACGGCATGGGCAAATTTATCGCCCAGCGCACCGTCAAGGAGATGATCCATTCCGGCCACAATATTCTTGGAAGCCGGGTCACTGTCTTGGGGCTGACCTTCAAAGAAGACTGCCCCGATCTGCGCAATTCCAAGGTGATCGATATCATCAGCGAGCTGGAGGATTACGGGGTGGAAGTCCAGGTCTGCGATCCATGTGCCGATTCCGACGAGGCTGTTCACGAGTACGGGGTTGCACTCTGCCCCTCAGCTGAGCTCAAGCCGGCGGCAGCCGTGGTGGCAGCGGTGTCCCATGAACTGTTCCGAGGATGGGAAGCGGCAGACCTGATGCGCCTGATGGCTGAAAATCCGGTGCTGGTGGATGTGAAAGGAATTTATGACCAGAAACAGATGAGGAATGCCGGAATCAGGGTCTGGAGGCTGTGAAGGGTTGAAGGGGGGAGCGGGAAGCGTTACAAGCGTTGAAGCGGAGAAGCGTTGAAGCGTTGAAAGTCCTATTTATCCACCTCACCGCTTTTCCACTTCTCCGCTTTCCCGCATCAACGCATCAACGCATCAACGCATTAACCTGAAAGTGAATATGAACAATATTGCCATTTCCATAGCAGCCGTAATCGCCTTGCTGGTGTTGACCGGGCTGTCGCTTTACCGGGACCGTTCCCGCTCCGGCCTGTTTTTCTGTGCGGCGCTGACAGCGACCGCTTTGCTGGAGTTCTTTGATTTAATGTCTCTAGCGGCGGCATCAGACGCCTTTTTCTGGAAAAATTGCGCGCTGATTACTGAATCGCTGCTCCCGCCACTGTGGCTTGTCAGCAGCCTGACATACTCACGCCAAGCCGGACCATGGAAAATTGGACGTCTCCTTCAGGTGGTTGTTGCCCTGGCGTTCATGACGGTACTGCTGCCGTTTATCAAGCCTCTTGACTCATTCTTTTATGCCCCTGATTTCCCTGCAGAGCGTCTCCTCTTTCTAAATAATATCGGATATTTTTATTATCTCGGCATCATGGCGTGGCTTGTGTTCTGTCTGGTGAATTTCGAGAAAACCTTTGTCAATGCATCGCCCAGCGCCCAGTTCAAGATAAAGTTCGACATCATCGGTCTCGGGACCATACTTGCGGTTCTGATCTTTTACTTCAGCCAGGCATTGCTTTATCGCACGCTGAACATGAGCTATCTCCCTGTCCGCTCGTTGATGTATCTGGTGGCAACCGGCATGATGTTCTATTCCATGTTGCGGAGACGCGGCAATGTTCGGATTCAGGTTTCCCGACAGGCGGCTTTCAAATCGGTTGTTCTTGTCGCTGTTGGTTTATATCTGCTGCTGATCGGCTTTCTTGGTGAAGGGATGCAGCATTTCGGAGTTTCCTTTCCCCGCACGGTAACCGTATCGTTTGTCTTTCTGCTTGGCATCGCTCTGCTGATATTGATGCTGTCCGGGCGCGTCCGGCGGGAAGTAAAAGTTGCTCTGCACAAAAACTTTTATCAGCACAAGCACGACTATCGCACCCAGTGGCTGAGTTTTACCAAACAACTTTCCACGTCACGAACTTCGGATGAGCTGTTGGAGCGGATTCTTGCGGCTTATTGCGATATATTCGGAATCGATGGAGCAGCCCTGTTTCTGTACGAAGATAGTTGCGGTGAATACAGCGTGACTGCCAACTTTCGCATGGAATCAATCAGTGGAGCGATTGCCAAGGAAAACTCTCTGGTAAACTTCATGGAAAAGAATGACTGGGTGGTCTGCATCAAGGATGAAAACCCAGAAATAATGCCTGAAAACAGGCTTTTCTTCAGCAATAACGAGATATCATTCATAGTTCCCCTCTTTGACGGTGCACACTTGGAAGGATTTATCGCCTTGGGGCACATCATCAAGAATGATGAAACCTACATCTATGAAGATTACGATCTGATGAAAACTATTGCCAGGCAGGCTTCACTGGCCATTCTCCATCAGAAACTCTCGGAACAGATCTCCCAGAACCGCGAAATTGAGGCAATCGGAAATGTGGCGACGTTTGTGGCCCATGATCTGAAAAATCAGGTTACCAACCTTTCACTGATCGTTGAAAATGCCGCCCAGCATATTAAAAACCCGGAATTTCAGCAGGATATGCTGGAGTCGCTGGGCAATACCGTCGGCAGGATGCAGAAACTTATTGCCCGGCTGAAAAATCTTGGCGAAAAGGAGCTTCATAATCCGCAACTGGTCAATCTGCTGGAGTTGGTCCAAAATACCGCTGCCACAGTTACGGGCGCTAAAATTATTGTATCCGGATCAGTCGCCATGGTGCGTGTAGAAGAGGAACAGATCAAAAATGTTGTAATGAACCTGCTTATGAACAGCATCGAAGCGTCTGAATCAACTGAACAGGTCGTCATTGAAGTCGGCTTCAGCTCCGCTCCATATATCAGAGTGACGGATTGGGGCTGCGGCATGACCTCCAGCTATATCCGTAACGAACTGTTCAAGCCGTTCAGGACGTCCAAGAGTCATGGGCTCGGCATCGGATTGTATCAATGCCGCAAAATCATTGAAGCTCATGACGGCCGGATCGAAGTGGCCAGTGTCGCGGGCAGGGGCACTGTTTTCACTGTCTGGTTCAGCAATGCTAATGTGAGCGGAGTAGCCTGATTATCCTGGTGCGCACAAGGAGAAGAACGTGGAAAAGCTTCTGATAGTTGATGATAATATGGACATCCGCCAGCAATTGAAGTGGGGGTTGGGGGAAGAGTATGCGGTGCTGCTGGCCGGTGACATTAATGAGGCCCTCAATCTGTACAGAAAATTCCTTCCGGGAGTAGTCCTTCTGGATCTGGGGCTTCCCCCTCATGAACATACTTCCGTCGAAGGTTTTCGCGGCCTGGCTGAAATGCAGGAGATTAATCCGCATGCCAAGATCATCATGCTGACGGGCAACAGTGAGCGTGAAAACGCGCTGAAAGCCTTGCAGATGGGAGCCTATGACTTTTATCCGAAACCGCCGGTTCTGAACGAACTCAAGGTTATCCTAAGCCGTGCTTTCCATTTGGCCAACATAGAGGAACAGAACCGTTCCCTTCAGCACACCATCGGACTCCAGTCTGCTAATTCCAACGGTATCATCGGCCAGTGCCCGGCGATGCAGACGGTTTTTTCCACTATCAAGAAAGTTGCCTCTTCCGATGTGTCGATATTTATTACAGGTGAGAGCGGCACCGGAAAGGAACTGGTGGCCCAGGCGATCCATGAAGCCGGAATCCGTAAGAAAGGGCCCTTCATTCCGATCAACTGCGGCGCCATACCGGAAAACCTGCTGGAGTCGGAACTGTTCGGACACGAAAAAGGTTCCTTCACCGGTGCTCATGCCACTGTGCAGGGAAAGCTGCAGTATGCCCACAAAGGCACGCTGTTTCTGGATGAAATCGGCGAGCTCCCTTTCAATCTGCAGGTCAAGCTGCTCCGCTTTCTGCAGGAGGGCGTCATACAGCGGGTGGGGGGCAGGGAGGATATCTCAATCGATACACGCACGGTCTGCGCCACCAACGTGGACATTGCCAAGGCGATCAGCGAGGCGCGCTTCAGGGAGGATCTTTATTACCGGATCAGCGTTATTACCATTGCCCTTCCGCCGCTCCGGGAAAGGGGCGAAGATATTCTGCTGCTGGCCAATTATTTCCTGCGGAAATTCAACGATGAATATAAGAAGAAGGTGCGCCGCTTCAGCGCTGCCGCTGTGAATTATCTTAGGAACTATGAGTGGCCGGGCAATGTGCGTGAGCTGCAGAACCGGATCCAGCGGGCTATTATCATGAGTGATGCCGCCGTTATAGAGCCTGCTGACCTGGGGCGTCAAATGGAGGAACCTGTCGGACCGAATCTTGATTCTGAACAGCCGGTTGTGACTCTGCGTGAAGCCAGGGAGAAGGTGGAGCGTGATCTTATTTCAGTTGCGATCGATCGCCACAACGGCAATATTGTCAAAGCGGCTGAGGAGCTGGGGGTCAGTCGCCCGACTCTGTATGACCTGCTGAAAAAACATAATCTGACGCCGCTGACTTCGACGGAAAAGGCGCCGTAGGGGCGAGTTGCTGACTCGCCCGTTGGGAGCATCGCCAAATTGAAATCGGGCAATCCAACGGGTTGCCCCTACTAATGTTGAAAATCCTTACACATGGTGTTTCAAGGCGAGAAATAAGGGATGCACTTATAATAAGGCTATTCCGAAGCACATCTGGTTGGCATGTCCCGGTTGGGAATACTGCAAGGGTGATGGAGAAGGTTTGTTTAAAAAAGCCGCTTAACAAATATCCACTGCTTTCACCAAACAAGAAAAGGCGCTGCTTTCGCAACGCCTTTTCTTGTTTGGTATAAAGTTTGTCTAAGAGCTATCAGGCTTCTTTGTTCATGCGACGCTTGCCGTAGACAGCCAGGCCTAGCAGACCGGCACCGAGCAGAACCATTGTGCCGGGCTCGGGAACAGCAGAAGAGTTGGCAGAAAATGTAAGTTCTGAACTTAGAGCATTATCATCAGTTGAAAATGTCCAAGAGCCATTGGTGTCAGCAAAGCCTGTAATTCCAAGGATGCCGTTGCCATTTATAGCAAGGTGCCCCCCAGTTACTACATAACTTAAGCTGGTCATCTCAAAATCATAAGTAGTAGCACCGATGGTAAATGTCCACAAAGGAGCCACTGGGCTAGGCGACATCACAGGACTAAAAGTGAAGTCGTTGTATGTGGCTAGAGTCCCTACCGTACCTGCATAGTTTCCTGTAGCTGCCGCCACGAATGCACCTGGAAACGAGCCAAAGGCTGGAAGGAAATGAATACCAGTTGCAGTTGCCGCTGTTGTACCGCCAGTGTATGAATTATTACCGAAAAAACTGATGCTGCCACCAATAGAAGGAATGGCCCACGCACTCCCTGCTGCCAACATCAATGCTGCCCCTACCAATAATGCCATTAATCTCTTTCTCATTATTCATTCCTCCTCGTTTTTGAATTTTGCGGTGTCCGCAATTAAGAATATGTTTATGATGTGACTGTTAAAGCAAATGTGATGCCAAATCGTAAAGTACTGTAATTGCGTTTTTTTGCATGGCTTAATGCTGTCGCGGGTATGATGTGTAAAGTATTTCAACATTAAGTCAGGAAAGATCGCCGGATTATTGTTCTGTGGCTTAATGTGATTTTGTATGGCTGGTGGTGGAAGTGAGCTTATTTTTAATTCACGGTGTGTATCTTTGCTTACCTTGACTGTGCTCAGTGCCGGTATGGTGGTTAGCAGTTTTTTAGGTTTGGGGGGGTGTAAAAAATTCGACTCAAGCTGTGATAAGGGAGACAGAAAATACAAATATACCGTTTAATTGTAGGGGCGTATTGCATACGCCCTCAGTGGAATCGTCATCAATGGTGCTATTATGACCGAAAGACGGGCGAACTCGGTTCGCCCCTACAAAATCATTAAACGGTAATTTGGCAAATTCCAAATCCCTAAGATCTTTTTGCGGGTTTGTCGCAACAAAAACTGCCATAAAAAAAGAAGGCGCTGCAAATGCAACGCCTTCTCCGCTTCAACGATTATTTGCTGTTGACAATCAAGCGTCCTTATTCATGCGGCGTTTGCCGTATATAGCCAGGCACAGCATGCCTGCGCCAAGCAGAACTATTGTGCCGGGTTCGGGAACCGGATTCATGTCTTCGATTACGAAAACGGCATCGGTAAAATCTCCGTCACCGGTTGCATCAAAAGCGAAGATCCAATCGTTGTTGCCGGTGAACTGTGTATCGTACTTTGTTAGTCCTGCATTCTTGTCGTAATAAACATCATTTATCAGGTAAGAAAGCGATCTTGCGGTATTAGCTGCATTGAGATTGTCTTGAGTATAATACTTATTACCTGAGGAGTCCTTGAGGTAAAAACCGAAAGTACTGCCAAAGTTATTAATAACGGTCTCTCCGTTGTAAACTAGTGCCTCAGTAAGTCCAAATTCAGAATTAGTGATTATCTGAAAGCTGCTGGACTTTGTATAAAGACCAAAAGAAAAATCGGCAGACTTTGAACTATCTGCATAGGAATAAATACCTAATTTGTATGCCCCCGTTCCGGTCATCGACACCAGATAAGAAGTTGTGTCACCTTCTGCAAGTGTCCACGCAGCTACGCGCGACTGGTCTGTATTCACATTGACTGCCTGAACTAATGTATTTTGCTGTTTGCTGAACTTGCCGTTAATTATCCCCTGCAGTGCTGTTCCGGAATCTGTAAGTGAGGTAGGTCTCGTGTTGTCGGCATAAGTAATTGGAGTGGCCCATGCACTTGCAGCCATCATCAATACTGCCCCTGTCAATAATGCGGTTAATTTCTTTTTCATTTTTATTTCTCCGGTTTTTGAATTTGAGGTTCTTGTCATTAATTAATTTAATTAGTGTATGCGACGACTAAGCAAATGTAGTGCCAAGTTGAGATGTGCTGTCAAAGCGCAGGGTTGTGATGCGTGGCGTGGGCACGAATGTTATGTGTAAAGAATTCTGCCGACTATACAGGAAACAGGTCTTTTGCTATTCAGCTTCATGCAAAACCTTATATCTAGAAAATCCTTGATATGCAGTGGAATCTAACGTGAAATACGCGCTAAAGCTGGATATAGAGGGATTGAGAAGTGTTATGGAGAATCGGAAATGGATCTGTATCCCACCGTTTCTAAATATTTATTTTGGGTTTTAAAAGACTTTTTCAGGGACATCTTCAGGGTAGGGTGGGTGTGTTTTTAAGCGGAGTGTAAAAAAAATCGACAACGAAACATTAGCCTTATTGCTGGATCAGCCTGTCACCAAAACTGCCACTTCCCGGTGGAAACAACATAAATCGCCAGCGCCAGATTTGTTACGGCGTGGGCTAGTACGCACTGGGCCAGGCTGCGGGTTTTGTAGAGGATCAGGTTGTAGGCTATCCCGGCCATGATGCCGGCGTAGATGTAGTTGTGTTCCGCTCCGAACAGTACCACTGTCAGCAGGAAAGAACCCCAGGTGAAGGTTCCGATCGGGACCTTTTCAAAATTTACGTCGGTGATGTAGCGAATCAGGAAAGAACGCCAAAAAAGTTCTTCCATTACAGGTACTACCAGCACGGCGCCGGCGATCCTGAAGAATACCATGACGTATCGGATCGCCCCTTCCGGCAGGAGCATCGGATTAAAGCCCTGGGGTGTTGCGGATGAACCGATTGTCCACTCCATCCGGATCCAGAGGGCGAATACAACCAGTCCCACACAGGTTATGATCAGGGTTGTCGGAATACTTAACAGTTCTTTAAAGTTCAGTTCCGTATATTTTTTCCTGAGGCTGTATAGAAGGCCGCCCACCACCAGGGTCTTTACCGGATACAGGTAATAGAGGTCTGTCGGTTGCAGTTTGAGGAAGCCATGTGTCATCAGCATGCGGATAATCTCGTCCAGGCCTATGAAGGCCATGAAGAGTGCAAAGGGAAGGTATCGGCTGGCGGCTGGTTTCATGTCGGCTCCGGTTCTTCTGGTGTATCAGTTTTGTAATGGTGATTCATTAAAGGCAGGGCGATGCGTTCATTGAGCTTGTATGGTGCTATATCTGTTTTGTGAACGGCCGTCAATAGGTATAGATGCCGTGTCCGCACCTTCCTCCTGCTTTAGGCAAAAAACAACCGGCGCACCCTGTTGAGAATGGCCGGTCGTTTTATATCCGTTTCCAAACCCGGATATCTTAATGTTTATGATTTCACTTACAAGCCGGCTGCATTTGATCCATGTTCCGGAAGGCGCACGCCACGGCCTGTCTGATTTCCGCGCGGTCTTCAGAGGTGCGCGGTTTTAGAGCGTGGTAGAAGATCCCTTCTTTTCTCAGTCTTCGGATCAGCGGCAGTGATGACTCGGCTGCAACAAGTATGATGCGCAGTCTGTTGTTGCACATTTTGAGAACCGGCACCAGATCCACTGCCGACAGATCATCGAAGCTGCCGCCCAGCAGCACCACCTGAACGGTCTTTTTAAGGATGTCGTACATGGCATTTGTCACGGAGCCGGTGGTTTTCACATGGTAGCCCGCCCTGGTGAACATCTGGGCCATCTGTTTGCGGCATTCCCTGTCTTCGTCCAATATCAGCAGATTTTCTTGCATGGTGAACACCTCCTGATTACCTTGCCTGCAAGCAGGTTGAGTCAAAGCCTGCACGCTATTCGCCGACCGGTGTTTCTTTGGACTCTTTACGTACCAGCGAGAAGAGGCCCTTCAGCATTCCGACCATCAGCATTATTCCGGGGATGAACTGGAACAGAACTATCATCACACCGAATCCAATGAAACATGCTGCCAGAATACCGATGCCTTCTCCTTCGGGTGTACTGGCGGCTGCCAGCGCCTGGGTGGCAGTGATCATAAGTGTGGTTAGTATTGCGGATATGGCTCTCATGACGATCTCCTTTCTTGCGTCGATTGTTTTGATCTCTTGCTTATTGATAAAGCATCGACTATGCCAAAAAAAATCTAATAAATGCTAGTGCATATAACAGGCCGAAATTATTGTGTATATATCGGCGGGCCGGGTGTCTGTGCCTCCCGTAGGCACCGGGCTGCAGGAAAATAAAGTATGGGAATCATATACAGTATTTATCCGGCCGCAGTTAATTGTGTCTGCTTTTAGTGTCTGATATTATTGTGTTTTTTGGGATACAGGGATGGAGTTTGCCATGTACAAATTGGTTATACAGTTGCCGGAAGGAGTAGAGGCGGTATGGAAATATTCTATCAGTGCGTATGATCAGGAAACCGCCACGTTTCTGATCCCTTCCGGCCGCCAGGCGGGGGAGATGACGTGGCTCCCTTTTTCTTCATGGCCCAGATGTCATGCCGTTACCAACATTGGAGCCAGCATATTTCTTAGTTTTGCCAATGTTCGTTCTTCTATCTGACGTACCCGCTCTCGCGAAATTGAAAAGTGGTCAGCAATATCCTGAAGCGTGGCCGGATCATCACTGGTAATCCTATGCTCCACAATATACCTTTCCTTTTCATTCAATCCTTGCAGAGCAAGAGCAACTATTTTTTTCAGGTTATGTTCTTGTTGATAATTGCCCATTACTTCTTCCTGGTTCATCCGCTCATCAGCAATTGTTTCAAGAATAGTCAGGCCATCACTGCCTGGAATTTCCCCGTCCAGCGATACTTCTCCCTTAATTCTCTGCTCCATATCAACTACTTCATGATCTGGCACATGCAGCATGCTGGCAACTTCTGAGTATTCACTTTCGTGTCCTGTCAGTCTTAGCAAAGCATCCTTTGTTTTACGCAGCCCATAAAACAGCTTTCTCTGGGCCTGGGTTGTGCCGATCTTGACCAGACTCCAGGCTGACACGATGTAATTCTGTATATAAGCCCGAATCCACCAAACGGCATATGAAATCAGCCGAACACCTTTGTAGGGATCGAATTTACGCACCGCCATCATGAGTCCGATATTTCCCTCCTGGATGAGATCAAGCGTCTTGAGTCCGTAGTGCCGGTATTCGAAAGCAACTTTTACAACGTAACGCAGATTGGATGTAATAAGCGTATGCGCCGCTTCAAGGTCCTTTTCTTCAATAAACCTGATGGCGCAGTTTCTCTCCTCTTCTTCACTCAGCGGTCTGAAATTTCGAATTTCAGAAAGATAGAGGGTAAGACTGTCGGCAACAATTGGCAGGCTGGCAACCATGACGGACCTCCGGATAACCAGTAGTATGATTAGCACTCTATGGTGCTGACTGCTAAAAATATAGCAAATAACGGCATCCTTTTCAAGACTGATTTTCAATTAAATATAACAATATCAGTGTATTGACACCATTAAATTTTTTTATCGACCCCTCTTGATTTTTTCAAAATTGACATTATTTTTGTGTCAGAAGTTCATAACAGAAAGGAGGTAATCCACATGGCAACCTGGGATGTATTCAAAGAACTGGACAATCTGAGAAGGGAAATTGATGAGGCGTTTCGTGGTGCAGGCTATAACAGGCCGTTTGGCTCGACATTCCTTTCGCCGGTAACGACCCGTCGTTTTCCGCTGGTTAACTTCAGCGAGGACGAAGGGCATGTCTACATCGAGGCTCTGGTTCCCGGCGTTGATCCGAAGGAGGTCGATCTGTCAGTACTGCGGAATACGGTCACCATCAGCGGAGAGCGCAAGCCGTTCGTAGAAAAGGAAGGTCAGATTGTGCACCGCTCCGAACTCGGCTCCGGCAAGTTTTCCCGAACACTGGAACTGCCGGTAGACATCGATCCGGAAAAGATCAAGGCCCAGTGCAAAGATGGCATCATGCAGATCACGCTGGCCAAGGCCGAACATGCCAAACCGAAAAAAATCGAAATCAAACATTCGTAAAACGTACGAGTCCATTCAGAAAGGAGGTAATGAACATGGCAGCCAACAACATGACGGAGAGAAATGACGAACGGAATGTTCAGACTCGTGAGGAGACCCGGTCGAACGAAAAATATATCCGCCCGGCGGTGAATATCATCGAGACCGAAGAAGGACTGGTTCTTACTGCTGACATTCCCGGTGCTTCCAAGGATGCTCTCGATGTGAATGTGGAAAAAGGTATCCTGACCATCAGTGCTCCGGCACAGCATACTATGCCGGGCACCTCGGCCTACCGGGAATTTGAACTGGCCAATTACTACCGTCAGTTCACGATTCCGGAAAGCCTCGACCACGAAAAGTCGAAAGCAGAGTATGTCAACGGCATTCTGACCCTGCGGGTACCGAAGGCTGAAGTCGCCAAACCGAAGCGGATCGCCGTACAGATCAGTTGAAAGAGGAGTCTGAGCGGGAGGTGATCACCATGTCAAACCTGTTGCCCGAAAAATGGAGTGAGGCGCTGGAACGGGTTCATGACAAAATCGGCAATTACCTGAACAGGCTGGTGCCGTGGAAGAAACAGGAGCATTTACCGGAAAGGATAACAGCCGATACCCTTCCAGCGTTCATGCAGTTGGGCGGTCCGCTGCTGGACATGCACGAGACCACTGATGAACTGATCATCAGGGCCGAAGTACCGGGACTGAAAAAGGAAGATTTTTCGGTCGAGCTTGTCGGCAGGCGGTTTACAATACGCGGTGAAAAGAAAGTTGTGCGGGAACAGAAAGGAGGTGATGGCTGCCTTATTTCAGAATGCCGGTACGGCAGCTTCTCCCGCAGTATCCAGTTGCCGTACGAGATAGATGAGAAGGCGATTGCGGCGGACCTCAAACACGGGGTCTTGACTGTCCGGCTTCCCAAGCCGGAAAAGGGACGGCATGCCCGTTATCGGGTGCCGGTCTCGTGAACCAGCTTGATGCACCGAGGGCCGCATGATGCGGCCCTCGCTTATTCTACCTTTACAAATTGACTTTTATTCTTTCCAGCCCGTATGGAGGGAGGATAGATGAAAAACAACCGTGTCAATCCTGTAACTATTGTTTAAGCAGTGCGTCTATTGCATGCGCAGATGGCAGGAAGATGACCAATAGTAGAAATTGTTTCTGGCGAGAGTTATACCATGGCCCTGGTGATGGAGCTATTGGACCGCATCGATGACCTGGAGCGAAGATTCTGAGGTGGTAACGGAGTATTCATTATGATCGGACGAAACCACAATGAATCATGGATGCAGAAGATGGCTGAGAATGTACGAAGAGTAAGGCCATACAACTTCTTTGAGCATCTTATCGCCAATATTCTGGTATTGCTCATCTCATTCATAGTAGTTGTAGCCATGTACAAACTGGGAGAAGATGTCGTCAGCCTGTTGGTAAGCAAAGCATTTGACCCTCTGAAACACGAAACCTTTCAGACGGTTTTCGGCGGGATCATGACGCTCCTTATCGCCATGGAGTTCAAGCACTCCATACTGATTGTCACCAAACGCCAGCAGAACATTATTCAGGTGAAGACCGTTATCCTAATCTCTATGCTTGCCCTGGCACGGAAATTTATTATTCTGGACATATATACCATAGAAGCCGCCAAGATCGCAGCGCTGGCCCTGGCACTTGTTGCTCTAGGCGCCGTGTATTGGCTCATGCGTGAGCGCGATGCCTGGAATATGGAGCACGGTAAACAGGAAGAAGGGTAATGGCCCGGAATCGATCTTGAATCCCGGTTGATTGGAGTGTACAGATGCCTCAATACTCAACTACCGATCAGTTCATTCGCCGCGTTCGATGGCTGACCTTTGCCGTCATCGCCGTGCTGTTTGCCTGGCATGCCCTGTCCTGGGCGGACCGGGCTTTCCAGAAAGAATCGGCCGCCCCGCGAACGGTTACAGCCCGCGGCGATCTGGCCGCCGATGAGAAATCGACCATTGAACTGTTTGAGCGCTGCCGTGATTCGGTTGTGTACATCTCCACCTCGGAACGGGTCATGGATTTCTGGAGTCGCAACATCTTCACCATCCCGCGCGGCACCGGCTCCGGTTTCATCTGGGACGATAAAGGGCATGTGGTTACCAATTACCATGTGATCGAAGGGGCTTCGGAAGCACGGATCAGGCTGTCGGACGGCAAGGAATACAAGGCCGGTCTGGTTGGCGCCAGTCCCATGCATGATCTGGCGGTGTTGAAAATCGGCAGCAGCTTCAAAGGTCATTCGCTGCCGGTAGGGGCCTCGCACAATTTAAAAGTCGGACAGAAGGTGTTTGCCATCGGCAACCCGTTCGGTCTTGACTGGAGCCTGACTACCGGCATTGTTTCGTCACTTGACCGTTCTCTCAAGGGGGAGACAGGCAGTGTTATCGAGCATCTGATACAGACCGACGCCGCCATAAATCCGGGCAACTCCGGTGGTCCCCTGCTCGATTCCGCCGGGAGGCTCATCGGCATCAATACCGCCATCTACAGCCCGTCAGGGGCGTCCGCCGGAGTCGGCTTTGCCGTGCCGGTGGATACGGTCAACCGGGTTGTGCCGCAGCTGATCGGACGGGGCAAGTACGTCCGTCCTTCACTGGGCATCGAGATTGACCAGGATCTCAATGAGGTCATTACATCTAAGTTGGGGGTAAAAGGGGTGGTAGTACTCCGTGTCACCCCGGGTTCTCCAGCGGCACGGGCTGGTCTCAAGGGAAGCAGGGTTGACCGGGATGGTTCGTTGACCCCGGGAGACATTATAACCGCCGTGCAGGGCAAGCAGGTCGATACGATCCCCAAACTGCTAGCCAGGCTGGATGACTTCCAGATAGGACAGACCGTAAAGTTAACGATTCTGCGAAATGAATCAAAGCTCGAATTGAATATTGTTCTGGTATCAGAATAATTACTTATAGGCCGTAGGAAGAGGGGGGAATTCGACTTTATCATCAAGGAGAAGCGGGTACGTTTTGCTGAAGAGGTAAACAGACATGGCTACGGCAAGGTTTAACCGGAATACGCACATTGTCCCCGCTTTCCCAGCAGCTGCAATTAAGGCGTTGTTCCATTGTGGTTCGCATTCGATACTATCTTTCGTTCATTTGTTAGTTTCGATGCCATCAAAACCTCTTACTAATCCATATCGATATTCTTGATCCCGTCCGGCCGCCAACTGGGTGGGATCACGTGCGATCCCGCCTTTTCCTTGTCTGGCAACAGGCTTCCGAAGGTCACGGCCATTGTGCCGAAGCGGTCATTAACCTTGTCCATTGCTTGAGTGGCAAACAGCTTCTTCCTCTCTTCCTCGAAGAGTGGCAGTTGCTCAGCCTGGTGTTTCAGGTTACTGAGGGTCACTCCCAGAAGCCTGATCGGCTGTTCCAGTTCGACGGTATCTAATATTGATAGTGCTGCTTTGCAGATCTCGTCACTCAGGTTTATATAGCTTTTCAAAGTGGTCTGTTTTCCCCTGCTGGAGAAAAAGTCCGCATAGCGGACATACAGGTGAACCGTTTTCCCGCTTACATTATAACGTCTGGCCCGACTGCCGACCATCTCGCTGAGCTGCAGCAGGAAACGGCGGATCTCCACGGGATCCTCGATGTCCCGCTCCAAGGTGCTGCTGTGGCCGACGCTTTTGACCTCGTCCTCTTCTCCGAACTGGACCACCGGCGAGCTGTCGATTCCCAGTCCCATCTGCTTCAGCCGCCGGCCGACAATACCGAACTTCCGTGTCAGGCGTACTTCGTCACAGCGCCCCAGTTCGCCGCAGGTGTTTATATTCATCACTTTGAGCTGGTAGGCCGTCTTTTTGCCGATACCGCACAGATCGCCGACCGGCATGCGCTCCAGGACCCGTGAGATCTCCTCAGGTCGGATAATGGTCATACCGTCCGGTTTTTTCATCTCGCTGGCCAGCTTTGCCAGCAGCTTGTTGGGGGCGATGCCGATGGAGCAGGTGATGCCGAAGCGCGCCCTGATCCTCGACTTGATCAGGTAGCAGAGCCGCTCGATGCCGCCGAACATTCTGATTGAGCCGGTGATGTCCATGAAGGCTTCATCGATGGAGAAAACCTCCACCAGCGGAGTGTAGTCCAGCAGTATTTTCATGATCTGCGACGAGACGTGGGTGTAGAGGCGGTTGTTGGTCGGCACCAGAATCAGGTCGGGGCATTTCTGCCGTGCCTCCCAGACCGTGAGTCCGGTCTTGACGCCGAAGGCCCGGGCTTCATAGGAGGCGGTCAGGATGACGGTGCGCTTGTCGCTGCCGGCGACGGCGATAGGCTTGCCCCGCAGTGCCGGATTGGATTGCTGTTCCACCGAGGCAAAAAAAGCGTTCATGTCGATATGCATGATGATGCGTTCCATCACAATTCCTCGATCTGCTCCAGCTTCCAGCTGGCATCGGCCATGTTGTAGACCAGTTCGTACAGCGCCCCCTCGTCGGTGACGTGGAAGTGCATGAAGACCGTTTCGCCTTTTCTGTCCCGCCAGCTGTTGGTTATCTGCAGGATGGTATGCTGCTTTCTGTTCAGGTCGAACCAGATCGGCCTGATTTTCAGGCCGGGGCCGAATACCACTGCCACCCGTATGTCACTGCTGCGGAGCTGCATGGTGTCACTCCAGTGAGCGGTGGATGCTGACCACCTTGCCGATGATGGAGACATCCTTTTCACCCTCGCGGATGATGATTGGTTCATAGCGGGAATTTTCGGGCTGCAGGCGGATATGGCCGGCTTCGCGGAAGAAGCGTTTCAGAGTCGCCTCGCCATCCACCAGGGCCACGACGATATCCCGGTCCCGGGCCGTTTCCTGGGGGCGGATCAGGGCCAGATCCCCTTCGCGGATCGCGGCGACGATCATGGAGTCCCCCTTGACCTTCAGGAAAAAGGCGCCGCCGGAACGGGCCGCATTGCGGTCGATGGAACAGTATTCCTGAATATCCTCCTCCGGCGGCTGGGGCAGGCCGGCCCGCACGGTGCCGACCACCGGCAGAAAGACGGAGAACTGTTCCTCGCTGTGGATCATGCGCTCCGGGGGGGCCGGATAGTATGAAGCAGGGGATGTCAGTCTGATGCTGCGGGAGCTGCCGGGGGTGCGGGTAAGGTAGCCCTTTTTCTCCAGAGCGGTCAGGTGGCGGATAACTCCCAGATTGCCGGAGATCTTCAGGTGGGCGGCAATTTCCTGCATGCTGGGAGCATAGCCGTTCTGTTTCTGGTAGTCCGCGATGAAGGAGTAGGCGGATTTCTGGCGTTCGGTGAGTTCGTTCATGGCACTGCCTCGCGATAGTTACTAAATAATAACTATCATTCCGGCAGGGTCATTGTCAAGGCAGATATGGGGAACTGTAATGTCGTGCGTGACTGCAGCTCAGGCGGCTGCTGACACGGTCCGGAGCTTCGGCACCAGTGATGTGGGCAATTCATTCATTCTTTCCCGGCCAAGCTCTTCCAGGGCTTCGCGCGTCCGGTTAGCGTCCGATATGAGCCGGACCACATCCACCCACATGCATGCATCGGATACACCGTTCAGCAGCTTTACTCCGCCGTTCAGGAGGCTGATAGCGCCGCCGTAGTTTCCGTTGCGCCAGTGGTGCAGGGCGACCGCAATCTGCAGGACTCCCTGGAAGAAGTCGCGCGTCTCCCCCTCTTCGTCAAGCCACAGCTCTTCCAGTGTTTCATGGCACTCAAACCATTGACCTGAATTGAACTGCCGGATGGCCAGGAGCAGTTGGCCTGGCGGTGATTCGTCACAATGTCGCATAGTTCACCTCTTTCGATATGAAACCGGATTGAGCTGGTATTCCAAAACACTGATCAGGGAGAGAACGGCCTGGTATCAGGAGAGTGACCAAAAGCTGACAAAAATGCTGATTTAGCGTATAGTAATTCGATTACATTACCGTCTGGCACTCGTTCTGATTGTACAATGGTATCAGAACATGTCGAAAGGAAAAATTGAATATGAAGGTACTTGTAGATTTGTGTGTCGTCCCGATCGGTGTCGGCGTGTCCCTGTCCGCATACATTGCTGAATGTGAAAAGATCCTTACAGAGGCGGGGCTGAAGACTTCGCTTCACTCCTACGGAACCAACATCGAAGGTGAATGGGACGATGTATTTGCTGCCGTCAGGCGCTGTCATGAAAAAGTCCATGCAATGGGGGCTCCGCGCATCACAACCACCATCAAGCTGGGAACGCGTACCGACAGAAACCAGTCCATGGAAGACAAGGTCGCCAGCGTGAAGAGCAGGCTGGCCGCAACCTGACCACACATTCCGCTTGCCGGCCCGACCACTCCTTAAACGCCTGTCATTGCGGGGCGGCCTGGATTACGACTCCGAAAGGATGCTTTTCAGCCATGCGCAAGCTGTTACTGATTTCTCTCATATTTATCGGTCTGACGGGGTGCAGCTCGAAAGACTGGCGCACGGCAAGCCGCGAGCCGGCAGGAATGGCTCCGTCTCCGGCAACGACCAGCGAAGGGGTGCTTCAGATATACGGCGCTCCCGCCTGGGGATGGCGCGGCTGGTTTGCCATACACACCTGGATTTCTGCCAAACCGGCCAACGAAGAGTCCTATACGATTTACGAAGTCATAGGCTGGCGGCAGAGACGGGGCCTGCCGGTCGTGCGGATTGAAAAGGATCTGCCGGACCGCTACTGGTTCGGAGAACGTCCCCGGCTGCTGAAGGAGTTCCGGGGGGAGGGGGTGGACAGGCTGATCGCCGCGGTTGACCGCGCTGCGAAAAGCTACCCCTGGCCCGATACCTACAAAGCATTTCCGGGACCTAACAGCAACACCTTTACCGCCTGGATATCCAGACAGGTTCCGGAGCTCGGTCTGGAGCTTCCCTTTTCTGCCATTGGCAGCGGATATGTCAATTCGGCAGCCCGGTGAACGTTACGAGATTCTATTGAAAATACTGAAATGGCTGGCGGCTACGGTCGTCTGCTGTTATGATTCACACATGAAAGGAGATATCACATGACTAAAATCGGCAGAATTGTTATCGCAACACTGGTGCTGGGAACCCTGGTCGCCGGAGTGTCCGGCTGCAAGAAAAAAGAGGGGCCGCTGGAGCGGGCCGGCAAAGAAATCGACAAGGCGGCAGAAAAAGCCGGTGAGAAGATCGAAAAGGCCGGGGATAAAATAAAGGACGCCGCAAAAGAATTGAAGAAATGACTCTCAGGCCCGCTTCGCGCGGGCCTTTGTTCAGTTTGATGTAACCGGCGGCAGTGACAGACAGATTACCGGTCGGCTTCTGTCTCCCTTAACGCAATCTGATAACCTTCCATTTTATATCTGATGACATAATCCAGGCCGCATTTGCCGCACCGGTATGACTGGGTAAGGCCGTCCGGGGTCTTTTCCACCCATCCCGCGAGTGTGTCACGGGAGCCGCATCTGGTTCTGGGGCAGCGTTCGCCCCCCTTTTTCAGAAACAGTTCGTCAGTCAGAAACTCCGGCTTTTCAACGCCACCCATCATCGACTGCCTGAAAATTCTGTGCGTGGCGGCTACAGCCTCGATACAGGCGCTGGCTTCCGATGCGCTGCCTTCTTCCAGCAGCATTTCAGGAGCAGTCTGATCCCGATAGACCAGGCTGCAGGAATAACCTTTATTTCCGCGATCCACTTTTATTCCGAATGTTGTCTCTTTCAGCACGCCAAGATTAAGTTCGGTGACCCGTGCCTTGAGTTGTTTCTCTGTAACTTTCATTGATTCTCATCTCCGTTTTTGTTTAGCAAAATACCGGCACTATCTGGTTTCCGTACGGAAAGGGTGCTTTTTCCCCTTGGCGGCGTCAATCTCCGGCTTTGCTTGTGCGGCGTACCGATGTACGCCTCCGCGCAAATCCTCGATTTCCTTGCCAAGAGAAAAAATCCCCGATTTCCTAATCGGAAACCAACAGTTTCCCGTCCGGAGTTTCCGGACGGAAACTATCTATAGCGGTCAACTGGATAAAACACTAGAAAAAACAGGGTCTCCGGAATATAACCGTAAATAATATTGACGTGTGGAAAACAACATGTCTTATCTGTTGAACCACTTAGATTGCCGTATCGCTCATGTGCCGGACAGCTGACAGGACTCGTATGAAACTGCCTCAAATCTTAATCCTTATTCTCAAATTTCGTGAATACAAGCGCAACCAGAAGTTGTCCCGGTCTGAGCTGGAAGCGATGCAGCTGCGCAAGTTTCGCAAACTTGTCGCGCACGCAGACCAGCACTCGCCTTACTACGCCGATATCATCAAAACCCGCTCGCTCGATATAGCAACCTGCCGGCCGCAAGACTTTCCGGTACTGACCAAATCCGATCTGATGGCGAATTTTGATCGCATCGTCACGGATCGACGGATCACAAAAAGTGCTGTCTCCGGTTTTCTTCAGCGCTCAAAAGATCCGCGAGAACTGTTTCTGAATGAGTTTTATGTGATCCACACCTCCGGAACATCGGGAGAAGTGGGGATGTTTGTCTTTTCAAAAAAGGATTGGGCCTGCGGCATGGCGCAGCTGGGCCGTTTCCGGCCCATGCCGACACCGTTCCGTCGCCAGAGGATCGCATTGTTTTCGGCAACCGATGGCCACTACGCCAGTGTGTCCTGGCAGAACATGATGCGCCAGGGCATCAACAGGCATTGTTTTGACCTCCTGTCGATCGAGATCAATAGCCCCCTGCCGCAGTCAATTGCGCAGCTGAACGAATTTCAGCCCGATTCGCTTGGCGGGTATGCCACGATTTTGAAAGTCCTGGCGGAGAAACAGCGTGAGGGGAGTCTGAAGATCGCGCCGACTGAAATTACCTCCGGGGGAGAGGTGCTGGGCAGCCGGGACAGGGCGATGCTGGAAGATGCGTTCGGATGTCCGGTAATCAATCTTTACGCCTGCTCCGAGAACCATGTCATGGGCAATTCGCTGGCGGGAGAAACGGATATTTTTTTGTGGGAAGACGACCTGATATTCGAACTGCACGAGGATCACACAATCGTAACCAATCTCTACAATTACACGCTGCCTCTGATCCGCTATCGAATGGCTGACGTGCTGAAACCCAAAGCCCGGAAAAACTCGACCTGGCCGTACACTGAAATCGAGGGGGTTATCGGAAGAATCGAGAATACGCCGAAATTCATCAATCGGGAAGGGATAGTGGATTTCATCAGCCCGCATACGATCAACGAAATATTTGTACCCGGGGTTATGCGTTTTCAGATGCAGCTGACCGGCAGCGCGTCGTTCAGGTTCGCCGTGTGTCTGAACCCTGCGCTAAGTCCTCAGGAGGCGGCCGAAGCGGTAAAAGGTCTGCGTAACAGGCTAGACGAAATTCTGCAGCAAAAGATGATGGAGAACGTGGCCTTTGAGATCGTTGTTGTGAACGATTTGCCCGTTGATCCAAAAACCAGGAAATTCCGGCTGATTTGCAGTCAGACCAAAACCTGAATCAGAACCGTAAATTTCGAATCAATAGCTGCACTTCAGGCTTGAATACGATTTATTAAAAAAAAGGCCGCATCCGTAGATGCAGCCTTTTTTCATCCATATGAAAGCGGAATTACTTTGCAGCAGGAACAGCAGCAGGAGCTGCCTCTTTTTTTGCTTTCGCTGCTTTTTTAGCTTTCTTTGCTTTCTTCACTTCTTTTTTCTCTACAGCAGGCTTTGCATCGGCAGCAGGAGCAGCAACTGCAGGGTGGCCGGCAGGCATGTCAGCGGCAAATACAACAGCCGAGAAGGACATGGCAACGAGAGCGGCAACGATTGTGGAAAGAACTTTTTTCATGGGTAAAACCTCCAGCGTGAATTAGTGAATCTGATTCTACAAATAGCAGATGTCGTGCCAAGCATAAAAATACTTTCAACATGCCGAAAACGCTGACTTGTTATGGCTTTGTTCATTCAGCGCAGGTTCATGCAGTACTCATATAATCGTTGCCGTACCCTATCTGGGGTGCTTTCGATGAAAACGGCACAGCACATCGTAACAGTCTCATGGCCGCCTGAAACAGAATGTAATTAATAAGACTGAAGCAGGTGGTTTTAGGAGGTGGGGGTAGGGAGGGAGTCCAGGAATATAGACGGAACACGCCATATTTGTGCCATGGCCGACAAGCGGGTCGCAAACGGATTGAAAATATTTTGAGGACTTCGTTGCGTCGTCGCGTGAGTAAACCTGGCAGCATCGGCAAAACTACCCAAAAAAGTTCGGAGAAAAGTTCGGAGAAAATCCTGGCTGCAATCACCTCAACTCATGATATCAGCGCCCGCCAGATTGCCGAAGCAATTGGCATCCCCGCATCCCCGGTTTTATTGACTGTCACAAATAACATGGTATTGTTATAATTATCTAAAGTTAGCAATTGTGGTGAGGAGGCCGCTATGAATATCAGACGACTAAGAGCAGCAGATGTCTTCAGTGGGTTGTGGGTCGGTGTGATGCTGGTGGCTACACTGGTATTGTCAGGTTGCGAGGGTACCATGCCTGTCCTGGGCGGGGCGAAGAGTTCAGCGACAGGTGCAGCAGGTGGAGCCACAGCGGAAGGGGCGAGCAAGGATCTCGAGAGATGCAGTGAGTCGCTCGGTACACTGGCCGTTGTGGAGGACCAGTCCGCACAGTGGTATGCACAACTGTCAGAGTATAAGCTGGGCTCGACCGTTCCCGTGTTGCGCATGATGATTCAGCAGTCGAACTGTTTTGTGGTGGTCGAGCGCGGTAGGGCAATGAATAACTTGATGCAGGAGCGGGCGCTGGAATCGAGCGGCGAGATGCGACAAGGCAGCAACTTCGGCAGAGGACAGATGGTGGCAGCAGATTACACCATGAGCCCGTCCATTAACTTCAGTAAGAAAGGGACCGGAGGTTTGAGCGGCGCTCTGGGTAGCTTTGGACGATGGGGCACCGTCGCGGGTGTCGTAGCGGGAGGCTTGAAAGCGAACGAAGCTTCCACGACGTTGCTCATGATAGACAACCGATCCGGTGTGCAACTGGCCGCAGCAGAGGGGAGCTCGAAGAACTACGATTTCAACCTGTTCGGTGGCATGTTCGGCGGCAGGCTGGGTGGCAGTGCAGGAGGCTACACCAATACGCCAGAGGGAAAGATTATCACAGCAGCGTTTATGGATTCCTACAACCAGCTGGTAAAGGCAGTTCGTAATTACCAGGAGCAAAGGGTCAAGGGCGGGCTCGGTGCTGGCGGGCGACTCGGCGTACAGGGTGGATCGACTCCCAAGTCCAAGTAACGCTCTCCGTGGACCTGTAATACGGTGGGTGCAGGGTGGTGCATTTGAAGCTGGTTTGGAATCGGACCCTTTCCGATGCCGTAGTTGCGCCACCAGCCATTCTTGACAAACCCAGATTATGTTAAGGAGTGACCTTCTCCCAAAAGAAGAAGATAGCCCCGGTAAGAAATATATAGTAAAAAAAGCCGCCCTCCAGATCCGGAAGGCGGCTTGATTTTTGCTGTATCAAGCTCATTAGATTTAAGTGCGTTTAGCTGTCATTAAGAACAGTCAGGTGCGGAATTCCGGGGACATGATATTTAATTGGGGAACCTTCTGGGGCATGATTGACTTTTGGACATTTGGATGATTTATAAAGGCAACAAGTCAAGCCTGACCCCGTGGCCCTGAGCCATGCAGGGGCACCAGATAATGTCATCGTTCTTTGCAAGTTTTTCGTAAGCTCCGTATTTATCGGAATGCAGCACCCCTTTGTATCCCTTCAGGGTTTTTATGGGGTGATCATGGTTGCGATTGAGACAGAACTCAAAGAAGCGGTACGGAGGATCGCCTCCGCCGCCACCGGCATAAATCCAGAGATACGCCTGTTGACAGCGGCTTTTCCCCTGCACCTGGAGATCAATCGGGGTTTCGTCGGCAAAGACAACGCCGCTTTTCAGAACACGTTCCTTCATCGTTTCATGGAGTGGTGCTAACGCGGTGCCCAGGGTTATCACCCACTTGGACAGGGTCTGGCGGCTGATCTTTACATTTGAACGCTGCAGTATCTCCACCAGGCGGTAGAGAGGGAGATGATCGGCATACTTTGAGGTCAGGATGTAGGACAGAAGGCTTTCATCGGCCGGACAACGGGAAATCACCGCATCGGGAAGTGCCGAAGAAAGAACCCCGTACTCGGGATAGTTTTTAGAGGCATACTTTGGCCGTACATATTCGACGATAAAGAACTGCTCAGGAGATCGACCCAGCTTACGGCTGACATCATGGCCGATGCAGACCAGTGGTTCTCCGGACTCCGGGCAGATTTTTTCACACTCCGGGATATCCAGCTCAACCCGTTTTACCGGCAGGTCGTCCGGAAAGGAGATCGTGTCGCTACCGTTGTTCTTGGGTCGTTTATTACGTTCGTAGCTGATTTTCTCTTTCTCCGGCTCTTTTGCCTGAGAATCAGCGACTGCTATTTCGGGCAGGAGAGGTTGAGTATCCAAGTCGGCAACAATGCGCTCGCTCTTCTGGCCGAAGATCTGTTTTTTGAACCAGGCGAGCTGTTCTTTCAAGAGGAAATTCTCCCCCTCAAGGACAGCAATGCGCTGTTCTTTCTGTTGGATTATGACTGGAAAATCGGTTGTCTCGGAGATGGGGGCCGAATCGATATTCATGGCAGGAAATATAGCATAAAACAACATCAAATCAAAGTGTTAACTGTTATTTCGGCAAGGAAAAACGTCGACTCAGCCGCTTTGGCGTTATCCCTTCCAGCAGTAGGGTAAACTGCTGCCGGGACAGCTCTGTCTGCCCGCTGAAACAACCGGAGAAAGTGCCACTCTCCAGACGTTTGTACCAGATGGCAAATCCGTCGCCGTCCCAGTAGAGTATTTTGATCAAGGTACGATTCCGGTTAAGAAACAGGAAAAATGATCCAGTGAGCAGCGTGCCGGGATAGCTATGGTCAACAAGGAGCCCCAACCCCTCGAAGCTCTTGCGCATATCGACTGGCTGGTCATAGAGGAAAATCCGGGTGGCACCGAATGGATGCATCAGCTTTCTCGCAAAACCGAGACAACCTCCCGAAGGAGCACAGGATTAAATCCTGGGGAAACATGAAGATATACGCCGTTGCATTCGATACGCAGAGGAGTGGAAGCAATTTTAAGCGGAACGAACTGCCCAGCCTTTCCATGATGCCCGACTCGCTGCAGTTTCTTCTGCCAGTATTTAAACTGATCGTAGCTGATGGCGTTGTCACGGCACCAAGCCAAACCGCTTTTACCGCTTGTGCGCCATGCTGTTAGTCTGGCTGACCAGTCGGGTGTATTCTCCCCCATCTGCTGACCTCTTGTGAGTTTATCAACTACAGGTCAGCATAGTAGGAAAATCAGAAGGGAGATAGATGGTGCACGGTTGACGGTTACCAAATTTCCATAAATTCTGTTCGAATGAACTATTGGGATTCGAACCGTAGTGACTTGATATTTCGGTTGGAGGGTACTCATTCTTCATGAATGGCTAAAAACATTAGGCGCAAATGCCATGAGCGCGGCTTATATCAGAAGCAGGTTGCCGAAATTATCGGAGTTTGAGAAACATCTGTAGAAAGGCGTTAGCTGGCATGTTGTGAATAATATCCATTATAACTGTCTTGGTATCATGCAGAATCTTTGGTAATAGTATTTTTTCCACTACACATTATTCAAAACCAAGACGATGTAGCGGAAAATCAATTGCCTTGCAAGAAGCGACGATGAATCGCCGGGTATCCTTGCCAAAACGATGTGCGACAACAACTTCCTTCAAGAGGCTGTCATCCAGTACGTCCATGAGCACCGAACACTGATCGAGGTCTTTAAGCCGCTTCGTCTCTTTGGGTCGCTTTTGAGATATAATGAGCTTATGGAGGAAGTAAGCCTCCGGAATGGGAAAACGTATGATGAATCCATCCAGTTCGGCAGTTTCAGAGAAATCTATCATGATGCCGATGAAAGGTAGAGGAATGGCGTTTACGTTCCATTCCTTTACCGGCAGCGCACCCATTTCACGAGCACCGGGACGATGGGCGATAAACTCAACCTCATAACCGCCAGCGGTGAATTTTTGTATCCCTTCGGCAGCAATGTAGTCGGTAAAACCAAGACCGGTAATGAGCTTTTCAAGGTCGGCACGCATTTGGCTGCAGAGATGTGCAATGTGAACTGCAAAATCTACGTCCAACGTTTTCAGGGCATAGTGCGCTTGGTACAATTCCTGATAAATAGGCATAACCCAACTGCCGATAAGGAGAGAACGTTCAAAGAAACCTACACGGCTCATCTCGCGAATAAGGTTATGGATATGGGAAGGAAACGGACTGTTACGAAGTATGTGCACTTCGGTCTCCCTTTGGTTTCTGGATGTGGAGGAGCTTTTCAAGATATGCTAAGCGCCTTCTGTAAGCCAGCATCTCTTTTTTGAATTTGTCACGTTGTTCCAATTGAATGATGATATCCGGCAGTTCTTCATCGGATACATGCCGGTTAACCACCCGTGGACCATCCCGCAATACAAGGTAATGGTAAATGTATTCTTTGCCGTTATACTGCTTGCGACGGACATTCAGCGAACCTTTGGGATAGGGTTCCGCCTTTTTTTGCAAGGCCGACAGAACATCACAGCAGCGTTGATATTCATCTTCAAGCATGCCGTGAACGGCGCTATCTTTTTCCGCTACTTTCATGCTTATAAATTAGCTTTGTAGTGGAAAAAAGTAAAGTACATTTTCAATAGCGTTCTACACACCTTCGAGCCAGATGTCAGTCGTCCTTTTACCGATGCCGGTAAGATATCTCAAATCTTCGGAATGTTGTTGCTGGTGATCGGTATCGTGGAGGACCTGGATCTGAATACGCGCATTTGGACAAAACAGATTGTAAATCGGCTTTCAAGAATGACCCTCCATAGGCGTCCAACCTTGACCCAGGCATTCAGCTATCATTCTGTTTTGTCTAACAGTCCAAGTTGTCAGATGGGTCAACATGGACGCCGAGTGTGGGGCAAATCACCATGTCGATTCACATTCAATTATGCAAAAAGAATGATGCAGAATATTTCAACAGATTTCAAGCCTAGCAAGCATCTAGACTACCATACTAGCTACCATACTTTTATAAATCCAAAACAAAAGGGTTACAGCTTATGGCTGTAACCCTTTGATTTTAGTGGCGGAGAGGTAGGGATTCGAACCCTAGGTTCCTTTCAGAACACCTGATTTCGAGTCCGTTGCCATTTCTCAACTTCAAAACTCACCTAATAAAATCAGTAAGTTATGTGCTGATTTCCCCGCTAATTTCTTAAGTTTGATTCCTGTAGTTGCTACGCAGTTGCTACGTTTAAAATGACTTTCTGTGTAGCATTTTGTGTAGCATTTTTTACTGAGAAATTACCATAAAAATCTGCATAGGTATCACAAGAGTCCCGGCAAGCGGTTTCCCCCATGGGTGCCATAGTCCCGGCAGGGTGTTGCGTTTTACAACCCCCTTTTCATGTCTCTACAACTATTCACTTGTGAAGTATACTTCACTTGTGCAATGTAACTATTTGATTTAATTGAATTATTGTCTTGACAGGTGTCTTTTCCATGGTATGCTTCCCTTCAGATTCAATCACTCGGACGGGCAAAGGGGGAAACGCCATGATTACGATTACCACTGATGGAACAACCTTGGAGATTCAAGCCGGTGGACATGTATACTGTTCTAATCCAGATGCTTTCTTTGACTGGGAAGGGATAACACCGGAACAACAAGAAACCGTGGGAAGGATACAACACCAGTTTACTAAACTAATCGCTGAACTCTCAGCACTCATCCAAGAAACACAAATGCATAACGTCTAACATCATAGTAAATCCTCTCAGGCTTCCATATTTGACCTGTAGAGCCTTTAGACTATTTATGCTGGTGCTGCTATGGCTGGATGAATGCAAAGGCTCTGCATGGTTCCCTTTCCGTCTTGCCGCCGCTCGTATCCTTCAGAACACTGATTATGACTTCAAGAAAGACGAAGTTATACTCTGGAATCCTCCACAGAAACCGTAACAAATTCAACCACTTTGAATTAGACCCCTAGTAAGGGATGATAAGCCGCTGTCAATGCGCTTCACGACCTGAGATAATTTGCTCCGTTTACGCAACATTTCGACCTGAATTAATTTTATCAGTTTATGCACTTTGGACACTCCGTTTTCTCTTTAGATTTCAACCACTTTGAAATAACCCCCGAGCTAGGGTAGAAGAACCTCCGTTATCTGTCAAAAAAGATATAAAGAAATCTATAGTGTCTTCTGTGCTACCTCTCCTTACAGAATAACATTATAAATAATTCCAAAGTACCCACTACAGAATACAGTGTCACTTTGGTTGACTGTATTATGAGGTAGTCTGTCCGACTCCTCATCACTCATCACCGAAAAGAAGAAACCTTCAGGTGACTGAATTGGAATCCTGTAGCATACAGTGTCACTTCAGATTGAATCTAAACTTTAGCCCAATAGTTTAGATTCGTAGATTTCACCTAAAGTCAGCATTGATAAGGCTTCACAGGTTTTATTCACTTTGTCGCTTGACATCCTCCAAGATTGAATATAAAGTTTACTCAGTAATTGAGATTAAACTTTAGATTGACAAGGAGTCTGCCATGGCTGCATTGAATCATCCTGAGAAGGGAAGCACAATCAAGGTTGACCCTATCCGTACAGAGAAGGACATTAAGAACATCAAGAAGCTGCTGGCTGACAGACCTAGAGACTTAGCCCTGTTCACTCTGGGAATCAATACCAATCTCAGGGCTTCAGACCTCCTGAAGATTACAGTGGGGCATGTCCGTAATCTGAGCGTAGGGGAACACTTCACCATTCGGGAACAGAAGACCGGCAAGGATAAGCTCATTACTCTGAATAAGACCGTGTATGAAGCCCTCAGGGACTTGCTAGAACTCTACTCACCGAATGACTCTGCTGACTCCTTGCTGTTCAGGTCAAGGAAGGGTAATAAGCCTCTGTGTGTTCCCTACTTCAACAGCCTTGTCAAGGAATGGTGTAAGGCTGTCAACCTTCAGGGGAACTATGGTAGCCACACTCTCAGGAAGACTTTCGGATACATTCACCGTACCGTCTTCAATACTGACATTCCTACCCTGATGCAGATGTTCAACCATAGCAGTCAGAAGCAGACCTTGGCTTATCTGGGGATACAGGCCAGTGACATCAAGAATGCGTACCTCAGGGAGATATGATGCATTCAAGATAACATATATATAGTTTCATATATATGTATGGTTGTCTCTGTGATATCCCCTGTATCTTTAGTTTTAAAACATAGCTTTCCATAGTTCCCTCAGTAGTCACTCCTGATTTCCATGAACAGGCAGTCCCGCCATAGTATTACTCTCAGTATTACCTATTGTTTTGAAACATAGCTTTCCCTCCATAGTTCCCTTCACCCTTCACCACACACAAACCGATGAACCAAAGGAGCCTATCACCATGACACAACAGCAAACCGCGCAGAAGTCCGGCAGTCCGTACCACTTCAACCTTGATAGCACAAGCGTTGCCTCTCTCCGTTCCTGCTTCTGGATTCATAACCAGAATGGGAATGTCTTCAGTAATTCTGTGATTGTCCGTAGAGCATTACGACATTACGGGAGGAGCCTTGAGGGAATGACTGACTTAGAGATGAATCGGGAAATAGTAGAAATCAAGAAAGCTGTTAAGGGTCTTCAGTAAGTCTCTCCCTTCTTCTCTCTCCCCTCTGGTTACATCCCCTGTCACACAACACCGATACACCACAGAACGTCCACAGTTGCCCTGTAGAGCCATCATATTAACTTATGCAGGTGCCACTATGCCTGTAAGCAATTGCCATCGAAAATCGTGAGCTAGCCTATGGTTAAATCACAAGGAGAACTATTTATGAATCATGTCAGTTGTGCAACAACGCACAGCACAGATGAACAATGGAAACCCATAGCAGGTTATGAGGGTTTCTACTCAATCAGCAACAAAGGTAGAATCAAGAGCTACCATACTTTAGGCCGTATCAATTCCAAGGCACGTAGCTTCAAGTCCTTCAGATTTCTATCTCCAACAGCCAAGCGTAATGGACAACTCCAAGTAACCCTATGCAATAGTAACGGTAGGACTGACCATTATGTATCGAGACTTGTAGCTGCTGCATTCCTGACTGTTCCTCCTGTCTATTTCATAGATGGAAACCCACATAATCTCAATGCTGACAACATTGGTTACTGTTCAAGGTCTGAGTCTAAGCATCGTACCGGGGCAATCGGTGACGGTAAACCTAAGTTGACCCTTGAACAGGTACAGCAGATACGGGAGAGGCACTTTGAAGAAGATATTACCATGACTGCTCTGTCTGATGAATACGGGGTCAATGTTTCAACTATCAGCAATATCATTCGACGGGAGACTTACAAGTGATGGATGCAACAGAGGATACAATAGAAGTATGGAAACCTGTAGCAGGTAGTGAGAAGTATTATGAAGTAAGTAGCCGTGGCAGAGTCAGGACATACTTAGTTCGTGGATTTCGGTATGAAACCATGAAGACAAATAAAGCTCCTAGAATACTTGAGCCTATGGAGTCAGCTACCGGACACCTTTACACCAAGATATTCGGCAGCAGTCGAAAGGCTATGCAACCTATTTCCTCTCTGGTTGCTTCTGCTTTCCTTCCTCCTCCTGAGTTTCCTGACATTGTGTATGTCTCGTTCATGGATGGAAACAAGAAGAACCTCAGAGCTGACAACCTGAGATACAGAGTTAAGACAGAGTTTCCCTTTAAGAAGGTGGCTCAATGACAAGAAGGAAGGGAACAATCACATTACCAGTAAGAGGCAGCAGGAACATATCAGTTGATATTTACACTTGGCTCAGAGGAGAAGACGAGCAGTTTCACAAGATAGGTTTCAGCAATGGAGTCCCCATAGTTGAAAGAATTGGTGACAGAGTTATTGAACTGATTGACACCGAAGTAAATCACTATTCCAACTTACAGCACAACATCAAGGAGATTTAACAATGATTTCAGTTTCTATCAACAGTTCCACCGGAGAAGTAAGAGAGACAACAGACGGAATGAATATCAATGAAGTCTATGAAGTTCCCCGCGCTACTCCTCTATATCAATTACCTACCGGCGTAATGACTCAGACAATCGGGGGAAAGTTTCAGGCTCAGAAGGTTGCTACTGTATCCGGTGGTGACTTAGGAATTAAATCAGGAATCCTGAGTAATGCCAGTAATAACGGTTCACCTGTGAGACATTCAAGTGATGTCAAGGATTCAACCATTGTCAACGTGGGTGGTGTCTCCATGTCAGCCAAAGCGGCGGCAAGGGCTGGCTTACTGAATCTTGACTCCAATGGTAACTATAGTGAGGCAGGTACAGTGCCGGGAAAGCCTAACCTCCCTTTGCCTGAAGTAGAGGCCGGGGGAGGGACTGAAGAGACTCTTAATGTCGGAGACAAGCAGACAGAGAGTGTCAACATGGAATTGACCTCTGATTTGATTGAGTCTTCCCTTGCTGGAGTGGCTGAAGACTTGGGCGGCTTTGATGCCGTTGACAGACATGCGCTGTCAGCCATAGCAGGACTTGTGAAGGGTGACACGTCACATGCTGCAAAGCAATTCGGTACAGCCATAGGGGAAGACCCCGAACACGCTCAGGCTTACATCTCTGCTATCTACTCCAACTTTGAGGAACAGTCAGCACGATACCTGAGCAAGACCCATGGGGTTGATGGTGTAGCTTGCCTGAAGTGGGCGGCTGACAACCTCCCTGAATCTGAGCGTATGTCAATGGCTCATAGAATCTACAGGGGACTCAGTTCCCCGCTTGACACTCTGGCAAAGAAATACTCCCGAGCCATGAACCAGTAATGAACCAGTGGAACAGAGACACCCTATCATTCACCTACGCTCACTAGCGTTCACCAACACAAAGGAGATTTACCCATGTTCAACCCAAACGTATTAAACGACCTAGCCGCAACCACTACCCCTCTTGGCTCAGGAGCTAACTTCACCGGTGCTGCTGTTTCCTGCGCTTCCTTTAAAGACCTTGTTGCAACTGCCTATGCTACCACTATCGGCGGCACTCTCTACATTGACCAAAGCACAGACGGCACTAACTGGGACTTGACCGACTCTGTAGCCGTTGTTGCTGCAACTGGTATCCGCTTGACCGGGGCTGTAGCTCTTCCATGGTGCCGACTCCGATACGTCAACGGTGCCGGTACTCAGGGCGTGTTCAGATGCTCCCTGAAAGGCAAGACTACCTAACACCCTGTAAGCTCCTGTGATGCCCTGTAGAGCCTTTAGACTATTTATGCCAGTGCTACTATGGCTAGAAGTCTATAGTTACTCTACAGGGTGCTAGGCTTATGCTTTACTGTCTTCTGTGGTGGTCTGAATGAATGATTTATCAAACAGAAGAAACTTTGATTGTCTGACGGTCAATTCCATAGTCAATCTTCTTGACCGCTTCAAGTAGCACCTCTGGTCTATACTTCTTACCGTACCGGCCTGTACTGATATTGTCATTCACATGTCCTAGCAACTCACTGATTGCACTCTCTTGGACTCCTAGCTGTTTCAGGCTGTCAGCAAAGGTGTGTCTGAAGGAGTGGAAACACTTCAAGGGGTCTTTGGTGACATAGTGCCGGTTGTACCTCTGGTAACATTTCCCGTATGCGTTGCTGTAGCCGTCTGCCTCTCTCCAGTTCAGGTTTCCCCATAACCGTTCTTCACCTCTGGATTTCAAGTCTTTCACATAGGCAAGGAACCCCATAGAGACTAAGGCCGGATGAACAGGGACGATTCTTCTACTGGATTCAGTTTTGAGTGTTTTGTTTTTATCGTCATTCACATCAAAGCAACATACCCCGTCAATCTCCTTAATGTCGTCAACATACAACTGACAGACCTCATTTAATCTGAGTCCTGAGTACATCCCTATCAATGGAATCCATGTCTTCTCTGGTGTATCTGAATCATGGGGAAGGCTGTCATTGACCCTCTTTATGTCCTCTCTGTCATACGCTTTCCTCTCAGTGTCGGGGCTCCTCTTCTGTTTGATACTCAGGCCATTAGCGGGATTCTCCTTTATATGCCCCTCTCTCATGGCGTACAGCATCAAGGTATTAAGGCGGGAAGCATTCTTGTTGACAGACGTTATGCTCATTGGTGTCACAGTCAGCTCACCACTGTTGACCATATCAAGCACCTGTCTTGCCGTGTGCTTTGGGTGACACTTGTAGAGGTTAGGAGGGAGCAGGGATAGGCTGTCTCTAAGTTCCCTTGCCTTCAGCCGGTCTATTGATTGAACTGGAACATCTCCCATAATGTCGATGATGAGCCTGAATACCCCTTCTGTCTCTATTCGGGTCTTGTGTGTCCATTCGTGCTGACGGTCTTTTATGAACTGTGCTGAGATGGTAGACAGATTGACACCTGTAACAGCAGGAGCAACTACATTCGTCTCCTGACGGATACTAGGAACTACAGTAGGAGCTTCTGTGGTGACTTGTGGCTGTATTACTTTGGTTTTGTACCCTCTGGTGCCAAGGAGAGAGCCTAGACGCTCCTGAGCCTGAACAGGCGTTATGAAGTGAGAGCGAACAAGGGAGAATGTTTGAGAGATAGTCTGAAGGTAGGGAAGGGCTGAAGCTCTGGCTGTCTTCATGTCTCTGGTCTTGAGTGACTTAATGATTTCAGCTTGAGGGATTACGGATGATAAGTCTCTAGGGACTCTGACTCTTACCGAATAATTGCCATGCCTGTTCTGTAGGTAGGAAAACATAAAGCCTTGACTCCTTTGTGTGTAGCAAAATGCGTTACACTAGAAGAACCAAGGCTTAAGTTGCTGTAATAACAGCATAAAAAATTTAGTGGCGGAGAGGTAGGGATTCGAACCCTAGGTTCCTTTCAGAACACCTGATTTCGAGTCAGGCACCATCGACCACTCGGACACCTCTCCGTGTCGGTGAATCCAAATTGAAGTGGCTTTATAACCTATCTGATTGATTAATTCAACCCCGGTTTTTATTATTCCTCTGTCTCATCCGCTGCTTTTGTCAAAGGCTGATGCGGTGCTTCTTCACTCCTCCTTCAACCCCCGTCCTTATCCCTACCTGGCTGCCGTCTGTCTGCCCCTGAGTATAAGCTCCGCTGTTGATGTAGCTTCTGCGGCTGTGCATGGTTCTGATCTTCCCTATTTCGCCCATGGCCTGCTTGATCAATCCCTCTTTGACCGGCACCAGTGCCCCGGGGGTGACCGGTGTCGCTTTCTTTTGTGCATCCAGCATCCGGTTGATGGTTGATACCGCACCCAGGTAATAGGATTGGCGCATCAGCTCCCGGTGTCGTCCGGTTATTGTGCCGGTGTCATGCTGCTTCATGTAGCTGCTGCAGAGTTTTCTGACGCTCCTGTCCAGATAGCTGAAGGTATAGGCTGCAATCTGCACGTCCGCTCCTACGCCGATGAAGGTCAGCTTGCCGTTCGCCGGATGATGGACCGCCTGACAGTCAAAGGCGTTGCTGACGCCGGCAGTCAGATGGCGCAGCCATTTCGGCAGGGTTTTGGCGGCGGCTGTCTCGACCCTGTCGGCTTTTTCCGGTTTCTGTTCCGTTGTTATATCTGCCATTGCCAGGTTATGTTCCGACAGCAGTCTTTGGGCATGGGAGGCGGCCAAGGCGGCTTCATGCTCGTTGGAGGAATTGGAGAGGGCCAGCAGCTTCCTTATTTTTTCGATGACGGGATTTGTTTCCATAGGGTGTATAGCCTTTTCTGCATTATTGCATTGAAATAGCGATTGTTTTTTGCAAGATTCCGATTGTGTGGGTGGAGTGAAAAGATGTATAAGCTGGATAGTCGCATCAACTCGATTAATTTGTCAATTCAGCTGATGCATTCCGGCTGATTTTGACTGCCAGCCGGAACAATGCCGCTTAATGGCTGATCCAGGGGAAATATAAATGTTCAACCTGACTCGTTATTATTCAATCGCCAGCCTGGTCTGCATTATCATTGCGGCGGCAATCCTGGGGATGTTCTACCGGCATGAGTCGGTTGCATCGCTTCTGAATGTGGCCGAGAACCGCAATGCGGCGCTTACTCACGTATTCGGCAATGCACTTTGGCCCCATTTTTCACCTTTGCTCAAACGTGGCCCCGGCGATCCGCCGATAAATCCTTCCGGTCCTGAAATAGCCAACCTGCGCCGCCAGGTTGTGGCCCTGATGAAGGACACTTCCGCCGTCAAAGTCAAGATATACAATCTGCAGGGTGTTACCGTATTCTCAACCGAAGCCAAGCAGATCGGCGATGACAAGCATTCAAATGCCGGCTTCCTGGCTGCTGCCCAGGGGCGTGTGGCCAGTGAACTGACCCATCGGAACAAGTTCAGCGCCTTCGACGGCGTGATCGAGTCACGTGACCTTTTATCCTCCTATATTCCTTTCGTACCCGAGAACGGTAAAGAGATCGAAGGGGTCTTTGAGCTTTACACCGACATAACCCCTTTCCTGGCCCAGGTAAAGCGCACCCAGTGGCTCCTGGTGCTGGTGGTGACGGGTGTTTCAACTCTGCTCTACAGTCTGCTCTACCTGGTTGTGCGCAGGGCAAAGCTTATCATCAGCGACCAGCAGACTCGATTGGAGAGCTCACTGGCACGCATCGAGGAGGATAATCACCTGCTGGATCAGCGGGTAAACGAGCGGACCCGGGAGCTGCAGGAGCTCAACCGTACGCTTCAGGGGGAGATCGCCGAGCGTGAACGTGCCGAGGAGGGATTGCGCCTGTCGGCCAAGGTTTTCGAGAACACGGTGGAGGGGGTCATTATCACCGATGCGGAGGGCAGGATCCTGGCGGTCAACCGGGCCTTTACCCTGGTTACCGGCTATGAACTTGCGGACGTGCTGAATTTGACCCCCCGAGTCCTCAAGTCCGGTCGACATGACGCCGCATTTTACGAAGAGATGTGGCGGTCACTGAATCAGAGCGGCCAATGGGTCGGGGAAATCTGGAATAAACGCAAAAACGGCGAAATATATCCGGAACGTCTGACGATCGGGGTTGTCCGGGACGCTGTCGGCGGGGTCGGGCATTATGTGGGGGTTTTCAGCGATATTACCGATATCAAGCGCTCGCAGGAGAGGCTGGACTTTCTTGCTCACCATGATCTGCTGACCAATCTGCCGAATCGACTGCTGTTCAATCATCGTCTGAAACACAGCATTGAGCTGGCGCAGCGTAATCGCCGCAAACTGGCTGTGGTTTTCATTGACCTGGATCACTTCAAAAACGTCAACGATACGCTGGGGCACGAACTTGGTGACGAGCTGCTTAAAAAGGTCGCCGAGGATTTGAGCGTCCACGTACGCAAGTCCGACACTCTGGCAAGGATTGGCGGCGACGAATTCATTCTGCTGCTGGATGATATTGAAGCACCTCGTTATGCCGGGGCAATTGCGGAGAAGTTTCTTGACCTGGTCAGCCGGACGTTCATGATCTCCGGTCACGAGATCATCATTTCGGCCAGTATCGGGGTCAGCTTTTTTCCTACTGACGGTCAGGATGTGAGCACACTGGTGAAAAATGCCGATACCGCGATGTACTTTGCCAAGACTCACGGGCGCAATTCCTACCACTTCTACGCGCCGGCCATGAGCGAGTATGCCCTTGAGCGCGTTCAGCTGGAGGCTCTACTGCGCCGTTCCATCGAGCGGGGGGAGCTGTCACTGCACTACCAGCCTCAGGTGGATCTCGTAACGGGAAGGCTGGTGGGGGCGGAAGCGCTGGTGCGCTGGAACAATCCGGAGCTGGGTTCGGTTTCGCCGGTCCGCTTCATACCGATTGCCGAGGACATCGGCTACATTTCAACTCTGGGAGAATGGGTGCTGCGCACCGCTTGCCGGCAGGTTAAAGAATGGGAAAAAACTGGCTTCACTCTGCCGTGCATTTCGGTCAATCTCTCTGTCAAGCAGCTGGAGCACGGAGATATAGTTGAAGTTGTCGGCCGAGTCCTGGAAGAGACCGGGCTCTCATCATTGCGTCTGGAGCTGGAAGTGACCGAATCGGCCATCATGAAGAACGAGAAGGCTCTGGATTTTCTGGACGGCTTGCGAGCAATCGGCGTGGAACTGGCGGTGGACGATTTCGGAACCGGTTATTCTTCATTGAGTTATCTGCGGCGTCTGCCGATCCAGAAACTTAAAATCGATCGCTCATTTATTACTGATGTGACCGCCGAACCCAGTCGCGAGGCGATCGTTCGTGCGATCATCGCGCTGGCGAACGCTCTGGGCCTGCATACCATTGCAGAGGGCATCGAAACGGAGGCTGAGGCGAAGTTCCTGATTCAGGAGGGATGCCAGCAGGCACAGGGCTATCTCTACAGCCGCCCGCTTCCGCCGGAAGAGTTTTTGTCCAAATGGGGAAAGGCGCCGGTCTGAATTATTCGCCGGGTACGTCTTTCAGTCTTATCCCGTCAGCTGCCATATCAATCAGCCCATCCTTGTACAGCCCGCCGACCGCTTTTTTGAAGCTTTTCTTGCTAAGTTTCAGCAGACCGGCAATCGCCTCCGGTGCGCTTTTGTCGGTCAGGGGCAGGAAGCCGTCCTTTGCTCTCAGGGTCGACAGAATCAGCTCTTTGTCTGTGGCCGCCTCCTGGGCGCCCCCTCTGCGCAGTGTGATGTCCAGCTTGCCGTCTTCCCTGATCTTTTTGACATAGCCCCGCAGGCGGTCACCGCAGGCTGGTTTGACAAATAGATCATTGTTAAAGAGCAGTCCGCCGAAAGAGTCATTGACGATGACTTTGGCGCCCAGATCGGTGAAGGCGTAGACCAGAAGGTCAACCTCGTCTCCTTCGTACACCGTTTCGTCAACCGGCCTGATGAATTTCTCCAGTTTGGCCGAGGCTGCGATCCGGCCGCTGCTGTGCAGATAAACCCTCACCAGTACCTTTTCCCCCCTCCTCACCGGTGCAAGCTGTTCTCCGAACGGCAGCAGCAGATCCTTTTCCAGTCCCCAGTCCAGGAAGGTGCCGACGGATACGTTGTCCCTGACGTTCAGCAGTGCAAATTCACCCACCACGACGCGGGGTCTGGAGGTCGTGGCCGTCAGCCTCTCTTCCGAATCAAGGTAGATGAAGACCTTCAGAATGTTGCCCGGTTCCGACCCTTTCGGCATCAGCCGTCCCGGCAGCAGGATCTCTCCCTGTTCGCTTTCCAGGAAAGCTCCTTTTGCGTTGATCCTGGCTATTTTAAGATGGTTGTAGTTTCCGATAAGAAGCATGTTATCTCCGGTTTATTTCTTTTAGTAGTGTCCTGAGGAAGAATGTCAGGCTGTTTTTCTGCCGGTGTATTTGCTGATCAGGCGGCTTTCAATGCTCAGGCGGAACAGCAGCGGCAGCAGAGCCGCCATGAAAATTATACCGCATCCCAGCCATTCCGTTACATTCAATCTTTCGTCCAGTACCAGAAAGCCGGCCAGCAGACTCCAGACCGGATCGAGTGTGTAGACCAGTCCGGCCCGGGTGGGGGTGACGTAGCGCTGGTAGGCGTTCTGCAGTGTGAAGCAGAATACCGTCGGAAAAATTGCGCAGTATACCACCGACATGGCAGCACCCGGCGTGACGCTGAAAGAGGGCAGGGGCAGCAGCAGGCAGGCGACAGCGGCTATGACCGCCACGGTGGCGAACTGCACCAGCGAAACCAGATAGACATCATCATTTTTAAGCACCTTGGAGACTGCAACAATATGGCAGGCGATCATGAAGGCGCAGAAAGTCGAGATAAAATCGCCCCGGTTGAAGCCCTGACCGCCGCCGGTGGCCAGCAGCCAGATTCCGGCAACCGCCAGGGCGATGCCGGCCATGTTGACCCTGCCGATCTTGTCGCGCCAGATGATACCGGTGATAAGGGGTATGAAGAGCACAAACAGGTTGTTGAGTATGCCGGCCCGCGAGATACTGGTGCCCTGTATCCCGAAGACGAAGCTCAGGTTTGTCAGGCCCAGTGCCGTGCCGACGATTATGCCGCGTTTCAGTGTGCCACGGTCCAGTCTTTTCAGTCTCGGGGCAAATGCAATCAGCATGATCAGGGTGGCCAGGCAGAATCTGGCCAGGATGAAAATCTGCGGAGGAATGGTGCCGACACCGATCTTGGTGAACAGGAAGCTGCCTCCCCAGAAGAAGGTAGTCAGCACCAGAAAAAAATAGACCCGCCCCATGGCCGGAGTTTCAGGCGCGCTCATGGGCAGTTCCCGACTGTTCCGGCAGCAGCGGCTGACAGAAAACTGCTTATTATCGGAAGGTCGGCCGCTGCCCAGTCCAGATTCAGCATTTGCCGCGGTTCAATCCAGGTGACCTCCTGATGTTCGTGCAGGGTGATGGCGCCGTCTGTCATGCGGCAAATGAAGGGATAGAGGGTGACGGTAAAATCGTCGTAGTTGTGAGTCGCCGGGGGCAGGGGGGCTCCGATTGAAACGGTAATTCCCAGCTCCTCCATCATTTCGCGCTTCAGGCAGTCGGCCGGCGTTTCTCCGGATTCGATCTTGCCGCCGGGAAACTCCCACTTGAGCGGCAGAGTCATGCTTTCGCTGCGCCGGGCGGCCAGAACTTTTTCTTTTTGTATGATTATGGCGCAGGCCACATGTAAATGACGTTTCATCTGGTGAGATCTCTTTTTCAGCGGGAGAAACTGGTTTCTTTATCCGGTTTTCGAGGAAGGATTACCATTCAAGAGTGCAGAGAATGGGATTGACGTTTTTAACTTGATAACATATTGTTTTTTGCAAGTCAGCCAGAATCGTTTGCAGAGACGGTATACAAGTGTTACGTGCGCGGAGAACAAGAAATGTTTTTAAAGGTTACAGCTGTTGCAGATGCGGTTGGAGTTGATGAAAAGACGGTACTGAACTGGATCAGGCATCAGGGCCTGCCTGCTCACAAGCAGGATGACCGCTATCGGATCAACCGGGTGGATCTTCTGGAATGGGCGACCGCCAAAGGTATCGTTATACCTCCGGATGTTTTTGAAACCAGTGAGGATGTCATCAGGCTCTCAACAGTTTCTTCAGCGCTGGAACGGGGCGGTATTCATTATGATCTGCCGGGTGACACCCCGGAAACGGCACTGCGGGAAGTGGTTGCCCGACTGAACCTGCCTCCCGGTCTGGATCCGGAATTTCTGCTGCAGACGTTTCTGGCACGCGAAGCGCTCGGTTCGACCGCCTTCGGGAACGGCATTGCGATTCCGCACGTTCGCAATCCGATTGTCGGGCAGACCGGCGAGTCCTCCGTCAGCCTCTGCTTTTTGAAAAATCCGATCGACTTTCATGCCGTGGACGGCAAACCGGTAACAATCCTGTTTACGTTTGTCACGGTAAATGTGAAGGAACACCTGCATCTATTGGCAAAACTTGCATTTCTGCTTCACGATCATGGTTTTCAAGACCTGCTGCACGTTCCCGGAACCGAGGCTGAAATATTGTCGGCCATTTCTCTGCTTGAGGAAACCACAGCCAGGAGGTAACCGCCAATGGCGCCCGAGATGCCTTCTCCAGGTATGCTGATTGTAACTGCCGCGCTGCTGGCCGCCTTTTCGGGTGTTCCGCTTCTGGCAATGCCTCGTTTAAAAGCCTCCGTCGGACAGCTGCTGGCAATTGCATTGATGCTGTCCGCATCCTGCCTTGGTTTGTACGGTTCAATATCGGTACTGCTTTCGGGACGTTCCGAGCTGTTTACTCTATTATGGAATCTTCCTTTCGGGGAGGCGCAGTTCGGAGTTGATCCGCTCTCCGCCTGGTTTCTACTCCCGATCTTTCTCGTCCCCGGCTGTTCCGCCCTTTATGCCCGCAGCTACTGGTCAGCCGACCGACATCCTGAAAACATCGGCACAATAACCTTCTTCTTCGGGATCATGACGTCCGCCATGGGCGCTGTTGTTCTTGCCCGCGACGGCATCTCCTTCCTGTTCGCCTGGGAAATCATGGCCCTAGCCGCCTATTTCCTCATATCGACCGAAAACCGGATACGTGAGGTCAATCAGGCCGGTACGCTCTACATGATTACGACCCATATCGGGACGCTGGGCCTTTTCGTGCTTTTTCCGATTCTGAAGCTGTTATTCGGGTCGTGGCAGCTGCCCGGGCCAGGTTCGCTGGATGCCGGACATCCACTGGCTGCCGCTGCATACCTGGCGGCACTGTTTGCCTTCGGGATGAAAGCCGGTGTCATGCCTCTTCATGTCTGGCTCCCGTCCGCTCACGCCAATGCTCCCAGTCACGTCTCGGCCGCCATGTCCGGCGTGATACTCAAAGTCGGTATTTACGGCCTGCTGAGGACGCTGTCCTTTTTCAACAATATCCCGTTATGGTGGGGAGGGGGCATACTGGTTCTGGGTGTCGTGTCCGGTCTGCTGGGTGTTGTATTTGCCATCGGGCAGCATGATCTGAAACGCCTGCTGGCATATCACAGCATTGAAAATATCGGCATTATCCTTATGGGGGCAGGAGTCGCACTGATCGGCCAGACAACCGGATCAGCGGCCATGATGCTTTTGGGGATGAGCGGGGCGCTGCTGCACGTCTTTAACCATGCCACCTTCAAGGCGCTGCTTTTTCTGGGGGCCGGATCGGTAATCCATGCCACCGGTACCCGAGAGATAGACCTGATGGGGGGCGTCGCCCGCCGTCTTCCCTATACGGCACTGCTGTTCGGAGTGGGGGCGGTTGCCATCTGCGGTCTGCCGCCGCTGAACGGTTTTGTCAGCGAACTGCTGGTGTACCTGGGATTTTTTCATGGTGTACAGGACGAGGGAATTGCTGCGGCGGTAACTGCGCTGGCAGCTCCCGCGCTTGCAATGATCGGCGGATTGGCGGTGGCCTGTTTTGTCAAGGTCTACGGTGTGGTTTTTCTGGGGCTGCCGCGCCATGACGGACATGCTGCAAGCCACGAAGCCTCCTGGCAGATGCTGCTTCCAATGGGGCTGCTGGCGGTTGTCTGCGTTGCTGTCGGTCTGGCGCCGCGTGTGCTTGTCGAAATGCTTCAGCGTGCCAGCCAGGCGGCACTTCCTCCGGAGTTTGCCGGAGAGCTGAAGTCCCTCTCTACTCTGGCTCCCATGTCGATGATTTCCCTGTCGGCTGCGATTCTTCTTGTACTGGCGGCCCTACTTGCCATCATCTATCGACGTCGTTTGTCCCGATCTCCCGTGCAGGAATCAGACACCTGGGGCTGCGGCTATCAGCGACCGATCCCTCGGATGCAGTACAGCGCATCATCTTTTGCACAGATGCTTACCGGTCTTTTTTCTTTTGTTCTCAAACCCCGTACAAGTCGTCCGGTAATTTCCGAAGTACATCCGCCCGCCACCGCATTTCATAGTCATGTTCCCGAAGCCGTGCTGGAACTGGTTTACGTTCCGGTTCTGGAGCGGCTTTATTCACGCTTCATTCCGATCCGCAAAATGCAGAGCGGCATCCTTCAGCAGTATGTCCTGTATATTTTGATAACCCTGGTGGCGCTGCTGCTGGTGGATTATTTTTAAACCCCGACTATTTCACCTTAACCTGTTTCGCAAATCGCTCCCGCGCGCTCGCCAGCGTTGCATGATCCGGATATTTCTGCAGCTGGGCCTGAAGCCGTGAAATACGCTCGGAAAGCGGCGGATGGGTTGAGTACCACGAGCCCTTCTTATTCTTGCTGGATGCTTCCAGCTTCTGCATTTTATCCAGAACCCTGATCATCGCCGAGGGATCGTAACCGGTGCGATAGGTTGTTTCCATCGCAGCCAGATCGGCTTCGAACTCCATCTCTTTGTCCAGTCCCTTGTCAAACAGCACAGACTGCATGTCACCTATGGCCGATGCAAACTGCTTCCCCTTGTCACCACCGAGGCTGGCGGCGGTGATTGTCCCGACCCCCTGAAAGAACTGGGCGCGCCGTGTGCTCTTCAAGGCATGTTTCGCGGCGACATGCCCGACTTCGTGCGCCAGTACGGCGGCCAGTTCGGCTTCGCTTTCCAGTATGGCTACCAGGGCGCGGCTGACGAAAACCACTCCGCCCGGAACGGCAAAGGCATTCATCACCGGGCTGTCCACTACCGCAAAATGGTACGGAATTGTGGCCCGGTTGCTGTTGACGGCCACCGCAGTTCCCACCAGATTGACGTACTTCTGCAGAGATTCTTTATTTACCGGGTTTCCGAAGCGCTGTAACCCTTCCAGCGCCAGACTTTCACCGATGGTGCGTTCAGTCGCGTAATCGATCTCCTTTGAGCTGGAAAATAGCTGGGTTGCACCTGACAGGATTTTGCCCTCTTTTGAATCCGGCTTGAGGATACCCTGCACCTGGTCTAATAAGCCTGCCGAAGCCGGTGAAGCCGATACGGACAGGGCTATCAACGCACATAACAGTAAGTATCTCATTTTTTACCCCCCTGAGCCTGGGCGTATTCGCCGATTTTTCCCTCTTGCAGAAATGCCTTCAATTCCCTGGCAGCGACTTTTCGAGCCAGTACGCTGTCAAGGGCCTTTTTGTACACTTCCGGTGTGCCACGACCTTTGGCGTACATGGCCGCCTCGGGCGAAAGGCCACGGATACTGCGGGCACTGTCGGCCTTGGCCGTGTTGATCTGGCTGCTTTTCATGCTGTCGCCGAAGATGGCTCCCTCTCCGCCGCCAACTTCGGCCGCCGGCGCCGTATCGGAAACTCGTCCGGCATACAGCCAGCCCTCTTTTCCAGCGGTTGTCCTGACTTTCAGCCAGCGACCGCCCGACTCGACAACCGTCACCTCCGTACCGACCGGCACCTCGGCTACGCTGGCGGACGTGGCGGATGCCTCTGCCTTGAGCGCGGTTCCCTCGCTGGACACCCAGCGCTTTTCTGCCGCCATTGCCGCAACAGCGGTCAGCAACAGGGCCAATACTGCAACGATAATACTACGTGCCATGCTCATCGTGGATCTCCTTTGTAATTACTTGTACTTCGGTTTTTCATTCATTTGCCTGATTTGTCAGATGACAGCACTTGACGGCAAATCCCCCCCTTTTTTTAAGGGTGAGATTTGATTTTGAATGTGACATAGCCAAATGTCTACTGATAATCCCCGGTCAGGGCAAAGGCCCCCCAATAGCCGGGATGCGGATAGCGGTTTTTCACATGCTGCATGGCGCGCGCCAGACTCTCGGCCTTTCCGTAGCGCATATAACCGCGGTAGAACTGTTTCATCATGATTGCAGTTGAAACGTCGCTGACCCTCCACAGACTGGACATCAGCGAATGAGTGCCGGCGAAGATAAAGGCCCGGTTCATTCCGACCACATCGTCTCCGCTCCGTATATCACCCAGTCCGGTCTGGCAGGCGCTCAGCACGACCAGGTCGGCTTTTATATCGAGTCCGAAAATCTCCTCGGCCTGGAGCTTCCCGTCGGCTTTGCCATCGCGAGTCAGTCGAATCGCCGAAAAGAGCGGATTGACCGGATCAAACTCACCATGGGAAGCGATGTGTATGACGCCGAATTCGCTGATATGTTCCCGTACCCAGCTCTCGGTGGCCCGTTCGCGGGTCAGGGTGGTCACGTCCGGATAGTTCCAGCGCAGGGTGCCGGCTTCACGCTCGGCAAAGGGCAGATCAAGAGACGCATTGCCAAGGTCGGGATTTCCGATAGCCAGAATCTGCGGTTTTTTCACGGAACTGCGTCGCGACAGCGTGTATTTCAAGACCGATGCCGCCGGAAGGTAAAACAGCTTCTGACGGTCAACCAGATAATCACGCCCGTCGTTCAGGGTCGCAAAGGCCAGATAATGGAGGCTGGCATGCGGAACGATGCCGAGCGCAGTTATCTGCCCGCTGCCCGCCAGCGGCCGGGCAACCAGCAGATCATGCAGTTCGTGCGACAGCTTTTCCAGCGGCTCCAGATTCTGCAGCATGCGGCGGTAGGATGAAATTTTCGCGGAAAGCTCCCTGGCCGGTATATTCTGAACCATCAGTGTGGCCTGGTCGCGGTCGATCTTCCAGCACAACAGCCGCTCCGGCAGCTGATAGTACGAGAGCAGGACCACCCCCGGTTCAAGCAGCTTGCGGATCTCGTCCAGCGTGGTCGGGTTCACCTTCATTAGGGCCAGCAGCTCGGGGCGTTTCCGCTCGATGTCGATCAGCAGGTCCTGATAGTCACCGCGCAGTTTTTCCAGGGCCTGGGCATAGCGGGTCCGTTCTTTGGGATTGGCAGTCTGAACCGACAGATGCTCCTGCTCAAACAGCTGCTCCTTGAGCCGGTTCTGACGGTCATACAGTTCCTGATCGACCGAGCCGGACAGCGACAGCCGCTGCCGCCCGAGAATGTCGATCAGGTTGCGGGCGCGGGAGCGCTCCGCCACGGCAAAGGCTTCGTCACCGCGCTGCAGATCGACCAGCAGCCCGACCAGCCCGGCGTAGACATCCATCTTGTCGGTCAGGAAGCCGTCTTTCAGTTGGTCGAGCCTGATTTCGGCCCGCAGCCCTTCCACCGTTTCCAGCGCCTGTTGATAGGAGGCAACGGCTTTGGCAGAATCTCCGGCCTGGTGCTGCAGCCGGGCCAGGCCGAACAGCGCCCGCCAGCGTACTTCACGCAGCAGCAGCGCATCGGCAATTTCCAGCGCCTTGCGGTAGCTGGCTTCGGCTGAATCAGCCTGCTTCAACTCTGCTTCGGCATCGCCGATTGCGAGATATATCTTGGCCATGTTGACCTTGTCGCCGATCTCCGCGGCCAGGCCGGCGGCTTCCGCGAACTGCCGCAGGGCAGCGGGCGCATCCCCCATTTTCAGGCGGGTCTGGCCGAGATTGCGCAGATCGTAGGCCATTGCCCAGCGCGAGCCGAGCTTGAGATCGATGGCCAACGCTTTTTCAAGCGTAGCCAGTGCCTGGGAGTATTCCCCAGCTTCACGCTGAACCAGGCCGATGTTGTTGAGCGTGGTGGCAACTTCGTCACGACGCACCGCCAGTTTTTCGGCGCGCTCCAGCGCTCCCTTTAGCTCCTGCAGGGCACGTTTGTTGTCACCCAGCGTCCACCAGATCAAACCGCCGGTGTTTTTCGCCATGACCTGCTCCAGAGGCCATTTTTCAGCCAGCGCGTTCTTTTCCACCTGTTGGCGCAGGTCGAAGGCCTCCTGATAACGCCCCTGGAACCAGGCATTGTTGGCCTGCTCCAGCACAATCCGCATCCGCGTGCGCAGATCCTTTGCCCCGGTTTTTGCCAAGGCATCTGTGTAGAGCTTGTCGGCGGCCGGAAAATTGCCCAGCAGGCGTTGGCAGCGTCCCCGCTCCAGAAGCGTTTCGGCTTCCAGGGCGGGGTTGGCGGAGCGGGCATAGATTTCTCCGGCCCGGGCATAGTAACCTTCGGCAACGGCATACTGATTGAGGCGCAGGTCATGGATGCGGCCAAGATTTCGGTACTGCTCGGCCAGCGGGATATCATCCTTCAAGGTGTTGTGCAGGCCGGCCGCTTCCTCGAAAAAGGTGCGGGCCGCCGTGAAATTGACCGCATTTTCCATCACCACCCCGAAATCAGCCAGCGCGGCGGCCTGATCCTTTGCCAGGCCCAGATCGGCAAAGATGCCGACCGCTTCCTTCAGCGACACGGCTGCATCGGAAAACCGTTCGGCATTCCCCTGCAGCAGACCGAGGCGCAGCAGGGCATCGGCATGTTCGGCTGAATACGGTTTTTCCCTGGCCAGCCCCTTGACCAGCGCATCGGCGTGGATAATGGCCCGATCGGTGAATCCGGCCGCAAAGGCGCTTTCACGGGCATAGCGGTGCAGCTGGGTGCGGTGCTTTGCCAGGGAAGGATTTTCGGCGACGATTGCCAGCGCATTTTCAAACAGGGCCAGCGCCTGCGGAAATGACCCGGCGTTGTGGCCCAGCACAGCCTTTTTGCCGTATTCGGTGAAGCGGTTTTTTCCCAGCTGAGCCGCCTCAACCGCATCCGGACCCCAGTCGCCGATCAGCAGCCAGCCGGATTTCAGTTGTTTAGCGGCATCACTGAGCGACTGGCGCGCATAGGCTTCGACAAAGGCCCTGGATTCAACTGCTGCACTATTAACTGCTGCACCATGCCCCACAAGCAGCGACGGCACTCCCAAAAGCGCGGTCAGGTGCCCCAGGCTGTAGGCCTGATCCGAACCGGCCCACGGGGCAATCACCAGCGAGAGATTTACCGCTGCGGCCAGATCGGATATCGGATGGCGCTGCCCCTGCTGATCTTCCCACAACGGCAGGGCATAGCCGCTCTCACCCGGCAGTGACGGGACTTCGGGCAGCAGGCCGGCCCGGGCTGGGAACACCAGGGTATGGGCATCGGACAATCGGTCAGTCATCTTTGGTGACACAAGTTTTGAGAACGGCTCTATGTTTTGCCACCAACCGACCGGATCGAGCACCTGGCGCCGGAAGGGTTTGCGGCTTGCAACCGACCGCAGCAGGTGGCTGGCGCTTAAGCCCCAGTTGGTCACCGCGGCAGAGCTGAAGCGGGAAGGTGCCTCATAGACGGCAATGACGGGGGACAGGGCCGGCGGCACCGCGGCAAGTCGGGCATCGAGCGCCGCTTTGTCAATTGTTTCGGCCACGATTCCTGCCTGGCCGCCAATCGTAAACAGCAGCCAGCGTTGGCTGTCGAGCGGTGTGAAGCGCAGCAGGGTCGTGCCCGGGAGGAGTTCCTGAACATCGATCAGTTCGACCGGCTGCGGTGAAATCAGTCGGCAGAGCGTAGCCCCCTTTCCGGCGGCGCACTGCTTGTTGAACGACAGTTGCAGGGTGCTGAAGCGCTGTTGGGCGGCCTTAAGGGCATCGTCCTGGATTTGCGAAACAGCACCGGACTGCGACAGTGCGCTCAGCTCAACCGATGCGGCCGCAAGACGCAAGGCGCCTTCCCCGGCCTGTGCATAAAAAGCTGGAATATGTTCGAGCCTGGTTCCGAAAAGGTCGTCAAGCAGCGACTGTTCCTGCTGAAGCCGCAGCTGCAGATACTCCTTGTCGGCGGCCGGCGCCTTGGAATGCGCATCCCGCAACCGGTCGATCCCGGCCAGATGGGGCGCTGCCGCTCGAAACAGCCGGGTTGTGGCAGGATCATCCAGCCCGAGCGCGCCTCTTCCTAACAGCTGAACCCGCTCCAGTTCACTCAACCTTTCCAGCAGGGCAAAGGAGTGCTCGGGGTTCCGGGCGGCCAGTTTCTCAAGCTGCGGCGCAAAACGCTCCAGCAGCTCACCGCGCTGCAGATCATACTCGGTCAGCGGCAGGGGCTCGATCACCCCCAGCGCTTCGTCAAAGCGGCCAAGTGCGGCCAGGGCTCGCCATTCAAGCGAACCGGCCGTAGCAGAGCGGGCTTCGTCCAGAGCAGCTGCGCGGGCCGCGGCGGCGCCATCTGTCAGACCAAGCGACGCAAGTACAGCGCCGCGGTTAAGCTGGGCTACCGCCCGCTGACGGCGCTGTTGATGCAGCACGTCTCTGTCGGCGCTGTCGGAGGCAATCAAGAGTGTCCTGTCCCAATGCTCCAGCGCTTTGAACAACAGCGCCTGGCGGCCACCGTCATCGGTCACGGCCGGGACCAGCCGGGCCAGCAGAGCTCCCACGTCATTGCGATAGCGGCCATAGACGAGCGCCGGGAGAGCGTTGCGAGATCTGCCGGCCAGCCGGGAAACCCATGCCTCGGCCTTGAGGAAATCGGAAATGTCGGTGGTTTTCTCATCGGCAGCCAGCAGATATCCCCAATTAACCAGATTGAGCATGGCGCTGACCGGATTTTCCCCCTGCAGTGCGAGCAGCGTTGAACGCTGAAAACCGGCCGCCGCATTTTTCAGGTTGCCCAGCGCAAAATCGATATGGGCGCTGCGGTGGATAAGCAGCGAAACCCCGTACAGATCGGGCACGGCAATTTTTGTATTATCGGAGGGATAGCGTTTCAGCTGACTCTTGAGCAGAGCGGAAGCGGCGGCCGGGTCACCCAGTTCGGATTGAATGCGGGCCAGATAGATTTCGGCCAGACGCTTTTCCTGCTCGGCGGAAAATCCGAAGGCGGCCTCGGTGGAACCGCCCTTGTCCAGGGCGATGCTGGTGGAGATCTCCAGCAGGCCGCCGCTCCGTTTTGCCGGTGCTTTTGACTTGGGAGGATTGGTGGCGATCAGCGTCAACAGTTCACTGAAACCGTCCCGGCTCAGGCGCAGCAGGCGCTGCTGCTCCTCGCCGGACGCGGCATGCGCCTCACGATAGGTGGCTATGCTGGCCGAACGGCGGTTGGAGGCGAGGTTGGCGCTCAAGCCAAGTCCCTGATTCAGCTTGAAGGCGGCATCGAACTGCTCGCGGGCGTCGGCATGGCGATCCGCTTCGAGATACGCCAGCCCGAGCCGGTCATGGATCTCCGCCGCAGTTTCCACCAGGCGCGGGACGGCATCCAGCTCATTTTCCACGGCGGTGAGCATGCCGCTCAGTTCGGCAGCGCTTTTGGCGGCCGACTCCCTGTTCCAGGAAGGGGCCGAGGACAGCAGGGAGCGCTGCCGCACAAGCAGAGCGCGCATTGTTTTGTCGAAGCTGCTCCAGCTGGCCGAAGGGGGCACCTCGAATGGAGCCGCCCCCAGTCGTTCAAGTTCGGCGTTAAGCGCCTGCTGTTCGGCCAGGGCGGCTTCGGCGGCCGAACCGCGACTCTTTTCGGAAAACAGCCGCTCCACGGTCCGCCTGGAGAGGCGCCCGAACAGATCCAGCGGGAGGGAAGGGTTCAGGCGCTCACCGGTCAGCTGAAGCGCCCTGAGATAGCCGCTGATGGGGGCTTCCTTTTCCCGCATCTGAAAGGCAACCGCGGCGTAGCGCTGTTGAAAGATCAGCTCGGTATCGGGATTGTCGAACGGGATTTTCGATGCCAGTCTCTGGCTGTAAAACCTCCAGGCGGTGGCCTTGCTGCCCAGCAGATATGCGATATTGCCGATGTTCAGATCCAGGTTGGCGCGGTTTTCCGGCTGCTCCAGCGGCCGGTTGAGCAGCCAGGCCCGCCGGTAGTGCGCCAGCGCCCGTTCCAGGCCGCCCCGTTCACCATGCACCGTCTCGGCGACTTCGGCCAGATAGCCCCTGGTCTGGGGCGGGTACTCCGAAGACGGCATGCGTTCCGCCGCCCGGGCGATCAGCCGGTCGGCCTCCTCCAGGCTCTCCCTGCCCGGGAGATAGGTCTGGGTGAGTCCGGTGGCATACAGCAGCACCGGGTCTTCCGGATAGGACCGCAGCATCTTGCGGTACAGTTCCAGCAGTTCCCGGCTCTGTCCCATGGCGGCCACTGATTTGATATAGCCGCGATGAGCTTCGAGACTGCGTCCGTCATAGCGGATCAGATCGAGAAACAGGGCACGGGCCGCGGCGAGCTCCCCCAGCCGGTACAGATTTTCGCCCGCCGCGACCGTTTTGCGGATAAAGGCGGCCCGGGCCAGCTGGTAGAGCGGGGTGTCTTCCGGCTGTTCATTCATCTCGGTTTCGTACAGCGCCTTGGCTTCCGCATAACGCTCCTCACGATAGAGCACTTCCGCCAGGGCAAAGCGCGCTGCAGCGGTCGGGGTCGCAAGTACGGGAAACTTTTCCAGCACGGTGCGATAGGCATCCTTGGCCCTGGCCCATTCGTTGGCCCGATAGGCTACGTCGCCCTGGCGGTTCCAGGCTCCCATTGCCAGGCGGGGGAGCGATAATCGATAACGTTCGGCCAGTGCCGCCAGTGCCGCCTGATCCGGGCGGTCACGGGGAGAAACCTGATCCAGAACAGCGCCGATGGCCGCTTCGGCCCAATCTTCCTGATCACCGTATGTCGTGGCAACATCTACAAGGGCCGCCAGCGCCCCCTCACCCTTTTCAAGTTTAGCCAGCAGAACAGCGCGCCGCAAGGCCGCCTCGGCCTTGAGCGGCCGGCCGGCATCGCTTGGGCTGGCCACCTGTTCAACCAGGCCGACAGCGGACAGCTGATCGGCGGCGCCCTCGCCGAACTCGGTCAGCAGACGTGCGCTATCGATCAGGTAGCGGGCCGTGGCGTCTGCGCCTTTGCCCGCTGCAGCGGCTTTCATGGCCTGTTGCGCCTGGCGGAGCAGCACCTGCCGCTGCTGCTGCGAAACGACGGCGCCGCAGCGCTGTGCGGTCTGGACCCTGATGCGGGCGATGCCGGCCAGGGCCGCTTCCCGCGGAAAACGATCGTAGCGCTGAGCGACCGCTGCATACTGTTCCCCAGCCTGCACGGCTTCACCGGCCTGTTCAAGCAGCCCGGCCAGCGCCAGCCCGGCCAAGGCCCCCTCCAGCGTCGGCGACTCCTCCCGGGCCAGTACACGGGCGGCGGCCAAACGGGCATGAGCCGGATCCGGGGGCTGCCGCTCCAGAACCATGCGCGCCAGCGCCCACTGTTCGGCCACGGTCGGGCGATCCGGGATTTCGCCGGATGCGGGCAGAAACATGACCTGTCCGCCACCGGCCAGGCCGGCCACGAAGTAGAAACGGTCCCCGGCCGGAAGCGGCGCCACCGCCATCAAGGCGGCCGAGGTAAGCGGGGAAACAAACGGGAAGCCGTCAGTGCCACCTCTATTGAGGTGCAGCCGGTAGATCTGCCCCGCCTCCTGCCCGGTGGCGGCATTCCCCCCCACGGCAGACTGGCGCGTAAAAAGCAGCGTATCAGTGCCTTCCCAGGCCGGATACAGGTCGCGTTCAGCGCCGGCCGTCAGCTGCGTCAGGGTTCCCCCCTGTTCGTTCCACAACCAGAGATCGCCATTCGAATCGGATTTGCGCGATACGAACAGCCATCTGTGCCCGTCCGGGGCAGGCGCCGCAAAGGAGGCATCGATGCCGATCAACAGCGGTTGGATGCGATTATCCTTGAGCTGGAGCCGCACCAGTTCGCGCATCGCGGAACCGGGCAGCTGGCGCTGATACACCAGCGCCGATCCGTCAACCGTAAAGACCGGGGCATCGTCGCTGGATTCCCGGCCGGTCAAGCGTTGGGGAGCAGCATCCGTCCTGGACAGGTTCAGCAGCCAGATATCACCCTTGACATCATCCTGTGCATCAACAAAAGCGACCACCGATCCGTCGGCATTGAGGCTCGGGGCGGCCAGACGAACCGGGCTGGCATGGAGCAGGCGCGGCAGCTCCGCAACAGCAGCCTGGGAATGCAGCCAGAGCTCATCCCCCTTGTCCCCACGTTCAACCGTCACCAGCCGTTTGCCGTCGGCAGCCCGGGCCACGTACAGCACCTGGCGCGAGCTGAAGATGGCGGGCCGGGGAGCCAGCTCCGGACGGGAACGCGGCGCCGGCCGGGGCGCCGCCGGAGCCAGTAGCTCATCGCCCAGCGGCAGTGCTGTCGCCACCGAAGTCAGGGTCAGCAGAGCCAGAGCGCACAGACCAATAATCTGCTGCAGCTGATGCCGTTTCATAGCGTCTGCCAGCGGCCATCTTCAGCCTGCACCCTGGAACCGGGGGCGCTGTTCTGCCGGTTTATCCGGGCAAATACCTTGCGGATGGCCGGCAGATCCTTGCTGGTAAAGTTTTCATTGGTCTGCACCACCCGCAGCATCAATACTTCGCGCGCCTGATTGACCTCCTTCAACACCTGCTGAAATTCGGCTTCGCTGTAGTTGGCGGCAAACGACTTCAGCTCTTCAGCCGCAAGCTTGGGGGGCTCCCGGGTGAAGGTGGTCAAAAGACCCTCCTGATTCTCGCCAACCCAGCCGAAACGTTTGAAGGTCTCGATATCATCGGCATGAAACGCGATCGTCTCCAGGGCCCGGGTGGCATCAGCCTGCTCCGGTGTATGACGGGGAGGCGCTTCGATCTTGCCGGTGGGAGATACGCCCCGCACCGAGGCGACCAGCAGCATATCCTCATTCAGGCTGTTGTAGGTTCCCAGTACCTGATTTTCAAGCGACGTCCGCTCGCTGACGACATTGACATCCACCTTGGCAAGCGTGCAGCCCGAGAGGAAAAGCGCCAGGCCCAGCGCCAGTGAAATGTTACGCAAAGTTCTATTGTGCATACGTCCTCCGCTTCAATGATAGTTCGCCTTTGGGGCCGACCAGCAGCGTATCGGCCCGCATCAGGTCCAGAAAACCGCGTAATGTCTTAATAGCCGCCCTGTTTTTTTGCAGTTCCTGACGCAGCGGCAGCTCGGAAATGCGCAGGCGCTCGACCTTTGGCAGATCAACCGCCACCCCTTTGATGCGGGCCTCCCCCTCCATGCTGAAGGCGCCATCCACTGCGCTGGCCCGTAATCCCTTGAGGGTGCCCAGCCGCAGCATTTTACGCTGGGCCACCAGCTGCTCGTTGCGCTCGTACGGATCAAGGCTGAAGAGCCCCCGTTCAATCGTATCGGCTCCGATCTTGCGCAGATTCAGCGCCAGACGCAGTTGTTCAAACAGCTCGCGCTGCTCAGCGGTCAACGGCGCAGTCAGGCTCACCTCGCCGGTGATCTCGGCCTCCTTACCCGCCTGCCGCTTTCCGGCTTCTTTGGAGAACAGCCGGGTCAGATCGAGATTTGAAAAAGAACCGGCCGCGGCAAGCGTGGGAACCTCCGGCCGCAGGTCGAAAACCCCGCTGGCCAGGAGCGTCCCCCCCAGCAGATCCGCCTGGAAAAAGCTGAGTCCGCTCTTTTCCTGACTGAACAGCAGATCACCCTCCAGCGCGGTAAGCTCCAGCGCTCCACCGGAGGCCTTGGTCGTCAGGCTGCGGATCGAGAACGAACGGGATCCGCGCAGATCGCCGCGCAGGTCATCATGGATGCGGCCGACAATTTCCGCCGCTCCGGGGTTGGCCGTCACCGCGGCCGCCGGCCGGACAAGGGCCGTGGAGAGCGGCGTCCAGCTCTCACCCTGGGGCGCTGCCAGGGCATACACCCGATCAAGCGCGATATCGGAGCGCAGGCCAGCGACCCTGGTGCCGTTGGCAAGCTGTACGCCAAAATCCTTTGTTTTCAGGGTGCCGTGCAGCGCAAGCTCACGACCGGCGCTGAGCTCGGCCCGGGCGCTGCCGTTGATACTCCCGGCCACGTCAATGCCGGGCAGAAGCGGCCTCAATTCAGGCAAGAAGGCCCCCTCAACAGTGGCAGACAGGGTGGCGTCCAAGCGTTTGATCAGCGTCGCCGTGCTGAAGGGCTGCTTTTCGTCCAGCAATGCATCGAGGCGGCTGACGTTCAGTTCGGCCTTGTGCGAGAGAGCCAACGGATCAATCCGCAGCTCTTCGTTCAGGTGCAGCTCCCGCCAGTCGGAAAGTTCGCCTTTGAGGGCAAACGAGCCTTGCTGGGAGGGGAGCTTGCCGGCCGCTCCAGTGAGGCCGCTCACTCCGGAGAAAAGCAGCCCGCCTTCAATACTGGCCGAGGCACCCTTTTTGGTTGAGACAATCCGCAGATCCGGCCTGGAACGCACGCCTGTCAGCCTGATCGCCCCGTTGGCCGCAGGAACCGTAGCAGAGATATTATCAAGCTTTACACCCAATTCAAGTTTGTCAAACAGAGCCAATCCGGCCCGGGCGGTCCGCAGTAGCTGTTTTTCGGCTGTCAGAGCCTTTTCCGGCAGCGGCGCGGCCAGATCCCAGACCGCATACACAACTCCGTCCGCCTTCAGGCCGGACGGCACGAAGGGGGCGGCAAACGGCATCACCCGTCCCAGGTCAAGCCGGGCAGTGCCGCTGCTGGTGGCACGTCGGGGTGACGAAGCAGGAAGTGCCGCTTCGGCGCTGACCCGCAGAAAATCACCGGCCGAAATCAGTGCTCCGGCACTCTGCAGAGTCGGCCGGCCCGCTTTGCCGGCCGGGAGGCGAAGACCGGCAGCTGTCAGGGAAACGGACAGCGGGATCGGGGCTATGCGTTTGCCGAACAACAGACCCTGCAGGGAGGCCGCCGTAACGACGAACTCCGGGAGAGTGGCCTCGATTTCACCGCTCTCGGCGGCACGGGCCTGAAAGCGCTGCCGGGCATGCAGTTTTTCGATGGAGGCTTGAGTTCCCAGCGAAACCCGTTCAAGGTCAAGCGCATTAGTCAGGACAGCAGAAGCGGTAAACTTGCGTGGCGAGGCGCTCTTCAGATCGAGGTCATTGAGCGCCAGCCCGGCTTTTCCGCGCGCACCCTGAACCAAAAGCGGCTGGGGACCGGAAAACACAGCCCGCCTGACGCTCCAGAGCAGATCCGCCGTCAGCCGGGTCGGCAGGTTGGCGTTCAGCGGACCGGCCCCCTTTTCGAGTGTCAGTTCGATGTCCTCCGCGGTCAGTGCCTCCTTCTCAAATGCCATCCGGACGCGCGGGAGTTTGATGCCGAAGCCGGCGAGAGCCAGATCTCCGTTGTTCCCGGTACCGTTCAGATTAATCGAGAGCGAGCGGAGAAAAACTTCCCCCGCAAGATCCTGGATGGGAGCATCTGGTGGCAGAAACGGGGCGGCCAGGGGCAGCGCCCGGGCGAGATCCAGTCGCAGCGGACCAAGCCTGAGTCTCAGCGAACGTTCCGGATCGGTGGGACGGGTTACCGAAGCGTTCCAGGCGGTATTTAAAAGGCTCGGTATTGTCAGGGTCCCGTCCTTGAATTCAACCTGCTGACGGGCATGATCGCTGGCAATAGATTGCTGCAGCTTCGCATCCAGCGGTCCCAACCGCTTTGCTTTCAACGCCCCGCCGCTGGCAGCCAGTCCGGCTCCCTCAATAGTCAGCATGGCCTGCAGATTGCGCTGCGCATCCGTCTTAGCCCGCAGCAGAAGCTCGACGCTCCCATCCAGTTTCGGAATCCGGGGGGGAATAATGGGCTGTGCGACCGCCAGCAATCCGGGCAGATCCAGCTTGCAACGCGCAACAAACCCGTCCGTCTGGCTGAGTCCGCCGGAGAGCGCTATGCTAGAGCCGGGTGCGGTCGCATCAACGGCAAAGAGTGCCGAGGCGAGACGAATCCGCCGCTCCCTGGTCACGAGGTCGCTGACCTTCGCGTTGAAGCTGACTTTTCCCATCTCACGCCCATCCAACGACACCCGCCCGTTCAACACGGCAGTAACCGGTCTGGCTGCCAGCGATGGCATGGCAAAACGGAACGAGAAATCCTGCAGCCGCAGTTGCTTACCCGACGCCGGAATCTGCCCTGGAGACCAATATCCAACCTGCAGCGGTGCTGCCTCAATCATGACGCGCAGATCCACCGGCAACGGGAAGTCGATTTGCTGGATGCGCTGAATCGACTCCGCCAGCAGGGTCAATGGATCTTTGGTGGGCGGCGGTGGCGATTTATCTGGTCCAGGGGCAAGTTCGGCCCGTACGTTTCGAATCCGGACAGCGAGATCGATGCCGAAGCGTCCGTCGGCGCCGCGGGCGACGGAAGGGACGATAATTATCTGATCGATAGCGGTTTTCAGAAGCGGCGCCGGGCCGTCACCGAGTTTGAAGCCGGACAGCGTCAGGCCGTCGGACCAGGTTAGGACGAGACCAGACCAGGCCACCTGACGTTTCAGGGAGGAAGAGAGCGCTTGCCTGATCCGGATCTGCGCCGCATTGCTGCTGACGAGAGCCGGAAGGAAAATCAGGCCTGCCAGCAGCAGCAATATGCCGCAGGCAATGGCGCACGCAGCTATTTTGAGTGTCAGCTTGATATGTGATCTTCGCATGAGATACTCATTTGACCACCTGTCTTGACTTTCGTAAAGTTTAATTATTACACCTTACTTGCAAACAGCAACACAAGACTCTGCGACACGCGGAAAGTGAAGGATAATGGACAAAGGATCAGCTGCTGCAAAGGATGGAAAATCGGATCAAGAGGGAGCCAGGAATTGGTCAGGGACGGACTGGCGAAGTAGAATCATTAGTTGATTCAAGTCAGAATGCTCATATGGGATGTGAAGTTTGTTGCTATCTGTCTGCTTTTTCCAGGTTCAACTGTCGGAAACAGTCAGAGATAACTGAAAACGAAGCGCTTTTTCGACCTGCTCCATCAGCCCCTTGTTGACAAAGCCGATCCTTTCCCCGGTGACCGTACTTTTATCGATGGTGATGATGATATGGGTGCTGATCTTGGCATCTTTTGTCAGACCGCATTTAGCAGCCGGAAGCAGGCACTCGAATTCATAGATTTTGTCCAGGTTGGTGCTTGATAGAGGTATTATCGTTACAACCGGTGAGTATTCGTTGCTGATGTTGTTGCTGATTACCAGGCAGGGGTAGTTCTCGTGCTGCCCGCCACCGTTGTGCGTCAGTTTTACCGGATAGATGCCGCCCCTTTTAAACATCACGCTTCTCCGTCACCGTATTTTCAAATTTCTTCAGCAGTTCAACCGTTGAATCAGTGGTTGCCTGATACCCTTCGATCAAGTCCTTGTAAACGGTTGCTTTGACTACCGCCAGCTTTTCGCCGGCAGCTTCCTCCAGAAACTGACTGATGCCGCGGCCGCCATAGAGCGCCTTGATGTCATCCACAATGTGTGTCGGAAGTGTGATGTTAAGTCTTGTAATTGACATTTTAATCTCCGTAACAATTACAGGTAATGACACATAATATATTACAACGTATAAAAAGTAAACAGTGTTATTTTTTTATTGACGTATATGAATGCAGGGTTCACAATCGGTCGCTAAAAGCATGGCTGCGTGCTTCAATGTAGTATGACTGTATCAACTGTATTAATGATTCAAGGGGTTCCGCCATGCATTCGGTTTTGCAGAGTTTTCCTGATCCTGCAATTATAGCGATTATCGCCGCTCTGATCATCGGTTGCTCCGGAATTCCCGGGTTATTCCTTCGCAATAATGGTGCGGGGCAGATCATAGCCGCCGGCATGACCATTCTGGCCTCTATGTTTGGGCTGCCGGCGGCGCTGGCGCTACTGTTTGCCCGCAGTACCTCTGCATATACACTGGCCTGGGGTCTGCCGTTCGGCCCCTGCGACCTGGCTATAGATCCGCTTTCGGCCTTCTTTCTGCTGCCGGTCTTTACGGTCGCCGCAGCCGGTTCGCTGTTCGCGGTCGGCTATTGGCCGGCAGCCGAGCACCGTTCCACCGAAAGCGGTATGACCTTTTTCTTCGGTCTGCTGGCCTCGTCAATGGCAATGCTGGTAATGGCCCGCAACGGCGTATTTTTTCTGATGGTATGGGAGGTTATGGCGCTTTCGGCTTATTTCCTGATCGTTACGGAACATGGACAGGAAGACGTCCGCCGGGCCGGGAGCCTGTATCTGATCGCAACCCACACCGGCTCGGCTGCGCTGCTGGTCTTTTTCTCTCTGCTGGCCGCCGGCACCGGGTCGTTCCTGCTGCCGGCGGCCGGATCTCTTTCCGCACTGACGCCGGTCATGATGTCAATTGCCGTTGCTTCTCTTTTGGGCTTCGGCGCCAAGGCGGGCATAATGCCGCTGCACATATGGCTGCCCGCGGCCCACGCCAATGCTCCCAGTCATGCTTCGGCCATGATGTCGGGTGTCATGCTCAAAATGGGTCTGTACGGAATATTTCGCACCCTGACCTTTTTCCATGATCCGCCGCTGCTCTGGGGGGGCGTTCTGACCGTAGCCGGAATCACCACGGCCCTGGCCGGGATAGCCTTTGCTGCTGCACAGCATGACCTCAAGCGCCTGCTGGCCTACAGCAGTATTGAAAATATCGGTATTATTACTACGGCTCTTGGTGTCGCCATGCTGGGACATTCCAGCCACAATGCTGCTCTTGTGTATCTCGGTCTGGCGGCGGCGCTGCTGCACATCTTAAACCACAGTCTGTTCAAGCCGCTTCTGTTTCTGGGCTCGGGGGTCATTATACACGCCGTCGGCACGCGTAACATGAATCTGATGGGAGGGCTCGGCAGAAGTATGCCGAAATCGGCGATCCTGTTTCTGGTCGGAGTGATATCCATCTGCGGGATTCCTCCCTTCAATGGATTTGTCAGCGAGTTTCTGCTGTATCTGGGCCTGTTTTCCCAGCTCCAGTCGTCAAGCATGGTCTTTATCGTGCTGCTGGTCCCAGCGCTGGCGCTCGTCGGCGGACTGGCCGTGATATCCTTCACCAAGCTGTACGGCTCGGTTTTTCTCGGCACCAATCGCGGCTCTTCGCCGGTCCATGGTCGCGAAGCCGGACTGACAATGCTGCTCCCGATGGGTTTCTTTGCGCTGATGTGTCTGCTGGTCGGCCTGCTTCCTCAATTTGCACTGCGCCTGGTTCTGCCGGCAATGGGTTCCGTCCTGCATGACGAGTCCTCTGCCGCTGTTATTCCGATTGAGTACGCGACGGTCCTGGGGCGGCTTTCGCTGATCGCTATCCTGCTGATACTCTTCACAGCTGCTGTGGCGCTGTTCTGGCATCGGCGTCTGCGGCGCGGATCTGCCGTCACGGCTGCAACCTGGGGCTGCGGCTATCAGCGTGCAACGGCCCGCATGCAATATGCTGCCAGTTCGTTTTCCGGGATTGTCGTCTCAGTTTTCAATGGCATTATACGCCAGAGGATTGAGCGCCCTGTGCTGACGGGTCTTTTTCCACGACAGTCGCGCTGCGTTGATTTTCCTTCGGAAACGGCTCTGGAGCAGATCATAGGCCCTTCGTTTACGCTCGCCGGCAGCGGGTTCGCCTTTTTGAGGCGCCTGCAGCACGGTCAGATGCATGTCTACATGCTTTACATATTTGCCACTCTTTTTATTCTGATGCTCTGGGCACACTGACCTGATTTCGGGGAAACCGGTTATGACTGACATTCTCATCCATATATTTCTGGCTCTGGTCATGCCGCCGCTGCTTCTGGGAGTGATTGCCAAGACCAAGGCGGCTTTTGCCGGCCGGGTCGGAGCACCGTTTCTGCAGCCGTATTACGACATTCTTCGTCTGCTTCAAAAGGGAACTGTTTTCAGTACGACCACCACCTGGGTTTTCCGGGCAGGTCCGATCGTAGCGCTGGCAACCACGGCGGTTGCTGCACTTCTGATCCCGTTCGGCGCCCATTCCTCTCCCATATCTTTTTCCGGAGATATGATCCTTTATGCCTATCTGTTTGCGCTGGGCCGTTTTTTTACGATGGCGGCCGCCCTGGATACCGGTTCCAGCTTCGAGGGGATGGGGGCTGCGCGCGAAGCCACCTATTCATGTCTGGCGGAGCCGACCCTCTTTTTTGCACTTATCACCCTCTCGCGCCTGTCAGGTTCCTACTCTCTTTCCGGGATGCTGTCCAATGTCACCCCCGGAGTCTGGCTGTACGCCGGAGCTTCTCTACTGCTGCTGATCGGCGGCATGTTTATCGTATTGCTGGTCGAGAACTGCCGCATTCCGTTTGATGACCCCAACACGCACCTGGAACTTACCATGATCCATGAAGTCATGGTGCTGGACCACAGTGGGCCGGCCTTTGCCATCATACAGTATGCTGCCGCACTGAAGCTGTTTGTGCTGGGAGCTTTTTTCGTCCATCTGGCGCTGCCGTTCGCCACCGGCAACTCTTTGCTGGACTGGGGCGTTTTCATGGCCTCCATGCTGCTCCTGGCGGTTACTATCGGAGTTGTTGAGTCCGTCATGGCCCGCCTCAGGCTGGTTCGTATTCCCCAACTGCTGGTGGCTGCCACCATTCTGGCGGCGTTTTCAACCCTGCTGGTCATCCGGTGATGTCATGATCTCACTTGCCGATCAATTTCTTGTTCTGGTACTGCTTATTAACTTTATCTCGCTCGGTACCAGCCGCCTGATCTTCTCTATCCGTGCCGTGGCGGTCCAGGGAGTCATTCTGGGAATATTGCCCGGCCTGATCCATCCCTTTTCGTGGCATCTGGTCGGAATTACAGTTGTCATTATCGCCGCCAAAGGATTTGTCATACCGCTGCTGCTCAACAGGGCAGTTCGTTCAGCCGAGATAAAGCGTGAAGTGGAGCCGTTTCTGGGGTACGTACCGACACTGCTGCTGGGGGCGCTTTTCACGGCGCTCTCCTTCGGTTTTGCCGGCAAACTGCCGCTGCACCCCGATCACCAGAACTATATGTTCGTGCCGGCATCTATCGCCACCCTGATGAGTGGTTTTCTGATCCTGACAACCCGCCGCAAAGCGATATCACAGGTAATCGGTTACCTTGTGCTGGAAAACGGCATCTTTATTTTCGGCCTGCTGCTGGCCGAAGCCATGCCGATCATGGTCGAGGCGGGCGCCCTGCTTGATCTGCTGGTTGGAACCTTTGTGATGGGAATTGTCATCAACCACATCAGCCGTGAGTTCTCCTCGCTGGACACCTCGCGCCTTACCTCCCTGAAAGAGGAGTAGTTACATGCTCTCCGCGCTGATCATACTGCCGCTTGTCGGCGCCGCCGTTACCTGGCTGATCCCCTTTGACCGTCTGCGGCCCAAAATATTCTCACTGTTCGCCCTTTCGCATCTGGGCATCACGATTCAGCTCCTTACCGACACTCCGCCGGCGTCCCCTGACGGCTGGTTCGTTCTGGATGCTTTGGGCAAGATCGTTCTGCTGAGTACCAGCGTCCTGTTTCTGTTCTGTGCACTCTATTCTATCGGCTACCTGTATTATCGCCGGGAACGCTCCAACCGTACGATCTGTGTCGGGATGCTGATCTGCCTGTCGGCGGCTTCACTGGTAACCATCACCCATCATCTGGGGGTGATGTGGGTGGCGCTGGAGACCACCACAATTTCCATGGCTCCCCTGATATATTTCAACCGCAATGCACGCTCGATCGAGGCAACCTGGAAATACCTGCTGATCTGCTCTGTCGGTGTCGCCCTGGCTTTGATCGGTTTGTACTTTCTGGCATATGCGACAATCGTTGCCAAAGTGGAGCCGTCGCTGCTGCTGGATGATCTGGTGCGGGATGCCGGCAAGCTCTCTTCCGGATGGGTGCATGCCGCGTTTGTCTTTCTGCTGGTTGGATTCGGCTCCAAAATGGGTCTGGCACCGCTTCACAGCTGGAAACCGGATGCCTACGGCGAAGCCCCTGGCCTGGTGGGCGCCATGCTGGCCGGCGGACTGGTAAACCTGGCCTTTCTGGCGCTGCTGCGTGTCTATCAGCTTTGTCTGGCCACCGAAGAGATTATATTTTTTCAGAACGCCCTGGTTGTAATGGGGTTGATATCGATGCTCTTTGCCGCCATATTCATGGCCCGCCAGGCGGATTTCAAGAGGATGCTGGCCTATTCAAGCGTCGAGCATGTGGGCATTATGGCCGTGGCGCTGGGCCTGGGAGGCAAGGCGATCTTCGGCGCGCTTTTTCATGTAATTGCGAACAGCCTGGCCAAAGGGGTCATGTTTCTGGCCTCCGGCAACATCCATCGTTCCTACAACAGTAAAAACACCTCCCAAGTAAAGGGGGTCCTGCGGCGGCTGCCCTGGTCCGGCTCGCTTTTTCTGGCCGGATTCATCGCCATTACCGGTTCACCGCCGTTTGCACCGTTCATCAGTGAATTCACGATCGTCAGCAGTGCTTTCATCCAGGGGCGCTTCCTGGTCGCCATTATTTTCATTATCTCTCTGGCAATCATTTTCATCGGCATGGCGCTGACAGTTCTGCCGATGGTGATGGGCGAGGTGCCGGAGGAGAGCGAGTCAAGTTCCTATCGTGATACGATCTGGACTGTAGGGCCGCCGATGGGGCTGCTGCTGCTGGTTTTTCTTCTGGGGGTCTGGATCCCGGCACCTCTCATGTCTCTTTTGAATGAAGCTGCGGCTCTGCTGGAGGTCCGGTCATGAGTTTCGGTATGAAGACTTTCTACAACTGCGCATCATTTCCGCGCAGTGAAATTCCTCTCCTGGACAACGATTCCTTTTTCCAGGGGCTGGTTGATGCGATCAGCGCCGGTTGGCGGGTTTGCTCCTATTGCGGAGTTCCATCCGGCAGCGGGGCAACTCTCAACTGCATCATGTCTTCCAGGGGCAGCAGCGGAAAGCTCGGAATTTTTTCGACCCTGGTCAATCGAGCCTTCCCATCGTTGACAAAGGCCTGTCCGCAGCTGCACCTTTTTGAGCGCGAGATTGCGGAACAGTGCCTGGTGCGTCCCGATGGGCATCCATGGTTCAAGCCGGTGCGCTTCCAGAAACCGCTCATCGATGGGGAAGGCTTCTGGCATGACAGCGACGGCGGCGGCCTGCTGCCTGGTGTGATGGATTATTACCGGGTCGAGGGAGATGAAGTTCATGAGGTCGCGGTCGGCCCGGTGCATGCAGGAATAATCGAACCTGGGCACTTCCGCTTTCAGTGTCATGGCGAAGAGGTCTTTCATCTGGAAATATCGCTCGGTTTCCAGCATCGCGGCATTGAACGCGCTCTGATCGGCGGCCCGACGCCGCGCACAATGCATCAGATGGAGACAATTGCCGGTGATACTACGATCGGCCATGGTCAGGCCTACTGCATGAACATGGAGTCGCTGGGCGGCATATACGCTCCGCCCAGGGCTGAAGCAATCCGGGGAATAGCGCTGGAACTGGAGCGTCTGGCGAACCATACCGGCGACCTGGGGGCGATTGCCGGAGATGTTGGTTATCTTCCGACCGCCTCTTTCTGCGGAAGGATCAGGGGTGATTTTCTGAATATGACAGCACTTCTGTGCGGCAGCCGTTTCGGACGGGGGCTGCTCCGTCCGGGCGGACTCGGCTATGACTGCGATGCCGCCATTGCGGAAGAAATTCTGAAACGCCTGGAGAGCGTACGGGCCGATCTGGCCGGGGCTGTTTCGCTGCTCTGGAGTACCCAGTCGGTCATGGCACGCCTGGAGAATACGGGCCAGTTGAAAGATACGGATGCCCGTGAAATCGGTCTGGTAGGTCCGGCGGCCCGGGCCTGCGGCCTGAACCGGGATGTGCGCCGTGACCATCCCTTCGGCATCTTCCGCATGAGCCAGATACCTGTCATAACCGCTGCCACCTGTGATGTGTACGCCCGCACTATGGTGCGCTGGCTGGAGATAGAGCGTTCGCTGGATTTTATTGTCGAACAGTTGAGCCATCTGCCCCGTGGGGGTGGGTATCGCAATCAGCCAGGGGCGGTTGCAGCCGATCGTTGTGCCGTATCCCTGACCGAGGGGTGGCGCGGCGAAATCTGCCATCTGGCTCTGACTGACGATCAGGGTTGTTTCGAGCGCTACAAGGTTACCGATCCTTCCTTTCATAACTGGTCCGGATTGGCTCTGGCACTGCGGAATCAGGAAATATCAGATTTTCCGCTCTGCAACAAGAGCTTCAATCTGTCTTACTGCGGCTTTGATCTGTGAAGTCTGACCCGGGGTACGTATGATAAAAGCCATTCTTGAACGATTTAGGCAGAGGCATCGCACGATGACCTATCCCGAGGCTCCCCTGCCGTTGTCGCCCCGCTTCCGGGGCCTGCCGGTTCTGGATGCCGGACGGTGTCCGGACGGCTGCCGCGCCTGTGCCGCTGCCTGTCCCTATGACGCTCTTTCTGCGGATGGGGCTCTTAAGCTGGACATGGGGAAATGCCTTTTCTGCGGCGAGTGCTCTGATACCTGCCCCGGCGGAGCGATCAGCTTCTCGAATGATGCCTGTCTGGCGAGCCGCACACGGGAAGGGCTGATGGTTACCTCCGGAGAGCAGTACCGGCCGGCTAAGGCTCTCGAAGGTGAACTGCTGCGGATTTTCGGCCGCTCCCTGAAACTGCGCGAGGTAAGTGCCGGCGGCTGCAATGCCTGCGAGGCCGATACCAATGTGCTCTCCACCATCGGCTGGGATCTGGGGCGCTTTGGAATGCAGTTTGTGGCCAGTCCCCGGCACGCCGACGGCCTGTTTGTGACCGGACCGGTCAGCGAAAACATGCGGCTGGCGCTGCTGGATACCTATGCGGCGATTCCGGAACCCAGGCTTGTCATTGTGGCCGGGGCCTGCGCAATCAACGGCGGACCGTTCAAGGACCACGCCGAGGTGCATAACGGAGCTGACGGCCTTCTGCCGGTCGATCTTTATATTCCCGGATGTCCGCCCAACCCTTTGACCATACTGGATGGTCTTTTAAGGCTGGCGAAAAAAATTTATTGATACTATAATACCCACTTTAGATTTCGCACCTGAGAGCCAAATGTGTTAGTTTAACAACACTAAATTACTGAGATGGAGGAAAGTTAGATGGATGTGGACAAGCAAGCAAATTACCTGGATGAGTGGAAAAACCATGAGGCCTGTGCCGAACATATGCTGCCTATTATCGGCCGGCTGTATCGTGATCACAATATAGTTCCGACCGTTTACGGCCGTTCGCTGGTTCATTGCTCGGTTATCGACATTCTCAAGGCACACCGTTTCGCCCGGCTGATCCTTGACACGGAACTTTCTGCACTGGAAACGTTTCCTTTGCTTGAAGCGATGGACAGGCTTGATCTGGCTCCGGCCAGAGTCGATATCGGCAAGCTGACGATCAAGTTCAAGAGCCTGTCCGGCGCAGTTCCGGTTGATGAATTTGTACGCAATGAACTGGCAGACATTAATATCGGCCGAGTCGCCCTGCGCACGGAACCACAGGATATTGTCCTCTACGGTTTCGGCCGTATCGGCCGCCTGCTGGCCCGCATCCTGATAGAAAAGTCCGGCAGTGGCGAAAAACTGCGGATCAGGGCGGCGGTTGTACGCAAGGGGGGCGATGATGATCTGCTGAAACGCGCCAGCCTGCTGCGCCGCGATTCGATTCACGGCCCGTTTAACGGAATCATCACCGTTGACGAGGAAGCCAACGCGATCATTGCCAACGGCAACATGATCCGCATAATCTATGCCGATGCTCCGGACCAGATTGACTATACCAAGTACGGCATCAATAATGCGATCCTGATTGACAATACCGGCAAGTGGCGCGACCGTGAAGGGCTTGGCAAGCATCTCAAGTCAGCCGGAATCGCAAAGGTTATCCTGACCGCACCTGGCAAGGGTGATATACCTAATGTGGTTGCCGGAGTAAATAACGAGTTGATATCGCTGCAGGAAAATATTTTCTCGGCCGCCAGCTGCACCACCAACGCCATCGTCCCGGTCATGAAGGCGATCAATGACCGTTTCGGCATCGTTCATGCTCATATGGAAACCTGTCATTCCTACACCAACGACCAGAACCTGATCGATAACTATCACAAGGCTTCCCGCCGCGGCCGCAGTGCCCCTCTGAACATGGTTATCACTGAAACCGGCGCAGCCAAGGCTGTTTCCAAAGTCATTCCGGACCTGGCCGGAAAACTGACCGGCAACGCAATCCGTGTTCCGACCCCGAACGTTTCGCTGGCAATCCTGAATATAGAGCTTGGTCAGGCGGTTGACGTGGAAACCATAAACGGCTACCTGCGTAACATGTCACTTGATTCGCCGCTGCAGAATCAGATCGATTACACCAACTCCCCCGAAGTGGTATCCAGCGATTTTGTCGGGTCGCGCCATGCCGGAGTGATTGATTCGCTGGCAACGATTGCCCAGGGGAACCGCTGCGTATTGTACGTATGGTACGACAACGAGTTCGGCTACAGTTGCCAGGTTGTGCGCATGGTTCAGAAGATGGCCGGAATCGAACTGCCGACAATGCCGAACTGATCTGATTTAACATGATTTGAATGAAGCCGCATGGGACCATTGAGATTACTGGTGGTTCCATGCGGCTTTCTGTTTAACCTGGTTTGTATCCGCATATTGATTCCTGCATGAATATCCAAGTCGTTAGTGACAAAATATAAATTCATGGTATACACTTTATATTTAAGGGACTTGTCCGGTTGTTCGTACATTCAAGACAATTCAAAGGAATTTACCATGTCCACCAAGAGCAGCACCTCACAAATAACCCGCGACGATCACAGCGCCCATTTCGAGCTTATTGCTTCAGATGTACGTTTTGCAGATAATCCGCTTATCCCCGAATACCGTCTCCTGCATAATGATTATTGCGGACTCAAACGCCGGGTCGCTGCGCTGGAGAAGGAGAAAAGCGGTCTCAATACACAGCTTGTTGAGCTGGTCCGCTCACTTGAGCTGGCCGGCAGGATTGACCCAATGACCGGTCTGGCCAATCGGCGTGATATCATGGAGAGGATAGAGCGGGAATTCAGCAGGGCCGGTCGTCACTACAGAACTTATTCGGTTATTCTGGCCGATCTGGACAACTTCAAGCGGGTCAATGATGTTCATGGATATAATGCCGGTGATGACGTTCTGGTGGAGGTTGCACGGGTAATGATGAGTTGTATCCGCAACGAGGATGTCTGTGCACGCTGGGGCGGTGAGGAGTTTCTATTTCTTTTGACGGAGACGAACATTGACGGGGCAGAGTATGTCGCAAGGAAGATACACGAATCGATCCTTATGACCGAGTTCAAGGCCCAAAAGCCCGGGATCAAGATAACAGTCAGTCTTGGCCTTTGCGAATACAACCTCGGACAGACGGTCTACGAATGCATCACCCTCGCCGATCAGGCGCTGCAGCAGGCCAAGCAGGGCGGAAAGAACCGTTACTTTGTTGAACTGTAGATTTGCCTGATCATCTGCCGTACGATAATGCAAGGCAGGCAGTAATCTGCTCCAGCGACTCGATCCTGATGTCCGCCAGTTCCGGCCAGCAAAAATCACCCGCCGTATCCACATGGACAGTCGTTGCTCCTGCGGAACGCCCTGCCTGAAGGTCGTACAGATAATCCCCCACAATCACCATATCAGCCGGTTTGGCCTCCCATAACTCCGCCAGTCGGTGGATTCCGTCCGGATCCGGCTTTGGAAGAGCCTCACCCCGGCCCAGAACATAGCCCGATTCAAAATAACTTCCCAGGCCGATCATGTTCAGAGTGCGAATGGCGTTTTCCCTGGTGTTGCGGGTCAGGATACCAAGGAGAGTACCTCGCGAATGAAGCTCTTCGATCAACTGAACTGCACCGAGTGCTGCTTCGGTCTGGTGAGCCAGTTCCTGTTCAATCTCCTGCAGTCGTTGATGGAGAGGTCGGGCTTCCTTTTCGGTAAGCGACTCCAGGTGCCCAAGGATGTCGGAGCCGTCCGGGATGCCAAGTACCTTGCGGATGGCGGCGAAATCATGAACGGCAACGGTCAGGGTGCCGTCCAGATCAAAGACCCAGTGGCGGCGATCGAGAATTGTCTCTATCATGGACTCTTCCTGCCGGCGGCGTCCTGCGGCGCCGTTACGGAGCCGATGCGCTGCGAATGTTCGACCGGCAGTCCGGCTCCCTGCCAGCCCGAAATGCCGTTTTCCAGTACGAACAGATTCGCGTAACCTGCTTTGGCTGCGACACGCGCAGCCTGATAGCTCTGTCCTCAGGTGGAGCCGCTGCAGTAGAAGACCAGCTTTGATCCGGTCGGAGAACCAGGCAGAGCAGGATCGGCCGCCATCTGTGACAACGGAAGGCTGACTGCACCGGGAATGTGCGCATGATCATATTCAGACCTGCTCCTTGAGTCGATGACGACTGCTGCAGATCCCCTCTCATCCAGCATGGACTTCAGGGTTTGTGCATTGATCACAGTGAAAGGTTCCGCCGCATCCGATGAAAGCGACGTCAAGGGCAGTATCGCAAGTGTCGCAAGCATTAATATCAGGATTCTCTTCATTCCGTTTTGTTCTCCTTTTGTGCTGAATTCAGAATATGCACCGCCAGCCAGATCGTCTTCTGCGTCTGGTCGGTCCATTCCACCCTGTGCCGGCAGCCGGCCGGAATCAAAATGTGATCACCCGGCACTAAATGACGGGGCTGGTCATCTCCCTCAAAAAAAAGCCCGGCACTGCCCGACAGCAGTATTACCCATTCGTCCCATGACTGATCGTACCATGTTCCCTCCGGAGTCGCCTGCCCGTCAGATACTATTCGCTCGATGCGGACATTACCGCACTCGGCCAGATTCTGAAACAATTCTTCGGACAGGGCTCCCGGGATTTCGTGAAAAATATTCAGTAATCCGGATTTCACTGCGTATCTTTGGCCGGATTAGAAGCTGCTCCGGCCGGAATCTCCGTCACTGGAGCCGGTTCGACCGGCATCAGCTCTTTTAATGCCTGAGGAACATCGCCATTGCTCAAAGGTGCTGATGGAGCAATCACTGCTTTGACAGGCTTTGCCGGCTCATTTTTATCTCTAAGCGCCGTGGTTTTCTTTGCATCTTCCAGCTGAGTCGTCAATGCCTTGATTTCGGTCTGCTGTCTTTCGATTCTGGATGTAAGCTGAGCATTTTCTGATTTCAAAGCTTCCAGATCCCTGAGCTCGTTCCGGCACCTGGCTGCCTCCGTCTTATACTTCTCCAGCTCGGCTTTACGGTCCTCGAAGATTTTAATTTTGCCTTTGACTACGGTCAGCTGTTTGTCCAGCGCCTCAAGCTCTGAAGCCGCCCGGGTTTTCTCCAGCCGTGCCGCTGCCGCGGTTGTGGAAAGTTCGGCTATTTCGGCGTAATTTTTAATCTCCTGTTCGGATTCGGGCTTCATGTCGCCGAAACCGAACATCTGTCTCCCTTTTTCGGAGACCTCGGAGCCTTTACTTATGGCGGTTTTTGCCATTTCCAGATCGGCTGCGGCTTCCTTGTTATCGCCGATTCTGCCGGACAGGTTTTCAATGGCAATGCGGGCATTATCAAGCTGGACAAGCGCTTTGCTCTTTTCGGCAGCAACAGCCCCGGAAACGGAAATGCAGAGAATGGTGATCAGGGTTAGTATGACGTTCTTCATATCAGTTTACCTCCCCCTGACGATAACGCTCCAGCAGTGCTTCCGATTTTTTAAGTTCGGAGCGCCGCACCGCCACTTTCTCAAGCATTTCCTTTTCAGACGCTTTGGCTTCGGCAGCGTTCAGTCGAGCCTCGGCCAGCTCTACCTGCTGTAGGGCTTCTTTGTGCCTGCCGATTGCCGTCGCTGCTTTTGCAGCCGCAAGGCCGGCTCTGGCCGTGTCAAACCGGTCCTTTGCATATTCTTCAAGGCCTGATTCTACAGCTTTTGCGGCTCGTAGTTCAAGTTGTGTTATCTGTTCTTCCGCAGTGGCAGCCAGGGTTGTGCCGGCAGCCAGCAGCAGTGCCGCGCAGATCAGTATTGGACGTATCAGCATAAAACCTCCTCAAAAATATTTATAAATACTAACATCTTATACGGAAAAACAACAACTGAAACTGAGTCGTTATTTGCAGGCAGGTTAGTTGGTTTCTGCCGGCTCTGTAAAAAACAGGGATATTTATAATTCTGCTGTCAAGTTCTGATCAACCCCGCTGAGCCATGGCCTTCAGTCGCATATTAAGTGTCTGACGTTTCAGTCCCAGCAAGCTTGCCGCAATGCCCTGATTGTCATGGGCTGTTGCCATTGCAGCCCGGACGACCGTATCCTCAGCTTCCCGTAATGTCGGGAAGTGTCCCCAGATACTCTCCAGCTGCTGAGCCATATCACAATCTTCACCGTCGGATGCGCATGATGCTGCAGGCGGTGCCGCGGTTCGTCCGGAGAGCATATTTTTGAACGGCTCCAGTGAAAGTGTTCCGGTTGTGCAGCGTGCGACCGCATCGAAAACCAAACTTTGCAGCTCGCGAACATTGCCGGGGAACGAATAGGTTGACAGCAGATCAGAAAGCTCCCTGGGATAGGAGGGGGCACGTTTGCCGAGGTGGTCCGCTGCCTGTGCTACGAAGTGAGCCAGCAGCAGCGGTATGTCCTGCTTGCGGCTCCTCAAGGGAGGGATAGCAATAAGGTGGGTACAAAGACGATAATAAAGATCATTACGGAAACGACCTTCGGCTACAAGGGCCTTTATGTCACGGTTGCTGGCGCAGACAATCCGGGCTGTGCAGCTGCGCGGGATGTCTGAACCGACCGGATAAAACTCCCGTTCCTGGATCAGTCTCAGCAGTTTGAGCTGTGAAGACTGGCTCAGATCGCCGATTTCATCCAGGAAAAGTGTGCCTCCGGCGGCTCTGACGATCAGTCCGTCGCGGACGGAGTCCGCTCCTGTAAAGGCACCCTTGCGATGTCCGAAGAGAGTGTCGGAAAACATGTTGTCGTCCAGTCCGGCAAGATTTACAGGAACCAGTTCACCTTTGCTGCCGCTCAGGTGATGGAGGGCTCTGGCGATCAATTCCTTGCCCGTACCCGATTCTCCGTAAACCAGCACTGCCTGCGGCGAGCGGGATACTACATCAATATACTGAAACAGTTTCAGCAGATTGGCATCCTGCGTAATAATTTCGTCAAAAGCCTCCTGATGTTCCTGCTTCTTATAAAGCAGGCTGTCTCTCATCAGCGTCATCTGTTGAATCAATGACGAGTGTTCCTGTGCCTTGCGGATCGTTGTTATCAGTTGTTCGTTATCGACCGGCTTGACCATGTAGTCAAAGGCACCCTGCTTGATGCAGGATACCGCCCTCTCGATCTCATAAGCTGCTGTTACAATGATTATCTGGATCTCAGGGTAGCGTTCCGCGATCTGAGGCAGCAGATCCATACCGCTGACGTGCGACATGTACAGATCAAGAATTATTATGTCAAACTTTTCAGCGGCAAGCAGATCAAGAACCCTGCGACTGTCCTCTTCGGTCCGGATATTGCTGAAACCGCCCATTTTAAGTGCTGCCGAGCTGGCCTTGAGGACATTTAATTCATCATCCACGATCAGAATCCGGGACTGGCTATCGGTTGTCATTATCTGCCTCCATTTTGTCATCTGTTGAGCTGCTTGAGCCTTTTGCGGCCGGCAGGTGAATGGCAAAGGTTGTACCGATGCCCGGCTCAGAGCTGAATTCAATATGTCCGCCGTGATCTTTCACTATGGTGGAACAGATTGCCAGTCCCAGGCCGGTTCCACCCTGCTCCAGGCGTGTCGTGAAGAACGGCTCCATGATGTGTTCTGCCAAATCCGCGCTGATTCCGCGGCCTTGATCCTTTACGCGTATGACAACCTCGTTATGCGCCTCGTCGAAAAGGGTTGAAACGTGCACCTCGCATTTCATATCCGGAAGAGCCTGCAGTGCATTCTGAATCAGGTTGATTACAACCTGCTCCAGTTGACGTATGTTACCTGTTACCGGCGGAAGATCAGGCGTCAGATCAATCCGGAAGTTGCTGGTCAGGTTGGAAATGTGGTGGCCGAGTATGGATGCCGACAGCCTGACTGCGTCGTTGATGTCGATTGTGGATTCATGGATTGATTTGTCACTGCGGCCGTATACCTTCAGGTTTTCGATGATTTCCACTATGCGGTGGCCGCCGATCAGAATGCCGTCGAATGCATCCGGCAGAAAATTACGCGCATCTTTCCAGGTCGTCATTCCTACGTTGAAATCACCCGAAGATCGGTAGCGTTCTTCCAGCAGCGGTTCTATATCCAGCCAGGCTTTCTTGATAAGGCCGGCATTGGCCAGGATGTAGTTGGTGGGATTGTTGACTTCGTGAGCCACACTGCTGACCAGCAAACCCAGAGATGTCATGCGGTTGGCGTGGATGAGCCTTGACTGGAGGTTTTTGGCCTCTTCCTCAATATGTACCCGTCTGGTTATGTCCCGGAAGGTTGCCAGAATGGTTTCCCTGCCCTGCAGGACAATGATTTTGCCGCGAAAAGAAAGAATCCGTTTTTCGTTATCGGCGGTGTGGCAATCAAGCTGTCCGATGTTGTCAGGGTGTTTCTTGGTCACAATTGTTGTTATTGCGTCAGAAAGATCGTTGCAGTCGGGAGATAATCCCAGCCCCTTCAGCCCTGACGAGATCAGATCCTCCCTGCTTTTGCAGAAAATTTTCTCGGCAGGCGGATTGACATCCAAAAAAGAGTTGTCATCAGCAGATATAAGGATGATGGCATCCTCACTCTGTTCGAATATCTGTCGGAAGCGAGTCTCGCTTTCACGCAACGCCGACTCGATTCTGTTGCGAGCTTCGTTTTCCTGCTGCAGCAGCTGAACGGCCAGGTCAAGATCAGATGTTCTTTCAAGAACCTTTTCTTCTAGATTGATTTTGCAGCCCTGCAGTTGTGTCTCATTCTCCCTGCACTCGCTAATCAAATGCAGGAGAGGTTTAAAAAGATAGGAATAGAGTATCGGGCATAGAAGCAGAGTCAATATTGTTGAATCGAACAAAATTTCAAACGGAGGAGGCAGTTTCGGCAGAACATAAAGTAATTCCATTATCAGAAATTCGATAATAAAAACGCTGAGAGCCAGAGTCAATACCAGGCGCATCGGTGAAAATATAATTTTGCGTTCGCGGTCTGTCAATTGCTCCTGTGTGGAAGGACTCTGAGCTTTTTTCAGTTGCATTGAGACTCCCCCGCTTATTAACAGTTTCCTGCGATGCTGTGTGAATACTATAACGTGATGCATATACCTCTGCAAAGATTTTTGCAGAATACGGTTATTTTGCTATTGCCACGCGTTCCATACTATACAAGGTAATGGGCAGACATTTTGAAAATTCTGATGTAAAAAAAAGATACATGCCGGAACATGGTCGGTCGTTCAGTAATGTATATAACCGTTTTAAAACAGTCCGTTAGGAGTTCCTGTCGATATGGTACAAGTCTTGTAGTCAATAGAGCTCAGTACGGCAGTTTTCCGGTCTAATACAGCATTGTTCATAACGGCGGTCCGCTACATGGCTGACACATCTCTCTATTCATCTATTCTTGGTCTTTCATCGCAATGGCATATCTCCGATGCTGTTCTCGACAGAAAAACCCGTTGCCTGAGACTTCACATCATGGCCAGAAGCGGCGTCGAATTCAACTGCCCGGTCTGCGGATGCTCGGCAAGAAGAATCGGATCGCACGATGGATGCTGGCAGCACGATGATCTGCTGGATATGTGTTTTATGATATCGGCAGTCATTCCGGTTACATTCTGTGAAAACTGCGGCATTAATCGAATAAATGCCCCATGGGAGAGGGCCGGTTCCAGTTTTCGTTTTATGGAATAGCAACTGAACGTAGTTGGTGAAGATGGAAGGTTTTTTTGCTGAATAATTAGTATCAGCTGGTGCGTGAGGCGGTAAGCATTTCTTCGGCGTGTGCCAAGGCGGATTCGGTTATGTTAGCGCCGGCCAGCATCCGGGCCACCTCGGCGGTGCGTCCGGTACGGTCCAGCTCGATGATGCGGGTAGCTGTTCTCCCCCCCTCAATCAGCTTTTCGACCCGCAGCTGCTGATCAGCGCAGACCGCTACCTGCGGAAGATGGGTTATGCAGAGCACCTGTTGTCGTACGGCGACATTCTGTAGCTTCCTGCCGACCAGTTCGGAGGTTGCTCCTCCGATGCCGGTATCGACTTCGTCGAACACCAGAGTAGGTACTTCGCTGTCAGGAAGCACCTGCTTGATTGCCAACATCAGGCGTGAAAGTTCGCCGCCCGAGGCGACTCTGGCAAGGGGGCGAGGTGGTTCGCCCGGATTGGGAGAAAAAAGGAATTCCACCCGTTCGTAACCGTATGTACGCGCTTCCGCCAATGGTTCCATAGAGGCTTTTATTACGGCGCCTTTCATTGCCAGCTGATGAGCTTCCAGCTCCAGCGCCTGTTCCAGTCCGCCGGCCGCTTTTGTGCGGGCTGCGGTCAGCTCTGTTCCCAGTCGCTTCAGTTCACCTTCCAGCAGTTCCAGCTCCGCTTCCAGATCATGCCGGCTCTGTTCACGGCCCTGCAGCTGTTCCAGTTCACTGTTAATAGCGGTCTTGTAGTCCAGTATCTCAGCCACCGTCGGGGCATATTTTTTCTTCAGCCGGCCGATCAGGTCAAGACGGTCATCGATCTGCTGAAGTGTGGCCGGGTCCGACTCAATGCGGGAGGAGTAGTCACGCAGCGTAATGGCCGCATCCTCCAGCTGCAGATAGGCGCTTTCCAGGGATCCGGCCAGATCTCCCAGTGAATGGTCAATGGAAGCCAGTTCAGTGACTGAACCGGTAATGCGCCGCAGCTGTCCCAGGATAGCTCCGTCTCCGTCGTAGAGCCGGTCATATGCTTCGGCGCTGGCGCTGCCCAGTTTCTCGGCGCTGGCCAGCAGTTGGCGCTGTTCCTCCAGCTGTTCCTCTTCCCCGGACTTCAGATCCGCTTTCGCAATCTCCTCCGCTTGATATGTCAGCAGGTCCAGTCTCCGTTCGGCATCCCGTTCGGCAGAATCGAGCCCGGCTATCCGCTCCTTAAGTTCTGCCAGTTTGCCGAAGGTGCGCGAGAAGTCCTGGCGACGGCTACCCAGAGAGGCAAATGCGTCCAGAAGCCGCAGGTGATTGTCAGGTTTCAGAAGTGTCTGGGAATCGTGCTGACCGTATATGTTGATCAGGCGCGGGGCGATATCTGTCAAAAGGGCCAGGGTAGCCATGCTGCCGTTGATGAAGATCCTGTTTTTGCCGGCACGGGAGAGGGAACGCTTGATCAGCAGTTCATCTTCGCAGTCAAAACCGGCTTCACTGAGCATGTCGCGGATGTCCGGCTGGCCGGAGATGTCAAAGATCGCCTCCACAACCGCCTCGTCCTCGCCGGAGCGGATCAGATCGCTTGAGGCTCTGCTGCCCATGATCAGCCCGACCGCATCGATGATGATCGATTTTCCGGCTCCGGTCTCGCCGGTCAGCACGGTCAGGCCCGCTTTGAGCGTGATATGCAGGGAGTCGATGATGGCGACATTTTTGATGGTGAGATCGGTCAGCATGGCGGTGTCAGCGTTCTCCCCATTTGAGTTTGGTCCGCAATACTTCGAAGTAGTCGCGATCCTTGGACATGACCAGAGAGGTGGTCTTGAGCGCCTTGCGCACTTCGATCGAGTCCCCCTGCATCAGCTTGAAACCGACCTGCCCATCCAGGGTCAGATAAACTTTCTCATCGAAGGACGAAGCGATTGTTATCGAGATGATCGATTCATCGGTAACTACAATCGGACGGTTGGTCAAAGTGTGCGGACAGATCGGAGTGATCAGGATACAGCTCATCAGGGGGTGAACAATCGGTCCACCGGCCGACATGGAATAGCCGGTGGAACCGGTCGGAGTGGAGACGATCAGCCCGTCCGCCTTGTAGGTGGTCAGGAAATGGCGGTTGACCTTGGTCTCCAGGTCCACGATGCGGGCCAGAGCGCCCTTGTTGATGACCATGTCGTTCAGGACATTGCACTTCTCGATTTCCTGGCCGTCACGACAGACGGTAACTTCCAGCATCATCCGCTCGGAAACCCGCGGTTCGCCCTTAAGGCAGCGTTCCAGCAGCGGATAAAGCTCCTCCACTGTAACTTCGGTCAGAAAGCCGAGGCTCCCCAGGTTGACCCCCACGATCGGGACGTCTTTACCACTGAAGAGGCGTGCCACAGAAATCAGTGTGCCATCCCCACCCAGGACCACAACCAGTTCTGCCTGTTCGCGAATCTCTTCATCAGTCAGATTAGCCGAGTAGCCGATCAAACGTGCCAGTTGAGACTCCACCAGCGGAAGGCAGCTCTTCTCCTCAAGCCAGTTGATCAGGTCGTCAGCGACTCCCTGACAGCGGGGATCGTGGCTCTTGGCGAATATGGCGACACTTTTCAAGTGCATACTGTACCTATCTAAGCTTTCTGATCTTGTCGAGGCTGTCTTCAAGAACCTGTTTCTTGTCGGTTACTTCGGCCAGCTTCTGGCGTTCTTTCTCGACCACTTCAGCCGGCGCGCGATCCACAAATGCCGGGCTGGCCAGCTTTTTGGAGAACATTTCGATCTCCTTGTCAATCTTGCCGATCTCCTTCAGCAGGCGTTTTTCCTCTTCCTCCACATTGACCAGCCCCTTGAGAGGGACTAAAATCTGTACGTCTCCGGCGACCTGAATCGAGGCGTCTTCCGGTTTTTCGATGTCGCTGCCGATGGCCAGGTCGGAGATGCGGGCCAGGCTGATAATGGCGCCTTCGTTGTGCTTCATCAGAAGTTTGCTCTCTTCGGAACCACAGGAAAGGATTACGGCAATCTGTTTTGAAGGGGGCACTTCCATCTCGCCGCGAATGTTGCGGATGCCGCTGATGACGCCCATGACTTTTTCCATGTCGGCCGCCGCCTCCGGGAAGGAACGCTGGTCACAGGGAACGGGGTATTCGGCCTGCATGATGGTCGGGGCAGTTTTCGTTCCCGGCAGAGCCTGCCAGATCTCCTCGGTAATGAAAGGCATGAATGGGTGCAAGAGGCGCAGCAGGTTTTCCAGCGTGTACCAGAGCACGAACTGGGCGGTCTGCTTGCGTTCCGGGGTGCCGTTGTAGAGATCCTGTTTGGACAGTTCCAGATACCAGTCGCAGAATTCGCTCCAGGTGAACTGGTAGAGCGCCATGGCGCTTTCGTTGTAACGGTAGCCGGTCAGGGTCTCATCCACGCTCCGTGCGGTTTCGTTCAGGCGGTGCAGGATCCACTTGTCTCCCTGGGAAAATTCCAGGTTCTCAAAGCTGACGCTGTCCGGATCAAAGCCTTCCAGGTTCATCAACGTGAAGCGGGCCGCGTTCCAGACCTTGTTGCAGAAGTTGCGGTAGCCGGCGATGCGCTCCTCGGCCAGCTTGATGTCTCGTCCCTGGGCTGCGAAGGCGGCCAGGGTGAAACGGAAGGCGTCGGTTCCGTACTGCTCGATGATCGTCAAAGGATCGATCACGTTGCCTTTGGACTTGGACATCTTCTGCCCCTGGGCATCGCGCACCAGAGCGTGGATGTAGACATCCTTGAACGGGACCTGATCCATGAAGTGCAGTCCCATCATCATCATGCGGGCCACCCAGAAGAAGAGGATGTCGAAGCCGGTCACCAGGCAGGCGGTCGGGTAGAAGGTCTTTAACTCGTCTGTATTGTCCGGCCACCCCATGGTGGAGAAGGGCCACAGGGCCGAGGAGAACCAGGTGTCCAGCACGTCGGTTTCCTGACGGATCTCGTCGCTGCCGCACTTGCTGCATTTGCCGGGTGTCTCCATTGCTACGGTGACGCCATCGCAATGGTCGCAGAACCAGGCCGGGATGCGGTGTCCCCACCAGATCTGGCGCGAGATGCACCAGTCGCGGATATTTTCCATCCAGTCGTAGTAGGTATTCTCCCACTGTTTGGGCAGAATGCGGGTCTGGCCGGTTTTTACAGCGTGCAGGGCCCTCTCGGCCAGCGGAGCGACCTTGACGTACCACTGTAGCGACAGGTACGGCTCAACCACGGTCTTGCAGCGGTAGCATCCCCCCACCGACATGGCGTGGTCGTCGATCTTCTCCAGCAGCCCGGCTTCTTCCAGTTCAGCCACGATGCGGGTACGGGCGGCAAAGCGGTCCATACCTTCGTACTGGTGTCCGGCGGCGTTGATGACGCCCGATTCGTCCAGCACGTTGATCTTGTCCAGGCCGTGACGCAGGCCGACCTCGAAGTCGTTGAAGTCGTGGGCCGGGGTGATCTTGACCACGCCGGTGCCGAACTCCAGCTC
>CAYQTC010000019.1:0-75713 GCA_964420435.1 uncultured Geobacter sp.
TGGCTGGTGCAGATCATATCGAGCGGCAGATTCATGCTGACGAAATCCTTGATTTTTCTGTCAACAAACGAACTGAAGGGTGTCAGTATGTTTGCATAATACTTTATGCACTCCTGATACAGTTCAGACTGATCAACAAGATCGTTAAAAAGCCTGTCGGTGGCAAAATGCTGTCCGAAGGCATCTGTACTGAAGAGGACATTGTCGACCGTCAGGTAGCAGAACATGCTGTCCGGCCAGTGCAGCATCGGTGCCTCAATAAAGATCAGTTCCTTATTGCCCAGATCCAGTCGATCACCGCTCTTGACTATTTTAAAATTCCATTCCTGATGATACTGACCTTTCAGGGATTTGACCGCATTGGCAGTACAGTAGATCGGTGTCTCCGGAATCTGGCGCATAAGTTCGGGCAAAGCGCCGCTGTGATCAATTTCACCATGATTGGCAATAATGTAATCGATCGAATTCAGATCGATGATTTTTTGCAGGTTCCGGACGAACTCCTTGGCAAATGGTGCCCAGACAGTTTCAATAAGAACTGTTTTCTCTTCCTGCACCAGGTATGAATTATAGGATGTTCCCTTGTGCGTGGAATATTCTTCTCCGTGGAACTTGCGTAATTCCCAATCAACCTTGCCTACCCATGATAAATTACTTTTGATAGTGACACTCATCTCAGATACCTCCATGGCGTGAACACAATATAGCATTTGAGACGGCTTATTTCCTCAATGTGGTCTTCATATTCTCTTAGGGTAACCGCAAACCTGCTATTTGAATGTGTTCAGAATATACTCGGCAATCGTCAATGCATCTTTTTCTGGGAGAGTCGCTTCGTCGAATTTGTTCATCCCTGCTCCCGGGTTACGCATAATTTTCACGATATCTTCGGGTTTGGTAATGTTATTCGCCACCAGAGATTGCCGGTGAAGGGTTTTCTTCGTATTGACCGTATTACCGCCATCGGGGTGACATTGGGCGCACATCTGTTTGAACAACTCTTCGCCTGTTTTTGTCATGGATGCTGATTGTGGACCGGGTACCGCTTGTGGAACTTCTGATTTTTGAGGAGTTTCTTTTTTACACCCTCCGAAAATAACTGTACTGATTGCCAGGACTGGCAGGGTGATTCCAATGCGTCTGTTCATAGTCTTCTCCTTTTCTTTCATGGAACTTTTGACACTATCGTGCTAGGTCACCAGCTTCGCGTCCATGGTGACGGTCGTTTTCAAAAGTCGCGTCATAAGGCAGCCTGTCTTAGCCTCGTCAGCCAGCTTGGCAAACGACTCCGGGGTGGCCCCCGGTATGGAGGCGGTGACCTCCAGATGGCTTTCGGTGACGGTCCAACCCTGGTCCTGATTTTCGAAGGTAACAACGGCGGTTGTGGCGATTTGATCCGGGACCAGTCCGGCTTTGCCAAGCAAGGCCGAGAGCTGCATGGAAAAACAGGCAGCATGCGCTGCTGCGACAAGTTCTTCCGGATTGGTGCCGATTCCGCTCTCGAAGCGGGCGCCAAACGAGTATTGTGTTCTGGCCAGCACACCGCTTTCCGTGGAGATGTTACCTTTGCCTTCCTTGAGACTTCCTTTCCATTCTGCCGAAGCTTTCCGTTTCATCTGAACCTCCCTTGTTGACGATGTATTGCGACCTGAACCCGATAAAGTCTCATCTTCAAAAGCGATAACCGATGCCGCCAAGAAAAATGTCCGTGTCGCGGTCGTAGGTTGTTATAACCCGATCCCATGTTGCCCGTATAAGCCAGTTTTCATTGATTCGGTAGCTTCCCGTCGTTGAGAACATTGTGGGCATTCTTCCCTGCTGGGTTTTGAGCCGGCGATCCAAAGCGAAATACGGACCAATGCCGATACCCAGAGAGATTTTGTCATCCAAAAAGGGTTTTGCCAGCCAAATCTGAGTGGTCAGGCCGTATCGGTCAATCAAGGCACTTCGACCTTCGTAAATGGCCCCTGCCGTCAATTCCAGGAAACGCCAGAGTCCGCGCCGGTATTCGAGAGCAATGGCTCTTGAATGGCCGTCCCCGGGTATGTTCACGACCGTTTCTCCGCCGAAAACCGTCAGTTCGTTTTCAGTGGTTCTTTCAGTCAGACGGGTTCCTTTCACATCAGGTCCCTTTACAGGCGGTGCATCGAGCTGGTAGCCAATGCCTGCAAGTGCTGACAGGGAATCGAAACTCTCACCGCCCCTGACCCAGTAACCCTGCATTTGGTAAAACCAGCGGCTCTTGGTGTACCAGGTTGCCGCCACGTTGGCCATGGTGCCCCAGCCGTGGACGTCCCGGGCTGTTCCTCCGTTGCCGGGAATAATGGTATCGTAATAATATATCCCTCCGACACCGAGCCCCAGGGAAAGCTGCTTGTCGAGCAGGTTGGTTCGTACCCACAGATTGGCGGCGTTGCCGTCACGGTGGTGCTGGAAAAAGTGCCCCTGGTTCAGATATGAAATTGAGTAGGCGAAATGTTCACCAAGCCCTTCCATATACTGAAGCTGCCATGCGAAAGTCCTCTCGTCAGGTTTGTCTGTCCAGCCATAGCCGCCGAGAAAACTGATTTCTCCCGCAAAAGCAGCCCGGCCCGGAATGGTGAACATAAAGAGCAATACGGCAAACACTAAATATCGCATAAATGGTTTCCCCCGACCCGGGATATGCAAAACAAGGTATTGCTCATGTTCTGCTGAGAAGGCATACTGCAAATAGCGCGCCAGATAGGATATGTGATTATATGAATGTAAGTAGCCGATTATCAGATATAAAATCGGCGATTTAATTTCGGGGGGAGGATAGAAATACCAGCTTCATCCGTCACATTTGGCATAACTGCCAAATGTGACGGAGTTAATAATCTTTGACTGTGTTATAAGCTGTTTAGGTTCATAATGGGAAAAACACCTTTTCACTTGTGGTCTTCTTTTCGATGAAATTTATTAATTCTGCATTGAACTTGTCACGCTCCTCATAGAACATTGCATGTCCGCTGTTCTCGAAGCGAATCAATTTTGCACCTTTTATCCCTCCGGCAGTTGGTTCTTCCCCGGCCGATATTCCCTCGGCTCCAACCGCCATTGCTTCTCCGCCGGTTGGCATTGCATCAATCGGCGCCGTCATTGTTTCTGCAAGTGAAAACGGACAAACCTGGTCATGCAGGCCGTGAAAAAGTACGGTAGGGACGTTCACTGATTTCAAGTCGTTACGTAGATCTGAATCACGGAGAGTTTCAAGGCAGGCCGCAGCAGCATGGGGTGAAGCCTCCATAGCCAGAGACTGAAACCAATCAAGAAGCTGAGGGCTTGCAGCATCGCTGCTTTTAAAAAATATATTACCGAAGTCGGTGTTGAGTTTGGCTCTGTCCGAATGGCATGATTTGATAAGGCCATCCACGGCCACTGGATCGGTTCCGAAAGGGAAGTCAGGTCTTGTGGTAAAGCTTGGTGCTGCTGCTCCGCAAAGTACCAGATTGGCTATGCAGGCGCCTTTGTGGCGAGCCATATAACGAAGGGCAATTGCACCTCCTATGGAAAAACCTACAAGAGTGACATTGTTCAGTGACAGTGCGTTAAGAGCCAGATGAAGGTCATCGGCAAATACATCATAGGTGTATTTGCCCCATGGTTTTGAAGATTTGCCGAAGCCGCGCATGCTTATTCCTATACAGCGGTACCCCTGCTGAGGGATCTGCGTAAACTGGTACTCAAACATTTCATGGCCGAAAGGCCATCCGGGTATGAAGACAATTGGAGTGCCCTGTCCCCAGTCGCGAATGTGGAGAAAAATGTCCTCTTCGATCATTAAATATTCACTGCTGTTCATGTTTGGATTCATGGTCATCACCTCATTCATTCCGTATCGTTCGAAGACGTTGCGACATAAATTTTAAAAATTGATGTTTTGACTGACCTTGACTTCTCAGCGTTTGCCTGCTCCGGGCAGCATTTTTTCAAAACTGGGTAGAATCGCTTTAAAAAATGCATTTTTGATAAGTTCAGTAACGATCTGAAGGGAACTGGTTTCCGGGTTCCCCACCGATCCCTTGATGTCCACCTTGGTGGCAACCTCCTGATGCGACCTGTTTTCAAGAAGCATGGCAACCCCGCCAACCAGCATCTCGTACATTTGATGTGAAACGCCCCGTTTCGTATCCTTGCGTCTGTCATAAACCTTCATATCCTTGAAGAACGGCTTGATATAGCCGAAAATTTTATCATCTTTGACGTGTAACTCGGTGACGAGGGAAAAGACCCCGGCGGAAACATCGAAATCCCCGTAGGCGAGGAGTAAGTTGTTCATAGCCGTCAATTGGGAATCTTCGATTTTGAGGTAGAGATCGAAATCAGCCCCCCCTTTCTCCGGCCGGAAATCAGCGGATGCCGTTGTGATACCGCTGCCCATGAATTTAGCTTTCAATTTCGCCTTGGCAGGACCCTGGGAAAAGTGATTGGAAAAGTTGCTCAGATGGAAATCGGTATCGGCAAGGAATACGCGGTACGGATTGCTCGACGTCTTATTCACAAAACCAAGGGTGCAGCCCGACAGGTTCACCTGATCGGCTCGCAGTAACAAGCCGGGCTGGTTGCTGATCTTCCGGGCAGCCATTTCCACGACTGCCGCCTGTTTTTTCTCTGTGACGGCGGTATGTTGCGAATGGATATAGTCAAGCTTCATCCCTTTGATCTCCAGGTTTTCCAGGTGGGCATTTTTAACATTTGGCGAATACTCTGCATCGCCTGAGGCCCGCAGAACCCCGCCATGGATGGAGAGGTTTGAAAGTGCAGACACTGCGCTTAGATGATCAATCGGCACATTTTCCAGCATAAGGCGGCCCTTCATGCCGGGGTACGGTTCAGCGAGCAGATTGGCCACCCCGTCGATACTGCCGCGCCCGGTGCCGAAGATTGCCGTATCAAGATGAAACGAGGAGGGATAGACCTTATCGGGGAGCCGGATGTTGCGGATATTGGCTGCCTGGAGGTTCAGGTGGCTCAGGATGAGAGGTTTTTTCGGGTCCTGGTCGATATAGGTCATGCTGCCGTCTTTGATTTTCAAGGAGTTTATTTTGAGCGGGTAAATATCTTCCAGCGCCTGCTGCCAACCGCGATCCTTGAGTGAGACTTTGCTGGCCGCTTCGCTGCGCAGCTGTTGCAGGTTGATGTTTAGTTGCGGCCGGTCCAGCATGAATTCAGCAACGAGTTTCCCCGAAAAGATCTCGCGCCAGTGGATGCTGGCCTTGATAAGTGGGAAATGAACGACAGGCTGATCAGGATGGGCCTGCTGAAAGATTGTCAGTCCTTTCAAGGTCAGGGACAGACCTATCAACTGGACATGTAACCCCGGCAATCGGACCGAATATCCTTTCAGATCGCGGTTAAGTTTCTGTTCCATGTTGCTCCGCAGAGGTTCATCAAGGAAATAAGACGCACTGAAGAGTACCAGGGCAAGCGCGGCAATTATGCCTGCACCCCAGCGAAACAACCTCGATTTTAGAAGCCTTCCCGTCCATGATTGTTTTTCTGTGCTCACTGCCATGAGATTTTCCCTCTCACCGTCATTGCCTTGCGCTGCAAACTGTTTCATATCTCTCCCAGGCTTATTTAAACATCCTGTCTTTCATGGGACTTTTGACAATATTGGGTTGACACATGCTACAATTGCTCAATTACTTTTTTGAGTTTCAGCTGTATTTCTTCGGCAATGCCCTGTAGTTCTTTGTTTTGAATGGCCTGCATGGAAGCGAGCGGGTCCACGGCGGACACTTCTATTTCATCATTTTTCAGCTGTTGAATAACAACATTGCAGGGCAGCATCAAGCCTATTTTGGGCTCCGCCTGTAATGCCCGGTAGGCAAAGGGCGGGTTGCATGCGCCAAGTATTGTGTAATTGGGGAAATCAACATTCAATTTCCTTTTCAATGTTTCTGTGACATCAATTTCGGTGAGGATTCCAAACCCTTCCTGCCTCAATTCTTCAATTACTCTCGACATGCCTTTCTCGAAGGTCATGTGCAGCTTTTTGCTGAAATAGTATGACATGGTGAGACTCCTTTGTTTTGTTTTGTGTTAGGTAATTGACTCACAGGTGCGTCGCATCTGCGCGATTATTTGTTCCGGAACAGCTTGTTAATCACAACTACAACCACCACCAGTACGGCGAGCACTGTCCACATCAACATCTGTCCGCCCATCCATCCACCAGTCTGGTTCATCAAACAAATCCTCCTTTGATTCAGTATTCTTTAAGGTTGCTGAACTCTGCCGAAGCAAGAAAGGTTTTCGGCGACTCAACAAAGGAGTAGATGTTTTTGACGATGCTCAGGTGCTTCCGCTCTTCCTCGGCAATCATGAGCAGTATCTTGCGGGTGTGTTCATCCTCTGACTGCTCGGCCAATTCCTCGTAGAACCGGACGTTGTTCTCCTCTTCCTTTACGATGCGCTGGTATGCATCGGGTTGATCCATCTGTACTGTTGCGTTGTCACGCTTTGTCATGTCAGGTTTGAAAAGGCATGCCGCCTCCTGCAAATCCTTAAACTTGACGTTCAGGGGATCGATATCCTCTTTTATCTTTAACAGGGCATCGTGATGTTCCTGTTCGGATTCCGCCAGCAGGGTGAAAAGATTTTTCAACTCCGGATCGGTAGCGTCCGCAGCCATAGTTTCGTAGAACTTCCTGGCTTCCTCTTCCATCTTGACTGCACAATCGATACTATTCATGTTGTTCTCCTTGCTGTTCAATAATTACAATTTTTACGCGGGTCGAGCCTCAATCGCGTGATCCTCGTGAACAGAATAGCTCAAGTCCGGAGTATTTCCGGCATTCCGTCATAGATAACAACACACTCCGGCTTACCACAGGAAATAAAACTCATGTTTCTGTGGTCACGTTCATCCAGGCCGATGCGTCTGAACACATCCGCCCTGGTCGTCAGTTCTCCGTATTCTTTCACCAGTCCGCTGTTTACTGCCTGTCGTTCCCATTCCGGGTGTTCTTCGACAAATTGTGCGTATGCGTGTTCGGCATGGTCTTCAAACTCCGCATTGAACTGAAATGCACTGCGAATGCTGATCAAGGCCATAAAACGCATTAAAACAGCATAAAAACCGACCATCACAAGGGGGATTGGTTGCATCAGATACCACGGATCTTTGATCCCATCCGCTTTCATCTTCTCGTTGACGACCAGCAGGTGGCAATATTCATTATCCTGAGCATCGCGGGACCACATCAATATGTTGCGGGCCTCTTTTACCAATGTCAGATTCCGATAAAAACTCGTAATGCGTGCATACTGCCGGATTTCCCAGGAGCGGTAGGGGATACTGGCCAATATTTCTATGAGCTTGACCTTGGGAAGTGTTATCTTTCTTCCTGTAATCAGGTCCATCATCCAGAAAAAGACTTTAGCCGCAAACGAGTAGTCGTAGAGCTCCCTCTTGCAGGTTGCTTTCTGTTCTTTTCTTAGGTCAGGTGACATGATTCTTTACTTTGTCATAATCGGTATCCATGGTCTCCTCCCGAAAAATAGGGTTATTTTTATTTAGCGTATCTGCTCTCTGGTTAATGGTCGAATCACTTCCCGTCTTCGGTCGAGGTTCCGGGCTGCCACAGCGTGTCCCGGTTGACGAGGCTGCATTCAGTATCAAGTCGACGGCAGCCTTCGCGGCAACACCCAACAGAGTCGCCTTGATCAGGCCGAGTCCGGCTGATTTGGTATGCAGACCACCGTGTGAGTCGAGAACTTCCCTGGCACCGGTATCCATGATCTGCTCCGGAGGAGCGCTGCGCGCCCGGAACAACCTTGAGGCTAAATAGCCAATGCCGGCAGCAACTCCCAGCGTCCAGTAGGGAGACTCCTTCACATATTCGCGCAAACCCGGTTTCTTTTGGATGCTCACACCGAATTGCTCGACTGTCCGGGAAATTTTCTCTGCTTCGTCAGCTATAGCCTGATATCTATCTTCGATTCTGCGTGCTCTTTCAGCCATTTTTGAGCTCCTTTAAAATCTAAAAAGTCATTTTGTATAATCGAGGTGTTTATTGCGGCTCTATTTAAGCCGACCTTCCACCGCCTGCCAGTCAATGTTTTTGAAAAACGCCTCGATATAATCTGCCCGTTTCAAGCCGTAATCGAGCATAAAGGCATGTTCAAATACATCCATGACCAGTATCGGCATGCAGCCTGCAGGATGTCCCTTGTCATGTTCATCGATCCAGAAGTTAAAGAGCCTGTCGCTGACAGTGTCCTGGTACAGGACCACCCAGCCGATTCCCCGCATGGCTCCCGTTGCCCGGAAGTCTCTTTCCCACGCGTCAACGCTGCCGAGATTCTCGGCCAGCTTCATTGCCAGCCTGTTGCTCATGTCAAGGGGTGCCGTGCCCCCAAGATTGTCGAAATAGTATTCGTGCAGGCGCATGCCGTTGAATTCCCAGCCAAGCCTCCGCTTGAGTTCTGCAAACTCGGGATTGGCGGTTTTTGCTTCTTTCATCATCTGATCAAGGATATCCAACAGCTTGTTAATGTTGGTTACATACCCCTGATAGAGGGTAAAATGGTTTTTCAGCAGCGCCTCGCTGAAGCCTGATATCCCGATAAGTTCTGCATAATCATTTGCCGTGTACGCCATGATGGTTCCTCCTGTAGTTTGGTTTATGCAGGAAATACAATATTACTCGTACCTGCCAGTAAGCTAAATCGCAACTAATATGCCAGTGAAGTCTTGCGGGAGATGTTGCGCAAGAGCCCGATTACACACGATAAAATAAGATCAAATAAGATGTGGGGAAGGGGAGGGCGCTCTTGAATCCGTCATTTTTAACATAACTGCAATATATAACGGATCACGTTACGGAAGTTTTTGGCAGGGTTGTATCCCGTTTGCTTATGCGGACCTTTGTTGAGGCGGTTAAGTTCGTAAAAATAAGCATTGACGAGATGCTGTCATTATAATAGATGTTAATTTATTAGCATGTTTTCAAAACATCAAAAAGACAATCAGACCGGGGACATGCCATGGATGAGCAAAAGGATAAATACATTACTGGGGACGAACTGCGTCGCAGGGCGGAAGAACTACTCGGTAAAAATAGAGAGACAACGCACATTATCGGAGTTGAGGACGTTCAGAAAGTCCTGCATGAACTACAGGTTCACCAGGTCGAACTGGAGATGCAGAATGCTGAGCTACTCCGAACGAGAGACCATTTGGAGGTAATGCTGGAAAAGTACAGCGATCTCTTCGATTTTGCCCCGGTTGGTTACCTGTCCCTCAAACGTGACGGGACCATTCTGTCCGTGAACTTCACTGGAGCCTCTTTCCTCGGGTCCGATAGACCACTTCTGCTTGGTCGTCGTTTCGGGATGTTCGTTACTGAAGAGTATCGTTCCGTTTTTGCCGCCTTCCTTGACATGGTTTTTATCAGCAAGGACAACAAGTCATGCGAGGTGGCGCTCGTGAAGAAGGACCGGAATGTTCCGCTCATTGTGCAGGTGGAGGCCAGATCTGATGAAGCGGGGAAGGAGTGCCGCCTTGCACTGGTAGACATAACCGAGCGAAAGCGTGCGGAACAAGCGTTGCAGGAGAGCGAGCGGATCTACCGGGCAATCGGAGAGAGTATTGACTACGGCGTCTGGATCTGCGATCCGGACGGACGCAACACCTATGCAAGCGATTCGTTTCTGAACTTGGTCGGCATTTCGCAGGAACAGTGCTCCAACTTTGGCTGGGGTGCTGTACTGCATCCGGATGACGCGGAGAGTACCATCGAAGCCTGGAAAAAAAGCGTGCGTGTCGGGGAAAACTGGGATAGGGAGCATCGTTTCCTTGGAGTGGACGGCCAGTGGCATCCCATCCTGGCCCGCGGTGTGCCGGTTCGGGACGATCAAGGCAACATAACATGCTGGGCCGGGATCAACCTCGACATAAGCCGCATTAAGGAAGCTGAAAATAAACTACGCGAGAATGAAGAACGTCACCGCTTGCTGGCTGAAACGATGCTGCAAGGGGTAGTTCATCAGGACGCCAAAGGTACAATCATATCAATGAATCCAGCTGCCGAAAGAATCCTGGGCAAGAGTCGTGAGGAATTTCTGGGGAGCACTTCAATTACGGAGGAACACGATACCATTCGCGAAAACGGGGAAATCTTTCCCGGTATGGAACATCCGGCCATGGTGGCATTGCAGACCGGTCAACCGGTGCAGGGTGTAGTAATGGGGGTGTTCAATCCGAGACTCGATAAATACCGCTGGATAAATATTAATGCAGTGCCCGTTTTTCGTTCAAATAATACTCGTCCGTCGGAGGTTTATGCCGTATTTGAAGACATTACCGAACGTAAGCAGGCCGAGGAGGCACTGAATAAGCTGAACGAAGAGCTTGAAAACCGGGTTGCAGAACGGACAGCGGAACTCCGCAATAAGGATGAAATGTTACTGATGCAGAGCCGTCAGGCAGCCATGGGCGAGATGATCGGTAATATCGCCCATCAGTGGCGTCAGCCTTTAAACACACTAGGCCTCACAATACAGTCACTGTTACTGTTTTATGATCTTGGTGGATTTTCCAGGGAGTTTCTGGACGAGAGTGTTAATACTTCCATGGGACTCATTCAGCACATGTCAAAAACCGTTGACGATTTCAGGAACTACTTTAAACCGGACAAGAAAAAGGTCGAGTTCAAACTGATCGAGACAATTTCAAAAACTTTGTCACTTGTAGAGGACAGCTTCAAGATGCAAAGCATCAGTATTGAAGTCATTGCAAAGATGGACCCTGTTATTAACGGGTATCAGAATGAATTAGCGCAGGCCATCCTTAATATCCTTAACAATGCCAGGGATGCCTTAGTAGAAAAAGAAATCAAGGATCCCCGTGTGACTATCACCATATTCACCGAAAACGGCAGGTCAGTTGTTACCATTTCTGATAACGCCGGTGGTATACCTGAGGAGTTTTTTGAGAAGATCTTTGATCCCTACTTTACGACCAAGGGTCCACAGGCAGGAACAGGAATCGGGCTGTTTATGTCAAAATCCATCATAGAAAAGAGTATGAACGGGAGTCTTGTCGCACGCAATACCGCCAGTGGTGCTGAATTTAGAATTGAGGTGTAATTCCGATTCCAAATCAAAACGCTATCATCATTGGCTCGTCTTCGGCACCTCAACGTACTGCTCAGTACGCCTCGGCGCCTCAATCCTCGCCGCCTTGATTTCATCTTTGTTTTGGAATCGGTGTAATTCCAATTCCAAATCAAAGTACCCAGCAATCCACCTTTTCTCTAAGTGTTCTTTCTCTCTGCCGGCTATTATTTGTCCGACACACTGCGTTCATCCAGTGCGGCAAGCACAAGCTCCGGATTCATCGACTGCTGCAGTGCCATAGCCTCAGGATCATGACGGTCCCTGACATTTGGCAAATCGCGTCTCAACTCTTCCATCAGGTCGATAAGTTTGGCGGTCTTCTGCTCTGTCAGCAGATTGACTTTAAGGTCCAGATGTGCCCGCTGTTCCTCAAGTTTGGCGAGTCGGTTCTGCTTTGACAAAACCACTGTCGCGGTAAGCAATGCGCCCAGACCGACAATGCCTTGAAGCCAGAAATACGGTGCCGGATCGAATTCGGCCATACCCGACTGGCGCAACATGACATTAGCGAGTATCCAGAGCGCTACAAAGAAAAGAATAGAGCCAAGAAAAACCGGCTGTCCGATAAAACAGCTAATGCGCTCCATGATTCGTTGAGAAAGGCTAATTTTTTGTTCTTCGCGTTCGTAGAAATCGAGAATAGCCTCAATATTCTGGCTGATCTGGTCGCGTTCTGATTCGATCGGCGTGTTACTGGAATCCGGAGGCGCCTCGGGTGTACGTTCAGGATTGATTCTCATTCGGATGCACACTCCTCATTCATTTGATTATTCATTGCATCCTCTCACATCGCTTATACAGCGATAATGCCTAATGATACGCAATGTCGCAACTAACGTGCCAGAGAAAACCTGAAGTTTCTGCGACTGCAATAGTCTGATAGTGTGATTGAAATGAAAGATGGCAGGATGATTGGAGGGGGAGGGCGCCGGCGTAATCCGTCATGTATAATAATATGGCCGCTAAATATGACGGATTATGCCGGGGCAGGATGTTGAACCTTAGCCATTTATTCTTTTATTCTGTAAAAGTCGGCAAAAAGTACTGTTCTAATGTCCGCAATTCTTTCTATTGTCTGGTCGGTTTACTGATCAAACAGGTCAGCGCTGGGAATTGGGTGCTGGAACTACAACTATTGTACCGCCACCCTGCTCGCCCTTTGCACCTTCGGCGCCCGTCATGCCGGTTGCACCGGTTGAACCGGTTGAACCGGTTGCACCGGTTGCACCTTTTTCTGCCGGTGCGCCAGGAGCGCCTTGCGGCCCGGCAGGTCCAGGTACGGTTACAACAACAGGCGGCTGGGGCGCAACCACTGCAGGAGTTTTGTCACATGCGCTCAATGCCAGCGCAGAAAGTAATGCCGCAACAACAGCTATAATGGAATATTTCATAATATTTTCTCCGGTTAGTCTGATTTTAAATTTAGTTAAATTGTAGTGCTACATGGATGCAAGACGAGTCCTTCAGCCTAGATGGCCCTTCGACCCGAAATTACATTTACCAGCACCACTATAATGGCGATTACGAGTAGAATATGGATCAGGCCGCCCATAGTATATGATGTAACCATACCTAACAGCCACATCACTATCAGGATCACACAGATTGTCCACAACATGAGATTCTCCTCTCATTGGGTTGCGCCGCCAGCGCGGATGCCACTGACTGCTGTTTGAATTACAATGCGAGTATTCGATGGAATTGGCAGAACCGGCCGGAGCAGGATCTGCCTCACATCCAACGCAAACTATTTTACTATCAGGTCGTTTTGCACCGACAGGACATTTTCAACACTCCGGGCAACCTCTCCCGCTTTATTAACGCTCTTTGCCGAATCTACAAATCCGCTTAACTGGACTACCCCTTTGTACGTCTTGACGTTGATCTGCATCGTTTTCAACGTATCTTCTTTGAAGATGGCGGCTTTCACCTTGGTTGTGATGACGGAGTCATCGACATACTGGCCGGTACTTTCGCGCTTATGTGTGGCTGCACATCCCATGAATGCGACTGTAAGTATGCAGACGGCCAAAAACTTGATAATACGATTCAGATTTAACATGATGTTTCTCCTTTTTTTTGTGAGCCATTGTTATTGTCATGCAGTAATACCAGGATGAATATTGAACTTCCGTTAACCTGGAAACCGCCTCCCCCGGAATGCTTTGACATTACGGTACATCCTTTTAATTACTATTTCTTGAAGCTGTCGATCCATTTCCAACCGTTGCTCAGCTCCGGGAATGCGGAACCGAAATGGACTGTCTTGACCGGGTCGCTCGAAATGCCGATGCTGGCGGTTTCTTCTACCAGTTCGACACCGGGCCCCCCGGGAATACGATTCTTGGCCCCTGCTGTACTGAAGGCGTTAAAGGCCGCCTGGGAGTTACCGTAGGGAACCAGTTCGTCGCTTTTGTGGTGAATCATTCGCATTGGAACAGTCGGCGCCCATCCGCGGTACGAGTCGTTCTGTCTTAGGAAGCCCGTTACAGGGCTCGTGTCGAGGGCAAGCTGGGTAATGAACTGCTGGGTCAGAATACTTTTCGGCACGATCAGGTTGACCGGCGGATTGAAGGTCATCCCCATCGCCTCGCTGATTGCAATCGACTGGGAATTGCCGTCGAAGAGCGGGGGAATGGTGGTATTGTAAGGGGGCAGCAAGGCGAAGCCGGAGCTGAACTCAGTGGTTTGCGCTCCATAGGCATGGTTGTAACCGGTGAGGAGCAAGGGGGCAAAGTAGGGCGCCTTGAAGGTGCTGTCCGACAGTATTATTCCGCGCATGACGCCGGAGAGGTCGTGGGGTCCGGAAAGCGGAGCCGAAGCGGTAACCGTGAATCCGGGGACTGGATTGAGCTGCAGTTCCCGCGTTGTCGCCATGGTCACGTAGCCGCCCTCGGAATATCCCATCAGAAAGAGCTGGCTGTTCCACGTGCAGGGAGCACTGGTACCAGCGATAATATCTCGGCTGGCCTTGAGCAGATCGATCACCTGCCGCGCAAGAACAGCGCCGACGACGTGGGGCTGGGTGCTGGTGCTGTCCCCCATGCCCTCATAATCAACCAGGGCAACGGCGTAGCCGGTGGCGGCGATCGCGGCCGCGACCATCACTTCAGGGTAGTCTTTGGGCCTGTCCTGGTGTGCCAGATACTGGGAAGGCGAGAAGGGGCGGTGAACCTCTGTACCATGCTGATACATGAGGATCGGCACCGATGGCTTGTTACCCAGGATTGATTTCGGAAGGATCAGCAGACCGGTCATGGAGTGTGGCTTGCCGTCCGCTCCGGTGGATTGATAGGTTACCTTCTGCATGTCAACGGTATAGCTGACCTTTGACAGAAGAGTGCTGAAGCTGCTGATGAAACTGCCCCATTCCCACCCGTCCAAAGCCCGCGCTGCGGTCTGATTGATTCCGGTATTGATGATGGCCAGCAGTGCTGCGGGATTGATACTTACGGCGTTGACGCCGTCAGTCGCTTGCGAGGACAGCTTTGAACCGCAACCTGCTGTAAAGACCGTTACAGCCGCCAGTGCAGCAGAGAGTGTGCGTACCTTGTTAAAAACTCGATTCATGGGGTGGACTCCTTTTCATAAACATTATTTCCCCACGCGGATCGTGGAGAGGTTTCCTAAAATTCCAAAAACGCTCAGGAGCCACAAAATTACGGCAATGATAACAACTGCATTCAAAATCGACTTTATGGATCCAGCCATCGGAATGAATCTGTTGATCAGTCCCAGGATAACTCCCACCACGATCAGAACCACGATCAATTCAATTAAAGGCATTAACTTACTCACCTCCTTATTTTTATTTTAAAACCGCTTGAAGCCTCTTTTGCCCGACATCAGACATTTGTGCCGCTTAAATACTGCCCATCAGTAACAGAATGACCAGAATCAATAGCATCAAGCCAAAACCGCCACTCGGATAATATCCCCACTGCCGGCTGTGAGGCCAGGTTGGCAGTGTTCCCAGTAGCAGCAAAATCAAGACTACAATCAAAATTGTTCCCAACATCTTGTTTCTCCTTTATCAATGAACAAAAAGCTTTATGGATTCAGAGAGCTGTGCGTCCCTAAAAGGCCGTAATTATTCAGGCTCAAGTCTCGCGGAGTATATGAAAGCTCTCAAAGCTCTGTCAGTTAGGTAAAAGGCAACTAACGTGCCAGCGAAAAACTGTTCATGCTCCGGGTGTAAGGTGTTAATTATGCGTTAAAAAGTTGATTTGGAATGAACCGGATGAATTTAAAGCCGCAAATAGAATCCGTCATGCTTGACATAACTGTCAAATATGACGGAAGGTGTAGAGACTTTTTTATCTTAGAAATTGTTATGATTATTGACATATGAGCCGTATTTTCCATACCGGCACGAATAGTGCTGGAATTGTAGTTAATAACCTGTCCTGAGCCTGGTTGGAAAAGGTACTTGTCGGATGATTTAAAATACTTTAAGTTCGATTTATGACCGTGTTTCAGGGGTGAAAAGCATAGGGTTGGGGGCCAGGCTGAAACTGACGACTGCACCACAATTAATTGGAGTGTCTTTTCGTATGTATAGTAATCCCACGCAACTCATAGCATGTCATGACTGCGACCTGCTCCAGTTGGAGATTCCTCTCAAACGTGGATATACGGCCAGCTGCCGCCGTTGCGGTGCTGTACTGTACCGCAACGCTACAGACAGCATTGACCGCACGCTCGCCTACACACTGGCTGCTGCAATGTTGTTCCTGATCGCAAACTTCTTTCCACTTTTTTCGATCGAGGTCCAGGGAACCCGCAGTGCGATCAACCTGACGGGCGCTGTACGCTCCCTTTGGGATCAGCAGATGAAGCCTGTCTCTCTGCTTGTTTTCCTTACCACCATCCTCATCCCGTCCCTGGAGCTCACGGCGATGATCTGTCTCCTGCTGCCGCTCAAATTCCGGCGCATACCTGTCGGGTACATTCAGCTTCTGAGAATGATCAGAATCGCCAAGCCATGGGGAATGATCGAGGTATTCATGCTTGGCGTGCTGGTTTCGCTGGTGAAGTTAAGCGGTACGTTCAAAGTCGTCTCTGGGATCGCGCTTTGGTCTTTCGCAGGCCTTACTCTATTGCTGGCTGCCGCTGCCTCCTCGTTCAGTGTACGTGACGTCTGGGCACGACTGGATAAAAGAAACGGCGGAAGGCTGGCTGCATGACAAAGATGAAGAAGATGCCCTTGAACGCCGCAGATCAGGGGCTTTGCTCCTGTCACATTTGCGGCCTTGTTTCCAGGCGTGACCGGCTGCCTGTTCCGGCACACTGTTCCCGTTGCGGCGCCTCCCTGCACTTCCGCAAGACAAACAGTCTGGCACGCTGCTGGTCGCTGCTCATAGCTGCCTATATTCTTTATATCCCGGCTAATCTTCTGACTATCATGGAGACCGGCTCACTCTTCAAATATCGCAAGGACACCATTATGAGCGGCGTTATCCAGCTCTGGAAAACAGGCTCATGGGAGATTGCCGTTATCGTCTTTATCGCCAGTGTTACGATACCGCTGCTTAAGCTGATCTCGTTAACACTGCTGCTGGTTTCGGTGCAGCGCCGCTCCACATGGCGTCCCAGGCAGCGAACGCGTCTCTATCGACTGGTTGAGCAGGTAGGGCGCTGGTCGATGCTTGATATCTACGTGGTGACGCTTCTGGCGGCACTGGTGCAGTTCGGTTCCGTGGCAACGGTCAAAGCCGGTCCGGGTGCGCTGGCCTTTGGTGCCGTAGTGCTGCTTACCATGTTTGCTTCCATGCAATTTGATCCACGCCTGATCTGGGACCCGCTTCAGAAAGAGAGAACTACATGACCGAAATGCCTCAAAAGCCGGAGCTTGCCGATGTTCCCGAAGCAGTCAGCGAACCGGGACGACGATTCTCTGTCCAACTGGTCTGGATCATTCCCATTGTTGCGGCGCTGATCGGCCTTTCGCTGGCGGTCAAGACATACATGGATCGAGGGGAAACCTTCACCATCACCTTCAAAACCGGCGAGGGGATGGAGGCCGGCAAGACCAAAATCAAGTACAAGGATGTGCAGATCGGCGAGGTCAAGGGGCTTGTCATTGCCAAGGATCGGTCTCACGTGATTGTGACCGCCGAACTGTCCAAGGATGCCAGGGGGCTCCTGGTGAAGGACACCCGATTCTGGGTGGTACGTGCCCGGATCTCCGGCGGAAGTGTTTCCGGGCTCAGCACGCTGATAGGCGGCTCCTATATCGGTGTCGAAGCCGGCACCTCGACAGAAAGCCGGGATGCCTTCACCGGTCTCGAGACACAGCCCGCCGTTTCAATGGATGTGCCCGGTCGCCAGTTCGTCCTGCATTCGGCCGACGTTGGTTCACTCGACACATCTTCGCCGATCTTCTACCATCGCATGCAGGTGGGACATGTAATCGCCACAGAACTGGACCGTGACGGAAAAGGAGTTACAGTAAGGGCTTTTATCAGATCTCCGTTTGATCAGTATCTCAAAGCCAGCTCAATCTTCTGGCACGCCAGCGGTGTTGACTTGACCCTCGACGCCAGCGGAGTAAAGATCAACACTGAATCCATGGTTTCGATCCTTCTGGGGGGGATTGCCTTTCAGACTCCACAAAACCAGCTTGAGTCCGCTCCTGCAGCCTCCAACAGCGTTTTTAAACTCTTTCCGACCAGAGATGATGCTCTTAAGCATTCCGAGCGGGCCGAAGCCTACCTGCTTGTGTTCAATGAATCTGTGCGCGGTCTTACGGTTGGTGCTCCTGTGGATATGCGGGGAGTGACCGTCGGTGAGGTGACAAAAATCGACGTGTCGCTGAATCCGGTAAACTCCCAGATATCCGTTCCGGTTGAGATTCAGTTCTATCCGGAGCGTTTGAGAACCAGTAACCTGAACAGTTCAAAGCAGGTCAAGATCACGGATTCAAGGACGCTTCTCAATGGGCTTGTCGCAAACGGTTTCCGTGCCGAGGTTAAAAGCGGTAACCTGCTGACCGGGCAGATGTATGTGGCGCTGGATTTTTATCCCAGGGCGCCATCGACAAAAATTGACTGGAACACGAGCCCTCCCAGGTTTCCAACTGTTCCCGGCTCCATGCAGGAACTGCAGAAAAAACTGATGCAGATCGTAAACAAAATTGAAAAAATGCCTCTTGAGGAGCTTGCGGATGATGCCAGAAAGACGATTCAGTCAATGGACTCCACCCTGCAGAGTGCTGAAAAACTGTTGAAAAACGTTGATAATGCGGTCGTTCCTGAAGCACGCTCGGTGCTTCAGGATGCCCGGCAATCTCTGGTGGATGTTCGCAAAACTCTGGGAGAGGCGCGCAGTACCTTGAACGGAGCAAATCAGGTCCTTGCCAGCGATGCTCCGGTGCAGATCGACCTGCGTGATACGCTGCGGGAGGTGTCGCGGGCAGCACAGTCGCTACGGATTCTTGTTGATTATCTGGAGCAACATCCGGAACCACTGCTTCGCGGAAAACGGGGGGATAAACGATGATACGCAATTTTGCCGCAGGCATACTGGCCGCCTGCCTGGCCATGGTTACGGTCGGCTGCAGCCGGTCACCAAGGGTAACCTTCTACACTCTGGAGCCCGGAGCTCAGATCAATTCTGCGGCAGCAGCCCCGTCCGGACCTGCGGTTGCCGTCGGACCGGTAACACTTCCCGAGGTTGTGGACAGGCCGCAGCTTGTGGTTCGAGTTGCGGCCAACCGGGTGGATATTCTGGAAACACACCGCTGGGCCGAACCGCTCAAAAGCGAAATTCCCCGTCTCATTGCGGAGAATCTGGGACGCTTGCTGGGATCAAGCCGGGTGTCGTCCTATCTTCAGCATTCCGGTGCCGATGCGGTCTACCGGGTGCTGGTGGATTTTCAGCGTTTTGAATCGTCTCCGGGGGAGGCGGTTACCGTAGAGGCTGTCTGGTCTTTGCGACGCGCCGGGGAGGGCACTCATAAAACCGGCCGCTCACTGGTGCGGGAACCTGTGAACGGCGCAGGCTACGATGCCATGGTGGCAGCCTACGGACGGGCACTCCTCGCCGTGAGCAACGATCTGGCAAATGCCGTCCGGGCTGAAACTGCCGTGGGACACTGATCCGGCGTGACCTCATACGTCATGATTTGGGGGGATTTAAAGAACTCCTATTGCGAAAAGATCAGTACGCTGTAGGGGCCGATGGAAAGCGCGGCATTGAAGCGGAAACCGTCATAATCACCCGGTACGGCTAAAACGTCACTGCTTGGATGACTTTTGAAATCATCATTGTAGCCTTGCCAATCGCTGTTAAAACGGAGCTTCCAAACCCCTTCGGATGGAAATCCTATGACGTAGTAATACTTAGGCTCGTAGGAAAAGTTGGCGACAACCACAATGTCGTCCCCCGGACCGCCTTTATCCCAACGGTGGAAGGCGATAACCTTGCTTTCGTCCTGCAGGTGATGTACCTGGGTAAACTGACCGCAAAGTCCGCGCATGAATCCGTCGCGGTTGAGCCGCAGCCGGATCAGATCACGGTACAGCCTGACAATGCCATGGAACTCCTCATTCTGGTCCCAATCTACAGGAACCGTGTCGCGGAACCATCCTCCTTCAAGAAACTCCTGCCCCTGGAAAAGCATCGGAATGCCTGGAGCTGTAAAGACCATGGCTGCGGCCAGCGTCGAACGCTTCCGCGCGTACCACCCCTTGGGGTCGTTCGGGTTGATCTCCTGCGGCACGCGCTGGTGGCCGTTGGCCACCTCATCGTGCGATTCGCTGTAGATGACCCGGTCAAAGGCATCATCGTTGTACCGGTAGCAGATCGCATCCCGGATGGCGACCAGCGAGCGCTGCTCGTCATGTGGAGTGGTTACCGCCAGGCGGATGGGATGGACAAAATTGGAATCCCACTGTGCACTGAAACCTGCGCCACCGGCGCCGACATCCTTGGTGATCCATTTGTTGTTCTGCAGGTCTTCGGCGATTGTGATCGCGCCGGGAAATTCCTGGGCAACCTGGTCATTGATCCACTGGAGCAGGGTCCACCCTTCCGGCAGGTTCATATCGCTGGAGCCATTGACTGTTCGAATAAACTGGGTACAGTCGAAACGGATCCCGTCCACATGATATTCCATGAGCCACATGATAACGTTATCCCTCAGGAATTGACGGACCTCGTCGCGCCCATAGTCGGGCCGGGTCTCTCCCCACGGCGTAACAGCACGTTCGTCGTTGTAGAAGTAGATACCTCCACGATTGTTCTCGAACCAGCCGTCGAACTGCCAAAGATCAAGGTCGCTGGGACCAAGGTGATTGTAGACAACGTCCAGGATCACAGCGATGCCTTGCTCGTGGGCACGCTTGACGAACCGTTTAAAGGCCAGAGCACCCCCATAAGTCACCTCAACGGAAAAAATATGGGCGGGGTTGTAACCCCACGACCGGTCTCCGGCAAACTCCCCTATCGGCATGATCTGGATCGCATTGATACCGAGCTTTTTCAAATGTCCCAGACGCGCCGACACCGACGCAAATTCGCCTGCCTGTTCGACATCCTCCAGATCGTTAAACGTGCCGACATGCAGTTCATAGATGACCAGTTCGTTCCATGGGGCGAGCTGAAAGTTATCCCCTTGCCAGTCAAAAACAGGGTCGTGGACAACAGCGTTGCCGATTGAACTGGTCACCTCGCGGGCATACGGGTCGACGCGCTTGAATTCGCCCTTCTCCGTGGTCAGCAGGAACTTGTACTCATCGCCCGGATGGGCTTCAGGAACATCAGCGTACCAGTTGCCGTTCTCTTCGGTCTGCATGGGATGTTTGGCGTCGTCCCAATTGTTGAACGTTCCAATGACAGATACCAGCTCTGCATTGGGCGCCCAGACGCGGAAACTTACCCCCCCGGCATGAGGGGTCGCGCCCATGGCTTTGTTTTTTGGATTCTCGTTCATGGGAACATCCTCCTGGATGTGCATGTGTGATGCCTTTAATATCCTTCGCAACTAACGTGCCAGACAGCGGGAGTGATTACAGAAGGGGAAATGTAAAGCGAACTTTTATTGCGGAGGAAAAGCTGTCAATAGAATCTGTGATAATTAACATAACTGCTAAATATGACGGATCAGGGTGGTACGGAAACTACTTGCGGACAATGCCGTATTTCCGCATCCTGGCGCGAAGTGTGCTGGAGTTGAGTCCAAGGAGAATTGCCGCTCCATTTTTCCCCTCTATTCGCCAGCCGGTTTTCAGGAGTACCTGCAGAATGTGGTCGTGTTCCAGGTCAACCAGAGCTTTGATGTCCTGATCCGCCGGTTCCACTGTTTTACCTGATGTGACAAAACGATCCAGCACCTGCAGTGAAGTTCCCGGACTGGTTATGACTGCCCGTTCAATGACACTTTCCAGCTCCCGTACGTTGCCGGGCCAGTTATATTCCTGTAGTGAACTCATGGTCTCTTTTGAAACGGTCTTTATATGCTTGCTGATCTTTTTATTGAATTTGGTGATAAAATGATTGACCAACAGCGGAATGTCCTCTTTGCGCTGGCGCAGCGGCGGGATACTGATCGGGAAAACATTGAGCCGGTAAAACAGGTCTTCACGGAAGGTGCCGTTTTTGATTTCTTCTTCCAGATTCCGGTTGCTGGCTGCGATGATTCGCACATCAACCTTGATGGTGTGGGGACTGCCAAGCCGCTCAAACTCTCCGTCCTGAATGACCCTGAGCAGCTTGCATTGCAGCTCCAGCGGCATTTCTCCGATTTCGTCAAGAAATATCGTTCCTCCGTCGGCCAATTCAAAACGACCCATTTGCCGTGCATGAGCTCCGGTGAAGGCACCTTTTTCCCGGCCGAACAGTTCACTTTCGATGAGATTGCCCGGTAATGCCGTGCAATTTACCGTTATCATCGGGCGGCCTTTGCGGGCGCTTCTGCTGTGGATTGCGCGGGCGACCACCCCCTTGCCGGTGCCGGTCTCGCCCAGCAGAAGAACGGTCGCATTTATGGGCGCTACCTGTTCTACGAGGGAAAAAACCTGTGACAGGGCGGCGCTTTGGCCAATGATTTCGCCGAAATTGTTCTCTCTGGCGATTTCATTATGCAGGTAGATGTTTTCCTCCTGAAGACGTTCTTTCAAAAGACTTATTTCCTCATAACTGCACTTAAGGGCCTCTTCAGCTTTTCTTCGTTCCTCTATTTCCTGTCTGAGCTGCTCGTTTTTACCGGTCAGCTCCTGCGTCCGCTCGTTTACAATCAATTCCAGCCTGTCATGGGAATCCTGCAGTTTCTTTTCCAGCTGCCTGCGCACCGTTCCGTCTACTATCGAGGTAAAGATATTAACGTCATTAACTGAGTTTGAGACTACTACGCTCTGAAGCTGGCCATATAAAGCTATACCGTCTTTTTCAGACAATTTTATTTCGCATTTCAGAACAACCTGTCGCTGAATGACCAAAGCGAGGTGGTTTAAAAAAACCTCCCTGTCTGCGTTGTCGTCAATAAAGCTGACAAAAGGCTTGCCGACAAGCAACTGCCGCTCTTTTCCAATCAATTGTGCTCCGGCGTGGTTTACATTCCTGATCACTCCGGCCGCATCAAAAGAGAAATATCCAACGGGTGCAAATTCATACAGTTCCGAATATGTGTTCCGGGATAACTCCAGCTCTTCCCGAACCCTTCGGAGTTCTGAATTCTGCGTCTCCAGCTCGATCTGATAAACCTCAAGCTCGTGGACAAGCCGCAGTAAATCTGCCTCGGTACGGGGAGCAAGGCTTCCGGCCGTTTTTGAATTTAAAATTGCTTCCGCGTGACTGCGTAGCTTGTCGGCGTCATTTAGCAGTTTTTTATCTTTACCGATTACCATTACAATACCTCAAGAATTCCATATAAAACCACTAATTGCATATAGTTAATGATGGATATTATCGCACGATATTGCATAACGCAACAAAATCATTCAAATTATTGCTCTGCTTTCTCATTCCAGATCGGGTTTCTCTTGTCGTCGGGATGCAGTTTTGCCAGCTCCTCTGCATCCACATGCCAAAAGGACTTGTCGATAGCGCCTTCGGTGTATTCCTGCTTCTTGCCATGGGCAAAGGGGCACCACCAATTTTCCACTATTTCAACCAGATACGCAGCGTACTTGAAGAGCGCTACGCTCATCGGACAATAGTGCTTGCAGTTAAGAATCCAGAAAAACCGGTAGTGCGCCAGATGAAACCAGGGTATGTTTATTGTCGGCTGATCCTTATTGCTATATCGATGAGAGACCCAGTCGGGGACAAATTCCCAATACGGTTTAATCTCCATGCCGCCGACATATTTCAGATGTGTTTTAACAAGAAAAATTCCGATTACCACGAACGGAACGGTTGTAATAATCGGTAAATAGATAAGCGGAACACCGACTATCAATTTCCAGATGGGTTGTCTTTCATAGTTGCAGCCGATTCTTACACGATCCATTTTTATTCCTTTTTCCCCATTCTCACAACGACCTGATGTTTGATCAGGCTGCGTTCCAGGTTTATTAAACCATCGGAGACCCGCTTCCCATCCATCTCCACCCAGAGTACACCGCTCTGACAGCCGTGCGGATTCTCAACCTGGATAGCATATACACTCTCGCCATGACGATAGCTGATGGAGAAACCGGGCCAGGAAGCGGGGATCACCGGATTGAGTCGCAGCTGCCCGTTTCGCACCTGCAGCCCTAGAACCTCTTCAACCCAGGCGCGATACATCCAGGCCGCCGAACCTGTGTACCAGGACCAGCCGCCCCGGCCTATGCGTCCCGGCAGCCGGTATACATCTGCAGCTACCACGTAGGGTTCAACACCGTACTGCCAGGCCGTTTCGGCATCGCGGGCATGCTCGATAGGGTTGAGTATGCGCAGCAGCTGCACAGCCCGTTCGCCATCCCCTTTGCGGGCCATCGCCATGGCCATCCAGATCGCTGCGTGGGTGTACTGCCCGCCGTTCTCCCTCACTCCCGGAGGATACCCCTTGATGTAGCCCGGTGAGGGTTCAGATGTGTCGAAAGGAGGCTCGAAGAGCAGAACCAGGCCGTCATCCTGACATACCAGATGCTGCCAGGCAGACTCCAGTGCCTTTTCTGCGCGTTCCGGATCAGCGGCGCCGGAAAGCCAGGCCCACGACTGGGGTAGAGAATCTATTCTTGCCTCGCTGTTAACTGCGGATCCGAGGAGTGAACCATCATCGAAGGTCCCGCGCAGATACCACTCTCCATCCCAGCCAGCCTGTTCAGCACGCTGGATCAGAGCGTACCTGTCGTTTTGATAGGATTGACTCAAGTCCGGCTGCTGCAGCAGGCCGGACATCTCCGCCATCCCCTGCAGCAGTTCGCACAGGAACCAGGCCAGCCACACGCTTTCGCCTTTTCCCGCAGCGCCCACCAGATTCATCCCGTCGTTCCAGTCGCCGGTTCCCATCAAGGGGAGTCCGTGAGGTCCGATTGTCAGTCCGTGACTGACTGCGCGCCGGCAGTGTTCAAAGAGCGTGGCGCGCTCAAAGGTTTTTTCCGGAATGGAAAACACTTCGTGCTGATTGTCTTCAAGCAGGGGAGCGTTGAGGAAGGCGATCTCTGTCTGCAGGATTTCCGCGTCGCCGGTAGTACGGACGTAATGTGTCACAACATATGGCAGCCAGAGCAGGTCGTCGGAAATACGCGACCGGATTCCGGCACCGGCCGGTTCGTGCCACCAGTGCTGGACATCCCCTTCCTTGAATTGCCGGCTGGCGGCCAGCAGGATCTGGTCTCGCGCCAGTTCCGGTTTTGCGTAAATGAATGCCATGACGTCCTGCAGCTGATCACGAAATCCGAATGCTCCCCCTGACTGGTAAAATGCGGAGCGTCCCCAGATGCGGCAGCTCAAGGACTGGTACTGAAGCCAGCGGTTGATCATGAGGTCGGCGGCCAGTTCGGGTGTGTGTACTTCAATCGTGCCGAGAAGATCATCCCACCAGGCCTTGGTCTCATTCAGAGCCTCATCCACAGCATGATCTTCCCTGAATTTGTTCACCAGTAACCGGGCTTCTGCCAGTGAGTCGGTCTGCCCCAGCATGCAGACGATTGCACACCGCTCGCCTGGAGCCAGTTCCACCGTGGTCCGGAGTGCCGCACACGGGTCCAGTCCCGCACCGGTTTGTTGCGGCAGATGGATCGTCTCCATGGCTGCCGGGTTGGCCAACGAGCGGTTGCGGCCGATGAAAGCGGTTCGGTCGCCGGCGTACGTGTCGACCTGTTGATCCATGGCTGCGAAAGTGATCCGATCACCGTACTCCGGGTGGTAATAATTTCGCGCCAGCAAAGCTTGGATATCTTCATCCCAGTTGGTGATGACATGCATCCGGGAGGTTTCACGGTTTTCGCCAAGGGTCAATTCCACATAATAGGTTATCGAGAGTCTGCGCTTTCTTGAGGAAGCATTGATCAAAGACAGGCGCTGCAGTTTAATCGGCCTGCCGCCATTGCCATCTACCGGCACAAAGACGGTCAGCTCCTGCTCAATGCCGTTACTGTTATGCTCAAAAACCGTATAACCAGCTCCGTGCCGTGCCCGATAGGCGCTCTCCTCACGAATCGGCGCCGCGGTTGGAGACCAGAAAATGCCGTTCTCTTCGTCACGGATATACAGAGCTTCAGACGCCGGGTCTAGTACCGGATCGTTCGACCAGCTCGTCAGTCGATTGCGCTGGCTGTTGCCGAACCATGTGAAGCCGGATCCGGTTTCGCTGACCATGACCCCGAAGGTCGGGTTGGCAATTACATTTACCCAGGGTGCCGGGGTGTTGGTGCCGGGGCCCAGATAGATTGCGTACTCGCGACCGTCCGGGGTAAACCCGCCCAGACTGTTGAAATAATTCAACTCCATGAATGGAAGCGGGGCCGAAGGTTCACGTGCGGAGCGTTTCTGGACTAAAGATTCCAGCACATCATGGATCTCTGCCGGCAATCCCAATTGCTGGGGCAGAGAACCGCGAGCCGCCACCAAAACCACACTGGCTGAGGCCTTGAGAAGATTTAGATCCTCTTCCGGAATCTGCGCCGCGCTCTTGAGAAATACGCTGCCCGCCCGGTCACTAACGGCAGAGAGAGTATGAGTCTGGATCAGTAGTTCCAGCCGTTCCCGAAGCGGTCGCTCATAGCTCCCGGCTTCTTCATTGAGTATCACCAGGTCGGTGGATAATCCATGCATACGCCAATAAGCATGGGCCCGAAGCATCTGGCGGACCAGGCTGATATCCCTTGTTTCGCCAATGGTAATTATTACCAGCGGCAGGTCGCCTGAAATGGAGTAGGCCCACAATCCGGCCTGCCCTTTGCTGTTGTCTTCAAGCCTTTCGGCAGGCGCGCGCAGCAGCTGGTTGGGGTATATCAGATGACTTGCCAGTTGCTGGAAACGGCGCGCTTCGTCGGACTGGATGTGCAGCAGTTGCAATTGCTGCTGGGCCGATCCCCAGGCAAAATCCATGGCCCGCTCTGTAGCATGGCGGTCTCTGTATTTATCCAGAATTCGCAGGACCTGTTCTCGTGATTCGCCTGCAACAAGTAGCATGGAAAGCTGGGCCTGCTGGCCGGGTTCCAGGCTGAAAGCCTGTCGCAGGCATAGAGCCGGATCCAGGACGAAACCCTGGGTGTTGCCGAGATCATGCAAGGCCCCCATGGGATTGGCAAGGGTTCTGCCGCGGCCTATGAAGCGCCCCCGGTCGGTTTCAAACTGAAAGGATCTTTCTGGCGGGTCTGTCGGATCTGACTGGCCAGTGCGGTGGAGTGTAAAGCTGTGTCCAACATACAGAGACAGTTCGTTTTTGCTGCGTGGACGCCGGTAGGCAAGCAGGGCATGCTGTCCGGGGAGAGCCTCGGTCTGGATAAACAGCTTGTTGAAGGCCGGATGCTGGCGATCAGCGTTGTGGGGAGCCATGGAGAGCTCTACATAGCTGGTAAGGTTCAGGCTGCGGGCCTGTCCGGAGCGATTGACAAGGGTAATCCGGCGCACCTCCAGATCGTCCTCCTGCGAAACAATGATCTCGGTTTCTGTGTGTATGCCGTCATCAACACGGCGGAATGATGCCCGGTCGAGAGAAAAGTCCACCGAATAATCCTCTACTTTCCCGCAGGTAGGATGATAGGTAGTTGACCAGACGCGATTCGTATCAGCCTCATGGATGTAGCAGAAGGTTCCAAGTGCATCGCAGGTCTGATCCGACCGCCAGCGGGTAAGCTCGTGTTCCCCCCATTGGCTGTAGCCGCCACCGCCGTTGGTGATCATTAAGCCATATCGGCCGTTGCTTAGCAGCAGAGTCCCGGGGGTGACCGTATGGGGAGTGTTAAAGGTGATTCCTGTGGAAGCGATAAGGTCTCCGCCCGAAGGTGCAGACTCACTATGTCGTGTTGAAATCAGGTGGAGCGGCGGCAGAGTCGGGATACGTTCCTGAAGCAGGGCTTCGAAAGCACGCACCCGCGGATCACCGTGAAATCGCCGCTGGAACGGGTTGCCATGGAGGAAGTTAATCAAAGAGATAAACGCCATCCCCTGGTGATGAGCCATAAATGCCTCGATAATCACCCCGCGTTTCAGGGGTTGTTTCCCTGTTTCGCGCTGAGGTTGACGGCTGAAATCCATCGCCTCGTAATAACCATAATCATTGAGCATTCCGTATCCGGCAAGCTTTTTCAAATTCTTTACAGTTTCAACCGGTTCAACGTTAAGTGCCAGCAGGGTGGCATAGGGCGCGACGACCAGCTGCTCTTCCTGACCGCGTTTCAAGCCGAGCGAAGGCACGCCGAACGCCTTATATTGATACGTTTTCTCCAGGTCGAGATTGCCATATGCCGATTCGGAAATACCCCAGGGCACACGCCTTGTGCGGCCGTAGGCAATCTGGATCTTCACCGCTTCCCGGGCTGCCTTGTCCAGCAGCGAGTTGTTGTAGGAACTTTGAAACAACAGCGGCATAAGGTATTCGAACATGGTGCCGGTCCAGCTGAGCAACACCCTCTGACGTCCAATGGCTCCATAAGGACGGCCCAGGTTGAACCAGTGCTCCAGTGGGACATCGCCACGTGCAATAGCTACAAAACTCCCGAATCTTGCCTCACTGGCCAGAAGATCGTAACTGGAAATATCCGGACGGTTCATGCTGACGTTATATCCGATGGTGAACAGCTTGCGCCCGGTGTCATAGAGAAAACCCATTTTGATTCCGGCAGACAGATCACGTACGTTGGCAATCAGCAGCTCAGTTTTTTCCAGCATGTGAGCGGCCAGACGCTGTGATGTGGCGAATGACTCCAGAACCCGGTCAAGCCACGGGCCGAACGCCTGAACGGACTGTGGAGAGTCCTCGCGGATTGCACGCAGTATTTTGATGGAACTTACCCGTCCATGGGCAAGATCAAAAAGCGATGGCGCCTTGGTCAGGTCCTTGCGAACAGCAAGCATGGCATACGTTCCGAGCTCGCCCAGATCCTTTTCGGATTTTTCCGCCAGTATTTCGATCCAGGTCAGATAGTCATCACTGTTCCTGATCCAGGCCGAAGCCTGCAGTTTAAGTTCGGCAGCCCATGGAGAAAATCCTGCGTCATCAGCAACGGAGCCAACATTGAACTGTGTCCTGCGCTGCAGATGGATCAGATCCACCACGAGTGATGGCGGATCGTTCCACTCAGTCAGAAGCTGGTTCAGTGTGTGGCGATAAATAGAAGGTGCTCCATCCGGCGCTGAGTTCAGTTTCAAGATTTCCCCGGTATCGGCCAAACCGGAAAAAACCCTGACATCCAGAAGCGGAACATAAAGCAGTTCGTCAAGCCCCTGCTCAAGCGCCCAAAGTGCGCCCAGCAGATTTCCGCTGTCGACGGTGGATACGTAGCGAGGTTCAAGAGGGACCAGCGTCTGAATGTCGTACCAATTCAGAAGGTGCCCCTCATGTCGTTCCAGACGGCTTATGGTTTCCATGCTGCCGGTCAGTTTGTCTACTACCTGGTTAATTGTCAGGTATCCGGAATCATGGGCACCCAATGTGCTGGTCATCCAGAGGCCGATATTGGTAGGACTGGTACGCATGGCCAGCCGGTTCTGATAGGCGGCCTGATAATTATCCGGCGGCAGCCAGGAGGTGTCCTCATTGACAAATGACGAGAAATATCTCCAGGTCCGACGGGCTACCTGCCTCAGGAATCGGCGGTCTGCTTCCGGCAGTGGCTGTGACAACTGCTGCTCTGACGGACGCAGGTTCAGAAGCCATCCAAGCAGCGGAGAGAAAAACCACAAGGCCAGCCAGGGAGCGGCCTGCAACAGACTGGCCGGCATGGTGAACCAGATCGCCCATCCGGTGATGGCGCTGAACAGACTTCCAAGGGCCAGGCTTGCAACGAAGATCGGCTGTCGACGGGCAGCGCTCCAGTGGGTTGACTGGGCCGACCACTCAAGCAAATTGCGGTGTGAGACCGTGCGGCGATAGAAGACCCTTGCAATTGCGTCCAGAGCTACTGCCGCCTGGTGCGGCAGCAGAGCGGCATCGGCGGACGCACGCAGCAGATCGTGCAGCAGTTTCGGAGGTGAGAAGTACTTAAATCCCTTGCGGGTAGTCGCCATGGTGAAAGGCTGCGCTAAAGGGTGAAAGAGGAGTTGCGTGCCAACCACCACCGTGGAGAACCAGCCGATTACCGGTGAAATCAGCCAGGCAGTTATCAGCAATCCCAGGCTTGCTGCAGGAAGCAGACTGCGGCGCAGGTTGTCAAAAATCTTCCAACGGTTGAACAGCGAGAGCGGATTGACTCCTTTGCCTCCCAATGCCTTGGGAACACGTGGAAAAATCCACCCGGCGATCTGCCAGTCGCCGCGAATCCAGCGATGGGTCCGGCTGCTGTAGCTCTGGTAACCCTGGGGGAATTCATCATAGAGTTCAATGTCGCTGGCCAGTCCCACCCGGACATGAGCTCCTTCGATCAGATCATGGCTAAGTACCCACTCTTCAGGAAAGCGGCCGGACAGTACACGACTGAACGCCCGCACGTCGTAGATGCCCTTGCCATGGTACGACCCTTCACCGCTCAAGTCCTGATATACATCGGAGACCGCCTGTGTGTAAGGGTCAATCCCGACTGCATCGGCAAAGAGCCGGCTGAAGACCGTGAGATTTGTACTTGACAGCGTCGGACTAACACGCGGCTGGATGATGGTATAGCCTGCAATGATATTGCCCAGTCCGTCGAAGCGGGGTTGATTGAGCGGGTGCGCCAGGGTTTCGACCATTTTGCGTGCAGTTGCGTGGGGCAGTTGGGTGTCGCTGTCCAGGGTGATGATGAAGCGTATGTCCGCTAATTGATACGGATCGCCCACATAGACCAGACGGGGGGCATTTTCGGCCCGGGTGCCGTCGATCAGTCGGTTCAACTCTTCAAGTTTGCCCCGTTTGCGTTCCCAACCGATGAACTTCTGCTCGGATTCGCTCCAGGTCCGTTCCCGGTGAAACAGAAAAAAACGGTTTCCACCATGACGCAGATTGAGCGCATCGATGCATCCGATCACATTTTCAAGCAGTCGTACGTCCTCATCACATGAAGGCGTGGCCGAATCTGTATAATCCGTGAACAGGCTGAAGAGCAGATTTGCCTCCTTGTTGGCCAGATAACGGATTTCCAGTTTCTCCACCTCTTCACGGACTGTCTCCGTGTTGATAAGCATCATCGGCACTACTACCAGCGTTCTGAATGCATCCGGAATCCCCGTTTTCTTGAAATTCATCTTGGGCAAGGGGAGGGGGGGCAGGAACCGGGTGATCAGATAATTCACCATCTCTATGGCCAACTGGCTGACCGGAATCAGCATAAGCAGCAGAACCCAGGCTGATTTTACCTGTCCAGCCTGTCCGACCAGGCCGAAGTATGCAGCAATGCAGTAAATCAGAACGGTGAAGCTTATAATACCTGAGGCGTAGACGGCGGTATGGTATTTATAAATTAAACCAAGAATACGGTAACGGAGCGTTTCACGGCACGAAAGCAGTCGTGCCAGTTCGGCGCGACCCTTTCCGGCCAGCCAGGTTCCGACGTGACTTCGAATCTCATCACCTGCAGATTCGAGCTTGGCACTCACAGCCAGTTTGACGACGCGCTCGGCGATCTGTATCTCGGTCTGTGCAGAGGCTTTGGCCAGTTCCTCAATCGCTCTGCGGCATCGGTCGCGGGTCGCAAAATCCATCCCGGCATAGATACCGGCCGGGTCTCTGCGCAGAGTCTGTTCCACCCGGCTGAGTTGTTCAAAAACGTCACGCCAGTCCAGCAGTGCAAGCTGCCTGAGGCTGGTAAAGGCATTGCCGCAGGACAACTGTTCGCTGGTCTGACGGTTCTGCTCACGTATAATGAGGTCATGCAGTGGGGTTTTGAGGGTTCGTTCAAGCCAGCTTTGTACCGGTGCCAATGCAGCCGCCTCGTCATAGAGCAGCCCGATCAGCTGCGTACCAAAATAAAGGCCGGGATTCGGCTCCGTTTTTGCCAGTTCTGCCAGGAGCGCGAAAAGCTGGTTTGAATCACGACGATTGGCTGCAATTAGCCGGTTCGCCCAGAAGTCGGCCAACTGTCGGTCACGCAGGTCCGCCAGGGCTGTGATGGCGAGACTTTGTATGCTTTCGACAAGAGCGATGCGCAGCATTTGCGGTATTGCCCACAGTTCACCGATTGTCAGCGTGCGTACGGTCTGATGGGCTTCGATAAACGCCAGGATATTTTCCCGGTCAAGTCGCAGATCAGCGTGGGAAACGAGGTTTTTCGCTAGACCATAGACGCAGGGTAGTCCCTGGAAGGGATCAGAAGCCAGGGCAGGGAGTTGACAGTAGAAACGACGGGGAAGGTTCAGCAGGATATCGCGGGCGGTTTCATCCAGTATGTATTCGTTATCCAGAATCCAGTCGGCAGCAGGTGTGGCTTTATGCTCAAGTCGACTGGCTGCGGTGAGATCCTCGCATACCTGGCGGATCCATTGCCGGGACTGTTTAATTCGCTTGAGCAGTTTGGACGTGTGCCGCGGCTTCAGATCCACCTGCTGCTGTCTTGCATGGCGCTCGGCGTGTTCCAGGATCTGTGCCGGGGAGAGTTTAACCGCCGGGACTCTTGTCTCTGCCCGCCGCTCCCGTTTGGGATGCATGACAAACAATGTCGGCGTGGTTTCGCCCATATCCCGCAGGAGCGCCACCGGATGCTGCAAGGATTCGACCGGAGCCTGGAGTATCAGGACTGTCTCGCCGGTTACAAGCCAACGGGCGTGATCATGCATTATCTCGGGCTCAACAGTATTTTGGGATCGTCGCAGTAAAAGTGTGACAGCCAGGATTACAAGGGTGGCAAGGGTCAGGGATAAAAGGAGGGAAGTATATTCGTTCCAGTCTGGAACGAACATCGGCCAGTCAAGGTGCAGTACGGCCAAACCTGCTATCACTGAAATCAGCACTACAGTCAGGATTATTCGTGATGCACTGAGTCTCAGCAGCGGATTGGAAAAATGAACAGCACCGTCCCTGCTTTTATGTATCAAAGCGGCTCGTCGAAAGCCCTGTCGTGCCAACTCCCGGAGTGCTTTACGGGCTTCTTCCTGCTTTGCGAAGTATCCAATTAATATGCCAACGCCCACTGTTTATCCTTTGTGCCGAGTTGAAGGTGTATTCAAATTCCAAATCAAAACGCTGTAATGTATCAGACCTCGATCCTGAACTCCGCACCGCTATCAATATTACGCACGGTAAGCCTGCCTCCCATGCTTCTGTCTATGATGGCTCTGGACATGAAGAGGCCGATCCCCGACCCTTTGTCCGGTGTTTTGGTGGTAAAGTAGGGCTCAAAAAGCCTGTCGAGTATTTTGTCATCAATGCCGCCGGCGTTGTCGGAAATGGTTGCCACCGACCTGCCTCCTTCAACACAGGTCTGGATTGTAATCCTGTTGTTTCCGTGATTTTTACCGTCAAACGCATCGCAGGCATTCTTCAGGATATTCATCACTACCTGGGCATACTGGTTGGGATATCCATTTGCCGTCGGGTTGCCTTCATGGTTCAGATTAATGGTTATATCCTGTACCAGGAAATTTCTTTCGATCAGTGAAACTGTTTCTGCTATCACCTGATTGATGCTGAAAGCTACCGCCTGTTTGTCAGGTCTGAAGAAATTGCTGAAGTCATCAATAGTCTGTGACATTTGCTGAATTACTATCATGCCTTTATTTACGTCATCCTCTAAAAGTTCTCTGCTGAACTCACCTGAGTCATAGAAAATAAGCAGTTCCTGAATATAAATGCCAAGCAGATTCAATGGCTGTCGCCACTGGTGGGCTATGTAGTTGATCATCTCACCCATAACGGCACGGCGATCCTGCAGAATCAGCATCTGGTCCTTCAGTCGCAGATCTTCCACAGCCCGGGCTATTTTTTCCTCCAGGGTACCGTTTAATTCCTCCAGTTGCTGTTTGTTTGTTCTGAGCTGGATTTCAGCATTTCTGCGTCCTGTAATGTCGATGACTGCAACGTTGCATTCTTGCCCTGACATGCAGGCAAATGCATCAAGCCGCACAAAGTGCGTATAATTCTTTTCAGTCGAGAGCTCCAGTTCACAGGATCCCTTGCCGTTGCCTGCAAATACGTCTATGAGAAAACCTGCCAGAACTGCTAGCGATCCTTCCGCAACTGACAGACCGAAACTCCGGCCGATCAACTTCGAACGCTCCACTCCGAACATACTTGTCATGCTGAAGTTCGCTGCAAGGATAATTCCGCTTCGATCGATGGTGCAATAACCGACCGGAGCAAAATCATAGAGGTCTGTGTACATTTCCAGTGTCTTTTCCGTCTCATCCCTGGCCTGTCGCAACTCGGCATTTTGCATCTCGAGCTCGATCTGGTGTACTTGTAATTCGTGAAAAAGTCGTTCTGTTTCGTCGTTTGTCCGGGGAAAACAAGCCTCAGAAACTTTCAGCTGGTCTTCTGCCCGGCGTCGGAGGCCGGCCGCTTCGAATGAAATATTATTATCAATACTCATTAAATGTCCTCGGTGTAGTTTTTGTTATTTATCCACTGAACCAAATATTAAGGCAGTGTTTAAAAAAATAAGGATGCACCTCAATGCATCCTTATTTAAGAATCACTCTCAAAGATATGAGAGCTGCTTTTTCCTGACTACATTGACCAGATGGTGATCATGATTTACTTTTTCATCATTTTCTTAACAGGTTTTTTATCACCCATTTTCATATCCATCATGGCCTTCATTTTATTGAACTGCTCATCCGTCAGGCCAGCGCGCATTTCTTTCATTGCCCTTAACATTTCCAGATGACGGGCGGTTTTTATATCGGAGATTTTTTGGGTTGCAATGTTGGCCTTCTCCAGATCAAAATCTCTCACTTCCATGATTTCAGCAAGTTCGATTTCGGCGATTTTCAGGTCGGCTTTGAATCGTGCATGTTTTTTCTGCATCTCGTAATGCATTGGCTTCATCTTTGTGATTTGTTCACTGGAAAGCCCCATTTTTTCTGCATGATCGATGCACATGCCCATCATCTTGTCCATCTTGTCCATAGCGCCCATTTCCATCATCTGGCTATGTGCATGTCCTCCCTTATGCTCGTTCATGGGCTTATCATGCATCTGCGAAAAAGCGGGTATTGGAACGGTGAGAGCCAGCAGAGCCGCTGCAGCCAGCATTTTGGATATTGAAAATCTTTTATTCATTTTACTTTCTCCTTTTTTGTGTTTATCAGGTCGCAGTTATTACTTCTCCAAAACCTTCTTGATCTGACCAATCTTTTCCTGAACTTTGCCGACAATTTTCTCGCCGGTGCCTTCGCCTTCCAGCTTTGGATTATCGCTCAGCTTTCCTGCGATTTCCTTTGCCGTACCCTTCAGTTCGTGAAACTTTCCTACCACCTGGTCTCTTGTACTTGATTTCATGTGATTCTCCTTTTGGGACTGGAATTTACTACTACGGCTGCCAGCCAATTCGACATAACTGTTATATGTTGCGGCTGCTGCCATTTTAAGTAACGGCGAGAAATGCTATTAATGCTCGACCATGCCGCATCCACTTGCGGACAGCATCCTTTCATGTGAACGTCCGGTTTCCATTACCACTGTCTGATAGAGGGATTCGAGGTCATGACGCGTGTTCTCGATGATCTTGCCTGGCATTCCAGGTAGATAGCTGCCTGTGTAGAGCACGTTTGCCCTGTTGAGTTTTTCAACTGCAGCGACATGATCGGATAGAGAGAAAAGTCTGACACCTTCCAGAACAGTTTTGTAAAACTCGAGGGCATCCAGATATATCATTTTATGGTTTATCTTTATGCCGTCAGCCCCCTTAATCAAAGGGTTGAAGCCCAATTCTCGCATAAGAAATTCATTGAGTGTCCTGAGACTGGTTTCCTCCAGTATGTGTTTTAAATTCTGCGATTCCGGGACACCCCACATGGAACGGCAGATCCGGTCCCAGGTGAAGTTCAGGTCCAGCGGCGAAAGCAGCGAACAGAACAGCACCTTCGTAGCCTCGTCTGGCCAGTTTGCGGCGACAGTTATATTGTCTACAGAAATATTAAAGCTGCCAAGTGTCCGGATTGAAACAATGGAGTCAGGATTAGCCATGGGACTTCCCTTGAACAGATAGTGATATGGTTCACAGAATGCATGATATAGCCGTGCTCTGCTTGTAAACTAATACGCAACTAACGTGCCAGCGGTTGCTGGTAGGTAAATGTAACGCTGGTGGCTGATTGTGCGGAGAATAATGGAATGAAAACGTGCAGGGGGAGATGGAAACCGTCAACGAAATCCGTCAACTGTTACGAATCTGCAATATTTGAAAGGAAATGTTGAGTATGGTTCCCCCCCCCTCAGTTCGTTTTGAACAAGGGGGGGATAAACTGTTCGTTACTTACTGACGTGTGATGCCGTATTTCCTCATTCTGGCGCGGAGAGTGCTGGCATTCAGGCCAAGGAGAACTGCAGCCCCGTTTTTTCCCTCAATGCGCCACCCTGTTTTCTGGAGTACCTGAAGTATGTGGTCCTGTTCCAGGTCTACCAGTGCTTTGATGTCCTGCCCAGCCTGTTGTTCCTCCGGTTTCCTGGACGTTTCAAAACGATCCTGCACCTGCAGTGAGTCTCCCTGACTGATGATTATCGCCCTTTCGATCACACTCTCCAGTTCCCGTATGTTGCCGGGCCAGTGGTATTCCTGAAGGGCTTTCAGGGTGTCTTTTGAAACAGTGTCGATTTTCTTGCCGATTTTCTTGTTGTATTTGGCAACAAAATGATTAACGAGCAGCGGAATGTCATCCGTGCGTTGTCGGAGCGGCGGCAGCGTGATCGGGAATACGTTCAGCCGGTAGAACAGATCCTCCCGGAAGGCTCGATTCTTGACTTCCTCAGCCAGATTGCGATTGGTAGCCGCGATGATCCGTACATCAACCTTGATGGTGCGAGGATTGCCGAGCCGTTCGAACTCGCCGTCTTGAATGACCCGCAGCAGCTTGCTTTGGAGCTCCAACGGCATCTCACCGATTTCGTCCAGAAAGAGGGTGCCGCCGTCGGCCAGTTCGAAGCGTCCGATCTGACGTGCATCAGAGCCGGTGAACGCCCCCCTTTCCCTGCCGAACAGTTCGCTTTCAGCCAGGGTGGCAGGCAGGGTAGTGCAGTCAACCGTTATAAATGCCTTTCCCTTGCGGGAACTGCTGTTGTGGATAGCTCGCGCCACCACTCCCTTGCCGGTTCCTGTCTCGCCAAGGAGGAGAACTGTGGCGTTAATGGGCGCTACCTGTTCAACCAGGGAAAATACCCGTGAGAGGGCGGTACTTTGACCAATGATCTCGCCGTAGTTGAACTGACGGGCAACCTCCTGCTGGAGATAGATGTTCTCTGCCTGGAGCTTGTCTTTCAATTGTTTGATTTCACCATAGGTGCCCTGGAGTGTCAGTTCGGCCTTCTTGCGTTCCTCAATTTCATGAGTGAGCTGCAAATTAGTCTTAATCAGTTCTCCTGTTCGTTCCTGCACTGTCTGCTCCAGCAGCCTGCCGTAGTCCATGGACTGCTTGTACAGCAGCCTGACTTCCAGCATGTTTCGGATGCGCATTTTGACTTCGACCAGATCAAACGGCTTGCTGACGAAATCTCTCGCGCCGGCCTGCAAAGCGCGCAGTTTGTGGCCGGGCTGGGCCGTTATGACGAGGACCGGAAGGTAGCTGTCCGTTTCATTTTCTTTGAGCTCCTCCATTACCTGGAATCCATCCATTCCCGGCATCTGCAGGTCGAGAAGGATCAGGTCGTAATTGTTGGAGCGATGAAGTGCGCTGACCTCTTTTGGATTCATTGTTGAGGTGACGCAGTTGTATCCGGCTTCATCCAGCATTTGTTCAAGCAGGGTTATATTTGCTTCCTGATCATCAACTATCAGCAGCCTGGCGTTAAGGATATCGGATTCAGCAATCAGCATATCTGTCCTTTTTGGCAAGTTATTTGCACATGCCACGCTCATTGTTTTTTTCTTTTTCTATCTTTACATAATTCAGCGTCGTGTCCAGCGTGTCCATGAATTCGTTGATTTTGATCGGTTTGGTAAGATAACGAAAGAAGCCGGCCTTGAGGCCATTTTCGATGTCACGGGGTAAGGCATTGGCGCTGAGTGCCACAATTGGTATGTGGGCTGTCGCCTGATCATCAGACAGGATTTTAAGAGCATCCAATCCGCTGATTCCCGGCAGGTTGATGTCCATCAGGATGACATCCGGCAAAGAGAGTTTGGCAATCTTTATGCCGCGAATTGCGTCCCGTGCGCTCAGGAAACGTATATCGGGCCGGCGCTCCACAAGATCCTTGACCAGCATCAGATTGGCAGGATTGTCCTCGATGTACAAAAGTGTGTTCAGCTGAGCCGTGGCAGCGTCCTCCGTTCCTGAAGCAGACATTAATTCTGCTGTGGGGGCGGCTATCTGAGGTTCTGCCGTCCGGTTAAGTTCAAACCAGAATACACTGCCATTCCCGACGGTGCTTTCCACTCCGATTTCTCCCCCCATCAATTCGACCAGCCGTTTGCATACAACCAGTCCGATTCCGGTACCCTGCTGGCCGTCCGACTTCTGCCCAAGACGGTTGAACGGCTGGAAAAGCTGCGCTACCTGGTCCGGTGCAAGTCCGTCGCCGGTGTCCCGGACGCTGATACGAATCGAATTCGACGGGGTCAGGGTGAATGTGACATTAACTTCTCCATCCGCCCTGTTGTATTTGATCGAGTTGGAAAGCAGATTGATGATTACCTGCTTTACCCTTGTGCGGTCTGCCGTGACAAAATACGGTTCTTCAAAACGTGTAAATGTCACCCTGATGCCGCGCTCTTTAGCCTGTGATTCGACCATTACCTCGCATTCCTGCATGACCTCGGGCAGAGATACCGGTTCCAGCGACAGAGACAGTTTACCGGATTCGATCAGCGCCAGGTCCAGGATTTCGTTGATCAGGTCAAGCAGATACCACCCGGCCTTGAGAATCTGATCGATACTTCGCTTTTGGGACTGCGTCGGCAGAGGGGAGCTGGATTCCAGAAGTTGGGCAAAACCCAGAACCGCCCCGAGAGGAGTGCGGAGCTCATGGCTCATGCTGGACAGGAAATCCGATTTTGCCAGGTTGGCTTTTTCAGCCGCTTGCATTGCGCTCTCCAGTTCAACGTTCTTGTTCTGAAGAATCTGGTCGAGTCGCGCCTTTTCTGCATCAGCCTGCTTGCGCGCGGTGTTGTCGGTGCCGATCAGCAGATAACCGATGATGTAATCCTGATCGTCGCGCAGGGCGGTGACTGACACGACTGCCGGAAAACGGCTGCCGTCCTTGCGGATATAGGTCAACTCGTAGATGTCCTCTATTCCTCGTCTGGCTTTGAAAACCAACGCATCAAAGCCGGGAGTAATCGGGGTTTCAAGCTCTTCACTGAGCGTCTTGGCACGTGCGATCACTTCCTGTGGATCGGAGATGTCGGCCGGTGTGATCTTGTTCATCACCTCGGCGGCCGTGTATCCAAGCATCCGTTCTGCGCCGACGTTGAAAATCTGAATTACGCCCTTTGCATCAGTGGCGATGCTTGAGAAATTGGCGCTGTTGAAAATCGCTCTCTGCAGTGCCCCCGCCTTGAGCAGTTCCTCTTCAGCCTGCTTGCGTATGGTAATATCTTCCATGGCAAGAAGGATAATGTGTGAACCAATCTTTTCCCGAAAAATCTGTCTTGCGTTGAGCATGATGATCTTGCGGCCGATATCGGGAAAATTATGATCAACTTCATAACCATTGATCACGGAATCATTGGGAAGGATTTCCTCGAAAAGTACCCGTAGCTTGTGGATGTCCCATTGGCGATTGCCGAGGTCGTAAATGAAATATCCGATTGTTTCCTCTGGAGTTACCTTGAAGGTGTCGTAGAAGCTTATATTGGCAGTGAGAACCTTGAGGCTGGAATCCAGCACCACCAGCGGTTTATGAACCGTTTCAACAATGTTTTCAGCATATTCCCTGGCATCCTGTATTTCGACACCCAACTGTCTGGCAATTGTGCCATCTACAATTGAACAAAGGACATGATCTTTTTTGTTTTCCACATCGTTTATCACGACGCTCTGAAGCTGCCCAAATATTACAGTGCCGTTTTTTCCGGTGAGTCTGACCTCACAGCTCTTCATCCCGTCTCTTTTCAAGACGGTTTCAATATGATCGGCAAATAGCTCTTTTCCTTCTATATCGGCAATAAAAGAGGCAAAGGGCTTGTTGACCAGCAGCTGACGCTCGATTCCAAGTATTTTGGCGCCGGTGAGATTAACCTTCTCTATCCGCCCGGATTCATCGAATGTGAAATAGCCCACAGGAGCAAAATCATACAGCTCGGAATATGTGTTCCGTGATAATTCAAGATGCTCCTGAACCTGCATCAGCTCTTCATTTTGCATTTCCAGCTCGACCTGTTGATTCTCAAGCTGTTCCTGAGCACGGCGCAGTTCAGTATTCTGTACCTCCATCTCGATCTGGTAGACTTCAAGCTCATGGGCAAGTCGCTGTACCGCCTGCCTGGTCCCTGCTTGAGACCCTTCCGTTGATTTTGCACATAACTGCTCTTCCGCTTGCAGATGCAGTTCTGCTGCAGACTTAAGCAGTTTTGTTTCTTTGTCTAAGCCCATTGATGCCCCTTTAATCCACAATTCATCCTTCAATATTCAGCATGGTCTTGAGTCTGGTATTCTCATCGCACAACTTCTGTTCTGACTGCTTGAACGCGGTTATGTCAGCAAAGGTCAGCACCACTCCGCTAATGACGTCATCCATTGTACGGTACGGCATGATGCGTACCGAATACCAGTACCCGTTGGAAGTCGTGACCTGTTTTTCAGAAAAGACAAGTGTCCGCAGAACCTCAATGGCAGTTTCTGACATATCAGGATACTGCAGTTCGGTCACGATTTCGGAAAGCGGACGCCCGACGTCTCCCTGCCTGAGCTTGAAAAGCTTGTCTGCTCCGTTGGTAAACCGCCGTATATGGAGCTGGTTGTCCAGAAAGACGGTGACGATTTCGGTACTGTTAAGAAGGTTTTTCATGTCGTTGTTCATTCGTGCAAGCTCGTCCAACTTGGACTGCTGTTCAGCGTTGACTGTCTGCAATTCTTCGTTCAATGACTGCATTTCTTCTCTTGAGGTGGTCAGCTCTTCGTTGGTGGACTGGAGTTCCTCGTTGGTGGATTGCATTTCTTCATTGGAGGATTTCAGTTCTTCCTGTGAGGTCTGCATCTCTTCGCGAGTTGTTTGAAGCTCGTCGCGCAACCGGAGGATATCCTGCTCCAGTTCGCGAACCCTGGCAGTGTCGTTTACTGTATTTCTGCCGCGACCGGTTTTAATGCGTTCCGTTGGGGTCGGCACGTCGGTAAAGACGATCAGCACCATACCCCGCAACGCCTCAGGTTCTTCAATCGGCTGAACCGTCAGGTCAATAGTCTGAACAATGCCGGCATCTCCGTATTTGATGTTCTTAATTGTGATGGTTTCCTTGTTCCGGACAGATTTCTGAAAGGCACTGCCCAGGTCAAAACTGATTCCCTGTCGGGCCATGGCAAAAATATTCCAGTTGGCTTTGCCGGCGGCCGGTTCAAGATATCTGCCTGTTCGCCCGTTTATATAGAGGATATCTCCCTTGTCGTTTACCAGCACGGCTGGCGGGGAAAAGTGCTGAAGCAGAAGCTGGTCCGCCAGCGACTGGAGATTGATAGTCGGTTTCATCAACAGTAACTCCTTGGGCATACCAGGCATGACAGGAATGAATGAGGGTGGAAAGGCGAGCGGTTCGGCTGTTGAGTTTGTTTCGCACCGCCGGAACAGTCTCGACTTGACGTTCAGCGGTGTAAAGAGGGCGGTGAAGGTTCCGACCGCTTCAGCGCTTCCCAGAAACAGAACTCCGTTCGGGTTCAGGCTGTAGTGAAACAGCGGCAAGAGTTTTTTCTGAAGATCCGGAGTCAGATATATCAGGAGATTGCGGCAGATCAGAATGTCCAGCTTTGTAAAAGGCGGATCCATGATGACGTTTTGGGTGGCAAATGTCACCATCTCACGGATTTCCTTGCTGACCCGGTAGCCGCCATCCTCCTTGATGAAAAAACGTCGCAGTCGCTCGGGAGACAAGTCCGCAGCTATGTTGGCAGGATAGATGCCTTGACGGGCTTTGCCTATCGCGTCCCGATCAAGGTCGGTGGCAAATATCTGTAGCGTGATACTCTCTTTGGGAAGCTGCTGTTCCAGTTGTTCCTTGAAGGCGATGGCCAGAGAGTAAGCTTCCTCTCCGCTGGAGCAGCCGACCGACCAGGCACGCAGAATTCCGCCGGCCGGACGTTGTCCAAGCAGTGTAGATATGGCATCTTTTTGCAGATGATCCCAGGCCTCCGGGTCTCTAAAGAAACTGGTTACCCCGATAAGAAGTTCCTTGAAGAGGAGTTCCACCTCCTGTGGGTTCTCTTGCAGATAGCGGACATAAGAGGCGATCCTGTCGATCTGGTGAATGCTCATGCGCCGTTCTATGCGTCGGTATACCGTGTTTCTCTTGTACAGTGAAAAGTCCTGGCCGGTCTGGCTCCGTAGCAGGATCAGGACTTTTTCCAGAGAACTTAGCTCCTTCTCCTGCAGGGCAAGTTCCTTGCTTACAATTGTGCTTGCGTGCCGGAGGAAGTCGATAATCTTGTCGGGAAGTTGTTCTGCCGGGGCTATCAGATCGACCATGCCTGATTCGATGGCGCTCCTGGGCATGCTGTCGAATTTTGCAGAGGCGGGCTCCTGCACCAGAACAACTCCGCCTTTTTCCTTAATGGCCTGCAATCCCAGAGTGCCGTCCGACCCCATACCGGAGAGAATCACACCGATGCTCAGTTCCCTGAGGTCATCAGCCAGGGACCGGAGGAAAAAATCAATAGGGAGGCGCAGACCGCGCGGTGCTGTCGGTTCGAACAGGTGCAGCACACCGTGCAGTATTGACATGTCCTTGTTGGGGGGGATCACATAAACGCAGTTTGCTTCTACCGGCATCCGGTCTTTAACCTGAAAGACTTTCATCAGAGTGGTGCGTTGAAGCAGTTCGGGCATGATCCCCTTGTGAGTCGGATCAAGATGCTGGACGATGACAAAGGCCAGGCCGTTGACTTCCGGCACATGACTCAGGAACTGCTCAAGTGCTTCCAGACCGCCGGCGGATGCACCGATGCCGACAATCGGGAAGCGGAGTGGGGTGGGTGACGAAGAAACTTCAATTGGGTCGGGTTTGTCTGGCATATTAATTACATTCGACGGATTTATTCGCTTATTCATAGTGTTACATATAGCAGAGTTTCCTTGAATGCACTAAGAGTATTATTCTGAAGCGGCGTCGGCAGTAAGCCGGAGCAGCAGATCGAATTTCACATTTTCAGGATAGTGCTGAAGATGTGCGCTTTCGGCAAACCAGAACGATTTCATCTGTGCCGGCAGCCGTGTTCAAACCTTCTGCGAATTTCAATTTCTTCTGAAAAAACATTCCCATTGGCATCAATATCTTATTGTACCACCACATCGCCTCCCGTCGGCGATGTTTAAGCCACCACAAGCCAAGGTTCAGAAGAACCGGTGCAGCCGGCTGCATGCCGTATGCAGCGCTTTTCTCCAAAACCAGGTCGTTTTCTGCAAGAAGCGCCAACAGTTCTGCCGGATCATATCTTCGCACATGTCCGACCAACTCGTCGAATCGTGTCCAGAGCCTGGCATGGACCGGAACTGAAAAAACCAGTAAACCCCCTTCTTTAAGCACGCGGCTCACCTCGCCGAAAACCAGGCGGTCATCCACGACATGCTCGATAACATCAAAAGCGCAGACGAGTTCGAATTTTCCGTCACTGTAGGGCAGATTTGTGATTTCACCCGGAACTGCAGTTCCGCCGCACGTTGTAAGCTGTTCTACCACCGGAGGGCTGATGTCCAGGAAACAGGTGCCTTTTATCGGCAGGCGCGGCCGCAGGCCGGGCCCGATTTCCAGGCGCGAAGCCGCAGAGGGCAGCAGTTCTAAAATCAGAGGCCAGGTGTTGAATTTATCCGGTCTTTCAATCTGAGACTCCGACCAGAGCAGGTCATAAAAATTTCGGTTGACGGTGTTTATCTCCAGCATGTTCAGTAGTCCTGTTTTCTTCATGTTTCACTCAATTGCCGGCAAAAAGAAAGTTCTTCCGAATCAGAAAGCTGAAGCTGGTCGTTCGGTCCTTTGCGTAGAATGTTGTATGCCAGGTTTGTGAATCGTCGCCCGGGGTTTTTCCATACTCTGGATAGAATGGAAGGCCAGGTGTAAGCCTCTTTGCGCGTCTCCAGCCAGCCCCTGTAGAGCTGCTCCGGCGTCATCAGTTTCGGACGGAAAACCACCTCCGAGTGGTTGTAGCGGCTCCAGTCCCTGTGCAGGAGACGCCCTTCCTGCTCATACTGTTGAAAGAGTTTTGTACCAGGATAAGGGGTCAGAAGGTTGAAAGTGGGGACGCTCGGAGAGCACTCCTCGACAAAGCGTAGAGTTCTTTCAAAAATGCCTGGATCGTGATCGTCAAATCCGAAAATCAGGGAGGTTTCCAGGATAATGCCCGCATCCCTGATCCGCTTCATAAGTTCGGCCTGGGTGGACTGCCCTGATGATTTGGCGAGCAGGGAAAACGGCCCTGTTACCGATTCGATGCCGACAAAAAGGCCGATGCAGCCGGAGCGGGCAACGAGCTTGAGCAGTTCCCGGTCCTCGGCAAAGCGAAGGCTTGTCTGGGATCCCCACCGGATTCCCGACTCAGACATTCCTTCAAGAATCGGCCTTGCCTTGGCAGGGTCTCCCAGCAGATTGTCATCCAGGAAGATTACCAGTTTTTTTGGGAAGGATCGGATTTCAGCCAGTACGTCGGCAGAATCGCGATAGCGGAAGCGGTTTCCAAAATATTGGGTGACGGTGCAAAAAGCGCAATCGTATGGGCAGCCCCGGCTGGTCTGGACAGTCTGGGTTGTGATGTAGCGTTTTCCGGCCAGAATTTCGCGGCGCGACCATGGAACAACCAGTTTGTCGTCCTGAGGAATTGGACCGCGGTATGTCTTTTCCAGCCTGCCGTTCAGGAAATCGTCCAGGAGTCTGGCCATGACATGCTCCGCCTCGCCAATAACAACTGCATCCGCATGGGAAAGAGCCTCTTCGGGCATTACTGTCGGGTGCATTCCCCCCATAATGACTGAAATTCCCTCTTTCCTGAACTGATCGGCAATTTCGTAGGCCCGTGAAGCCTGGTGGGTCATGGCGGTTATTCCCACCAGATCGAATCGGCTTCCACAGGGAATGGTCTCCAGGGTTTCATCCACGAGGGTCACATCCCAGTTCGGAGGAGCCAATGCGGCAACCTGCAGAAGAGACAGGGAAGGGAGCTGGAAATATTTTACCCAGCCCAGTTTATGCGTTGCGGGATAAATGAGAAGGAGTCGTGGTCTGGCATCTGTTTGACGGATTGGTGGATTCATGAACAAGTGATTTTCAACTATCATGCCAGAGAGGTTTTCCGGAGCCAGAGAGCGTAATTCAATGATTGTTGGAGTAAAAGTGGAGGGTAGGCACTGCCGGCGAAGGGCGGTCCGTCAGAAGAATCTGTCACTATTGACGTAACTGCAATATATGACGGGTTTGGATGTGTTGATTATTTGAGGCATCAGGGCTGATATTAATTAAATAATCAATGTTTCTGGGGTGTAACCGGTTTTGGCATGTCACGTGCTGATTACTATACAAATCCATGTGACGAGGACACTGCAGAATGATCAATACCCTGAAAAATTATACGAAAGAAAAAGTTCTTTCCGCTCTTCTGTCTCTTGCGACGAATTCATCGGATGAGACGTTGATCCGGATGACCCATCTGATGGAGATGATTCCAAAGAAGGACTATTACAAGGAACGCATCCGATGGATTCGCAGTCTGGTTCGGGAGAAGCATCCGGGCATCGAGTTTCCGCGACGGATTCTGCGCGATCTGCATCCCAACCAGCGCGACAAATGGATCAGCAACCTGCTGGTGAATCATCTGCTGAACGGCACCAACAAACGCAAGGAATGGAGTGACCGACACGGATATTATCCGCCTTCAACCGTTGTCATCAGTCCAACCATGCGCTGCGACCTCAACTGTTACGGCTGTTACGCCGGCGATTATGACAAGTCTCTGGAGCTTTCTCTGGATGAGGTGGATTCCATTCTGATCCAGATGAAAGAGATGGGAGTTTATTTCGCGGTTATCTCCGGCGGCGAGCCGTTTTATATGGAAGGCATTTTCGAAATATTCAAAAAGCACAGCGACATGGCTTTTCTTGTCTTTACCCATGGCGGACTGATCGATGAAAAGATGGTAGAGAGACTGACGGAAGTCGGAAATGTCATGCCTTCATTTTCACTGGAGGGATACGAACGGGAAACCGACGAACGTCGTGGAACCGGGCATTTCAAAAAGGTCATGCATGCCATGGATCTGCTTAAAGACGGCGGGCTTTCCTTTTGCGGATCATTCACCCATTCCCGCAAAAACTCCGACATCATTTCTAACGGCGATTACATCGATATGCTGCTGGAGAAGGGGGTCTTTGCCATGTGGCTCTTTTCCTATGTTCCGGTGGGACGCAAGCCGGAACCGGAACTTATGCCGACCCCGGTACAGAGAGACGCCCTGCGCAGGACGGTTGCCGATTATCGCGCTTCCAAACCGATGCTGTTTATAGATTTCTGGAACGACGGACCGATGATATCGGGCTGCATGGCAGGCGGACGCAAGTATTTTCATATCAATGCCAACGGCGATATCGAACCGTGCGTATTCTGTCATTTTGCCGTTGATAATATCCGGCGGACGACTATTCATGAAGCACTGGCATCTCCGTTTTTTACTAAAATACGCGCAAAACAGGGAGAACATGACAGCCTGTTGCGCCCTTGCATGCTGATTGATCAGCCTGCAGCCGGCAGGGAGCTGTTCGCTCTGGAAGGCGCCTATCCGACTCATGAGGGGGCGGATGAAATTTTCACCGTACTGGCTGACAGGATGGATGACTATTCCCGCTCCTATGCTGCAATTGCCGACCAGGTCTGGGATGAAGAGTTCAACACTGATCCGGTGAACAAGAAAGGAAAATGTATCGCCGGTAAAGGGGTTTCGAGTTGACATTTTACAGCAGCTCCAATCTGTTGCTGATCAAGCTGTTCACAATCCTGGTGCCGCGTTGGCTGTTTCCGCCGTTCACCTTCTTCGGGGGCGGTTTGTTTTACCTGCTCCTGGCCGGTCCAAGACGCGCTGTCCGTTCCAACTTGCGGATTGTCACCGGGAGGACTGATGTGGAGCGGCTTGTTTTTTCAACTTTCAGCAACTTCAGCCGCAACTGGTGCGATGTGATGCTGATGATGCGGCTTAAGGGGAAAAAACTACAGGACATGATTGGTCGGCGCAGCAGCAGTCTGCCGCTTGATCAGGCCCTGGCGGCCGGCAGCGGCGCCATTCTGGTTTCGCCCCATCTCGGCAACTGGGAACTGGGTGGGTTGGGTCTGGCCGATCTGGGGTATACGATCAACGTGCTGACTTTCCGCGAGCCGGATGAAAAGGTGAATGATCTGCGCGAGGCGGTAAGAGGTGATCGCGGTATCCGTTTTATCTACGTGGACCGTCATGACACGTCTCCGCTGGCGATCATCGAAGCGGTCAATGCACTTCGGCGAAATGAAGTGCTGGCCTTGCTGGGCGAACGTGACGGTTCATGCCACACGTTCAGGATGGACTTCTTCGGAATTCCGGCCGACATCCCGGCCGGGGCGGCCTATCTTGCGCTTGCCAGCGGAGCGCCGGTCATTCCGGTTTTTGTTCCGCTTGAAAACGGCAGATATTCAACTCTGATGGATGAGGCGATTTACTTCAAGGGGGGGCGCGGACAAAACAGTGCAGCTATCCGTTCCGGGATGGAACGACTGTTGGCGGTCTTTGAACGTGCTGTCAGGCAGTATCCCGATCAGTGGTACAATTTCTATGATTTTTTTGCAAGAGCACGCGAAACGGTTAAATCAAAGCCGAATAAAGGAGACGTAAATGGATAACGAGTTGATCGAAAAAGTTAAGCAGATGATCATCGACGGCCTGCGTATTGAAGGCATGTCATCCGATGAGATTGAAACCGATGCCCCGCTGTTCGGTGAGGGGCTGGGACTGGATTCTATTGACGCATTGCAGCTGGTAGTGGCTATGGAGAAGGAATTCGGAGTAGTTGTTCCGGACGCAGCCACGGGCACGGTGGTTTTTGCTTCGGTGCGCAGCATGGCGGAATATATCAGTGAACACCGAAAGTGAATGTAATATTTATCTCCCTGTAATCCCGTAATACAGTCCGCCTGCCATCAAAACGCCCCTCAATATTTTGAGGTTCTGTCAAATGCTGTGGCTTGTTATGTCTTTCACGCCACCTGGACGATGTTTCCGATTATCCTAATTAGCTGATATAGATACAACTAATTAAGATGTAGATTAGCTGTTAGTTACTGGCAGGCTAGTTGCTTTGTCAATTCTGATCCTGGTCATCTCACCCCGGAACTTTTTGCGGTTAAATCGGGGAGGAGGGATGTAGCAAAGTGAAGGACTATTTATATTTCAACCATGTGAAAAGAGAGGCGTATGCATGGCATTTGGTTAATTAGTTTTCGGGCAGAGGTCAGTTGGATATCCGCGTGATTGAAAATAATGAAAGGAGGATTTATGAAAAGATTTGAATCGCAGAAAGCATCTATTGTTTTTATGTTAGTTGTCAGTGTTTTTGTCAGTATTGTTGCGGGATGCGGCGGTGGCGGAGGAGGGGTCTGGAAAGAACCGGTCGCCACGAGTTCAGTAACAGTAACTTCAGCAGACCCTTCCAATGCTGAAACAGGTGTCTTCCTCAACACGCAGATCAGCGCAACCTTCAGTGAGGCTGTGGATCCCGTGTCGCTTACCACGACAACCTTTACGCTAAAGCAAGGGACAACGAGTGTTCCGGGAACGGTGTCCTCAACTCCTCTAACGGCAGTTTTCAGGCCGACAGTCAATCTTGCAGCAAATACCACCTATACAGCCACGATTACCACCGGGGTTAAGGACCCTTCCGGCAAGCCACTGGCAAATGACTACGTATGGAACTTTACCACTGGTACAGTGACGGATGCTGCCGTGCCCACGGTAACCGGGACCATCAACGCCAACGGCGCCATCAATGTGCCGATCAACACCAAAGTCGGTGCAACGTTCAGCAAGGCCATGAACCCGGCAACGATCACTCCGGCAACATTTACCTTTAAGCAAGGGGCAACAACCGTTCCGGGTACGGTATCTTATTCCGGCTTGAACGCTGTATTCACACCGACAAGCAATCTGTTGCCCAATACCCTCTATACCGCAACGATCACAATCGGCGCCAGGGACCTTTCGGTACCAGGCAATTCACTGGCGAGTGATTATGTGTGGAGTTGGACCACAGGTGCGGCACTGGATACTGTCCCGCCCAAAGTGATAACTGAAAATCCGGCGAACCTTGCCACCGGTGTGGCAATCAACAGTGTTGTCCGCGCAACATTCGACAAGGCGATGGACCCGTTGACGATCTCCACACTGACCTTTTCCCTGAAAAACGGCGCTGCTTCGGTTTCCGGTACAGTAACCTATGATGCGCTGTCCCGGATTGCGACTTTTAAACCGACCAGCAATCTCCTGCCCAACACCACCTATACCGCCACGGTAACAAACGCGACCAGGGATCTGTCAGGCCAGGCATTGGCAGCCGGACTTGTTCCGAATCCGTGGACTTTTACTACGGCAAATACTGTAGTGATACCGCCGGCAGCTGCTGTAGCGCTCGCTTCGGCCGGTACTTACGGGATCATGGCAACAGCGGCTATCACCAATACCGGTGCCGCTACTCATATATTCGGAGATGTTTCATTGGAGCCGGGTTCTTCCAACGGTTTGCTGCCTTCACAGGTAACCGGTGCCATTCACATCAATGATACCGTTTCCCATCAGGCCAGAGCCGACCTTCTGGTAGCTTACAATTTCGCCAAGGGACTGCCGCCGGGAACAACCGTTTCCGCTGGTGCTGACCTGGGCGCGCTGAAACCTGGAGGCGTTCTTCCCCCGGGCACCTATACATCCGGCAGCACGATGCTGGTCTCGACCCCCCTCACTCTCAATGGCAGTTCAACTGATGTCTGGATTTTCCAGATCGGTTCCTCTCTGACCACGACAGCCAATGTCATTCTGGGACCCGGTGTTCTGGCAAAGAACGTGTTCTGGGTGCCTACGCTGGATGCTACTATTGGAGTCGGCAGTACCTTCGAAGGAACCATAATATCCGGCAGAGACGTAACTGCCAAGACCAATGCCGTGATAAATGGCAGGATACTGGCCGGAGCAACTCTTGCCGGAACGATTGCTTTGGACACAAATATCGTTACCGTGCCGGCGCCATAAGGCATTCGGTTCCAGATATGAACGCGGGACAGGAAAAGGGGAAACAGACCTGATAGTTTGATGTATCCAGTTTCCCCTTTTCCACCTTGCAGCAACAAAGCAACAAATACAGTGATGGCAATGAAACCGAAGTTTCTACCGATAAAAGGAGGTATTAGATGGAAAATAAATTATCAATGGGTTCAGTCCTGAAAAAAATGGCGCCGGTATTGCTGGCCTCGGTGTTTCTCCTTCCCTTGTCTGCCAGGTCCGAGATAAAGGGCGGAAGTGTCGAAATTACACCGTTCGGAGGTTATAATTTCTTCGAAAAAAGGCAGAATCTGGAAGACAGTCCCTTGATCGGCGGACGTCTGGGCTATAATTTTACGAAGCATTTTGGCATCGAAGGTACCTGGGAATTCATGAAAAGCTATGTTGATGATAAATCGGCAAAGTTTTCCAGAGAAGGGCAATTCACAAGACCCATTCAAGATGTGTCCATTACCCAGTTTAGTGGCGGCCTGGTCTATCACTTCATACCCGAAGCCCGTTTCAACCCTTACATCACAGCCGGTTATGGTGTTGTCCACTATAGCCCGAAAATAAATAACAAGAACATGTCAGTAATAAATTTCGGCGGTGGAGCAAAGTACTGGTTAACGGACCATATCGCACTCAGGGGGGATGTCAGGGATAATCTGATTCTGGATGAAACAATCCATAGTGTTGAGACTACTCTGGGGGTCGTTTTTGCTTTCGGCGGCAAATCTGCCGTATCTTCTCCGATAGACAGCGACGGCGACGGTGTGCTGGATACGCTCGACAAGTGCCCCGGCACTCCTGCCGGTGTAAAGGTTGACACGGACGGCTGCCCGCTTGATTCCGACAGGGACGGCGTAGCCGATTACCTCGACAAATGCCCTGATACTCCCCCCGGCGTTGCGGTTGACAAAAACGGCTGTCCGCTTGACAGCGACAAGGACGGCGTAGCGGATTATCTTGATAAATGTCCTGACACTCCCGCCGGAGTTGCCGTAGACAAGGATGGTTGTCCGCCGGTAGTGCAGAAGGTGGTTATCCTTGCATCCGAACCGAAGGTAGAGGAAAAGGTTGTTGCCGTAGTGTCGGAAAAGAAAGCTGAAGTCATTATTCTTGCGTTTGAAGACGTACATTTTGATTACAATCAGTCCACACTTAAGCCGGAAGCCAAGGTGTTACTGAAGAAAAATATCCGTCTTCTAAAAGAAAACCCCAAGGCTAAAATCCGTGTTGCTGGGTATACATCAGCTTCCGGAACAGAGGAGTACAATCAGGGTTTGAGTGAAAGAAGAGCGAAGGCGGTTCAGGAATACCTGGTCAGCGAAGGGGTCATTACCCGGACCAGGCTCTCCACAATCGGCTATGGCGAAACAAACCCGGCTGCCCATGAAGCGGCACCCAAAGATTTATACTCTGAAGCAGCAAAGGCAAATATGCGCGTACTCTTCGAAATAATAGTAGAATAGGTGTAGCCGGCAGCTGTGCGTAAACAGATTGTCGCCGGATAAAAATCAGGAAGCCCGCAACAGATAACCGGTTGCGGGCTTTCTGTTTGTTCTGCCTGGCAAGCCGTCGCATTTGACGGTTATGTTGTATGCGACGGCAGACTTTGAGGCTGTTCTCCTCGCCTTTGTATGCCAGGTTACACAATATTTAATATTTTCATTGTATTACGGCTGTAAGATTGATTGAGCTGTCTTGGCTCGATAGTTGTATCTATTACTTCGTAACAAGTGCCACCTTCATGCAATGCCGGGCGGCTGGCCGCCCGGTCTTTTTTGCCATGAAATAACCAACCGTAGAAAAAGGAGCAGTAATGCGTACAAAGTCTTTTCTTGCCATGGTGATAATGACCGCAGTTTCCATGACTTTCAGCCTCAACGAGGCCGGGGCCGGGTTTCCTTCACCGCCGGGTCTTCCCGGTCTTCCGAGCCCTCCCAGGTTTCCGGGTTCTCCCGATGTAGATGTCCGCATCAACGGCTATGTTCCAGCACCTCCCGGGGTAAACGTCCGGATTGATTCCGGCCGGCCTTACTATGTGGAAAGAGAACGACGGATATACATTGAAGAGGAAAGACCGGTCAGATACTACAAAAAAAGACATTATAAAAAGCATCACAGGCATGATGATCATGACCACGGTCGCGGGCGTGGTCATGGTCATGATCGTGGTCGCGGGCATGGTGATCGCGATTAGAATTCGGCCGTACGGGCTGGGAGAGTCTTTCAATCCGAAAATGGTGCGTTTCCAGGAACCTGCTTAAAGGACGGGAGGAAAAAATGCTGAAAATACTTTATGGACTGATTGCACTGTGGATGTTTTTGAGCCCGGTGACTTCTTCCGAAGCTCAGGTGAGCATCGGGATCGGGTTGCCCAACGTGAGCATTGGTATCAACCTGCCATTGTATCCGGAGCTTGCCCGGGTGCCGGGTTACCCGGTCTACTACGCACCGCGGCTGGAGGCCAACTATTTCTTTTACGACGGCATGTACTGGGTTTATCAGGATGACTACTGGTATGCCAGTTCCTGGTACAATGGCCCTTGGGCGCTTGTGGAGCCCTATTATGTGCCGCTCTATATCCTGCGGATTCCCGTGCGCTACTACCGGCAGCCGCCTGTATATTTTCGAGAGTGGCAGTCGAGTGCTCCGCCCCGCTGGGGCCAGCACTGGGGCCATGAGTGGGAACAGCGCAGAGGCGGATGGGACCGTTGGAAACGCAGCTCGGCCCCGGCACCCGCCCCGCTGCCTGTCTACCAGCGACAATATACCGGTGATAGGTACCCTCGGGTAGAGCAGCAGCATACGCTGCGCAGTCAGAGTTACCGTTACCAGCCGCGAGACAAGGTTGTCCGTCAGCACTTCAAACAGCAGGCTGCACAAACTGAACCCGCATCTGCTCAACGGGGAAGGCAGGAAGCGCCGGCAGTGAGAAGCCCAAGGCAGCAGGAACATCGTTCAGCTCCGCACCAGCAGGTTGCTCCGTCTGATCCACGCTCTCAGACGGTAGAGCGGGGTGGAGATCGCGTTCAGAAACCTGTCAGGGATCACAGTCCTCCTCAGCAGCGTGCACCGGAAGTGAGGGAACAGAGACAGCAGCCCGGGGCAGTGCAGCCACAGCGTGAACAGCATGCGCCAAGGGCTGAAAAGCCACAGCGGGAACAGCATGCGCCAAGGATGCAAGACCAGGATCAAAGACAGCAGGGCCGGGGTGATTCTCAGGAGCCCAATCGCGGCCACGGACAAGGCCGTGACAAAGATGAGGAACGAGGCCGGGGACGCGATAAATAACCGGATTTGTCCATTTGAATAAAAAGCCCGTCATTCCCGTACAGTGGGGTGTGGCGGGCTTTCGGATTCTTATCCTGGTAACCGAAGTTTGCACTGGTGGGTGTCTATGAATACGTTGATCGATCTATTCAATACGTTCGAAGAGCTGGGTGACAATACCGCCTTTGTTAACCGAACCGGTGTGCGGAGGCAGGTGGTTTCCTATCGGGAATTCCACGGCCTTGTCTTGAAGATGGCAAATCTTCTGGCGCAAAGCGGCGTAGCATCCGGGGACAGGGTGCAGCTCTGGGGGCCAAACTCTTCCTGGTGGGCAGTCGCTTATTGGGGCATTATCATCCGTGGCGCTGTGGCTGTCCCGGTGGATTTCATGTCCGATCTGGCGCGTGCGGAATCGATTCGCGGTCTGACCAAGTCCAAAATTGTACTTCAGAGCCGTTTCAAGCCGGAACGGATAACCGGGCACGCTTCCATTCTTCTGGAAGATCTTCAGTTCCTTCTGGAAGACGTTCAGCCGATTGCCGGGCTCGCTTCTCCGATGCCTGATGATACGGCTCAGCTTATCTATACTTCCGGCACTACCGGAAATCCGAAAGGGGTCATCCTGACCCACAAAAATCTGGTTGCCAATATGACCCAGATCAACCTGCAGGTTCCGATAATAACCTCCGAATTCAGCTTCCTCTCGCTGCTGCCTTTGTCACACATGTTTGAGCAGATGGGTGGTTTTTTTACCCCGCTCTATCGTGGTGCGACGGTCGTGTATCTGCGAACTCTCAAACCTTCCGCGATCATGGAGGCATTAAGCGAGGAAGATATCTACGTCATCATGTCAGTTCCCCGTCTCATGCAGCTGCTCAAAACCACCATAGAACGGGAACTGGAGGAAAAACATCTCTCCGGTCTGTTCCGTGGGTTGGCGAAGGTAACATCGAGCCTTACGAAAGCAGGAAGGCGCAGCATTTTTTTTCCTGTACAGAATAAGTTCGGCAGCAATTTCACAGTTTTTGTTTCAGGTGGCGCTCCTCTGGACCCGGAAGTATTCGGTTTCTGGAACAGCATGGGATTCACCGTTCTGGAAGGATATGGGCTTACAGAAACTTCGCCGGTGCTCTGTGTCAATACCATGGAGCGCCAGGTGGCAGGTTCGGTTGGTCCGCCTCTGCCCGGTGTGCAGTTGAAGATTGAAGACAAGGAAATCCTGACGCGCGGAGACAATGTGTTTCCAGGTTACTACGAAAACGAACAGGCCAGTCGTGACGCTTTCACAGAATCCGGATGGTTTCGGACCGGAGACATCGGGGAGATCGGCCCCGACGGCTGGCTCACCATCAAGGGCAGGGAGAAAGAGCTGATTGTAACCGGTTCGGGTGTCAACATTTATCCCGATGAATTGGAAGCGGTACTGAACAGGATTGCCGGTGTGAAGGAATCGTGCGTCATTGGCGTGGAGCGGGGAGGGGGGGAAGAGGTTCATGCAGTACTGCTGCTGGACGGCAATGGTGCTGTGCCTGATGAGATAATTGCTCAGGCGAACAGCAGTCTTGATTCGCTGAACCGGATTACCGGCTACACCGTTTGGAACGAACCGGAATTCCCCAAAACCACGACACTCAAGATCAAAAAGTTTGCGGTCAAGGAGGAAATTGCAAAAGTGCAGGAGGGCGGCGATGCATCCGTCAGTCGCGACAGCCTGCTAAACCTGCTTGCAAGGGTGACCGGCGCCACTGCTGCGCAAATCCGGGAGGAATCACTGCTGGTGGCTGACCTGGGTCTAACCTCTATCGATCGTCTCGAGCTGGTCAGCTTCCTGGAACAGGAATACCGTCTGGATATAGAGGACTCCCAGATCGGACTGCAAACGCGAGTTTCCGACTTGCGACAGATTATTGCAAAACGGGAAAAACTGACCCGTCATGACCATTTCCGCTTCTGGACCAATGGCAGCTTCTTTCTGGGAGTGCGTAAGGTCTGGAATTCAGTATTTCATGATCCGTTGTTACGGAGGTTCGCCAAACTTGATGTACGAGGGATTGAACATCTGAAAAAACTGGATGGACCGGTTTTGTTCGTATCAAACCATTTAAGCTATCTTGACCAGCCGTCAATCATGTCGGCCCTGCCACCGGAAATTCGCAATACAACCGCCACCGCCGCCTGGGAAGAGTTCTTCTTTGGAGAACATCAGGGATTCGACCGAATCCTGAGGCGATTGAGTTATGAGTACGCCAGTGTGTTTTTCAACCTGTTTCCTCTGCCACAGTCTCAAGGTTTCAGCAGCTCGCTCCGATTCATGGGGAGGCTTGCCGATGCCGGCATCAATATCCTGATCTTCCCCGAAGGCAGTCATTCAGGGAGCGGCAAAATGCAGCCTTTCCAGTTGGGGTTGGGCATCATGGTCAAGGAACTGGGGGTTCCGGTCGTGCCGATAAAAATCAGCGGAACCGATCAGGTGCTTCCGCCAGGGGCAGGTTTTCCAAAACAAGGCAAAGTAACTGTTACCTTTGGAAAGGCGCTGCGGTTCAAAAACGAGGAACCGGCCGAGATTGTGGAAAAAAGCCGTCAGGCGGTGGAAAGACTCTGATCACCTGACCGGTTTTTTAATCGTAAAACATCATTTTTCCTGCCTCAGCTTGCCCGTCATATATGGTAGTTATGTCAAACATGACGGATTATGTGTCTGAATATTCTTTCATCTTTATGGTTTCATTTTAGTTAGTCCCGAATAATCAGGCCCTTCCAGTCTAATAATCCTGAATTCTATCTGGCACGTTAGTTGCGATATTCTTTGTCAGAACGAGAACCAGTCTGGTTCTCTAAGAGGTTGATGCTGGTTGCGCTTCTGGCACTGGGCATAGAGGGACATACGCGACAGCAAAACTTTTAATTACAAAAAGTAAAGGAGATCGTCATGAAAAATCTGCTGAAAATAACTGTCGTTTCGTCGCTGCTTGTAGCAATTTGTTTACTGATCAGTGCATGCGGTGGCGGTGCTGAAAACTTTGTCCAGGGTAATGGTCAAATTGATGTAACTGTCAAAGATACCGGCGGTGCGTCTCTTGCTCTCATTAGGATTGATGTGAAAAATCCGGGCGGGACGATACTTGAAACCTTCACTACTACTGCTACAGGCATACATACGTTCCAGAAAACAGTTGGTACAGTTTACACCTTTACTTTCACAGACACAGCCGTCCCGGCCAGATTCGCGACGCAGTCGATTACAGCAGAGCCGCTTCTCACCGCTACAGTGCGTGTAGATGCAGTGATGCAGCCACTGCCATAATGTCGATTTAAACCGTTTAATGCCTTCTTGATCAGGCGGGAATAAATGCAAACTTCAAAACGGAAATACAACTGAGTGACTATGTTGTGAGTGCCTGACCCAAAGCGGATCAGGCATTCACAGTGGTCAGCCGGGTTTTTTCAGGGCGGGTCAGATGAAAACATACCGACTCAAACATATAAAAGGAGAATGAAATCATGTTGATCAAGCGCATGTGCTTAATGTTGATTGCACTGTTAGTAAGCGGGGTGGCTTTCGCCGCCGGAGAGTCTGATCTGAAGATCGGTGTCGCCACATCAGGCACTGCAGTAACGATTGATCATGTCATCAAGGATGGCAAGGCATTGGTGAGCGTTGTTGATTCCCGGAAAGAACCGCTGCTCGGGCTGAATGCCGGAGATTTTTCCGTAACGCAATCCGGCCGGAAGGGGAGCGTCACTTCGGTGCAGCCTTTCTCCGAAAACAAGGACGTACCCCGGCATATTGTCCTTGTTCTGGATAATTCATATTCGATGTATGAGCGCAAGGCAATCAAATCTCTGCTTGCCGGCGTTGGTGAGTTGCTGAAAACCGTTCGGCCTATCGACGATGTCCGCATTGTCGTGTTCGACAACAATAAGACGGTCAACATGGGAGGGCGTGCACTGCATGTGCAGACATTCGGTTCAAACCAGTCGGCCGAGTTGATGAAATTTGCAGCGAGTGCATACCGTACGGAGGGACTTACAGCAGGTACCGTTCTCAATGAGGCACTGTTGGCAGGACTTGATATAGTTGGCAAAATGCCGGCCACGGAACCCCGGATCATGGTGGTGTTTTCCGATGGGGAAGATCTGAACAGCGCCTTCAAGCAGAATGAGGTCTTCGCGGCGGCAAAGGGTCTCAAAGGATTCAAGGTCTATGCAATAGACTACATGGATCGACCGGCGACCGACAAGTTCCTGACCAGGCTTGCCGGCGATAACAGCGGACAGATCTGGAAGGCTGCGTCTGAAACTAACCTGGTTTCCATATTCCAGAGTGTTGCCTCCAAAATGATGCATTATTACGTCGTCAATTACCAGTTCCCCACTACGGGCACATTGACTGTTTCCCCAACCGGCCTGACAATCGATGAGGTCAAGAGCATTGGAGCAGCTGCGCCCTCCACCAGGATCGATGTTTCCGTGCTGACACTGCGTCCGGTGGTCGATTCGGCCTACGGGATTGCACGTTGGAAGGCCGTTGTCAGCAACGCCAAGGGAAGTTTGACCGATCTGGCAGGGGAAGGCGAACCTGCATCTGAACTGAAGATTTCGCTGCCGACCACGGATCTGCAGGCGCTTGCCGCCAACGGCGACCTCACCGTGCGGATGGATCTGGAGGATCGCATTGGTCAGAAACTGGCATTGACCGCCGCATCTATCAAAGTCAAAGGTGTTCAGACCCGGGCCAGCCTGTCCGTCGTACCGGCCGGCCTGAAAATCGAAGAGATCAAGACCATTGATGTTTCACCGATGCTTGGTCATATCTACTTTGCCAAAGGGGCTGGCGAGATTCCTGCTCAGTACGTTCGTTTCAACGGGCCTGGCGAAACGTCAGGTTTCGATGAGCAGAAGTTCAGCGGTACACTCGAAAAATACTATCAGGATCTGAACATTGTCGGCAAACGACTGACCGACAAATCCGAGTCGAAGATTACGCTGATCGGATGCAATGACAACACCGCTCAGGAGAAAGGCAATAAAAAGCTCTCCACTCAGCGTGCCGAAGCGGTGCGGGATTACCTGAAAGTGATCTGGAACATTGCACCGGAACGCATGGCGATAGAAGTGCGCAATCTGCCGGCGAACCCTAGCACAAACCGGCTCAAGGAAGGACAGGCGGAGAACCGGAGAGTTGAGATTGTATCTATGGATCCGGCGATCCTTGCTCCGATTCGAAGCACATACATTACCAATCAGATCGATGCGTCTTACCTGACAGTGCGGACAGACGTAGAAGCGCCGTACGGTATTGCGAGCTGGAAGATAACTGCTGCCAATGCCTCGGGTGCACTGGCCGAACTGACCGGTAAGGGTGCTCCGGCCAAGGAGACACGTATTCCGTTGGATACCAAGGATCTGAAGACCCTGGCCTCCGGTGGCAATATCACGGTGAAGATGGAGCTGCTGGACAGCAAGGGGCAAAGCATGGTGCTATCTCCTGATCCGGTCAAGATCGATTTCATTCAGACCAGCCAGCGGCTCGCACAAAAACTGGATCTGCGGGTTCAGGAAAAATACGCACTGATTCTGTTTGATTTTGACAAAGACACGATTGATTCGCGTAATCAGGAAATAGTCAACATGATTGTGGCCCGCATTAAGATATTGCCACAGGCCACTGTGAAAATCGTAGGCCACACAGACAACATCGGCACGGAAAAGTACAATCTCAAGCTCTCTGAGCGCAGAGCATTGGCGGTCTACAAGCTTCTGTCGGCAGGTTTTGGCGAAACCCCCGGTGATCGTATCCGTTACTCGGGGATCGGTCCGAACACACCGCCGTTCGACAACCAGTCACCGGAAGCCCGGTCTTTTAACCGCACAGTGATAATCACACTGGAATATCTGAGCGCTGATTAACAGAAACGCTATCCGAAAAAAAACAAGGTTGAGCCAATGCGACAACCTGATATCCAGGTACAAAAGGAGGACTAAATGAGGCACGTATTCAAAGTCAAAAATATGCTGTTCGCTGTAGCAGTTGTGGCCACCGGAATCGTTACAGGATGCGCAAGCGATCCGTTGCGCACAGAGGGGTCAACGTCGGGTATCCGCGCCGCCGAGGAGGCGGGAGCGGCCAAAGTCCCGCAAGCCTCGCTCCATTTGCAGCTAGCCAGGGAAGAACTGGAAGCTGCCAAGAGTCTGGCCGCGAAAGGCGAGAAAGAGAAGGCCGATTCAATGCTGATGCGGGCCGAAGCCGATGCCGAACTGGCTGTAACGTTATCTCGCAAGGATGCTGAAAAGTCAGAAGCCATGGAAGCTGTAGAGCGTGCTCGTCAACTACGGAAAGACAACCGATAACCCAAGGGGGCTTACATGAAAACGTTGCAAATTATTATTATGGTCACGTTCGCTGCGTACTTCGCAGGCTGCGCAACTGTGGCGCCAAACGAACTCGTCAGCGCCCGTTCGGCCTACCAGCTTGCGAGCGAGGGTCCGGCGCAGCAGCTCGTGCCGGCGGAATTACATAAGGCACATGAGTCTCTCAAACTGGCGGAACAATCCTTCCAGAAAGAACCGGATTCGTACAAAACGAAAGACCTCGCTTACGTCGCCCAGCGCAAGTCTGAACAGGCGGGAGCACTCGGCTCCATTGCTGCCGACAAGATAAACAAAGACAGAGCTAACTCCGATTTTCAGACTCAGCAGACCGAGATTGTGAAGCAGGGGAAGAAGGACCTGATTGACTCCGAGAAACGGACAGCTGAAGCACAGGCTGAAATCGTCAAGCAAGCCGAGATTAAGGCTGCCAAGGAAAAAGCGGACGCCGATTTCCAGATGCAGCAAGCTGTGATTGCGCAGGGCAAGAAGGATTTGAGCGATGCAGAGAAGCGAGCAGCCGAATCACAGGCTGAAATGGACAAGCAAGCCGCTCTCAAGGCAGCCCAGGAAAAAGCGGATGCAATTTTACAAAAGCAACAAGCTGATGCCCTGCAAGGGAAGCAGGACCTGAAAGACTCCGAGAAGCGGACGGCAGATGCACTTGCTGAACTCGCCTCGCTCGCCTCTCTCAAGGAGGAGGAACGCGGACTGGTCCTCACGCTCTCCGGAAGCATCCTGTTTCGATCCGCCGATTCGAATTTGTTGCCCCAGGCCCAGGTGAAACTTGACCAGGTGGCCAAGGCATTGCTGGCGATCCGCGCGCGCAACCTCATTGTCGAGGGGCACACCGATTCTCAGGGCTCCGATACGTACAATCAGGCTCTCTCGCAGCGCCGTGCCGATGCAGTCCGCGATTATCTCGTACAGAGAGGCTATCCGGCCAATAACATCCAGTCACGTGGACGGAGCGAAGGCAGCCCGATCGCCAACAACGCATCTGCCGAGGGGCGCGCCAACAATCGCCGCGTCGAAATTGTCATCGAACGTGAAACGCAGGCACTCAAACAGTAGACTGGATTGGAAAATCACATGTATCCAGGACCATGAGAAGGATTCCTTCACATCCTCGCGGTTCGTAAAACCGGGTACTGCGCGTTTTGTGAATTGCGCTGTCACATGCGTAAAAAACTGGTTGAATTCCTGCTGGTTGACCAGATTGTTCGTGAAGATTCATGAACGGTCTGGCGACCAGCGGGGTCACAGGGCTTAGCCGACTCCGTACGGACTGGATTAACCGGAGGAGTAATGTACTACTCAAAGCAAATCCGCGCTGTATGAATGCCGAAACAATCTCGATAACTTACCGCCGCTACGCGCTGGGGCTCCTTCTGGCGGTAAACCTGCTTAACTACATTGATCGCCAGGTGCTGTTTGCGGTGTTTCCCCTGATCAAAACAGATCTGCGTCTCTCCGATACGGCGTTGGGTTTTCTCGGCAGTGCTTTCATGTTCAGCTACCTGCTGTTTGCGCCTCTCTTCGGCTGGCTCGGCGACCAATGGAGTCGGACAAAGCTTGCTGCCGGAGGTCTGGTAGTCTGGAGCCTGGCCACCGCCATGGCCGGCTTTGCCCCCGGATACAGGACTCTGCTGGCCGCCCGTGCCACAGTCGGGGTAGGTGAGGCCAGCTTCGGCACGGTTTCACCCGGGCTGATCGCCGACTTCTTTCCGAAGGAGCGCCGCGGCCGGGTACTGGCCTGGTTCTATGTCGCCATTCCGGTCGGCAGTGCACTAGGGTACCTGCTTGGCGGAGTGCTGGGGCAGAAGTTCGGCTGGCATGCCGCTTTTCTGATGGTCGGAATACCGGGGCTGCTGTTGGCTGTTCCCCTGGCACTTTTGCGCTCCCCTCGTCGTGGCGGCGACGACGCATCACAGCCGACCCCAAAAGGAAAAATTTCCGGAGGTTACGCTGCACTGTTCAGAAACCGCTCGTTTGTTTGTAATACACTCGCCATGGCTGCCATGACATTCGCTATTGGGGGGCTCGCCCAGTGGATTCCCTCATTCCTGAACCGCACCCATTCACTTGATGTGGCAAAGGGTAATATTCTGTTCGGCGCGACCACTGTGCTGGCAGGGATACTGGGCACGCTGGCCGGCGGCTGGCTCGGCGACCGCTGGCAGAAAAAGAGCGGCCAGGGCTATCTGCTGGTTTCCGGCTGGGGGTTCCTCATCGGTACACCATTTGCCGCCTGGGCCATCCTGGCACCCGGCTTGACCTCCTGCCTGTCGGCGATTTTTATCGCCGAGTTTTTTCTGTTCCTTAATACTGGTCCGCTAAATACTGTCATAATCAACGTTACTGATCCGGCTGTACGTGCCATGGCCTTTGCAGTCAACATCTTCTTCATCCATGCGTTGGGCGATGCGGTTTCACCGTCGATTCTCGGCTGGCTGTCAGACCAGTGGGGGCTGCGCAGCGCGCTTCTGATTACTCCGCTGGCCATGCTGCTTGCCGGTCTGCTCTGTTTCGTCTGCGGCAGGTTTGTGGTGCAGGATATGGCTCGAGTTGAGGGATGATGATCACAATAACGCCTGGGCCGGTTCATGGTGGGTTCACGAAATTATTTCTGTCTTAAGAGGAGTTATCTGTATGAAATATTTGAGACTGCTTATGATCATCTGTCTTGCCATGTCTCCTCTGCCGGGTATTGCGTCAGAAGACGGATACGGCTATCCTATCCAGGGATCTAACGAAGCCACAATTCTCGGGACCCCGGCCAGTCTCATGCCCAAGTTTACCGCCACAATGCGCACCCGGCAGCTGGTTCTCGATGTCATTCCGGACCGGCAGAAACCGCCGATATTTTTCTATGACGAAGGATTGCGCTGTACCTTCGCCTATCAGGATAAAAAAGCACCGCTAATATTTCTGATTGCCGGCGCCGGTTCCAGCGACCGGTCGCCAAAGCTGTTGACAATGATGAAGGCCCTTTACCAGGCCGGTTTTCATGTTATTACTCTGCCGTCGCCGTCCCACTCAAATTTTATTATATCCGCTTCCAAAAGCAGTGTTCCCGGAGATTTGACTGAGGACGCGGCCGATCTGTACCGTGCTATGGAAGCCGCCTGGAAAGAGGTTGAGGGTGACATCGAAGTTTCCTCTTTTCATCTGGGCGGGTATAGTCTGGGGGCTACCCAGTCAGCATTCGTGGCAAAGCTGGACGAGGAGCGCAAGGTATTCAACTTCCGCAAGGTGCTTATGATCAATCCTTCGGTCAGCCTTTACAGTTCTGTGACAAGGATCGAGGATTTGTTGAAGCAGATACCCGGAGGAGCAAAAAAACAAGGCATCTTTTTTAACAGGATGCTGTCAAAGTTCAGCAAGTTCTATCGCTATGGCAATTTCGTAGCCATCAATGATGATTTTCTCTACTCGATCTACACGGATGGTCTTTACTCCCGTGATGAAACAGCTGGGTTGATCGGGCTCACCTTCCGCATTAATCTGGCCGGCATGATCTTTTCCTCCGACGTGATGACCAACAGCGGCTATGTGGTGCCTAAGAACCGGGTGCTGAGTGCTACTGATTCCATTTTTGACTATTTTCTGGTTTCCACACACTTAAGTTTCTATGACTATTTAAACGAGTATTTGTACCCTCACTTCCAGAAACAGAAGCCTGGACTGACCAGGCAGGCTTTCATTGACTCCCTGAGTCTCAAGAGCATCGAAGATTACCTGAAGACGTCAAACAAGTTCGGCGTAATGACCAACGAAAACGATTTCATTCTGACCGGGGCCGAGCTTGACTACCTGCGCAAAATATTCGGAGAGCGGGCCAAGATTTATCCTCGCGGGGGCCATCTGGGAAACCTTGAGTATCAGGAAAACCTGGCCTATATGGTAGATTTCTTTAAATGATCAAGGAGACATCACGATGACCGTTAGCCGATATACAGTATGCCTGATCCTGCTGATGTCACTGTCTTTAACCGGCTGCGCCGCTACTTTGGACAGTACACGGGCAGAGGTGCCGCCCAGGCATTCCATAAGCGAGTTCAGGGATCAGCGTTTCGCCGAGGTGTCTGATCCATGGGAAGGATTCAACCGGAGCATGTACCGTTTCAACTACTACTTCGATAAATACCTGCTGCTTCCGGTGGTAAATGGCTATGAATTTGTTACTCCAGTATTCGTCCTGGAGCGTGTTTCCGGATTCTATAACAATCTTGCGGAGGTCAGGAATCTTACAAACAGTCTGTTCCAGCTGAAAGGGATGGAATCCGTGTCCACACTTGGTCGTTTTGTGACGAACAGCACTCTGGGAATTGGTGGATTGTTCGACCCGGCCACCAGCTTCGGACTGGAACGACACGATCAGGATTTCGGCAAAACGCTCGGATACTGGGGGGCAGATTCCGGGCCCTATCTGGTGCTGCCGGTTTTCGGGCCTTCTTCGGTTCGCGATACGGGAGGCCTTATTGTGGACAGCGGCATCAGGTACGGGATCCTGTCTGCGATAGATCCGTTTGGAAGCACCGGCAACAGTTCAGCCATAAATTCCGGGATAACAGCCCTTGAAGTCGTCGATGCACGGCATCAGCAAAGTTTCCGCTATTATGAAAGCGGTTATCCCTTCGAGTACTATATGGTTCGTTTTTTCAACCATCAGAAGCGTGAAATAGAGTCCGGCAAACCAATTCCGGAAAAATGAGGTACATATATTATGATACATAGTTGTGGATCGGCGTCGAATATCGATATCGAATATTTTTAGGGGCATACCTGAAAAAGCCTAATTACAAAACCTAGTAAATATAAGTAATTGCCGAATCCATTAGTTTCCAGCTTCGGCACCAACAAAATAAAGGCTTCACGGATATTCCGTGGAGCCTTTATCTTTATGATGTGAGCCGTTGACAGGTGGGAGTGAAGTCTATTAAGAACAATGATTGTCTCTTCTCTATTAGGTGTTGGTAGTAGAATAGGTCGATCCTCGTTTTGATAGCCCTTCATGTATTGCGCGGGTGTGATTTACAGCCAAAGGGGCCGTTCTTGCCTCCAACAGCGATTGATCACCTTGTTCTGGCGGATTGGCAGGGATATTCTGATTGGCAAGGCCATCCATAGGGTGCAGGCATCGTTCGAGGATCAGGTCAACCCTTCAGGGGAGATCAACCTGGTCCGATCTCCTCAGGTCTTTTTCCGGCTCTTTGCGAAAATGTGAAACGTGGCTTGATGGTCTCTCACCTCTCTTCCTGATAGCAGCCATTCAAGTTCAAAACAGTCACCATTCACTCAGCCAGAAAGCGCAGCGCCTTGTTGGCAAAGATAAGAATATACCACCAATAGGGTGCCATCCCGGCTGATCAGGATGCTGGCATTGATGGCAGTGGCGGTAAAACTTTGGGTTGAAGTGACTTCTTTCTCGCCGATACAGGAATAGACGTTGTCAGTAACCTTGGTGTAATTTCATGCCGGAATCCCGTCGGTGATCTTCTCTCCGCTACCGAGATCGATCAGACAGTTCTCTTCCGTGTCGAAAACCCAGATTCCTTTTTCAAAAGTATTCAGATTTATCCAGTGCGTCTCTAGATCCGGATAGGGCACCGGAGTGTGGCCGAATATTTGCCGGCCAACCAGAGGACTGGGATTGGTTATCTCACCGAACTGGTCAAACCAGAAAATACCGCCGAAGCGGTCATTACCATGACGACAGCGATGGATCTGGAATAGCGGGCCGTAGCCATATCGTGGGCATTCACCTGACAATGGGACTGGTGTCTGCAGTTCTCTCCAGAATTCCTTGTTTAGAAAGGCAGCGACGCTGGAAGAACCAGCAATAATTACATCTGGTGGGATGATATCGGCTATACTTGGAGCCACTCCGGCATGTGTGAGCAGCCAACCGTCCGCTGAATATGCTGCCTTCATGCGTTTTCTCTGGTTTTGATACCGATCTGTCAGGACATCACGGGCTACCAGATTGCCATTTTCCTCGAACCTCTTTGCTAAATATTCGCTCTGGCCAGCATAAGAAGGGTATTCATCTGAGGTCAACACGTGATTGCCAAAATCGTCCCAAGGCTCTTCTATGATGTAGGCCAGGTCATGGTTACCCCACAGGATCACTGCCTCCGATGAGAAGATAAGTTCGAGGCAGTCCAACTCGTCTCTGAGGGTGACGCCGTGCTTTCGGCTATCTACCAGATCACCCAGAAAAATGTGTTCAATCTGTGGCTTGTAGCTAAGGAAGGCATTAGTCTTATCGTTATCGCCGTGTATGTCTCCGATGATTATGGACATTGATCTTACTGCTCCTTTTGTGGATCGACTTCCAAGGTGGATAGAAAATGAATTTCCCCTTTAAAACCTGTAAAGATATCCCCTGATCTTTAATGTTTCAGAGCTTCGATCAATTGACTGGTAATCCATACAATCCTTCCTGGTAACACATCGGCCTTTTCGGCATCAATATCTCCTCGCCCGAACCGGTCACTCCAAAAACTTTCATGTTCGGCAATCATGGACTCTAGCTCTTCCGCAGTAACTTGATCAGGCTTGGTTTCTCCACTTGTACCGGTGTTAAGGATAGAGAGAAGTTGTTTCGCAATATTGAATGTGTTCTGAAGCAGAACTTTGCCATTTTGAGCAGATACCTCTTCTTGCTTGCCAAGCTGGCAAGCAATGTGATCTGAAAGCATTTTTTCCAGCTCGTATAGTGTGAATTGTTTTGCGTCCACTGATAATCTCTCCTTTCACTTCTGATCTAAGATAAAACACCTGCCTACAGTAGTTTGTGCCGTCTCCACATACAACCGGTCGGCATCATCTGAACTGCGGTCGTCATCAAATTGTAATTGCGGTGGTCATCAAATTGTAATTGCGGTGGTCGGCTTCGCCGGAATACGCACTTTGGCGAGTGAGGAACGGAACTTGAGGATTTCTCTCTTGGTGATGTGGCTGACTTCTTTTTCTCCGAAAACCGGTTTCAAATACTTATTGAATGTTAATTTCAGTGTTGCCCGGTATGATCTCTTCCACCCAATCTCATTTTCTAAAAACCATTCCTCATAGAAATCTCTAAAAAAAGGTGTAGCTGGTACCATTCTTACCGGTGAAGCTTCCATTAGTCCCGTGCCGATGATAGTCGGAGCATCACTTGCTCTGTTTTGAAACTTTTGGGCAAGTAATGAGTTAGGGAAGAAGCGGGCATACTCGAATGTTCCCAGTTTGATTTCAGACTCGATTCGGGCCAAAACTTTTTCCATGTTTTTTCTGTTGGCAACACTGTCTGGCAATAATGTGTATTCTCGACATCGGATACCTTGATACCTAAAGTCAAAGAACAAGTTGTTATTGTGAGTAAGTTTTCTGATGCTACCCATGGCAAATCCCTCCTCTTGCTAGTGGTATTGTTGGCATATCAACTTTTGGAGTTTTGAACATGTCATTTTCGATGGTTTCCCAAATGAAAAGGATCTTGCGGCGACAGAAGGGACGGAAGTAGTGGGTGCCTTCGATCAATACCGAGTCGATCAGGTAGTTAGTGATGTACCTAGCGTTGTAGTGAAGTTTCTCTGCCAACTCTGTGGTGGTCATAAATGTCCTATCCATAGTGCCTCCCTTCTATATGCATCCAATGGGTGTATATAGGCGTAAAAATTATGGCCATTACAATGACCGTTACGAACAAAGTACACCCAATAGTTGTATATTGCAGCAAAAAAAATCAATCAAAAATATCTTTACCAAATTCTTTCTTAAGCAGATCCCTTATGTTCAAATGCCTGTCGCTTTTTGTCCCTGTAAGTCTCCCGCTTACAAAATCTTTTGCAACGCTATGAGATACACCCATTAACGTGCACCAGGCGCGAAAAGAGAGGTTTTTATCTATCAAGACGTGCTTGATCTGTTTTTTTCGTTCTTCAATGTTCATGTGAATCAGTCTATCCGCACTGTTCCTGACAGTCAAACTTAAATTATGTAGTTAATTTGGCTGGATGGGCAATAAAGGCAGTGATCAGAAAATAAGCTTGGCCCAAAATCATGGGCCATGGATGGGCCACAGGTGGGCCATGGACAAAAAACTAAAGGGCCGGATTTCGCTCCGGCCCAGTATTTATCTTGGTGGGCGCTACTGGGATTGAACCAGTGACCCCTGCCGTGTGAAGGCAGTGCTCTCCCGCTGAGCTAAGCGCCCGAGTGAACAGCTTTAGTAACAGAGCCGACCGGTTCTGTCAAGCCCCACTTATCCCATCTGTAGTTGATTAGTAGGTATTTAAATTTATGTCCGAATAAAAGACCTGTCCGGTCCTTTATTGTTGAGGCAGATTCATGTATTACGGTGTATACAATATTCAGTTTTCGATTGACGGCAAACAGTAATAATGGCAGTATCCCGGGAAATTATGTTAAATCTTTTGCATCTGAAAGCCGGTTCCGTGGATCGGTTTATATTCAACGAGGTAGGAGGGACTGTAATGAAAAGCCTGGCGAAATTTATGAAGACCATTGGTGTGGCTGTTGCGCTGATGGGAATGACGGCATTGGGTGCCGTTGCCGCAGATGCACCGAAAGCTGCGCTGCTAAGCAGCGATTGCGTGAAGTGTCACTCGAATCCGCCTGCGGATATTGCCGCAAATGGCGGAGCACACAAAACCAGCGTATCCTGTCAGGACTGTCACGCAGGGCACCGCCCGGCTGTGAAGAACAACATTCCTGAGTGCAGCCAGTGCCATAGCGGCAAACCGCACTATAAGCTGTCAGCTTGTCTGCGTTGCCATAACAATCCGCATACACCAAAGATCATCAAGCTGGCTAACAACATTACAGATGAGTGCCTTAGCTGCCACAGCCAGCAAATTGTCAAGCTGAAGCAGGTACCAAGCAAACATACCAAACTTGCCTGCAGCTTCTGCCATAATGTTCACGGGAAGATTCCTCTCTGTACCCAGTGCCACAAGCCGCACAGCGCTGATATGGGAGCTGCCGATTGCAAGCGTTGTCACCAAGCCCATATGCCGACAGCTGTAACCTATGCATCCGACACAGCCAACAAAATGTGTGCCTCCTGTCACAAGAAAGCTTCGGAGCTGCACATGGCTACAACAACAAAACACAAAGCCGTTGCCTGCGTAACCTGTCACAAGGACAAGCATAAAGCAGTACCTGCCTGCCAGAGCTGCCACGGTGTGCCGCATCCGGCTTCCATGATGTCGCGCTTCACCAAGTGCGGCGAGTGTCACAACATCGCCCATGACCTGAACCGTTGGGATGCCGCTCCGAAATCAGCTGCAGCTGCTGCACCGGCTGCTGCTAAAAAAGGCGTCAAGAAGAAATAACCCGACGTAACAAAGTGTTGAAACTGAGAAGGGCCGGCGATTAAGTTCGTCGGCCCTTCTTTTGTTTGTATCAGGTATGGCACATAAGGCAGAAAAAGTTGTTCACATAGAAATAAGAGAATTTGATCTGGGTTCAAACAATGTGAAAGTTAGTGTGAATAATTTTCTGTAGTTCCTCAATCCTTACCAGTGCGTGACGAATTAGCTCACGCTCTTCGGCTGTAAGCTGGTACGGGTTCAAATAATACGAATCCCGCTGGATGCCTTTGATGTTCTTGACCTGCAGTAGAATTCGGTGTTTTGTGAGATTGTGATAAGCATGAACAAGATCGCTTGCGAAACCTGCTGAAAAACTTCCTTCTTTCTCCAGAAAAGATATTCGCTCAACAGTACTGGTGGCCGGTATGCTCTGGTTGATCGCCAGTATACGGACATTCATTACTAATGGCGCCCACGCCAGAAGCTTCAGATTGAACTCGCCCTTGTGATCGCCGCTGCTTTCCGTCCAGAGGCGCTTCAGAAAGCCTAGTGCCAGCTGCATCTCTGTCGCCGCCTTGGCCATGCCCCAAAGTACCTGAAAATAATCTCTTTCCATGTCACGGATCATTTCGATCAGTTTGTCAGCAAGTGCCTGGTCGCCCGCAACGTATCGGGCATCGGACAGTACAATCAGGTCCATCATGTTTTTGCCAAGATCTTCCACTTCATACCTGACTATCGAGAACAGGCGTTTGCGCCATTGGCTGAATGATCCTCGCCAGCACTGGTTGGTGGGCATGATGTCGCCTGTGCAGCGTTTGAATCCGGCCTCCTCCAGTCGATCCACCAGGCGCGTAGAAAATTCCATAAAATATGCATCGGCCTGATCACCGCCGCCATCCCCGTAGACAATCAGATTGTCCTGGTCTGTAATCAAGGTCTGTTCTTTGCGGCCGTCGCTCCCCATGCTTATCAAGGCGAACGGTACGCCCGGGTGCGGAATGCCTGAACTCTCTATTTCCCGGCAAACGATATTCAAGGCACGAACAGATAGTACGTCACGGTAATGTGTACACGACTGGTGCAGTGCTGAAACCGAGTATGTTAAAAGAAAGCGATCCATTTCAATCTGATTCAGCTTGTCGTGGATTGTTTTTAACTCAGGTCCGTCAGCATGCTGAATTGATTCGATCAATATAGCCTGTTCACGATCCCAGGTGGAAATCCGCAATTGTTCAGAGGATACCGTTGATTTGATCATTTCCAGCAAAGGTGCAATGTCCTCAATAGAACAGTAGCGTGTGATCTCCTTCAGATCAGGCAAACCGGCAGAGACAGAGTGAGTTAATGTACTCATGTGCAGATTCCTTTTGGACAGATTCCGGAATATTGTGAACGTCAAAGATAGGGGCAACCAAAGCATTCCCACTATATCACAACCGGAAGGAAATTAAAGTAACACTCCCGCTGTATGGTAGAACTCTGTCACTGCGATGATCTGGCTGTACCGCGACATTTGGGCGGGATACGTGTAATCCGTAGAAGGTCGCTTTGATTCTGTTTGTACGGGAGCGGCTGTATAATCATATTACTTTTATTCTGTTGTGATATCAGTATGTTTGTGGCATATTTTCTGTTCTTGTTCATGAAGAGATGTTTCGGGTTGATGATGGTTAGTTCTTTGTTTTCGTCCGCAGAGTGCTACATATACTCAGGGTGAATAGTAGTCTTTGACTGGTGAATTTATGACTCTTTTCCAAAGAACTATACTGATAATAGTAAGCGCATTCATTGCTCTGATATTTATTCTGGCGGTTACATCTGAAGTTACCCCGTCACTACTCATAGCTGGCGGGGTATTCTGCTGTGTAATATTGTTTTTTATCCGTGTAAGCATATTGAATCGCATAGAATTTCTCAATCTGACACTAAAAAATATAAGTTTGCGCCGGGATATTTCTTCACGACTTCCCTTGACCGTTGAAGCAGATGAATTAAGCGCTCTGTCCGCTTCGATCAATGTAATGCTTGATTCACTGGAATCCGCTGAAATTGCCATGCGCGAAAGTGAAGAACGCTATAGAATTCTATTTGATCGTGCGCCGGACTCGATATTTATTATCGGTCTTGAGGGGGACGAAGCCGGTAGGATTGTCTCGGCTAACAGTGTGGCCGCAGAACAGCACGGATATAGTGTTGAAGAATTGTGCAGGATGAAAATTTCGGACCTTAATACTGAGGAGAGCAACAAGCTATCAGTTATGCTGACCCAGAGAATCTCCAGTGGGGAATGGGTTACCCAGGAAGTGTGGCACTATAGAAAAGACGGTTCCCAATTTCCTATCGAAATACACGCTGGACTGGTCAATATCAAAGGTCGCAGCTATATTTTAGGTTTTGATCGGGATATTACCTCTCGCAAGCTGGCTGAAGAGATCAGCCGCATGTATATTGACCGGATCCGGCAGCTTAACGTCGAATTGAACCATCAGGCAACTGATCTTGCGGCTGCCAACAATGAGCTTGAGGCATTTAATTATTCAGTGTCTCATGACATGAGAGGTCCGCTTACCCGTATCTTGGGATACTGCCAGTTATTGCTGGATGATGATAAGAGTGCAGATCAGCAAACGAGGATGTATATATCCCGTATCAACGATGCTGGATTGTGGCTGAATGAAATGATAGATTCATTGCTTAGCCTTGCCAGGTTGTCTCGCGACGAAATTTATCCAAATGTCGTCAATTTAAGCAATATTACAGAGAAAATTGTGCAGGAGCTAAGCCTGGGTGAGCCGGACAGGGCTGTTCAGACTGTCATTGCAAAAAATATTTCTGTCAAGGGCGATCCTCGCCTTCTGAAAGTTATGATGGCTAACCTGATGGGTAATGCCTGGAAATACAGCTCCCGGAATTCTGATGCGATAATTGAGTTTGGAACATGCCCGACGGACTCGGCTCCGATCTATTTTGTTAGGGATAATGGGGCCGGTTTTGATATGAAGTATGCTGACAAACTATTTCGTGTGTTTACCAGGCTTCACGATTCGTCCCAGTTTAAGGGCACCGGAATAGGCCTGGCTACTGTTCAGCGTGTAGTTGCCCGGCATGGCGGCCGTATCTGGGCCGAAGCGGAAACCGGCAGGGGCGCTACCTTTTTCTTTACCCTGCAGTCCGATTCATCTCATTCCGGTCTTAGTGGTTCGGCTCAGACCTTGTCCCTTGACGGCCCAAGTTTGCCTGTGCTATGAAAAGTGTTCAAATTCAGCTTGTTACCAGAAAAGCGATTTGTTTGTCTAAAATATATTCTGATTGGAGGATGCAATGTCGCAGCAGATTGAATTGACGGTGGGCGCTCTTCTGGATGACATGGCTTGTCGCTATCCCGACAACGAGGCGCTGGTATACACCGGGCGCGGACTGCGTTATACCTACAGGGAATTTAACGAGATATGTCGACTGGTGGCAAAAGGGCTTCTGAAAATGGGGATCAGAAAAGGCGACAATGTCTCCATCTGGGCCTACAACGTCCCGGAATGGGTCATTCTGCAGTTTGCAACAGCCAAAATCGGAGCTGTTCTGGTTACAGTCAACACCAGCTATAAATCTGCCGAGCTTGAATACATTCTGAATCAGTCCGATTCCACAACTCTCTTTATGGTCAAGTCCTTCAAGGATACCGACTATGTTGCCACGCTGAATTCGGTTGTACCTGAACTGGCCGGTTCAGCGCCGGGACAGTTAGCCAGCGCCAGATTACCTTTTCTTAAAAATGTTGTTTTTATCGGTGACGACGCTCCGGTCGGCATGCTGGGTTTCGACAGCATAATCGAGTTGGGCAGAGAGGTGCCGGATGCCGATCTGGATGCAGTTGAGGCCACTCTTGACCGTCATGAAACCATAAATATGCAGTACACTTCCGGAACGACCGGTTTTCCAAAAGGGGTCATGTTGACCCATTTCAACATTATAAACAACGGCTTCAATATTGGTGAATGCATGAAGTTCACTGAAAAAGACCGGCTCTGTATCCCGGTTCCTTTTTTCCACTGTTTCGGCTGTGTTCTTGGTGTTATGGCCTGCGTCACCCACGGATCTACAATGGTTCCGGTCGAGATATTTGATCCTCTGGCTGTTCTGCGCACAATCGAAGCCGAGAAGTGCACTGCTGTGCATGGCGTTCCAACCATGTTCATCGCTGAACTGGAGCATCCGGATTTTCCGAAATTTGATCTGACCTCCCTGCGCAGCGGTATCATGGCCGGTTCACCCTGTCCGATCGAGGTTATGAAAAAGGTCATTCGCGACATGCACGCGTCCGAGATAACCATCGCTTACGGCCAGACCGAATCGTCGCCGGTCATAACCCAGACCCGCACCGATGATCCTATCGAGTTACGTGTTGCAACGGTTGGCCGTGCCCTGCCGGACGTTGAAGTCAAAATTGTAGATTTTGAAACCGGTGAAACCCTGCCCCCCGGCAAGCAGGGGGAGCTCTGTACCCGCGGCTATCATGTAATGAAGGGATATTACAAGATGCAGGAAGAAACAGCCCGGGCGATAGATGGTGAAAACTGGCTGCATACCGGCGACCTGGCGATTATGGATGAGAATGGTTACTGTAAAATCACCGGGCGCATCAAGCAGATGATCATCCGTGGCGGCGAGAACATTTATCCACGGGAAATTGAAGAATTTTTGTACACCCATCCCAAAGTGTCCGATATCCAGGTGTATGGTGTGCCGGACCGGAAATTCGGCGAGCAGGTCATGGCTGCAATCATCCTGAAAAAGGGCGTTGATATGACCGAAGACGAAGTCCGTGAATTCTGCAAGGACAGAATCGCCAACTACAAGATTCCCAAATACGTTAAATTTGTTGAAGGTTACCCGATGACCGCATCCGGCAAGATTCAGAAGTTCAAGCTGCGAGAGATGGCCATAAAAGAGCTGCAATTGGAAGAGGCCGGTGAGAGTGCTTAGGATTAAGACGTAGATCGTTTTTAATACGTCGGGGGCATTCGCCCCCGATGTTTTTTAGAATGATAGCTGTATCCCGGAGTATAATGGAATCAAGGTTAAATGCTTTTAGACGGAGGTTTCCATATGTTTCGAAAAATCAGATCAATGGCTGGAATATTTGCAATTGTGTTTTTGTCGGCCTGTGCTCTGAACAGCTATCAAACGGTCAATGCTGTTGATTATCCTGTATTCCGAAAGAATTACGATGTGACTATCGGCTGGAATGTCACCGGAAATAACCGTCAGGCCGCTGTGGAAGGTTATGTTCGCAACAATCGTTATCCGATAATGCAGGATCTTGAACTATGGATTTCGCTTCTTGATGCTGCAGGAGTTGAACGAGTGCAAAAAAGTTATTTGATAGTTCCCTCAAGTCTTAGTCAGGACGAATTTGCCCGTTTTTCTGTCGAATTCGGGAGTGTTATTCAACCTGGTGACAAGCTCCGTTTTTTGTATCGATACAAAGGGGTTGAGGATAATGAAGATGCTTTGCTGTGGATGAACAGTTTCGAGGCCCCGCTTTAGCTGTTAATACTGATTCGGATCAGTCTTCTTTAGAGCTTTCCGGAATAAAACCCTGGCTGTCGGCATATCACCGCTGTTGCTCTCCTCTGAAAAAATGATTTCTCCGTCAAAGGTTCCAAAAAGCCCGGCAAGCTCGCCACTACGAAGCAGGTAGGCAGGGTTGTGGTTTGCCAGCAGTTGCGGCGATTCCATTATTGTATCGAACAGCAGCAGTCCCCCTGGATTGAGTGCCCGTACCTCTGCCGGTATTAATTCCCTCAGCAGAAAATTGAAATTCAATATCAGGTCATACTTCCCGGATATTTCATAACTCTCAAGATCGACCCTCCTGAAATCCACCTCAACTCCTTTAAACTCCGCACTGGCCGCCGCTTTAGCCAATCCGATATCCGAAATATCCACTCCGGTTACTGTGAATCCGTTCTGAGCCAGAAAGATGCTGTTTCTCCCTTCACCGCAGGCCACATCCAGCGCCGTTTTGCCCGGAGCCAGTCTTTTGATTCTTTCAATTTCACGAGTAAGAAACGGAGATGGTCGTTCTCCAAGAAAGGAGTCTTGCGACTGGTAGCGTTGATTCCATTTGATTCTGTCCTCTTCCATATTACCTCCAATGTATTTGCATTCTTGCAAATAGGCTGAAAATATCTGTTTGCAAATGTGCAAAACAATTGCCTGCGTGAGTTAACATACTGTTTGTGCGACATAAATAAATTTAAAGACTACGAAGCCGAAATAGTTGGCAATGACTGAAGAAATTGACTGCTTCTTTGTATTTGCAAGATTGCAAATTTGTTGATTGGCGTAACTGGTGTGTGAAGCGTGTAACACACCGAATTTACTGTATATTTATTTGTTTGCCCTGTTTGGCATGCAGCGTGCTGTATACAATATCAGAATGGTTAAATGAGGAGCATATGGGAACTTCCAACATCTGCCCATTTTACGGCAAAAACGATGACTACTGTGATGTTGGTTGCGGCTATA
>CAYQTC010000020.1:0-66758 GCA_964420435.1 uncultured Geobacter sp.
CGGGCAGATAATCGATAACCTCGCCGTTGCCGTGAAAGAAAATCACCAGCGGCCTCCGTTCCCCCGGTTTCCGCCGGAGTGGCGGCATGAACCATGCTTCACCCCGCACTGTTCCGGCAACCACCGCAATAGGTACTATCCCGGATGGTGGCTGACCGCTCACCCGTATGGTGCGTCCGGGATATATGATCTGGCGCTGCATGAAAAAAACGAGCAGGGCGTAACCAGCATAGGCAATGCCGGCAATAGTGAAAATCCTGAGAATAGGCTGAAATTGCATAGACATTTCCTTTTAAGTAACACACAGCCGGTATCGGAATACCAGAAAAGCCAGCAAATAAGTGCCGGCTCCCAACAAAAGCACTGCCATAAAACCGGCCGCCATGGCAATCATAACAGCCAGAAGCGGAGCCAGAACTGAAAAAGCGCCGTTGACGGCCCAGGCCCATGGAATCAGCGCGGAGTCCACCTGGCCGAGCTGTTTTAGACCTGCCGGGAATGGGATGCCCATCAGTGAACCGGGAATTAAAATGAGAATACAGAGGAGCGTTCCCCTGAACGGCAGCGGCATCGAAGTGACACTGGCTGAAAGTGGCGGCAGCAGTATGGCACTTAGCACGATGCACATAACCAGAATGATAATTGAATCAGGACGCGCCAGAAATGGATAGCGGTGACTGAGCAGACTGCCGATTCCGGAGCTGATCAACAGTGACGAGAGCACGATCGCTACGGCCAGGGTGGGATGTTCCAGCGGCAGGATCAGCTTCTGGATCAGCGCCACCTCGACAAACATGTAAGCCAGACCGAGCAGGGCAAAATAGGAAAGATAGAGTAGCCTATCCCTGCTGATTCCCTGCTTGTCCCTGAACCATGCCATCGCCGGCAGTGTTACCAGCAGGACGGTGACCACAAATACCTGCAGAAGCACGACCGGAAGAATAAATCCCTCTTCAAGAAAGAACTGCCACTTGCCACCCATAGTCCGGTATGTTTCGGAAATCCTGTCCGGCTTCAGATACTGTGAAAAGAAAGGGGCACTGTCCCGCACCGGACTGACATCGAAGAGATAGCCTTCAAGATGCGCATCTCTCTCCAAAGGAGCAAGGATGGCCCGAAAGGAACCGTAGTAGTCCGCCTCCCGCGTTCTGACGTAAACATTGCTCTCCTCTGCTTCCATTCCGGCAAGCCATGCCAGATCGAAGCGCTTTTCACGGGCAAAGTTCCTGACGGCTGCCGCTTCGACCAGCGTGAGCGGGGATCTTTTGGCCAGTATGGTAATAGTGCCCCAACTCCTGATCGCCGCCAGATGGACGGCCGGTTCCGGCGCCCCCAGCTCTTCCAGGGCCGTTGCCAGAGTGGCCAGAATCCGCAGTTCGGTCCTTGGCGGCGGTATGATGAAGAGGTTGAAGGTCAGCACTCCATTGCCGGTCAGGTGTTTCAGATACTCCTTGAATGCTTCCACGGTAAAGCGGTAATCCTCGGCAATGCCGAAGGACGCCGACGGTTCCGCTCCCTGGAGGGTGATGTCAATCAGGTCGAAATGCCGTGGACGGCCCGCCAGCCACGATCTCCCCAGACCGCTCCGGCTCTCCAGGCCATGGAACCCTCCGCTTGTCTCCCGTAAATCGTCTCGAATTATTTCTCCCAGCGAGTGCACGCTCTCCACCGTCGCAACATGCTGCGCCCCGAATCGGCGTGCCATCAGCACCGGCAATCCGCCCCTCGGATCGAGTATCAATACCTCACGGCGCAGACCGAGCGCATAGGGAACGGCGGCGGGAAGATGCTCCAGAAAAGCCAGTTTCTCCGGATTTGCAACTGCCGTAACGGCATTAACCTCGCCGCCGTCAATACTGATCCCGATCTGCTCCGGAAGCGGTTCCTGATAGCGCAGGCTGAGACCTGGAGCATAACGAACCGCGGGACTCCTGAATGCATCGATCCTGGCAAAAGCGGTATTCCAGGTGCGGAGATGCTCTGCGCCGGGATAGCGCATGGCCGATTCCAGACCTTTATAGGGAGATATGACAGGACGGATAAAGTGCGGGTGGAGAATCAGGAGACCAACAATGATAGAGCCGGTCGGAAGCGCCGCAATCCTGACTCGCCGCTCCCCCGTCAGACATGAAGCTCCGATTACCAGCAGGGAGATCAACAAGACTCCCTGCTCGGGCGGTACGAATCCCATCAGCAGCAGGATGCCGAGCGACCCGGTTCCGGCGCCTGTCAGATCGGCACAGTAGAGCAATTCGGCCCGCCGGCTCTCCACGCTGAAAGCGGTGGCAATAACGAGACCGGAGAAGAAGAACGGCAGTGCCAGACAGAGATAGGTCAGCAGGATATTGAGGAGTTCCAGTTTTTCCCAGGCCAGCCGGACCGGATCGAAGGCAACAAGATTGGCAAGCAGGAAGCCCGCCGGCATGGCAATTCCCAGGCAGAGGATATACCAGCCGATGCGGTCAAGCCTTTTTAGGCCCGGGTAAAGGGCCAGAAGTGTCCCGCTGGACGCGAAGCCAAGCATGGCGATGCTGATGACCATGAAAGCAAAGTGGTACCAGAGGGTGATGGAAAAAATGCGTGTCAATAGAACCTGGAAAGCGAGACTCGCCATTGAGGTGAGAAATATCAGCAATGGAACTCTCGCTTCCAGCTTCATCATCGGATGCTCCGGAACAATGGCCGGGAAACAATGTCGTTCCACAATGCTTCGCAGCGGCCGGAAAACAGCTACACATCCAGCACTACAACCGCCTTCCAGAGACAGTCCCTGAACTCGACCTGCAAACGGTGCAGCGTAGCCGCCTTGACATCAACAAGCAGGCGGTGCCGATCTGAATCGATCTTTTCCCCGCTGAGGGCAGCCTCCAGACAGAAGAGCTCCTGCCGCTTCTCTATCGTCACAGTGTCGGCATGCAGCAGCAGCCGGCGGGCATCTTTATAGAAAATCAATTCCTGCAGGAAGGATAACAGCAGCAGATCCAGCTCTTCATGCTCCAGGCGGATGCTGAGTGCCTCCCGCCGTGCCACCCGCTCCGGAGCATCGGCCATCGTGCGCAACAGGGCGGCGGCGCTGGATATGAACAGTTCCTCCAGAGTTTCACCCCAGGCCTCGAAGGCAACATCGGCGGTGGCGATCTCCTCCATAAAGCGAAACGACATGCTTACCCCTTGATGTTGCCGATCGGCACCAGCTTGGCAACCCTTCTGCTGAGCCCGGCCTCTTCCGTAGCCCGCGCCACGATATCGATATCCTTGTAGGCCAGGCCGGCCTCTTCTGCCAGTCCGCCGTAGGAGGCGGTGCGGACATGAATTCCGCGCTGTTCCATTTCACCCAGCAGTTTGCGCCCCTGGACCATCTTTTTGGCCTGATGGCGGCTCATGGTCCGGCCGCTGCCGTGGGCTGTGGTGCAGAAAGTCGATGCGGAACGTGCCTCCCCGGCCAGCAGATAGGAACCGGTTTCCATGCTGCCGCCGATAATGACCGGCTGCCCGGTTTCACGATAGCATTCCGGGAGACCGGGCATGCCAGGTCCGAAGGAGCGGGTCGCCCCCTTGCGGTGTACCAGCAATTCGCGCTGTATCCCGTCAATCAGATGCTTCTCCAGCTTGGCGGTGTTGTGGGCCACATCGTAGACCATGCGCATGCCCAGATTGTCAGGAGAATGATGAAAGAGGCGGGAGAAAACCTCGCGGATGCGGTGAAGGATCACCTGACGGTTGGCAAAGCCCATATTGGCCGCGCATTTCATGGCGGCGAAGTAGGCCTGCCCTTCGGGAGAGCGGAAAGGGGCGCAGGCCAGTTCCCTGTCATACAGTTTGATGCCGTATTTGGTGGTCATGACTTTCAGAAAGGACTGCAGATAGTCGGTGGCCACCTGATGGCCGAAACCGCGGCTGCCGCAGTGAAACATAATCACTACCTGGTTGGGAATGGTAATGCCGAAGGCCCGGGCGGTGGCTTCATCAAAGATGTTTTCCGGACGCGCCACCTGGATCTCGCAGTAGTGGTTGCCGGAACCCAGGGTGCCGATCTGGTCGAAGCCGCGTTCGACAGCCTTGTCGCTGCAGGCGTCGGCATCGGCTCCTTCAAAACAGCCCCCCTCTTCTGTCATCTCCAGATCCTCCGGCAGCGCCAGGCCATTTTCCAGGCACCAGCGGGAGCCATTCTCGATCACCCGGCGGAATTTGCTGCGCGAACAGCGGACGAAGCCGGTGCAGCCGACTCCGGTCGGTATGGCGAAAAACAATTCGTCCACCAGTTCGCGGATACGGGGCCGAACCTCGGATTCGGTCAGATTCGTCAGGACCAGCCGCATGCCGCAGTTGATGTCAAAACCGATCCCTCCCGGAGAGATCACGCCGCTGTCAGGATCCATGGCCGCCACGCCGCCGATCGGGAAACCATAGCCCCAGTGGCCGTCCGGCATGCAGTAGGAATAGTTGATGATGCCGGGCAGGCAGGCCACGTTGGCGGCCTGATCGAAAACGCCGGCCTCCATGCCGCTTAGCAGTGACTCCGAGGCGATAATGCGGGCCGGCACCCGCATGCCTTCCTTGTAGGTCACCGGGAGTTCCCATATGGTATCAGTTATTTTGCGCAGCTGAGGGGGAAGTGACATGGTGCGTTCCTCCGTGCGATTGTTCTTGAAGATGTATAGAGAGGCTGGTCCGCCCAGGAGTAATGCACAGGGCAATTATTTCCGGCTATAACACCAGAAACGCGCATAGATAGCCAGATTGAGGAGCAGCACCGACAATCCGAACAGAAGCTGGGTGTGACGAGTCAAACCCAAGGGGTAAAGTATCGGTTCAATGTATTGTTCTATGAATGTACCTCCATAACCGGCCTCTCCACCCAGACGGCGGAGATGATTTTCCAGATAGGTAAGCGGGCATATCCAGCCGACCAGTTCTATGAACACACCCCAGACTGCCGCAGGAAGATGAAGCCAGGCCAGTCGCCGCCAACGCAAAACCGCCAACCCGCCGAAAAGGACAAAGAGTACAAAGGCGGCATGGAGGAAAACCATCATGTCAGCCCAAAGATGATATTGCATCCTCTGGCTCCGGCTGTGTCAACAGTATCCTATGGTTGGAACAGATTAATTGTATCAGAGATCAGAACGGTTACAATCAAACGTATTCCTCCTGCAGCTACACATAAACCGCCTGTTTTTTTTGCGGATCAGACTACTTCAGTGAATAAAGTTCATGTAGATTTTATTTACTCTTTCCGGCGCTGCAACCCTGCCCTTCCCGTTCTCAACCAGCTTCATCAGCCAGGCCATGTTCCTGCCCAGTACCTGCATGATCTGCACGCCCTCTTCGTCCTGTGTCACCTCTCCCGGACGAGCGCCATGAATCACATTCCAGTAGTTTGAGGTCGGCATCATCATCTCCGAGTAGCAGAGATAATTGCTCAACTGGTTGAAGGCCGGCAGGCCGCCGGATCGCCGAACCGCAACCACCGCTGCGCCGACTTTGTGCCGCAGCATGCCGCCATTAACACTGGTAACGTAGAAGGCCCGGTCAAGAAACGATTTCATGGTTCCGCCCATGGCTGCGTAATGAACCGGTGAACCCAGTATGATCCCGTCTGCAGACTTCATTTTCTGGATCCAGTCGTTTACTTCGTCTCCGGGAAGCACACACTGCTCATTTTTGTTCTTCATGCACTGGCCACAGGCAGTACAGCCTCTGATCACTTTATTACCGACATGAATGATCTCTGTTTCAATCCCTTCATTTTCAAGTTCAGCGGTAACCATTTTTATTGCATGCCAGGTATTGCCTTCTTTGTTGGGACTTCCATTAAATGCCAGAACTTTCATAACATTCTCCTCCAGATGATAGATTGATTTCCAAATGCACACTATTCTTTTCAGTACATTTGCGCTATATTCTACCTTAGGTATTATTTCGTCAATAACGGACTTATTTGTAACGTAGTACCATTTTAGTAACCTAGTTTAGCAAGGAGTTAAAATGCAACCGAATCAGACAACTGAAGAACTGATGGTATATCGCGATAAAGAGTACAAATGCGGCATCGACATAACTCTGGCAGTTGTCGGCGGGAAATGGAAGGCATCGATTCTCTGGCACCTGGCACAGGAAACCATGCGTTTTTCTGATCTGCAGCGGCAATTTTCCGGTACCACCCGCAAGATGCTGACTCAGCAACTGCGGGAACTGGAGGGTGACGGACTGGTTCATCGTGAGGTATTTCCCCAGGTTCCGCCCAAAGTTGAATATTCACTGACCAAAAAGGGGAAAAGCATATATCCCATCCTTGAACAGATGTGCGAATGGGGGCGAGAGTATTTACAGAACTGAAGGTTCATCTGTGTCTCTCAGCAAGACACCTGGCGTTGCGCCCTTGACCGATTTGTTACAGTGTCACTCCCGGTAATGAAGCTGGTCCTTCCCGATACTTTTGGCAGCTGACGCAGCAGATGGCATACGGTTCCACCTCAAGGCGCGCCCCGTCGATTTCTTTACCGCAATCTTCGCAGATACCGTAGCTTCCTGATTCGTGTTTTAAGAAAGCTTCCTCCATCTTCACCAGCTGTTTTCTGCGTATATCGATTACTGCCAATCCGGTGTCTTCCAGCAGGGTAAGGATACCTTTTTCGCCGATATCCAGAGGTATGTCATACTGGCTGTGCAGCCCTTCATCCAGTTTATCGAACAGCTCCACACGCAGTTCGTTCCAGAGCCTGCGCTTTTCTGCCAGCAGAAGCGATTTCAGAAGAGTTTCTCTCGTTTCATCAATCGGTTTCATTGTTTCCCCCTTCATCAACGGGTCACAAGCAGCCTTAATCCTTAAAGCGGGTCATTACCTTGTCAAGGGCGGTTTTCAAATCGCTGGAGGCTTTCTCCACGCCATCTTTCATTACCTCCCACACCTCACCGCCCGATTTCAGCAATTCTTCCCATTTTTCTTTAACAACTGCTTTTTTTCCACGCAACAGGTCAATTTCCCTCAGCAGTTCAGCCTTTACCTCCGAGGAAGCCACTGATGCCTTGTTTTCCAGAGTATCGATTTTAAACTTCCATTCCCTGAATTGCGCTTCCAGCTTTTTCAAATATTCCTCTTTGGTATTCATGCCTATCCCTCCCGAAAGCATTATTAGAGTGCAATAATATCACTAACGGCAATAACTGCATAGCAATAGTTAGATATCCCTGCAATTTGGCGTAGAACGCTGAAATGATTTGGAATCAGGTGTATTTTTCCCACTGAAACAGAAAAGCCCCGGATTATTCCGGGGCTTTTCATATTGGCTGATTGACGCATGGTTGAGATACTTTAATCGAACTCGTCGGTGAGCAGAGTACTCGGACGTTATACATGTACATTATTGAGCATGATCCGTTTCAACACTTCCTCCAGCACCATTTTCAAGCAATTTGCATATGCCTGACGAATGAGATTCAAGGCTTTCGGCCTGATCTTACGAAGCGCCAATCAGGTTGTTGCTTCAGAATTCATAATAAAGAATCCAGCCCCCTACCTTATTAATATTTATAGGTAGAGGAAACAACTGCAGTGTAAGCGAATTCCAGAGCATTTATAAAAGATCTTATAAACACATTTTACAACTTTGACTAATTCTGTCAAGTACCAGTGTTTTTTTCAAATCAACCGACAGAATGGTATGAAGATCTGATTTCAACATACATGCCTCCCCTTGAAGGTGAGTTGGAATACATTTAAAGGCAGAACAATCCCAACCACGACAGAAATAAGTTTTTATAAGTCCCAGCTAACAATGTTAATAGAAACATCATAAAATCAAGCTATACTATTCACCATCATCACCATGAACTCTGTATGGCCGAGATGTTGGAAGAATCAGGAACTATCAGGAAGGCGGGCGGGACGTGTACATATATTTTAACAATGATGCCGGGGAATTTGCCCCTGAAAATGCCAGGGAACTCATGTAACTACTCAGTAATGATCCATCAGGAACGGATAAATGAATCAAAATGCTCTTGTACTGATTCTGCTGGCATGCGTCCACATGCCGGCAATCCTCATGGCAAAGGAGACAAGGAAAATGAATGACCTTTCGATTACCAGTCCGGCGTTTGAACACAATACGTCAATTCCCGGACGATACACCTGCGACGGCCGGGATATCAGCCCGCCGCTGCTCATAGAATCAGTTCCGAATGGAACAGAATCTCTGGCCCTTATCATGGATGATCCGGATGCTCCGGTTGGAATTTGGGTCCATTGGATACTCTGGAACATTCCGCCGCACACGCGGGAGATCAAGGAAAACAGGCCGCCTTCCGGAACGGTGCTTGGTTTGAACAATTGGAATCGAATCAGCTACGGGGGCCCCTGCCCTCCTTACGGAACCCACCGCTACTATTTTAAACTCTATGCCCTCGACACCACCCTTAACCTGGCTCCGGCCAGTACCAGGGCGGATCTCGAACGCGCCATGCAGGGACACATTCTGGCACAGGGAGAACTGATGGGAACCTACAGGAGAAAATGAACCGTTATAATGGCAGCAGATATTCTTGATCAGTTCAGGAACTGTTCAACCTGTATACTCCAGGCTGGCGGCAGGACAAATTCAGTCTCCGCTATGCCCTTGGAATACCCAAGAAGGAAATTTGGCATACCCACCATTTGTGATCAAGCCGGCACTAATAAAACATGCTGAACTAACTTCCAAAAAACTGAGGAATTACACACGATATCAATAAATATTTTAAGAATGAGCTGAAACCTGTCAAGTGAGAACTTGCCGCAAACTAAGTGACCGACAAAGTTACGATGCAGAGGGGAATTTCTTGAAAACTTGACTAAACAACCGCTCGCGAAGGAGATCGATGATGGCGTGGCGGATCATTTGCTATGCGATGCTCGGGATGGCAGGTTTTTTAAAAGTTGGCCTCATACATCCTCAATACACCTCAATTTGACGTTATTTGTCTCAATCTGTGCCACCTCTAGGAACGTAGAACTAATAACATAGCTGATGCCAAGCATATACAAATCAAGACCGGGATTAGGCGTACATTCTGCGTAGATTATGTGGCCATTTGAAATATGCATTAACCGATACCCAAATTTGAGTCAGTTTTCAAAAGAGTGTTCATAATTTAATGAACATTCGCCTCTTCGTCACCATAGCCACCAGTAGCGAAACCCCCAGCGCCGACAGCAGAAGAATGAACGAAACCATCACGCTGTTCAACAGTGCCGGATTTACAAGAAGGATAACACCAAGCCCAAGCATCATGCTTCCAGATACGAGCTTCAGTACCCTGCCCTGCCATTCGGACAGCTGCCGTTTTCCAAGCGTCAGAGTAAATCCGAGCACGATAATGAACAACGGAATTACATAAATGATATTGTATAAAATCAGGTACAGGTAATAGGCCGTTGCCGGAAAGTTGTTCAGGGTCAGTATCCGGGTAAATACCATCGGAAATCCGGCCGTGCAGAGCAGTTCATAGAAGTTGGCAACCACCGCCAGCACTGTGGCGCCTATCAGGATCGACACCAGTGAATCGGAACGCAGCAGTTTTCGCATCCGGTCAAACAGCTTCGGCTTGGCACTGTCGGCAATAGTCAGGGAAATACCCTGTTTGAACAGGAAAAAGTCCTTGATATTTATCACCGCGATGACCACCGAAACGGATCCGGCAACCATCGTAATTGCTGTAACATGCCCCATGACCAGAAACAGGTTCAGCCAGGCAGCCATGAACAGGAAATAAATCAAACCTGAAAAGAATACAAAAACACCACCGATCAGAAGCATTTTTTTGCGCGATTGGGCATGCACCAGCAGACCGAGCAGGGAGAGCAAGACAAAGAAAGCGCAGGGATTGAAACTGTCCATCCCGGCAATGGCCAATGTAAGCACCGGCAGTGAGGAACTGTCGGAGTAAAGAGTTCCCAAAAGCGGGATTTTGATGGCTGTAGCGGCCCGCTCCGCTAGTAATGTTTTACCGGGCTTCAAGGCCTGATCGCCCCTTGATGCCAGGATGCTTTCCTTGATTGCTTTTTCAATTAAGACCCCGGTCTGTGCGGTAAAACCAGAAAACAGTTGATCATTCACAAAAGTGACCGGGACCCCGTGAGAGCGTGAGCTATGACTCCTAAGCATGGTTTCCATCAACCCGGCATTCTGCTTGTTGTACCAAACCTCGTACTCCCTGATTTCCAGTTCAGGATTATCGAGCTTCAGTTTATTGAGAAACGTTTTTTCTTCTTCACAATGGGGGCAGCCATTCCCCCAGAAAAAATGAACTATTGTCTTTGTTGCCTCTATAGGTTTCCGGTTGTTTTCATCAGTTACTTCCAGTCTGTTCTGCAGCGTAAGCAGCAGCAGAAGCGAGCCATCCGGTATTGAGGAGTTATCAAGATTGCCGGGACCGGAACAGACCCCGCTTGCATCCTGCACTGCTCCGGCATCAGCGGCACATTTTAATTCCGACGAAGCCGGGTCGGACGAAACGGCATATTTCCCCAATAAAAGAGAGCAGAACATCAAAAGAGGTATGAATATTTTGATTTTCATTTTTTTGCCCCTTGCGATCACTGCGCCCTGATCCGCATGCCATCGTCAAGCTGATTGGAGGGGTGCAGAATTACTGTTTCATCTTTGCTGAGACCGGCTGCAATTTCGACCTCCAACTGGTTGCGGTGTCCGGCCGTTACGGTTCTTCGTTTCGCCCTGCCCTGCTCAACCACAAAGACGCACCAGCTTTCCCCCTGCCGGAACAGCGCACTGATCGGAATTTTAAGTACATTGTCCTTCGACCAGGTTACGATTTTCGCCAAAACCCGATAACCGTCACCCAACGGGCCGGGCGGATCGTTTAAATCCGCGACGATATTGACCCGTTGTTCCTCGATTCCCAATGCTGAAACCTTTGTGAAGGCGTAGGGTTCCACAACCCTGACCCTGGCCTTGAGCGGCTGCTCCCCGCCCCATTCGTCCAGCAGAACATCTGCACCGGGACGAATCCGGACGGCATCGCTGGAAAGCACATCCACTACCACCTCCAGTTTTTGTGGATCGCCGATCAGCAACAGCGGGGTGCCGGCCGTTACAACCCGTTCGCTCTTTTCCAGAATACGCAGCACCGGTCCGCTTCGGTCAATACGCAGCGTGATGATGCGTCCGCCGCCTGCCTGACCCGGCTCGGAGGCCATAAGCGCAGCGCGGGATTCCTTCAGCTGAGCCGCTGCCGCCCGGGCCCGGTATTCAGAAGCCTTGAGGGTTTTGGCGGCGAACTGATCTGCTGTGCGGGCCTGTTCAAGTGCCTGGGCGGTGGCGATCCCCTGAGCGGCCATCTGTTCGGTGCGGATCAGCTCGCGACGACTCTGTTCCACTCCGGCCCGGTCATGGGCCACCTGCTCCCCGGCTGCCCGCAGCAGCGATTCGGCAGCGCTGACCCGGGCGGCGGCCGCATCTCGCTCACGCTCATCTAGCGGTGCCGGCCGAATGAATGCCACCGCCTGTCCGGCGGTCACCCGGTCACCATCGTGCAGCTCAATCCGCATCAGGCGGCCGGTAACCGGAGCCGCCACGGTGTAACGATCATGGGCCCGGGTTTCCCCTTCCGCCTCCACCGTCTCCCGCAGCGGGCCGGTGACGACCCGCCCGGTTTCGACCGGCAATGGGCGCGGCCGGATGGCAACGGCAACCAGGGCCGCAATCGCAATGATCAAAAACAACTGTATAAGACGCTTGGCAGGTTTCTTCATATGAGCTCTTCAGTTGTTAATCCCCCCCTTTGCAAAGGGGGGTCAGGGGGGATTTCGCTTTAAAGTCAAAGGCAAATCCCCCTAAATCCCCCTTTCTCAAGGGGGACTTTTTTATGTTTCTGCTTACTCCCGTGTCTTCAGTACCGCGATCAGGTCCAGTCGCCGGATCCTTCCGTATACCAGCAGCCCGGACAGAATGGCTGCCAAGGCAACCACCAGAAAGGAAAAGGCATAGCTGCCGGTACTGATGACCAATGGCATGCGATACAGCTCGGTTGACATGCGCCCGGCAAGGAAGGCGCTGAGTGCGTAACCGAGTCCCCAGCCGAAGGGAATGGCGGCACAGGTCAGGAGCGCCTGTTCGCCCAGCAGCACACGGGACACTTCGCGATTGGTGAACCCCAGCACGCGAAGGCTGGCCAGCTCGTGACTCCGTTCCGACAGGTTGATGCGCACGCCGTTGTAGACCATGCCGGCGGCGATAACACAGGAAAAGACCAGCAGAAACGAGGTGGAGATGGCGAGACTCCGGGCTATAAGTTCCCTGACCGAGGCCAGCATGGCTTCCCGCACCGCTACTCCGCTGACGGCCGGAGTGCGTTTGAGCCTTTCGTAGAGCTGCGAGGCAGACGCCGGATCTACGGTGAGGAAGGCGCCCGAGACCGTTCCGCCCTCCTCCAGCAGCCGGTTCAGGGCGGCTCTGTCCATATAGGCCGAAACGCCGATCAATTCATCCACCAGGGCGGTTACCGGCAGCCTCCGCACCGGGCGACTCCCCTCCATCACCTCTACGGTCAGCATATCTCCGAATGTTACATCCAGGATATCCGCCAGGGACGTGCTCAGTACCAGACCTTCCTGAGGAAGGCTCACCGGACGCAGTTCACTATCAACCAGCTGCCGCAATCGACTATCCTGATCGAGTCCGATGATCTGCAGGCGCTTGGCCTTGTGACCGCTCTTCAGTCTGACCGGAACAGCCCGGTACGGTTCGCTGCGCAGGACAGCCGGCAGTCCGGCCACCTCCTGGCGGGCATTGGAGCTGCGTGGATCGGTGAAGCTGATGTCGACATCCTCCCGCTGGAGCGTCTCGAACTGAATCCTGATCATCCGGTCGATGGAGTCGTAAAAGAATTGCCCGATCACCAGAATCGCTACGGCAGAGGCGATGCCGATCATCGAGAGACAGGCCCGGCCAGAGCGCCGCTCGATGTTGCGGACGATCATCCGCACGATTGTGCTGCTGATGCCGGCCAGACCGCTCCGTTCGAACAGCCCGCGGCGGAAGGCGGCCGGCAGCTCCGGTCGCATGGCCTCGGCCGGAGGAAGCGCCATGGCCTGCCGGGTGGCCCCCCAGGCCCCGGCCAGGGCGGCGGCGAAGGTGATGCCAAGCGCAACGGCCACCACGTCGGCGCCGGTTTCATAACGCAGCAGCGGGAAGCGGTAGAAGTCGCGGTAGAGGCCGGTCAAGCGGAGACCCAGGTACCAGCCGGCCGCAATGCCGGCCAGCGCCCCGCCCGATACGGCGCAGCAGGCCAGTTTCAGATAGTGGCGACCAACCGTGGCGCTGCTGTAGCCGAAGGCCTTGAGCAATCCGATCTGGTTGCGCTGCATGGTTGCCAGGCGGGAGAGGACCATGTGCAGCAGGAAGGCGACAATGGCCAGGAAGATAGCCGGTACATAGGTGGCCGAGATCCGGTTCTGGGCGATCTCGTCGGACAGGAATCGATAGGAGAGCTGTTCGTCGCGCCCATGGGCGCCAATGCAGCCGTAGGGTGCCAGAAGCCTGTCAACGGCCGCTATCACTCCCGCTTCGCTGGCACCGCGAGACAGGGTCAGGGCCAGATCGTTGAAGGCCCCTTCCATGCTGTAGGCGGGGGCCAGGGAGTCCCGACCCATCCAGAGCACGCCGAAGCGTTTGTTGTCCGGAAAAAGGCTGCCGCCGCCCCGCACCTCGTAGACATACTCGGGGGAGAGGGCGATGCCGACGATGCGCAGTTCCCGCCAGCGGCCGTTGATCACCGCACCGATCCGGTCGCCGGGACGGAGCCGGTTGGCCGTGGCGAACGCTTCGCCGGCGATGATCTCCTCGCTGTGTCCGGCTTCGGGATAGCGTCCCTGGCGCAGGCAGAGATCGTTGAGCATCGCCCCCCGCCGGTCAGGGATCGAAACCAGTCTCCCGGTGGCCGGTTCGCGCAGACCTGGCACATCCAGAGTCACATCGACCACGATCCGGGTCTGGACCGCTGCCACGCCCGGAATGCGGCGGATCTGGTCGGCCAGCCTTTCCGGCGCACGTTTGAAGCGGGCGAAGATGTCGGCGAAACGGTAGCGGGAGTAATAATCGTCGCGGGAGAGCAACAACGAGCGGTAGGTGCTGTGCATCGATACATAGGAGGCAACGGCGCAGGCGACCACCAGCGAGATCGCCAGCACCTGCCCTCTCATTTTCCACAGATCGCGCAGCAGCATGCGGGTTAGCGGTGACATGGCCGTTACCAGGACAGGTCGGCCGGCGCGATGCGCACCGGATTGTGGTGTTCCTCAACGATGCGGCCGCTGCTAAGGCGGATCACACGATCAGCCATGCCGGCAATGGCGGCGTTGTGGGTGATGACCGCCGTGATGGTGCCCAGTTCGCGATTGACCCGCTCCAACACCTCCAGCACCAGGCGGCCGGTACTGTAATCAAGGGCGCCGGTCGGCTCGTCGCACAGCAAAACATCGGGACGCTTGGCCACCGCCCGGGCAATTGCGATCCGCTGCTGTTCGCCACCGGACAGCTGGGCCGGGAAGTGCTGCAGCCGCTCTGCAAGGCCGACCAGGCACAGGGCTTCGGCCGGATCCATCGGATTATCGGCAATTTCGGTAACCAGGGCGACGTTTTCAAGGGCGGTCAGACTGGGGATCAGATTGTAGAACTGGAAGACGAAACCGACATGCTCACGCCGGAAGGCGGTCAAGGCCTGTTCGCCGGCATTGGTCAGGTTATGGTCGCGGAAGAATACCTCCCCGCTGGTAGGAACGTCAAGTCCACCCAGGATGTTGAGCAGTGTTGATTTGCCGCTGCCTGATGCCCCCAGGATTACGACTAACTCCCCGGCCCGGAGGTCGAAATCGACCCTACGCAGGGCGTTGACCTCCACATCTCCCATGCGGTAGATCTTGGATACGTCATGGACATGGAAGATTGATTCGCCGGACTCGTTTGCCATTGCAGACCAACCTCCATCCGGAAGTTACAGATCCGTCAGAATCTCCAGTTCCGCCACAGTTGTCAATTGCGCACCGTTTTTTTTCATTTCTTCAATAGCACAGTCAGACTCTCCCGGAACAATATCGACTCCGGCAACAGCATCGGTAAGAAGCGTAACTTTGAAGCCGCTGTTCAAAGCCTCACGAACCGTACACAACACGCAATAATCGGTGGCCAGACCGCAGACATACAGCTTCCTTACTCCCAGATCATGCAACAATTCCGACAGTGTCCTGTCATCACCTGTCACCCCTTCGAAAGCGGAATAACCGGCCAGCTCCGGGTTTGTACCCTTGGAAAGCACTACTGTTCCTTCCGGCAGACAGAGTGATGGATGAAAGTCGGCGCCCCTGGTTCCCTGAACGCAGTGAACAGGCCATGGACCTCCGAAATCCCTAAAATGTCTGGTGTTAAGAGGGTGCCAATCGCGACTTGCCAGCACCGGAAGGTTTGCAGCTGAAAAGAATTGCGCCGCACGATTGACAGGTTCGATTATCCGGTCACCTTTAAGAACGGGAAGTGCCCCGCCCGGGCAGAAATCATTCTGTACGTCCACTATCAGTAAGGCCGCTTTCTCATGCATGTATAGATGCTCCTTTGCTGTGTACCTGATCAATCAGTCTGTTTCGCAGATCATTGAGCTGTGCGGAAATGGATACCTTGTATCGGTGAGGATTTATGAAACGCAGGCATCCCTGCGGCAGGCCGGCCAGTTCAAACCGGCTTCGTTCGGACATGGTGAAGAGTGTTTCGGGTGCCTCCGTTCTGCGACCGTTTTTCATCACGACCGAGCGCAGCTCCTGCATAGTAACTTTTTCCGGAAGTTCAGTATGCTGCAGCGGATTAGAGGTGTCATAGACCCTATTTCCACCGTACAACATATCCTGTTCGAGACAAATAACGTCCTGCACCACACTTCCATCCGGGCCGAGAACCCTGAAAACCCGTTTCTTTCCGGGCAGAGTGGATTTGGCAATGTCACTGGTTACCTTCAATTTGGGAATCCCGTCCACTTCCACCAGCTTGTAGACACCGCCCAGCGCTCCGCCCCCCGGACCGGCACAGGTAGCCAGTTTTGTACCGACTCCGTAGATGTCCACCCGCCCCCCTTCATCCCTGATCGAGTCGATCACAAATTCGTCCAGTTCATTGGATGCGACAATTTTCACCTCGGGGAAACCGGCCTCGTCGAACATGCGGCGACTTTCGCGGGAAAGAAAGGCCAGGTCTCCGGAGTCCAGGCGGACACCGCACAGTTCATGCCCACGGGCCCGCAGTTCACTGGCTACGGTAATCGCATTGGGAATACCGCTCCTGAGGGTATCGTAGGTATCCACCAGCAGAATCGAACTGTCAGGAAAAGCGTCCGCATAGGCTCTAAAGGATGTCAGCTCGTCCTGAAAGGCCTGCACCCAGCTGTGGGCATGCGTTCCGCGCACCGGCAGACCATACATCATCCCGGCCTGTACGTTGCTGGTACCGAATACACCTCCCACACTGGCCGCCCGGGCGCAGGAGAGACCGCCATCCGGTCCCTGAGCCCGGCGCAGTCCGAATTCGATCACAGAAGCTCCGGCAGCGGCAAAATTAATCCGGGCCGCCTTGGTGGCCACCAGAGTCTGAAAATTGATGATGTTGAGCAGGGCTGTCTCCACGAACTGCGCCTCGGCCAGAGAGCCTTCGACTGTCAAGATTGGCTCGTTGGCAAACACCACCGTTCCCTCCGCCGGAGCGGTTACCGTGCAGTGAAAGCGAAAACCTCGCAGGTACTCGATGAAACGCGGCTTGAATATTCCAAGATTCTGCAGGTATTCCAATTCATCCGGCTGAAATCGCAGACCTTCCAGATACTCCAGGACCGGCTCCAGGCCGGCAAATACTGCGTAGCCGCCCTCGAATGGGTTTGTGCGGAAAAACAGATCAAAAACAGCATGCTTTTCAGCCATGCCCTCCTCGAGGTAGCCGGCCAGCATGGTCAGTTGGTATAAATCTGTCATTAAAGGGGAATAGCGCATAACATCACCACCCTTCGGTCCCGATCAGCGGGACAAAACGGACACCGCAGAGCTGCTCGCTGCGGTAGTCCTTTTCAGATGCCCGCCGAACCCGGACCAGCATCTGTAAGTCGTAAGAGGCACCGACCGGTATCACCAGACGTCCTCGGATCGCAAGCTGTTCAAGCAGGGGTTTTGGAACACTCGGTGCGCCGGCTGTAACAACAACGGCATCGTAGGGCGCATGTTCCGGCCAGCCGAGGGTACCGTCCCCCACATGAATGACGATATTTCCGTAACCCAGACGTTCCAGGCGCTTACTGGCGATTTCTGCCAGTCTGTCCAGCCGTTCCACTGTATGGACGGTCGTCACAATTCTGCTCAGCACAGCCGCTGCATAACCTGATCCGGTGCCGATCTCCAGTACCCGATCCGCAGTTTCCAGCTGCAACGCTTCGATCATGTAAGCCACAATGTAGGGCTGCGAGATTGTCTGCCCCTCGGTAATCGGAAGCGGATGATCCCCGTAGGCCCGCTCCTTCAGGTGTTCATAAACAAACTCCTCGCGCGGAACTTCACGCATGGCATTAATGACCGCCTGATTGCGGATACCTCGACCAAGCAGGTCTTCCCGGATCATTCTTTCGCGCTGGATATCGAATTTATGTACATATGACGACTTCACAGGCCGATTCCGGCTATGGCGGTTCCACAGTCGGGACAGGCACCGTTGCGGACTCTGTTCGACTCGATGGTATAACCGTAACGCTTGATCAACAGGGTCGAACAGGACGGGCAACGGGTGTTTTCTCCGCCTTCTCCAGGCACATTGCCCTCGTAGACATATCGCAATCCTGCGGCGATACCGATTTCACGGGCTTTTCGCAAAGTAGACACCGGTGTCCTCGGGCGATCAGTCAACTTGTATGTAGGATAAAACTGGCTCACGTGCCAGGGGGTGTCGGCCCCCAGATTGGTGACAATAAAATCTGCGATTCCCTTTAACTCCTCATCGAAGTCATTCAGTCCGGAAATGATCAGGGTAGTCAGTTCGATCCAGATGCCCTGCTTGCGATACTCTATAATCGAGTCGAGCACTTCTGAGAGCCGTGCATGGACAATGTCTTTGTAGAACCCCTCGGAAAAGCCCTTCAGATCGATATTGGCCGCATCAAGAAAAGGAGCAATCGTTGCCAGTGCCTCCCTGGTGATATAACCGTTGGTGACAAAAATGTTTTTCAGCCCGGCTTCCTGTGCGAGACGTGCCGTATCATAAGCGTACTCAAAAGAAATTGTCGGTTCGGTATAGGTATAGGAAATGGAACGGCAATCGTTGTCAACAGCCCTTTGCACGGTCTCCTGAGGAGTCTGCACCTTGCCCCGTATGAGTTCATTGCGTTCAACCTGTGAAATGCTGTAGTTCTGGCAGTGACGGCAATGAAAGTTGCACCCTACGGTGGCAATTGAGTAGGAACGAGTTCCGGGAATAACGTGGAAAAGAGGTTTTTTCTCGATTGGATCCACATGTTCCGCACAGAGCTTTCCATATACCAGACTGTATAAGACGCCGTCGCGGTTTTCACGGACGGCACAGATGCCGCGCGATCCGTTGCCGATCAGGCATCTAAAGCGGCATAGACTGCAGCGGACTCTGTCATCCCCCGCCTGTTCATAAAACATCGCCTCTTTCATTGTTTCCCCCATCTTCATATTATTCAAGTCTATCAAAGATGTTAATGGAGTCAAATTTCATGTTAAAATATCTCGAAAAGGATACGTATCGCAATTGATCGGCCCGAATTTGCATGAATCAACAAAGGAGTTGATCATGAGACTGTTTATTGCCATAGAGTTTCCGGATGAAGTCAAAAAGGCATTGATCAGGCTGCGAAAAGATATTCCCGGCGCCCGCTGGGTTCCGGTGGAACAGATCCACTTGACCCTGGCTTTTCTGGGCGAGGTGGATGAGCCAACCACAGGACGACTGACCGGCGAACTTTCTCAGATCCGCACTCCTGCATTCAAGCTTTGCTTTACCGGGACCGGATGCTTCCCCGACCGTCGTCGTCCGCGGGTGTTGTGGGTCGGTCTGGAGCCGGAACCGCGTTTGAATCTTCTCGCCGCAAAGATTCGTACAGCCGTGCTGAACTGCGGCATCCCCCAGGAGGAACGCCCCTTCTCCCCCCATATAACCCTGGCCCGGCTCAAGCTCCCATCATCCCGAGAATCCGGAGTTTTTCTTGATCAGCAAGCCAAAAAAATCCTCCCGCCGCTTTCGGTGCAGGAGTTTACCCTTTTTCAGAGCCGCCTGACCCCGCAGGGTGCAGTGCATATTCCGATCCGTAGTTTTCCGCTCGCAGCTGCAGAGGTCAACGGCAGACATTGACAGCCACTGGAACATACCTCACAACAAGTTAAGAGTTTAATGCGCAGCGAAGCCACCGCATTAAACTCTTAACTTGTTGTGAGGATTATTCAGGATAATGTTTTTTGCATGCTTATAGGGGAGCACTTGATCCAGATTTCTGAGTTCAATATTCCTGTTGATTGTAATCAGCCTTCCTGCATCATTCAAACGAACCACCTTGCCGTGATACGTCTCGCTTATGTGCCTGCGAAAGGATTCAGAATCTATCTTTACAAGATGCTTGAGAACCCTCAGGTAGGTCACTGTGGCCGCGTACAACGAACTGTGAATGATAATCACCGGGTTGAACCGGGCTTCTTTCAGGCTGTAAAAGAATGACTTGAGTAATGACATATCATCCTCATTCCACGATGTCTTTTTCAGCAGAAACACTCCGGTACATCCACTTACATGTCCAGATCCGGTCACAAGTTTTTTTCAGGATTTCATGCAGCGTTTTACATTAATGCCGGTGATAAATTCCAAGCCCCAGCCTTGACATCAACGCTTTGATTGCTATAGTTTAATTATCTCAGACCAATAACACAAGGAGGTAATCACCATGTCAAATGAAATGAAGGAGATAGCCTCCAGAAAGTCGTCGGAATCAAGATGATTCATCAGTCATATATGCATGCAATGGTTCTGGAACAGCCTGGTCAACAACTCAGGGCAATGAAGCTGCCCATTCCAAAAGTTTGCGTGGGGGAACTGCTGCTGAAGGTTCAGGCTTGCGGAATCTGCCGCACAGACCTGCATATCGTCGATGGTGAATTGAAAGATCCGAGGCTCCCCTTGATTCCGGGGCATCAGATTGTCGGTGTAGTTGAGGATATCGGTAAAGATGTCGGGGGTTTTCACCTGGGAGATACGGTCGGTGTCCCATGGTTGGGCAGTACGTGCGGTACATGCAGCTATTGCCTGTCCGGTCGGGAGAACCTTTGCGATAAAGCAGTTTTTACCGGCTATCAGCGTAACGGCGGTTTTGCCGAATACTGCACCGCCAACGCCGGTTTCTGCTTCACCATTGCTGATGATTATCAGGCTACTCAGGCTGCTCCGCTGCTGTGCGCCGGTCTGATCGGCTACCGTTCCCTGCGGATGGCCGGAGACGGACAGCGGGTTGGGATTTACGGCTTCGGCGCCGCAGCACATATTGTTACCCAGGTAGCACTCTCGGAAGAAAGGCGGATTTATGCGTTTACACGGGAAGGAGATCAGGCCGGGCAGCACTTTGCACGGGAAATGGGGGCATGCTGGGCCGGTTCGGCTGCTGAAAAGCCGCCGGTTGAGCTGGACGCTGCCATTATTTTCGCGCCGGCCGGTGAACTGGTTCCAATAGCGCTGGGCGCGGTCGGCAAGGGCGGCATCGTAGTCTGCGGGGGAATTCACATGAGCCCGATTCCCGGTTTTTCGTATGAACTTCTTTGGGGTGAGAGAAAGCTTGTATCGGTGGCCAACCTGACCCGCCTCGACGGAGAGGAGTTTCTGGAGCTGGCCCCAAGGATACCTATAATAACGTCGGTAGAGGTATTTCCGCTGGAGAATGCCAACGAGGCGCTTTCTGCTCTGCGAACTGGCCGGATCAAGGGTGCGGGAGTCCTGGTGCCGTAGTAATCTCAACCGGGAATTTCGGTTCCATTGACCACTGCAGATTTTCCATGGACCAGTTTTGCAGTTCCTGTAGGGGGTAATCGTAATGCCAGGCTATGTCAAACCAGCATTTTTCCTTTTTATTGTTGTTATTGCAGCAGGCATTGCCGGCGGTTTCATGGCGGCCGACAGGGGCAGAAAAGTTGCAGTCTGGAGCTTGGCCTGCGCTCTGATGCCTCCCTTACTCCTGTACCTCTATTTTGCCAAACCGATATGCGAGGTGGAGGGGATGTTCAGAAAGTGCAAGAAATGCGGGGAGTTAATCAAGTGGCATGCTTCGGAATGCAAATATTGCAAATCCGGACAGCAGGTGTGACGGTAAATAATCACATTATCATCCAAAGGAGAAAATAAGATGCGTGCCTACACATTCGGATTACTGATTGTTCTGTTTACTGGCTGCATTCTTGGCGGATGCGCAAAAAAAGAGATTATAAAGGCTGAAGAGCAGGTTGTAGCTGCTGTGGTGGCGGCACCGGAAGCACCGCCGCCCGTTCCGGAACCGCCACGTCCCGCACCTCCGGCACCTGTGCCGCCGCCGGAACCGGTAAAGGCTGATGTTATTCCTGCGGAAGCACCGCAAACGACTGTGCCTGTCGAAACAAAACAGGAAGTAACACTGGAAACGATCCACTTTGATTTCGACAAATCCGATTTGCGTGATCCTGACCGTGAAATCCTTAACAGGAATGCCGGAATATTAATGAACACTCTCAAGGGGAACTTTCAGATTGAGGGTCATTGCGATGAACGGGGTTCTGCCGAATACAACCTGGCACTTGGCGAACGGCGGGCCAGAAGCGCCATGAATTATCTGGTAACTCTGGGAGTAGCAGCCGAAAGGCTCTCCATAATCAGTTACGGCAAGGAAAAACCGATCGATCCTGGACATGATGAGGACGCCTGGGCAAAAAACAGGCGGGCTCAATTTATGAAAACGGGGGATTAGACTTGTGATCTCAGGGCGAGAGGATTTTGACATGCCGATATACGAGTATAGCTGTAAAGATTGCGGAACGGTATTTTCAATCAAGTTGAGCATGTCGGAGCATGAAAAGGGAAACCTCACCTGCCCCGATTGCAAGGGCGGTCAGGTTTTACAACGGTATTCGACCTTCTATGCAAAAACTGCTAAAAAAAGCTGAATCAAGAAAGCCGTGATGCAGAGGACCAACTTGGAATCAGCTTGCGGAAGTACCGTATGTCTCGCTCTTGACAAACCCTTGCAGGGATGCGCCGCCCTCCCCTCAAAGTTTGTAACCGATTTTCCTCAACAGGTCATGTCGCTCCTGACGGTCTTCATCAGTCTCGACACCTTTGGGAGGTAAGCCGTCAATGAAGCCAATGATGCCCCACCCCTGAAGAGTCGAGGCGACGATTACCTGTAACGGGTTGGCCGTAGCACAGTAAATACCGCAGACCTCCGGGCAGTTCTTTATCTGGTTGAGAACATTGATTGGATAGACATCACGCAGCAGAATGCAGAAAACGTGGCCGGCGCCGATCGCCTTCAAGGAGGTCACGCATCCTTTTATCAGTTCGTCATCGTTGCCCTCAGTCCTGATCAGGCAGGGTCCGGACGCCTCGCTAAAGGCGATCCCGAAACCGGCCTTTGGTACCGTGGTAGCAATAACCTCGTACAGATCCTCGGCAGTTTTTATGAAGTGTGTCTGCCCGATGATAATATTACACCCTTCCGGATAATCTATTTTGACGGCATGTATTTCCAGGTTCATAGTCTCTCCTGAACTATTTCCGCATACCCGATCAACGTTGACTTGACGGTACTACATTGCCGTACTGAAATCCTAAACCGTAGGTTTCATCAAGAACAATCCTCACGCCATAAACAATTATTCTGCCCGCATTCCCCTGAAATGTTGCTGTTAAAACACTGCTGGTTCCCCTCAGCCTGCTGGATTGCCCGAACCAGATCACTCTTTTTTGCCTTGCCTGATTTAATTTGATGCCGTTTGGCAATTTCCTTTATATCTTCTAACTTCACTTTTGAATCTCCTTTTCCTGTGGTTTGATGATGGATATTTATGCCCTGCTGAATTCTGGGAACTATCTGTATAGCTGTAAGTAAGGCCCAAACCTTGAAAGGACCGCTTCAGTTTAACCGGGGGGTTTACCAGTACCGGATCTGCCCCCCTGAATCTGGCACACTGCATCCATACATCAAGTAGCTGCTTGCCGGTTGTATCAATTGCAGTTACATGTCGGCAGTCTATCCTGAGGGTTTTATCATCGCAGTGTTCTATCTGCTGTAAAGCAACAGACAATGACTTAATACTGCTTTGAGTCACTCCGGTGAGTGTCCAGTTTCCGTCCATATGGGCCATGGAGCCGGACATATGAATCTTCATACAACTCTCCTTATAGTTTAAGCTTTCACGGTAACTACCTGAAAATAGGATTGGCGGATGTGATCGATTCATTTCATGCAGAAATTATTTCCATAGATTATCCTTCTCCGTTCTTCTCCCGTATAGAATATATTCTGTTGCCTGACAGTATCCCTGCCTACAACAACCCATTCTTTAGAGCGACAGAAGGCGACAATTTTGTTTGATGCAATCAAGCTGTCCAGTACATGCTCATCAACAACAGTTTCTTGAAAATTTTTTCCAATAACGCCGATCATCACACACCCCCTGCGTAAACATAAGATCAAGGACCTGATCAGTAACAGCAATCAGGCAGGTTCGAATTGTGGTATCGAAACACGAACAGGAATACTTTTTATGACACTATCGTTTTGAGTACTCATGACGACTCGGAGATCTGCACAAGTAACTGAACCCGTAAGAGAAAGCATATTCACAGTCAGGTGCATCAATATTGCACAGATAGAACCCGTCAATCAGCGGACTTGTGTTGCATACAGCTTTCTTGGATTGTTCACAGGCTTTGTCATCGGACTTGTCGATATAAATCATCGGATCGGTTAAATCCTGTTTCTTGATTCTGGGCATACTCCCTCCCCTGATTCCAATGAATTGAGGTTTTTTATGAGTCAGCTCTTACTGCGCGGCCTCAGGAGCATAATTGATTAGTGCAAACCAACTATATAGAATTATAATAGAAATAATCAATGGGGTTTTTTGCATGAGAAAGGTCGAAATACCCCTGAATGCAGGCGCATAAACTTATTTGGATGGTTGTATTACTTTGCCAGAGAGGACAGTCCGGTTCTTACGGCATATTTGGTGAGTTCGGCAATACTGAACAGTTTAAGTTTATGCATGATTGACTGGCGCTGGTTTTCCACGGTTTTATGACTGATATCAAGCATATGGGCGATCTCTTTTATGCTTTTTCCATCGGCTACCAGTTGAAGAACTTCACGCTCCCTGGGTGTCAGATTCTGATAGTCAAGGGTCATTTCTTCCGGGATACGCTGCAGAAACTCTTTTACCAGCAAAGTGGATATCGTCCGGGGCAGATAGGTTTCTCCACTGACAACAACATTGATCGCATCAAGCAGTTCAGCAAAAACTGTATCTTTAAGCAGATATCCAGTTGCTCCGGCCTTTAGCACTTCAACCACAAAAAACCGGTTACTTTCCATTGAAAGAGCCAGAATTCGTGTTTCCGGATATTTTTTAGTGATCACCCTGGTAGCATCAATACCGTTCATGTCCGGCATGTTAAGATCCATTATTACAAGATCCGGTTTAAGTTCGCCGGTGAGGCGGACCGCATCCGTACCGGTTCCCGCCTCTCCCACAACTGTAGCAGCATCACATTTTTCGATCAGCGCACGTAATCCTTCGCGAAAGATGCGATGGTCATCGGCGAGCAGGATTGTTGTTCGCATACATTCCTCCAGATTGAACATCTTCAGTTAAAGGTACCGACAACGTTACAACAGTTCCCATGCCTGGTTCTGATTCAACATTAAATTTGCCGCCCATCTGCTCGATCCTTTGTTTGACATTGAAAAGACCGTAGCCTCCGTTTTTGACATGTTTCATGATCGCATCAGGAAGATTAAAGCCGACTCCACTGTCTTTAACCTGCAAGACAAGTACATTTCTGTCGGACTTAAGCGAGAGTTGCGCTTTTTCAGTCCGGGCATGCTTGACAATATTCAATAAAAGTTCACGCACAGCCTGATACAGTGAATATCGCATCTCGGCAGCCAGGTTAACGGTTTGTCCTGCATCAACATATTCTACCTGTAAAGCATAATCGCTGCAGGTCGATGTACAAAGCCACTCAAGTGAGGTCTGGATTCCTGCAGTATCCAGAATAGGCGGACGCATCTTGAAGGTGAGAGAGCGGATATCTTTGATTGAATTTTCCAGGAGTAAGCAGGCCTCTTCTGCAGAGTTGCGGAGCGAATCAGATATAATACTGTCAGTCAGTTCATCCAACTTCATTTTAGCCAAAAGCAGAGATTGCCCTACCCGGTCATGGAGTTCACCGGCAATACGTTCACGCTCCCGCTCTTCAGCCCAGACCAGTTCGAAAGACACTTTTTTCATCTGTTCGTTTGCTTCGGTCAATGCCGATGTTCTCTCTATCACACGCTGTTCAAGTTCATCGCGTGCTTTTTGAAGTTCCTCTTCGGCCTGCTTGCGTTCATTGATGTCACTGAAAACCATTCTTATCATGGTAGACCGGTTCTCTTTATCTTGCACAGCAACCGCCTCCATTTTCACCCAGAACGGTTCACCGCCGGCTTGGAGCATCCTAAACTCGCTGGATTGCAGATTGACTGTCTTTTTAAGCTGTTTGCAGGTCAGGTAGAAAACATCCTGATCGTCAGAAAGTATATAGCGGGTAAGCGGCTGTTTAACCAACATATCGCGTTCCGCCCCAAGCATGGCAGCGGCGGTAAGATTAGCCTCGAGGATTTGACCCTGCTCGTCAAGAGTCAGGTAGCCCACCGGCGCCTGATCATAAAGGTCGACGCAGCGTGTTCGCGAGTTTTCAAGTTCATGTTGAGTACGACGCAGTTCTTCGTTCTGCATCTCAAGCTCGATCTGATGTACGCGCAGTTCGTAGATCAGCTGCTGCATCTGTTCGGGAGAGAGCGACTCCTGTGCTGAGGCCTCTTCTTTCCTGACCATTTCCTCGGCACGACAGCGCAACCCTTTCGTCCGGGCTGTATGAGTCTTGGTACCAGTCATAGAAATGTCTCTTTCCTGCATATCAGTATCTTCTTCCGGGGTTTCCGGACAGAAACCAATTAAGGTGTGAGCACTTTATTAATAATTTTGCTGAATTCCTCCAGCTGAAAGGGTTTGCAAAGCGCTCCCTTGAATCCATAATCACGATAATTGGAAATGACCGGGTCGTTGGAATAACCGCTGCAGACAATTGCCTTTACATTCGGGTCTATTTCAAGGAGTTTTTTAATGGTTTCCTTACCCCCATCCTCTCCCGGAATAATCAGATCCAGTATGACAGCATCAAAAGGCTGACCCTGTTCTTTTCTTTTCAGATAGAGCTCTACAGCTTCGGAGCCGTTCTCCGCACTTTCGACCATATAACCAAGCTCTTCCAAAAGTGCCTGTTCAATACCCCTGATCATTTCCTCATCATCCATAATCAGCACACGTCCGGTGCCACGGAATAGTTCCTGCCGTATGTGCGGAGTGGATACATTGTTCTGTATTGAAGCAGGAAGGGAAATCGTAAAAGTGCTCCCCTCACCTGGAATTGATGCTGCCCTGATTTTTCCGCCATGTTTCATGATTATTGAATAACATGATGCCAATCCAAGACCGCTCCCGTGCTGTTTTGTAGAAAAGTACGGGTCAAATATCTTCTGCAGGTTCTCTTCGGATATACCGGGACCAGTGTCAGCAACGGAGAATTTTACGAATTTATTTCCGCTCTGCCGGGCACTGACATTATCGGCGCTTACCGTTATCGTACCACCTCCCGGCATGGCCTGGACTGCATTGAGTACGAGATTATGGATGACCTGGACGATTTGCCCTTCATCAGCTTCAACCGGCAAGAGATCGTTTGCGAGAGAAAGTACACATTTGATATTGGAACCAAGCAGGGCAAAACCGGCCGCTTCCTTCAAAATGGAACAAACGTCGATAATTTTTTTGACCGGATCACCGCCCCGTGCAAAGGTAATAAGCTGTTTGGCAAGGTCTTTGGCCCGGAATGTTGCTTTTTCAGCTTGATGCAATCGCAAATCAGCATTTTCCGGTTCATGTAATTGTAATCGTGCCATGGAGATATTGCCGAGGATAGCCGCCAGAATATTGTTGAAATCATGGGCTATTCCTCCTGCCAGAATACCAAGTGACTCAATTTTCTGCGCTTTAAACATTTCCTGACGTGCCTGCCAAAGTTCATCAATGTCTTCCACCGTAATCCTGCACTCGCCGTTCTGTGCTGGCGTTGTCTGCATGTGCGCATGGAATATGGACCCGTCCGAGTGCAGCATCCTGACATCAAGGGATTGAACGACACCGGTTTGCTCTAATTGTTTGCGCTGCAGATAGTAGGAGTCCTGATCTTCAGCAAATATAAAGGAGGTAATTGACTGCCTGAACAGATCATGTCGTGCAGCTCCCACCATAGTTGCAAACGTGAGGTTGGCCTCAAGGATCAAACCGTCTTCACTGACGGTCAGGTATCCGACCGGCGCCATATCATAAAGATCGAAGTAGCGGGCGCGCGACTCTTCCAATTCATTCTGCGTGCGGCGCAGCTCCTCATTCTGCATCTCCAGCTCTACCTGGTGCACCCTCAATTCGTGGAGCAGTTGCTGCATCTTTTCCGGCGGCAGTGATTCTCCGGTAATTGAGTTGTCGTTCAGTAGTGATTCTTCAGCACGTTGGCGAATGGAGTTTTGCACAACGGCTGGATTGTTTACTCTCATTAGCCATACCCTTTCCTGATTTGACCTTCGATCAGCTATTAACAAAATGTTCACGTTCTGTAGTCGCAATAGCGTAGACCTGCCCGGTCTTGTCCACCAAAGCGGTGGCTGTGAGCCAGACATCAACAATCCTGCCGTCTTTGGTCAGCCTTTGTGTCTTATACGGTTCCAGGACTTCGTCCCGGCAAAGCCGCTGCATTTCAGTAGTTGCTTCATCACGAAAATGTTCGGGAATCCGGTCGCGGTTATTAATTTCCATCGCCTCCTGCTCGTTCCATCCGTACATTCTTTGCGCTGCAGGATTCCAGGCCAGAATATTACCTTCCAGATCCTGCACCGTGATGGCATCGCTGCTGTCATTGAGCACCACAGCCAGTCGCTGCAGCGCCTCCCGTGTTCTGATGGTCTCCGTGATCTCGGTGAAGGTGATCACCGCTCCCTCGATAACGTTTTCCAGAGTACGGTAAGGACGAATGCAGAGCAGGTACCAGACTCCGGACTTTGCCTGAACTTCAATTTCTTTGGAATTCAGGGTATCCAGAACATCCTGCACATCCTCAACCAGACGGTTGTAGTTTGACAGATTGGAGACAATATGACCTACAGGTCGTCCCACGTCTGACTTGATCAGGTTGATTACCTTTGTTGCCGCCGGGGTGAAGCGCTGGATGCGAAGTTTATGATCTACGAAGACAGTTCCGACACCGGTTCCGGCCAGCAGGTTGTTCATATCGTTATTGGCACGTGACAGTTCTGCCACCTTGCTCTGCAGTTCGGCATTGACCGTGGACAGCTCTTCGTTAACTGACTGCAGCTCTTCCTTTGAGGTCTCCAACTCCTCATTGGTGGATTGCAGCTCTTCATTGACGGACTGCATCTCCTCGTTGGAGGATTTGAGTTCCTCGTTGGAAGTTTCAAGCTCCTCGATGGTGCTCTGAAGGTATTCATCCTTTGCCTGCAGTTCGCGCTTTAACTCGGCAATCTGTAATTCTGCTGCAGTGGCGCATACATCATCGCTGACCGCATCAGAAGCAACCGCTTTCCCGGTTTCAGGAGACTCTTTCCCGACTGTTGGAACATCTTCGAGGATGACCAGATACAAGGTCGGTTCCGTGCTTATGTCTTGGCCTTCAGTTACAGGTTCCACCGTCAGATTGACAGTAGTGAAATCTCCATTGGTTTTGACCCTCAGTCCAGGGCTGGAGACCGTTTCTTTATGAATAACTGCTTTATGCAGTGCCGTGGTTAAGTTTACACGAAGTCCTTCTCGAGCAGTTTTCAGGATATTATTCACGCCGGCATCTCCGGGTGCCAACTCCAGATAATGTCCGGTGCGGCCATGGAGGTAGATAATGTCTCCACGTCTGTTCACCAGCACACTTACCGGGGCATACTTCCGGATCAGAACCTGTTCGGTCAATTCGCGCGGCGTACTATTAATGTCAGCTATCGACTTGCCGCGCTTCTGCGTTACCACTGAAATATCCGGCAGTGTCAACGGTGCTCCTCCCATAGTAATGCGATGACTTGTACAAACATCATCCATGCGTTTATACAGCTTCGAGTGGCGATCAACTGGCGAAAAGAAATCTGTGAAATCACCGATGCTTTCCGAGGTTCCCAGGAAAAGTATCCCACCCGGATTCAGTGCATAGTGGAACAGAGGGATCAGCTTTTTCTGTAATTTTCCCCCCATGTATATCAACAGATTGCGACAGCTGATCAGGTCTATTTTGGAAAAAGGCGGGTCTTTGGTCACATCATGCTTTGAAAAAACCAGCATGTCGCGAATCACTTTATTGATTCGGTAAGCACCGCCATCAGCTTCGCGAACAAAAAAACGGGTCAGCCGCTCCTGAGAGATGTCGCCTATGATGCTGGTTGGATAGATGCCGCTGCGGGCCTGTTCAATGGCCCGGCTGTCAATATCTGTGGCAAACACCTGCAGTTTGAAATTCTGCCCCGAAGCCATCATCTGTTCCTGGAACAGTATGGCAATAGAATAGGCTTCTTCACCGGTAGAACAGCCGCATGTCCAGATCCGGATGGTTGAACCGGGTGGCTTGCCGGCCATAAGCCGGGGAATGGCCTCGTTTGCAAGTGCATTAAAAGCCGCCGGGTCGCGGAAAAAGTTGGTGACTCCAATCAGAAGATCATTGAAGAGTGCATCTGCCTCGCTCGGATTTTGCTGTACATAGCGGACATAGTCATCCAGTCGTTCAATCTGGTGGACTGCCATGCGCCGTTCAACGCGGCGGGCAACAGTGCTTTGTTTGTACAGGGAAAAATCATGCCCTGTCCGGGCACGCAGCAGCAGGAAAATCTTTTGTAACGTATCTTCAGTCCTGGCTGATTTGACAGGAGGCTGGCGGACATCCTTTTTGAACGCGTGAGCTGCGTAGGCGATCAGTTGAGCAGGCATCTCTGCCGGCAATAAAATATAATCCATCAATCCGGTAGCAATGGCACTGCGCGGCATGCCGTCAAATTCGGTGGATTCGGGAGTCTGGCTCATGACCATGCCGCCTTCTCCCTTGATCGCGCGAATGCCCAAAGTGCCGTCACTGCCTGTTCCGGAAAGGATAATGCCGATTGCCCGTTCATGCTGATCCTGGGCAAGGGAGCGGAAGAAATAGTCGATCGGCATCCGTTGTCCCCGTGGGAAGGCAGGTTCCAGCAACTGCAGGGTTCCATTCAGAAGAGCCATGTCCCTGTTGGGCGGGATAATGTAAACTGAGTTGGGTTGCACTGTAACCCCGTCCTCGACCTCAAAAACCTGCATGCGTGTATAACGTTTTACCAGATCGGAAAGAATGCTTTTGTGATCCGGTGCCAGATGCTGAACCAGCACAAAGGCCATCTCCGGATTTCTGTCGGCCGGCATACTGGAAAAAAATGCTTCAAAGGCAGCCAGTCCCCCGGCCGAAGCGCCGATGCCAACCACTGGATAATCCATTGAGTTTTTATTGGATGATGTACTTTGCCTGGTTGTCATTCTTGGCTCCGGAGCTGGATTTATAAGCAATTAAGCAGGATTTTATTATCAGAATGAAGTTGCAACATGCAACACATATAAATATTCTAATCTGATTGTAAATTTTTTCTACTGATAATCTCGTCAACTCGGTCTCCGTCCAGTGTTTCCTCCTCTTGCAGCGCATCTGCCAGCAGGTCCAGTCTGGCACGATTTGCGCTCAAAATCTCCTCTGCCTGCTGTTCCGCCTTACGGATGAAAACCGCAATCTCCTGGTCAATGCGCCAGGCCATGGCCTCGGAAAATGTCTTCTCTTCGGCCAGTTTCATCCCCAGGAAGGGGTGTTCCTCTCCACGGCTGAAGGTCATTGCCCCCACCTTTTCGCTCATCCCCCACTGGCAGACCATCTTTTCCGCCAGTTCCGTGACCATCTTCAGGTCGCTCTGGGCGCCGGTGGAGACCTCACCGAACACCAGCCGCTCGGCCACCCGCCCCCCCATGGTCACCGTCAGCCGCTTTTCCAGGTAGCTCTGGGGATAGTGGTAGCGGTCATCCTCGGGAAGCTGCTGGGTTACCCCCAACGCCATGCCATGGGGAATTATGGTTACCTTGTGGATCGGATCGGTGCCGGGAAGCAGCTTGGCCACCAGGGTATGACCGGCCTCGTGGTAGGCGGTGATCCGTTTCTCATCGGGCGAGATGAACATCTTTCGCTCGCCCCCCATCAGAACCTTGTCCTTGGCCTTTTCCAGATGCTCCCTGCTGACCGCCGCCGCATTCTCACGCGAGGCGAGGATGGCCGCCTCGTTTACCAGATTTTCCAGATCGGCACCGGTCATGCCTGGCGTTCCGCGGGCAATGACCGCCAGATCGATTCCCTCGCCCAGGGCAATCTTGCGAACATGGACCCGGAGAATTTTTTCCCGGTCGCGCCAGTCGGGGCGTTCAATCACCACGTGCCGGTCGAAGCGGCCGGGACGAAGCAGTGCCGGGTCAAGCACGTCGGGTCGGTTTGTGGCAGCAAGCACGACGACCTCTTCGTGCCGGTCGAAACCATCCATCTCGGACAGTAGCTGGTTCAAAGTCTGCTCCCGCTCGTCGTGACCACCGCCGAATCCGGCCCCCCGGCTGCGGCCGACCGCATCCAGCTCATCAATAAAGATGATGCTGGGAGCGGCCTTCTTGGCATTGGTGAACAGGTCCCGCACCCGGCTGGCTCCGACCCCGACGAACATCTCGATGAACTGGGAGGCGGAGATGCTGAAGAAGGCCACTCCGGCTTCTCCGGCCACTGCACGGGCCAGGAGGGTCTTGCCGGTCCCGGGCGGACCGACCAGCAGCACTCCCTTGGGGACCTTGCCGCCGATCCGCTGGAACTGTCCGGGGTTGCGCAGATAATCGATGATCTCCTTCAGTTCCAGCTTGCTGTTTTCCATACCGGCCACATCGTTGAAGGTAACCGCGATCTTCTCCCCCGCCGCATAGGTACGGGCTCCCGAGCGGGCAAAGCCGCCCAGCATCCCGCCCGGTCCCTGGCTGCGCATTGTACGCGAACCCATCCACCAGATACCGAGCAGGATCAGCCACGGAGCCACGTAGATCAAGGCATTGGCAAGAAAAGACGCTTCCGGCGATATCGCTGTTACCTCAACCTTTTTCTCCATCAGCTCGGCAATCATGTTCTGGTCTGCCGGAGTCGGCAATATGGTACTGAAGGCGGATACTTCCCGAACCGTTTCTTTTCCCTGAATCTGTTCGCTTACCTTGGTTTTGATCCGGAAATTACCCGTTATATAAGTTCCTTTGATCCGGATGTTTTTGATGTTGTCAGCAGCCGTCTCATTGCGGAAACGGCTGTAGCTGATCTGGGCCATCCCGGCATTCTGTTGTGCAAGAAAATTATAGACAAGGTTGAAGACCGTCACGATCAGCAAAATGAACAGCAACGTTTTCCAGAAGTCCTGTGTCATGGCGCCCCGCCTCGTAGTAACAAGTCTGTAGAATACAAGTGTACCGTCAAGTGCTGATTTGACAAGAATTTACATCTAATGGAGTGGTTAATGGCCACCTTGACAACGGTAATTTGATTGTTATTATATCATTGCGTGCTACTAATATTAAAAGGAGGTCATTGCCATGGCAAACTGGGATTTTCTAAGAGAAATGGATAATCTGAGAAAGGAAATTGACGAAGCCTTTCGAGGAGCCGGGTACAGCCGCCCCTTCGGAAGCGGATTTCTAGCGCCGCTGACTTCAAGTCGTTTTCCTCTGGTAAACTTCAGTGAAGATGATGTTAATCTCTATGTCGAAGCGCTGGTTCCTGGTGTAAATCCAAAGGATATTGATCTCTCAGCCCTGAAAAACACCGTCACAATCAGTGGAGAACGAAAGCCTTTTGAGGCGGAGAAGGGGCAGATCGTGCACCGAAGTGAGCTTGGCTCCGGTAAGTTTTCAAGGACACTGGAACTGCCGGTAGATATTGACCCGAACAAGATAAACGCCAAGTGCAAGGAGGGCATTCTGCACATTGTTTTTGGCAAGGCAGAAAACGCCAGGCCCAGGAAGATTGAAATAAAACTCTCCTGATCATTCTCTGCAAACTAACTATCTGTAACCATGGAAGGAGGTTAGGATTATGGAATCCAAAAGCATGACTGAAAGCACCAAGAACAAGAATATCCCGCATCGCGAAGAGACAAGGGCAAGTGAACATTATATCAGGCCGTCGGTAAATATTATTGAGACGGAAGAGGGGCTGATGCTGATCGCCGATATCCCTGGAGCAGCGAAGGAGTCTCTGGATGTGAATGTTGAAAAGGGTGTTCTGACCATCACTGCACCGGTGTCGTACAAAATGCCCGGCCAGCCGTTGTACACTGAATTCGAACTTGGTTCCTATTATCGCCAGTTTTCGATTCCGGAAATGCTGAACAATGAAAAAGCAAATGCCGATTTTACCGACGGAATTCTGACTCTGCATGTACCCAAGTCAGGGGCGGCCAAACCACGTAAAATTGAAATAAAGGTTGGCTGATTTTCAACATCCGTAATATCCAACGCCACAGGAGCAGGATGCACATTGCTGTATGGAGTTGACAGTATGATCAGAAAGAAGTTCGACCCCGAGCTTGCAAAGAAAATATTGAGATCAATACCGTTGTTTGCAAGCTTGAGTGATCCTGAATTAACTTCGTTGCTGGACAGAACAAACGTTTACAGCTATTGCAAGGACGAAATCATTATTATGTCGGATGAGCTTGTTAAACAGATGTATGTTGTCCTCAAGGGACAGGTCAGAGTTGTCAACATTACCCATGACGGGCAGGAGCGGGTTATGGCACTTCGACATAGAGGTGATTATTTTGGCGAAATGGGTCTACTGGACAGACGGTCAGATACCGCTACTATTATTGCGGCTGAGCCTTGTCAGGTTCTTTTGATTACAAATAACGTTTTTGATGATTTATTTCTCAGCAGCAGGGAATCATTACTGCAGGTGATCGAAATGCTCTGTGGGCGCCTGCGTGAAAGCTGGTTATTTCATACCATTATCGGAGTTAACGACGCTGAATCAAAAATCAGGGCAACGCTTGCACATTACAGCAAAACGTTGGGAATCCAGGATGCTGACGGAGTGATTATCAATTCTAACTTTTCGCATCAAAGCATTGCCGACCGGGTTCATATTACCAGAGAGACTGTGACCAGAATGCTAAGAAAAATGCGGGATCATCACGAGATAGAAATGGATGGGAGGCGATTTAAACTGAAGCCGGCCTTCTTTGACAAATATGAGAAATCCGACCTGTACAAGACTCTAAAGGCCAACATTATCAATAACTGCTGATCTATATTTTCTTCTGATAATATTTCATTGAGGGTAACTGCCATGAATATTCCCAGAACAAGCACTTTTTCCCTGCCGTACCGCTACGGAAACGGCAAGGAAAACAGCGACTGCATGGTTAACGGGGTCGACCGGTGGCTCGCCCGCAAATTCCTGCAAGCAATCGGCAATCCGGCATTGCGGGTGAGATTGTGGGACGGCAAGGAAATAGAGGGTACGGGCCGGAAAATTGCGTCAGGAATGCGGATTCATGACAGGGCAGCTCTCTGGCGCCTTTTAAGCAATCCCATGCTCCACTTCGGCGATGATTACTGCGCAGGCAGAATAGAGATTGAGGGTGAACTGACCGCCTTCCTTGAAACCGTTTACCGCTCCATGGCAAAAACTCGAAGATTTCAGAAGTCATCCGATCCGGCCGCTTATCGCCGCAATCAGCCCAACCTGAACTCCCTGTCCGAATCCCGTCGCAACATCCATCATCACTATGATATCGGCAATAATTTCTATCAGCTTTGGCTGGACCGGGAGATGCTCTATACCTGCGCCTATTTTCCGGTTCCGGAAGCATCGCTGGATGATGCCCAGACCGCCAAAATGGACCTGGTCAGCCGCAAGCTGAGGCTTCAGGCAGGACAAAGCGTTGTGGAAGCCGGCTGCGGCTGGGGGGCTCTGGCCCGTCACATGGCCAGACATTACGGTGTTAAGGTAAAAGCTTACAACATTTCGCATGAACAGATCAAATATGCGGTTCAGCGTGCCAAAGTCGAAGGTCTGGATGGGCAGATCGAGTATATTGAGGACGATTATCGCAATATTTCGGGAAAGTATGATGCTTTCGTTTCGGTAGGTATGCTGGAGCATGTAGGGCCTGACCACTACCTTGAACTGGGCAGAGTCATCGATCGCTGCCTGACTGAACAGGGAACCGGACTGATTCACACCATCGGACAAAACATGGCAAGGCCTATGAGCCCCTGGTTCCTGCGACGCATGTTCCCCGGCAGCTACCCCCCTACCCTGCGGGAAATAATGATGATTTTCGAACCTTTGGATTTTTCGGTTCTTGATGTGGAGAACCTCAGGCTGCACTATGCGAAAACATGCGAGCATTGGCTGGATCGTTTCGATCATAAAAAGGAGCAGATTCGGGAGATGTTCGACGAAAGTTTTATCAGGGCCTGGCGGCTCTATCTGTCCGGCTGTGTGGCAAACTTCAGTATCGGCGCCCTGCAGCTGTATCAGGTCGTATTTTCCCGCCCCGCAAACAACCGGATTCCCTGGACGCGCTCACATCTGACTGTCCCTGCAGAGACATGATCGATAGCTGTGAAATACTAGTTGTCGGCGGCGGGCCGGCCGGTTCCACCTGTGCCGGTAAACTGAGGCAGGCTGGTCTTGATGTGCTGTTGATCGACAAACAGCCGTTTCCCAGACAGAAACCGTGTGCAGGCTGGATAACTCCGGCGGCACTGGAAACCCTGAATATTGACGGCGAGGAATACCGCCGGGATCGGGTTCTTCAGGAAATAAACAGCTTCCGCACCGGCCTGATTGGCGGACCGGAACTGGTCACCAGCTATGGATCAACCGTAAGTTACGGCATACGGCGGTGCGAGTTCGATCACTTCCTTCTGCAGCGCAGCGGCGTGCGCCTCATACAAGGTGAACCGGTGACAACGCTGGAGCGAAAAGACGGCGGTTGGATTGTCAACGGACACCTTCGGGCCCGGCTGCTGGTTGGTGCCGGGGGCCATTACTGCCCGGTGGCACGCATACTGGGTGCAAATATCGGAAGAGAAGAGGTGATTGCCGCCCAGGTCACGGAGATTGCCATGAGCCCTGATCAGGAGCGTCTCTGCCGCATCCCGGCTGAGACACCGGCGCTTTATTTCTGTCGCGACATGAAGGGATACGGCTGGCTTTTCAGGAAAGGAAACTTTCTCAATATCGGACTGGGACGCATGGACAAATGCAATCTTGCCCGCCATACAAGTGAGTTTTGCAATTTTCTGAAACAGCGCGGTGATCTGACAGCCGACTTTAAGGCAAACTTCCAAGGGCATGCATATCTATTGTACAACCGGGAGAATGGGCGATGCTGCACAGGTGACGGAACGCTGCTGATCGGAGACTCTGCCGGCCTTGCCCACCCGCAAAGCGGCGAAGGGATACTGCCGGCAATTGAGTCGGCCCTGCTGGCGGCAGATACGATCCTGGCGGCCAACGGCGATTACCGGTCCGGAAACCTGGAGCCATATAGAACAGCGCTGGCAGACCGTCTTGACGCCACAAAGAGTAAAATGCCATCTACACCTACTTACTCCCGAATATCACGTTTTCTCGGAGCCAGACTCCTCTCCAGCAGCTGGTTCACCCGCCATATAGTACTGGACAGCTGGTTTCTTCATAGCGGCCGGGTTCTATACAAAAAGCGGAACGCTGGATCCTAATCCATGGACGACACTGGTAAAGGCGTTCCTATTTTCCAGCTTATCCCTCCCGAAGCGCTCGGCAAACAACTCTTGAATATGGGGAATCCGTGAGGTGCCGCCGGTCAGAAAAACCGTATCAATCTGGCCAGGCAGCAGACCGGAGCCCGCTACCACATCATCGATACAGGATTCAATCTGTCTGAAGTTTTCTGCGTTGAGTTTTTCGAATTCACCCTTGCCCAGCTCCTCGCTGATACAGAGATCTCGCTCCGTAAAGCTTATCAAACTCTGATTCCGGTCAGAAAGTTCACACTTGGCCTTTTCAATGGCCTGAAACAAGAAAAAACCGTAATTGTCGTTGATGATATTCTCCAGGTGCTCAATAGCCTGACGATCATCGGTGGTGCCCTTGATCACCCGGATATGCTCCCTGGTCTTGCGGGCACGAAGCAGAGGGATACGGTGCCACTGGCAGAGAGTGTAGATAATGCTTTTGGGGATACTGACCCAATCATCCTTGCCCATGGTCGTGTAGCGGGCATAACGCCCGAAATGGTATGCCACCTTGTCCCACATGATCTGCGAATCAAACTTGTCTCCGGCCACATAGACACCACCCAGCGAGAGCACGTCACTGCGCCGGTCGGAACGGGCAAAAGCGCCACCCTTGACCCTTATAACCGAAAAATCCGATGTTCCGCCCCCAAAATCGCCTATGAATACAATCTTTTCCTGTCCTGGCTGCAGCGTTTCTTCAAAGGTCAGCGCCGCCGCTACCGGCTCATACTGAAACCAGATTTTTTTGAAGCCCGCCTTGCGGGCAGCCTTTTCCAATCGCTTCTCGGCCACAGCGTCCTTGGCAGCATCGGTCGAAAAAACCACCGGACGTCCCAGCACTACACTATCCACAGTGCAGCCCACATGAGCCTCTCCCCTAGCCTTGATCTTTTTAAGAATGATCGCCACCAGGTCATCGATTGTGTAACGCTTGCCGAAAATCTCGGTATTGTCGAAACTGGTATTCGGCAGAAAGGTTTTGATGGACTGCATGAAGCGCCCGGCTGCCCCGTCCCCCACATACTGGCGAATAGCTTCCTGACCGGCAAATATCTCGTTTTCCTCGTTAAAGTACAGCACCGAGCGCATCAGCTCTCCGGCTCCATCGCTGCCATCCACGGCAACCACCTCAACCGCTCCGTTCCTGTACACCGAAAGTGCCGAGTTGGTGGTACCAAAGTCGATACCAAATACAATCTGCAATTAATTTTCCTCCCTGACAAAGAATAAAACCCCATTAGGGCAGGCCCGAACGGGGGGAGCACAGTACGCCATCATCCTCCAGGCTTCAAGTTTTTTTCGCAAAGCATCATTTATTCAAAATGTCACAGGCCATTAAATCACTCCTGATATAACAACACTTAAATATTCAATTTTGTGTGCTTTATTGCTTTACTACTCACATATAGTCTACTGAATTGATTGGCAACCTATCTTTTTTATCAAGAATTTTGCTCTTACTTGATAAACAACATTATTTTATTGAAAGATATTCATCATCTAAATATAATTACATTATTCAAATACTAAGTACTTTAACAGCACTTGATGTGCTGCATAACCGAACCGGTTTAGTTCATTCGTCTGCCTGAAAAGATCAGGATACACCGAAAAAGCGAAACAACTCCTTGACTGTCTGGATTTACCCGGCGGGAAGGTAAAACGGGTCTGCGACCGCAAGGTCGCAATTGATATTGAGATGAAGGACAACAAATGCTGCTGCGAGTAGCTTACTCTCGTGAAAGCCGTACCTTCAACACCTGATGTTCTTATTCGGCACATGAAAGGGGGTGATGTCAAAGGCTTTTTAAGCTTTTATATCAGTTCAGGTTGTGTAAGTGGCACGGGATGAATTGACAAAAAATCAACATCCTCGATCGTATTTTAATGATGGATATAAAAGGAGACATCAAATGGCTGATATTCTTGATCAAGACCTGACACTAGACGTCACCCAGACAGCTGAGGTGCTTGGCAAAATTGCCGAGGATGAGTTCGCCTTCCGTCTGCTGGTAGAATCGTATCGGGCGCAGGACTACGAGGTATTTCGTGAACTTCTGACCCGTTTCGGCATGCTTGAGCGGTGCGATCTCATTTGCAAATGGCTCTGTTCTAAAGAGTGTGTCCTTATTTGCTTCGAAATGTGCGGGCCGCCACCCAAAGAACCACCGCAGCTCAATCTGCGCGATTTTGCAGAACTGACTGCCAAGATATCATCAAACCGGGACATTCTCGGTCGCTTGTCCGGTGCTGTTATCGAGCGCGACGAAAGATCCTTCAAGGCCATCATCGAAAAACTGGGGCTTGAGCGTTATTGCCACTACATCTGCAACTGGATCTGCTCGGTTCGGTGCCGGCTGGTATGCGAGCTCCTCTGCGCGCCGGACAAACCGTTCTACCTGATCGGCTGCACCCATCTCATGGAAGGGCTGCAGCAGGCCAGTTCGGCTGTGGCACGACTGCTCAAGGACCCAAAAACACTCGCCGTTGTGGAGAAAGGTGTACTGGAGCGTAACTGCGAAATCGTGCGCACCGCAATTGAACGTGCCGGTTTACAGAACATTTGTCACTGGATCTGCCACTGGATTTGCGCCTGGCGCTGCGTTCGCGTCTGCATGCTGCTGTGCCGTCCCTATGCGCCTGCCCCGATAGAGCACGAACTTGCTGAGATCCAGGCATTCGCAAAAGCGGTAACAAGTCTCACTACCCGTCCTGAGCTGGTTGCGAAACTGGTCGAAGCGGTCGAAACTGAAAACGCGGATGCCTATGCGGAACTGGTTAATAAACTCGGCTTCGAGCGGTTCTGCCATCAGCTTTGTTACTGGCTGTGCCGTCTGATCTGTCGTCGTTTCTGCCGGTGCGTCTGTCCGCCGCCTCGCCCGCGTCCATGGTTCACTCACGTCGGACATTTCCACATTTACGGCGACATCAACCCTGCCAACGGGCTTACCAACAAGTCCGTATTCGGTCACGGCGGACCGGATTACGGGTTCTTCAGCTGCCTGGAGCTGCGCGGGTTCTGCCCGTTGAATTCACCGACCGCACCCGGCAGCACAATGCGCTACCGCTTCCTTTATGAGCGGGGCGGCAGCCGGACCGCGCTGGTCGGCAACCTGCTTTGTTCAGTCATAGTCGGTAGTCGAACAATATTCTGGGATGTGAACGGGACAGGACTTGAAGAAACGTTCCAGACCGTTGTGATTTCCGGAAGCGGAGCCACGCCCGATCCGACTCCGACACCCATACTGCCTCCGGGAACGCCATGGGGGGCGCCGCCGACTCACGTTATCGTACCTGATGTTGACGGCTGGATCACCGTCGACCCGAACGCCCTTGGTGCCGGCTTCAACGGTGCTCTGATCGGCTTCAATACCACTGTCCCATTCCCCGACGGCGATCCGGCACCTGGTGTTGCAGCTGGCAATCCGGTGCCGGCGGCCAATCTCAAAAATGGTGTGGACGTAGCCATCATCTTCGAAGCAACCCGTGTCGGAGGCCCTGTCAGTCCGCCGGACTACACAAACACCCTCAGCAGAATCCATATCAACAACTGGGAAGAGGTGGCACTGCTCGACATTCTGCAGTTCCATAGCGGCGGCGGAACCCCCTGTTCGCCACTGTCGAAGGATCTGGATATTGAATACACCACGGACCACGAACTGATGGCGGCCTGGGATGTATCCGTCTACAGCGCAGCATTCCCCCCAACCGGCATTCCGCCACTGCCGCCGATGGTTTCCTGGCCGGCCGGCCCGACACCGGCCAACCCGCGCGGTGAGGCAGGGACGTTCCATCTTGACATCTCTACCTGGCCGATGTGCTCGTACACGGTCAATCTTAACAAGAGGCGGGCACTTACAACCGGACTCATTGACGATGATACGAATACGATTCCAAAGACGTTCTGCATAGGGCGTAAAACCAACGGTTAACGAAGCAGTAGAATGGCCATGGTTTCTGAGTTTTCACTCGGAAACCATGGCCTGTGTTTTTCTAATCCGAAGTAATACCAATTTCAAATCAAAGATGAAATCAAGGCGGCGAGGATTGAGGCGCCGAGGCGTACTGACAGTACGTTGAGGTGCCGAAGACGAGCCAACGATGATAGCGCTTTGATTTGGAATTGGAATAACCACTACAACAGGAGGAACCCACAATGTCTGATAGACCTAAAATATGTATTGATCGAATTTTACCCCGTGACATGATGCGTTTTCAGGCTACAACGCGCGGACCCGGCGGCAGCTTGCGTGCGATTGCACCGATCGGCAAGACCTGGATGAACGGTTCGACGCTGCGTGTGCGATTCATGGGCGGCACACCCGCTGAGCAGGCCGTAACACGGGAACAGGCCGGATGGTGGATGCAGGTCGCCAACATCAAGTTCGATTTCAACAACGCTCCCGATGCGGAAATCCGCATCGCCTACGATCACAATGATGGTGCCTGGTCATATGTCGGGACGGATTGCCGCAGTATTCCTCTGAATTCGCCCACCATGAATCTTGGTTTCCTTGACGGCGGCACCGCGGCTCACGAATTCGGCCATGCCATCGGACTTGCCCATGAACATCAGAATCCTGCCGGGGGTATCCAATGGAATGAACAGGTTGTCATTCGAGAAATGGCCAAATCGCCCAATTTCTGGGATGAGCAAAAGACACGTCACAACATCCTGAACAAATACAGCGTAGATCAGATAAAAGGAACGGCATTCGATCCCGAATCCATAATGCTCTATTTTTTCCCCGCCTCCTGGACGCTGAATGGTATCGGCACCAAGGAAAACGATATCCTTTCCCGCATGGACAAGGAATTCATTGCCGGAGCAAAGATGTACCCCAAAACCGGTCCTGTCGTTTCCGCCGCTACGGAACTCAAAGTCAACGCCCGGCTGAGGACGCAGGCCTCTATCGGCAAGGTGGGTGAAGAAGACCTTTACCGCTTTACCGCCAAGGTCGATGGCCGCTACATTATCGACACCCAAGGCCCGACAGACGTGATTATGAAACTCTTCGGCCCCAACAGTGAAACGGCCCTGATTGCTGAAGATGATGATTCGGGAATCAGCACAAACGCCCGCATCGCGACAGATTTAATCGCCGGTGAATACTTCGTGCAGATCCGGCACTACAGCAGTGCAAGCGGAACAGGAAGCTACTCAGTAAGAGTGAGGAAGATATGATCGGCCGACCGCAGTGAAACAGTCACCCGCGAGTACGGATTGACAGTCGGCGGGTGCACCCATCAACAGCCGTTTTCCAGGCGCTCCGTCCTGGAAAACGGCTTCACGAAGAACCCTTCCCGCTGGTCATAAGCACATTTTTCTTGACCGTACGCCGGTCGAGCCCGGTTGCACGGGCAACATCCTCGTAGGTTCCGAAACGGCGGTACAGCAGGCCGCAATATTCGGCCACCAGCTGTCGGGCATCCATGCTGCCGGCTTCGATGCCGTCCAGCAGTCGCTCGAACGGTTCCACCGGCGCCGAAGCAGACGTATCACCGCGATAGTGGCGGGTAATGATAATGCGCCGCACGGCCTGTTCCAGCTCACGCACATTGCCCGGCCAAGAATAGTGAGCCCCGAGATCACGGCTTAGCGTCTCCCGCACCAGGCGGGCATGCGGGACGGCCGCCACACCTACCATACGCATCAGGATGCTGCCGATCAGCGCCTCCAGCTCGCGGGGTTCCTCCTGAATACGCTGCCTGAGCGGCGGTACGATGATGATGTCCGAACAGAGCCGGTAGTAGAAGTCATCGCGGAACTGCCCGGCGCGGCGCAGATCATCCAGCGGCCGGTTGGTGGCGGCGATGACCCGTCCCTGGAAACGGCGGCGTTCGTGGCTTCCCACCGGCGTGAAGGTCCGTTCCTGAATGACCTGCAAAAGCTTGATCTGCACCGGCACGGAAACATCGCCGATCTCATCCAGAAAGATCGAGCCGTGGGGCGTGCAGCGGCTGAAAATCCCCTCATGGTTTTCGATGGCGCCGGTAAAGGCCCCTTTTTTGTGTCCGAACAGCTCCGATTCCAGCAGAGATTCAGGGTATTGGGAAAGGTTGATAGCGATAAAGTTGCGGGAGAAACTTTCGCTGAAACGGCCGTTGCGGCCGTCAAATGGAATAAATCCGGAGCGACCTATGGCAGCGGCAGCGGCCCCCTTGCCGGTGCCGGTCTCGCCCAGCAGCAGGGTGGAAAAATCCTCCATCCGGTTCCAGAGATGCTGTTCATACCAGTTGATATTGCAGGTGAATATATTGTTCCAGAGCTGCAGACGCAGGCCGTGCATGGAAGACGAGAGGCCGGTCAGGGCGGTTTCGATGAAGTAAAAAGCCCGCCGGATCTGGTAGAAGATCCCCAGATAGCGGTGACAGCTGCTTTCGTCTAGACCGAGGGACGCCATGGCTGACAGCAGCTCCCTGGCAAAAGGCACCGGAATGGGTCCATCGCCGGATGCCAGCTGCTTGAGAATAAAACCGTCGAAAATCCGGCGATAACGGTGGTAGATGTCAAACAGAAAAACAGTCCGCAGCAGTTCCCGGTCAGCCTCGCCATACCGTTTCAGATCGTCCCGCCCCGCTGTTCTCAGCAGTGCCAGGCGTTCGGTGATGCGGATGATGGCCAGCTCCACCAGGTCGTCCCATGGCATGGCAGCATCGCTACCGGCAATCTTCCGGTCCAGCTCCACCCGGGCCTGGCTGAAAGGGTTGGCGAAGGCGGCCTGGGCCACGTTCTTGAAGAAATCCCGCTCGTCCGCTGTCAATGATAGTTGTTTTGTCATGCACAAAATGTACATCATACAAACAATCAGTGTCAATTGATCAGATCAGCAGGCCTCCCGGCAACCCCTAACATACCGATTGCAAAGCAGTTGCAACTGCCGGCGGTTTCTGGCATGTTCCCTGTAAAGCATGGCATGCGACCATCACTATTCCAGAATCGGGGAACATATCATGCTTCCATCACCTACCATCATCGACATTCACTGCCACACCGCCGGCATCGGCGCCGGCGCCAGCGGCTGCTTCGTCTCCAGCGCCATGCGCCGCAACTTCCGCTTCAACTTCTTCCTGAAAACCTTCGGTGTTACCGAATCCGAATTACTTCAGCACGGCGATGGTTTGGTGCTGGAGCGGCTATCCCAGCGCCTGGGCGAATCACGGCATGTCTCGGCGGCTGTTGTTCTGGCCATGGACGGCGTGGTTGACTCACGCGGTGCGCTGGACGAATCGGCTACCGAAATCTACATCCCCAACGACTATCTGGGACAGGAGTGCCGTAAATATCCGAACCTGCTGTTCGGCGCCAGCATAAACCCCTGCCGTTCGGATGCCCTGGAGCGGCTTGAACTCGCTGCGGAAGACGGAGCCGTGCTGCTGAAGTGGCTCCCCTCCGTTCAAATGATCAATCCCGGTGATGCGCGCCTGAAACCCTTCTATCGACGTCTGGCGGAATTTAATCTGCCGCTCTTGACCCACACCGGCGGCGAGGAATCCTTCACCCGTGTGGACAACAGCCTGGCCGACCCGCTGCGACTGCGCGGCGCATTGGACGAAGGCGTAACCGTTATCGCCGCCCACTGTGCCAGCAACGGTCGCTATGACGGCCAGCCCAACATGGAGCGACTAATGCTGCTCCTGGGTGAATACCCGAACCTTTACGCCGACATCTCCAGCCTGACACAGGTCAACCGGTTGGGACACCTGTCCAGGGTGCTGAGACACAAGTCAATCCACGACCGCCTGCTGTACGGCAGCGACATGCCGATCATCAACAGCTTCATCACCTCCCCCTGGTGGCACGCCTACCGCATTCCTTTTCCGGAAGTGCTGCGCATCGCCGCCATCAAAAATCCCTGGGACCGGGATGTGGAACTGAAAATTGCGCTGGGGATGACGGAGGAGATCCTTGGCAACAGCGGGAGGATGTTTGCAGCAACCGTTCAAGCAAAACATGACTCACGCAACGCCGCAACGACGCAACGTTTTAAAACCATAAACTAAAAGATTGTTTAAAAGCATTTCGTTGCGTCGTCGCGCCGTCGCGTGAAATATTTTTGATTTGATTTTGAATCCACATGATTCCTTCCCCCCGTGGGGAGCATTTATTCAGAGAGGCACAGCATGAATACTACCGACACTACCACCGACAAACTCCCCCGCTCCTTCGCCCGTCTCAATGCCACCCAGTTCCTGGGGGCCATGAACGATAATATTCTGAAGCTATTGATCATCTTCTGCCTGATAAGTGTCAAGGGTGCCGACCAGGCCGGCGTTATCACCGCCACGGTCGGAGCGGCCTTCGTACTCCCCTTCCTGCTCTTTTCGGCTCCCGCCGGCTGCCTTGCTGACCGGCTTCACAAATCGCGCATCATCGTGGCGGTCAAGGTGGTGGAAGTCGTGGTGACCGCGCTGGCGGTGGCGGCCTTTGCCCTGGGGTGGCATAACGGCCTGTATCTGGTGATCTTTATGATGGCGGTGCACAGCGCCTTTTTCGCTCCGGCCAAATACGGCGCGATTCCGGAACTGGCCGGACGTGAACAGCTCTCCCGCGCCAACGGGCTGGTGGAGTCCTTCACCTATCTGGCCATTATCCTGGGTACGGTGCTGGCTTCGGTACTGACCCAGGCCGTGGCGGGGCGCTACTGGCTGGCGGCGCTTTTCTGCCTGGGCACGGCACTGGTCGGACTCTGGTCCGCAGTTGGCATGGATGCCACTCCACAAGCCGACACGGAACGAAAGATCGCAATCCTGCCGACCGAAATACTGCGCACCCTGATGGCCATCCGCCACGACCGGCACCTGATGCTGGCGGTGATCGGCCAGGCCTATTTCATGTTTGTGGGAGCCTACACACAGCTCAACCTGATCGCCTACGGCATGCAGGAGATGGGACTGAGCGAGGCCTACAGCGGCTACCTCTTCCTGGCGGCGGCCCTCGGCATCGGCGGCGGTTCTCTGCTGGCAGCCAGGTTATCAGGCAGGGACGTGGAATTCGGAATCGTACCGATCGGCGCAGCCGGCCTGACGATCGCCCCGATTCTGCTGCATGCCGTACCATCAACACTGATTTCCTGCATCGCAATCCTGATACTGTTCGGCGTCTCGGCCGGCCTCTTCAGCCTGCCGCTACAGACCTTCATCCAGTTCCGGGCCGATCCCGCCAAACGGGGCGAAGTGCTGGCCGCCTCCAGCTTTATCAACTGGGTGGCGATCCTGGGTGCTTCCGGGCTGACCTGGCTTTTCAGCGGCCCGATGGATCTCCGGGCCGCCCAGGGTTTCAGCACCGTCGGCGTCATAACCCTGCTCTTCACCCTGATATCCTTTTGGGCATTGCCCGACTTCCTGCTGCGCTTCATCGCCCTGGTCACCATGCGGCTCTGCTACCGACCGCGCATCATCGGCAGAGAGAACCTGCCGGTGGAAGGAGCGGCGCTGCTGATCCCCAACCATGTCACCTGGGTGGACGCCCTGCTGCTGTGCGCCACCAACCAGCGCCGCATCCGCTTCGTGATGGAACGCAGCATCTACAACACACCGCTGCTGCGCGGCCTGTTCCGGCTGATGGGTGTCATACCGGTTTCCTCAGGGGACGGCAAGAAAGGGCTGCTGGAGTTCATGAAGCAGGCCCGGGCCGCGCTGGACGACGGCTACATGGTCTGCATCTTTGCCGAAGGGCAGCTGACCCGCAACGGAATGCTGCGCGAGTTTCGCGGCGGCTTCGAGCGCATCGTGAAAGACACCGACTATCCGATCATCCCGGTTTACATCGGCGGGGCCTGGGGCAGCATCCTCTCCTATGCCCACGGCCGCCTGCTGTCGCGCCTGCCGGCCTTTTCACCCTATCCGATGACGATTCTCTTCGGGAAACCGATGGCGGCAATCAGTACAGCCATGGAAGTACGGCAAAAGGTAGCCGAACTTTCCTGCGACTATTTCGACTCGCGCAAGCCGCTCCGCCAGCCGCTGGAGCAGTATTTCATACAATCCGCCCGGCAGAACTGGGGGCGCAGGGCGATTGCCGACAGCTCGGGAAAAGCACTGACCTACGGCCGTACACTGGCCGGTGCGCTGGCGCTGGCCGGGAAGCTGGAGAAGAATGTTGGCGCAGCCGCTCACGTCGGCCTGCTACTGCCGCCATCGGTGGGTGGCGTGCTGGCCAACCTGGCCTTGATGATGCTGGGCAGGATACCGGTCAACCTGAACTACACTGCCGCCGAAGGATCGCTGCGCTCGGCCGTAGAGCAGTGCGGTATAACCACGATCATCACTTCGAAGGCCTTTCTGGAGAAGGTTCCCTCGCTGCCGCGACTTGAGGGGATGACCATGCTTGAAGATATCATTCCAACTATCAGCGGCACGGACAAACTGCTGGCGCTGCTGAAGGCCCGCCTGCTGCCGTCACGGATGTTGTGCGGACGGGAAGACTTCACGGCCGACAGCCCGGCCACGGTGATTTTCTCCTCCGGCAGCACAGGTGAGCCGAAAGGGGTCATGCTGAGCCACCACAACATCATGTCCAACATCGAGGCGCTGCGGATGGTGTTCCGGGTAAGCCGGGCCAATAACGTCTGCTCGGCCCTGCCCTTCTTCCACTCGCTGGGCTTCACCGCCACGCTCTGGTTCCCCCTGGCCTCCGGCTTCTCGGCCGCCTATCACACCAACCCGATGGATGGAGAAAAGATCGCCCAGATGGTGCGCGAGCACAAGTCCACGCTGCTGCTGGCCACGCCGACTTTCCTGCTGGCCTACCTGCGGCGCGCCAAGCGGGAGGACTTCGCCAGCTTGCGTCTGGTGATCACCGGCGCCGAAAAACTGAAGGCCAAAGTGGCCGACTCCTTCGAGGAGCGTTTCGGAGTCAGGCCGATGGAGGGCTACGGTGCCACCGAACTGGCCCCGGTCATCACCCTCTCCCTGCCGGATGTGGTGGCGGGCGGCGTGCGCCAGCACGGCTCCAAGGAAGGGAGCGTCGGGCACCCGATCCCGGGCGTTGTGATCAAGGTGGTCGATCCGGAGAGCGGTACGGAGTTGAAACATGGCGAGGCCGGATTGATGCTGGTCAAGGGCCCCAACGTCATGCTCGGCTATCTGGGCAGGCCGGACAAGACCGCCGAAGTGCTTCGTGACGGTTGGTACACAACCGGCGACATCGGCGTGATGGACGAGGACGGTTTTATCCGCATCACCGACCGACTGTCGCGCTTCAGCAAGATCGGCGGCGAGATGGTGCCGCACGGAGTGGTGGAGGATGAACTGCATAACCGCCTGGGGCAGACCGGGGTTGTGGCAGTCACGGCTGTGCCGGACGAGAAAAAGGGGGAAAAGCTGGTGGTGCTGTATGTCCGCGAGGCGTCCGATATCGAGACCCTGCAGCGGTTTATGGCCGAGTGTTCCCTGCCCAACCTCTGGAAACCGGGTCGCGATTGTTATCTGGAAGTGGAATGTCTGCCGATCCTGGGGACAGGTAAACTGGATCTGAAAGGGATCAAGGAGATTGCTCTAGCGGCGGTGGGAGGATGAGTCAACCTGCATCTGGCAGCACTGTTTTTGGTTGACCATTACGGAAAGTCATGTATTTATCAATGGCGATAAGGTTTGAACTTTTAATGATCACAGACTAAATATCCAAAATGGGTAGATCACCGGTTCACGCGCGCGCGTGAACCGGTGATCTACGAGTTGGAGAGGAAAAATGAAGATACAGTTGATTTTCGGATTTTGCTTTCTCATGACACTCATTACGACCCCAGTAATAGGTGCAGTCAATGTAATCAAAGCAGAAAGTTACAAAGATGGTGGTTCGGTCTGTGTTAAATACGAAAAGCAGAAACGAATTACTGAATGCTGCATTGATCATCGTGAAAAGAAAGGGAAAGGATTAGTCTATGTTGGAGGGCTCCCTGACAACAATAAAGAAGCAAGAATCGCTTCAAAGGAAGAAATTAAATCCATATATCATGACCTCTCCTCATTGACTGAGAATAGTCTGAAAAACCTATCTACTATAAGCAAGCTTGAGTTCCAAGGTTTCATGAAACAGCTGCAAGGAAAATTGAAACACTGAACTCAGAGAAATTAAGGAACCGAACAGAAGCGTCAACCCTTTAAAGTCGAATAGTCTGAAAAAACGCTTCCAACCAGACAGTTGGACACCGCCAGCCCGAAAAGACTGGGCTTGCGGGTCAACTGCCGAGCCGTTGAAAAAGTAAAAGAGGAAGAACAGGCATGAGCAAGCCGGTGCCACAAACGGAAGATGAAATCCTTGAAGTCATGAAACGATCATGGGAAGCTGATTTCCATTTTTTCTCGAACCGCGGAAAGGAGGAGAGAGAACGTTGGGTCGTGACGGAGTTTCTGTCTCGCCTCACCATTCCCTTTTCTATCGAAGAGCTTCGTTCAGACGAGCAGTCAAGCAAAGTTGATGTAATTTTTCGTGACGCTCGGTTTCAGATCAAAGAAATTGTGGAGCCAAATAGGAAACGTGGCGATGAAATCAAGGCTACATACAATCTGGTTATGAACGCAAATAAACTAGCAGAGACCATAGGACCTGGTTTTGTGTACGATGTGCCCACGTCGGTCAATGGTTATGAGCTTATCCGCGAAAGAGTCAACAGTCTCAGCGCAAAGTATGATACTGACAAAAGAACTCTCGACCTCCTTTTCTATGTCACTCGCACATACGCCTCCATTGTGAAAAAGAATGAAATTAACGCTGAGGAACTGTCTTTATTTGGTTGGCGCTCAATATCCTGCCTGATGGGTAATCATGCCTGTGTCCTTTTCGCCCAGCCAGATGCTCCCTCTTTTTTGGTCGCGAAGGGTTTAGAGGCTTGATTTCAACCAGCGGCAAGACCGGCCGAGAAACCGGTCAACCTTGTGACGTTGGTGGCGGACTTTATAAACATATACATTCAAATTACGCTATAAGGATAAAAAGTGAAAAGGCTACCGGTTAACGAAGCACCTAATCTGGTTGTAATAGTTGAAGGAACAGGTCTGCACCATGAGTTGACTTTTCATGATCCTGCTGGCCTGCGACAACGGATAGTGAATGTAATCGAAAAACTCATGATTTCTAAAGTCCTACGAGATACGGATGTAAATAGCCTGGAAGAGACAATTGAATGCCTTGATGCTGCCAGAGAAGAATTGGATACCCTTTCAGATGACAGGCTCGTGAAGGTTGTTGAAAAATGTATCGGAAACACCACGCCGCCGGAGGTCAAGACGTTTATTGCAGACAAGAGAAGCAAGGCCCTTACAACAATTATCCAAGCGAGTTTGGGCTCAGGCCTTTAATTAGCAAAGAATAAAAGGGGCAACGCTCCATTTTCCATTTTTTCAAAGTGAGACTAGAAGGAAGTTGCCAACCAAGAGGCAGAACCGGCCCTCGAAATACTGGGCCGATCAGCCCCGACCCCGTTAGGTGAATTGAGGAATCATGAAAGAATTTTTCGCTCTATTATTTTTCAGTAGTTCGATGGTTCTAACCCCCGTACCGATTGACCTTGGAAGCGAGTGGCTTGAATTTATCCCAAAGAAACCATTAAAAGCAGTAACTGGTGGTGCAGCGCTGTATCTGGATGTGACAAAGAACGTTGGCGACATTTGGGACACAAATTCACATGACAAAAAATTCTCAATAGGAACAATTCAAGCAGAGCTGATTCCTGAAAATGGCAAGTCAATCATGTTAGCTAACGAAAGTGCATATTCCATCAGCGACAATACTGTAAGCATGATGATTACATCAAACTCTGAGATCCCAACTAAAATCAAATTCACAAAAGTACGCTTAAGAAGCTCTGTCCCGCTGAAAGCAGTAAAGTTAACTTGGAAAAACAGCAGTCTGTGATCATATCTAACAAGGCGGCGGCACACAGTAGCTGACGCGCTGGTGCGCCCCCACGACGTGGGCTCTGAACAACAATCTCCTACATTAACAAAGGAATTTTTTCGATTGGAAGATCTGGTTAAAATCATGCTGACATCCGGCAAGGCCGGTCTGGATCTGGCATTTTACGTACTGTTGCCGGTATTGGTAATTATGATGGCAATCATGAAAGTGATTGAGGCCCGTGGCATTTTGGCTCTGGTTGCCCGGACAGTGCAGCCGTTGTTGAGGCTTTTCGGTATTCCGGGAGCCGGAGCCTTTGCCATCGTACAGATGCTGCTGGTCAGTTTTGCTGCTCCGCTGGCAACATTCTCGATCATGGAGAAAGATGGCACATCGAAACGGCAGATTGCAGCTACCCTGGCCATGGTTCTGACCCTCTCCCAGGCCAATGTGGTATTCCCCATGGTGGCTGTCGGACTGAACCTGGGGGTAATTTTGCTGACCTCTATTGTCGGGGGATTGGCAGCGGCAGCGGCAACCTACTATTTGTTTGCCAGATCAGTAGACGACACAGGCCACACTGAAGCAGCCTTCCAACCGGTTCAGGAAAAGGGGCGCAAGACAACTACCCTGAATCTTATGATAGTTGGTGGTCAGGAAGCGGTGAGGGTTATTCTCGACATTATTCCGATGCTGATTCTGGCAATCTTTCTGGTCAATATTCTCAAGACCACTGGCGCCATTGCTCTGCTGGAGGCAATACTGACCCCACTGTTCCACCTAATCGGCTTCCCGGTGGTTGCCGTCTTGCCTCTTGCCACCAAATATCTGGCAGGTGGTACAGCAATGATGGGGGTTGCCATCAACCTGCTTAAGGAGGGAGCCATAACTACCCAGGAATTGAATAGGATGGCCGGTTTTATGACCAATCCCTGTGATCTGGTCGGTGTTGCTGTTCTGATCTCGGCGGGTCAACGTTGCGCCTCAGTGGCAAGGCCGGCAATTGCAGGTTTCGTGGTAGGAGTGCTCATTCGCGGGGTACTGCATTTACTGTTATTTTGAAAAGCCAACCAAGCGCAACGTCAGTGAACCCGATGTGTATTCAGCCGTTGAACAAAAAGAAAAAAGTCTTGCTGCGGTCTGGGCCGGTATTTTCTATCTGATAACCGGTCTGCTCGGCGCAACCGTTGCCGGTATGTTTACCGCACTGCCGAAAGAGCTGGTAGCCGCCATTGCCGGTGTTGCGCTGCTTGGTACCATTGGCAGCAGCCTGTCCGGCGCGCTGCATGACGAGCGGGAAAGGGATGCAGCCGTGATAACCTTTCTTGTCACCGCATCGGGTCTTACTCTGAGCGTTATTGGCAGTGCCTTTGGGGGTTGCTATTCGGTATTGCCGTGCTAAAAATTGTACCGCACAGAAAATAAACTTATAAGGTAGTAACCAATGATCTTGACCGGAACCGTTGTTAATGTTGCAGCCATCAGCGCAGGTGCCCTGATCGGTCGTTATGCCGGGCGCTTTATCCCTGACAAGATACGGCGAACAGTCATGGCGGGTCTGGGGTTGACTGTTTTGTTGATCGGGTTGCAGTTGGCTCTGAAGAGCAACCGGCCAATGATTTTGATCGGCAGTTTGCTTCTTGGCGGAGTACTTGGTGAGCTATTACAGATTGAGGCCCGATTGGAGTCGTTTGGCGTGTGGCTGCAAAGTCGTTTTGCCGGAGCCGGCAATATTGCGGAGGGATTCGTGGCCGCCAGCCTGCTGTACTGTGTGGGTGCCATGGCGATCATGGGCGCGCTGCAAGACGGTATCGGCAGTGCGCCGACGATCCTGTACGCCAAGGCAGCTCTTGACGGGGTGGCATCGATTGCTCTTGCCTCGACTCTGGGGATCGGGGTCCTGTTCTCGGCACTGCCGGTAGCGATCTATCAGGGATTTATTACCATTGCGGCGGAATCTGCCACGTCGCTACTGACCGAATCAGTAGTACTTGAAATGAATGCTGTCGGCGGCCTGCTGATTGTTGCGATCGGCCTCGACCTGATCGGTATCAAACGCCTACCGGTCGGAAATATGCTGCCGTCGGTTTTTGTTGCGGTAGGGCTCGTCTGGCTGTTCGGACTGGCCTAATGGAAAGGAACGGGCGGTAAAAGTGCTGGACTGAGAGCATAGCTGTTGGCAGCTCAGGTTTTGTAGAAGAAACCAAGGCCAAGCTTGGTATCAAGGCACAAGGAAGAAAGATCGAGGAGCAGGAAGGTCGATTTGTAATAAGAGAAGAACCGGCTCCTTTCAATGCCGTTTTTGACCAGCAAAAAGGACATTCAAGCCTGGCAAACAGCTTTTATTTGGATATCTTTCCCTAATAATTGATTGGTTAACTTGGTTCGACCCCATTGGACTATGCCGATTCCACAGCTCATCATCTGCAAAAAAACATTGCGGTATAGTAACATATAGGATACCATTTCCTCATGAGCTATAGAGTCGTAGAATATATCCGAGAAGATGGAACAAGCCCTTATGAAGAGTTGTTCATGGGGTTGGACACCGTCGCTGCGGCAAAGATTACGTTTGTGAAACTTAAAATGGAACAAGGCAATCTTTCCAACGTAAAATGGCTTGGAGGGATTGGTGAATATAGGCTGGACTGGGGTCCTGGTTATCGGGTCTACATCGGCAAGGACGGTGAGCGGTTAATCATTCTCCTCGGCGGTGGCACTAAAAAGGGCAACAAAAGGATATCGACAAGGCGGAAGCAATTTGGAAAGACTACAAACAACGAAAAGCGAATCTGAAAAAGAAATAGATTTAAAGGGAATACAGGAGGCAATAATGGCACTTACAAGAGACTTCAAAGAAACGATAAAAAAACGGGTTGAATGTGATCCTGATTTTGCCAAGTCGCTACTGCATGAAGCAGTTGATTTATTGCTGGATGGCGACTCAGCAACCGCCAAACTGATTCTACGTGACCTCATAAATGCAACCGTCGGATTCGAGAAGCTTGCTGAAGAAGTTCAAAAACCGAGTAAAAGCCTTCACCGCATGCTCTCCACTTCCGGCAATCCTACAATGGAAAATCTATCTGCTATTTTTGCCAGTATTAAAAAAGCACTGCACGTCCGGATAGATACTACTGTTACTGCTGTTTAGTGCCTCATCTTCCTGCCCCCACCGCACAAACGTGCGCCGCGTTCTGGTTCTGGCTGGTTTTGGGGTCGAACCAAGCTAACCAGCTGTAGCAATGAGACAAATTAAGTTTTACGTCTCATTTACAGCCTTAAACACACGTTTTCACGTGCAAAAAAGTGCCTTTAAGCCCGGAAAGCAAATTTTATTTGGATATTTTTCCCCTAACAATTGATTAGTTAGCTTGGTCCGCCCCCAGTGAATGACCCCCAACAGAGGAATTGAATCCGTGAGTAATATTGCCGGTCTGAATTATGAAGGTTCCATTTATCGCCCTCCCAGCGAAGCCCGCTCGATTATCCTGCAAGCTACCGTAGGTTGCGCCCACAACCGCTGTACTTTCTGTGTTAGCTATAAGGACAAGCGCTTCCGGATCAAAGACCGGGCCGCCATCGAGGCGGATCTGCAAAAGGCAGCCCTGCTTTACCCTGGGATCAGGCGGCTTTTCATTGCCGATGGGGACGCCCTGATCATGCCGATGAGCGAGTGGCGCTGGCTTATGCCCGCCATACATGAATATCTGCCCTGGGTCGAACGGGTGGGCGTCTACGCAACCGGTCTGGCGATCCGCAAAAAAACCGCTGACGACCTGAAGTGGCTGCGTGACAACCGGCTCGGAATCATCTATCTGGGGGTCGAAAGCGGCGACCCGCAGACGCTTGCCTATATTCGCAAGGATTCCACCGCTGAACAGCTGATCGAGGCTGGCGACAAGGTTAAAGCGGCCGGAATCGAGCTGTCTGTGACGGTTCTGCTCGGAATCGCGCCCACCGGGCGCAGTCTGGATCACGGCCGGAATACCGGACGTCTTCTGACTGCCATGGATCCCGACTTCGTCGGAGCACTTTCGGTAATTGTGTGCCCGGGAACCGAACTGGAAGAACTGATAAACCGGGGAGAGCACCAGGTGCCGGCGCCGGTGGAACTTCTTAAGGAGCTGCGGGAGATGCTCACTCATACTGAGATGTCGCAAGGACTGTTCATGGCCAACCATGCCTCCAACTATCTGCCCCTCAAGGTGGTAATACCTAAGGGCAAAGCCGTGGCATTGACCCAGCTTGAGTCTGCCATCCGCGGGCAGATAAATCTGCGCCCAGAATCCTATCGGGCTTTATGAATCATCAGGGAATAAGCGGCGAATAGAGAGTAGCCAAGCAGTGCCACAAAGATCTTGGAGGTCGCGGCGTGCCTCTGATCATCATCGGCTCAAACAGATGTCAGGTTTTTCTGCTGAGACACTGGAATATTATCTGAACATCAGCAGGTAACAATTGTAAGCTCAACCATTAAATGCACAGCTAACATACATTGTATGTATGACTTTAAATCTATTTATACCCGGCAGCATTCTTTCTGCGTCCATATTTATCTAACAATAACAGGCAACTACATCCCATAATCCATCATGGCACACTCTCTGTAATACGTTCATTGAAACACGAACTAATATTGCAGGGAGGCACACAATGGAAACCTTCATCCTCAAGCTGGCCGTCGCCGTCATCCCCCTGATTGCCCTGGTCGCTTCCGTCACTACCATCGCAAAAATCTCTATATTGTACACCCATCATCCCCTGGCCTGGCACCGCAGGCGCCGTCACATCCTGCGCGCACTGGCCGCCGGCGTCATGCTGCGCTGAACACACATCCAAACATTTGAAAGGAGTTTTTATGTTTAAGACACGGATGACATTACTCATGCTGGCGCTGCTCAGTACCGGCGCAATTAGCGGATGCGCCGTCATGAACAAGGAAAACCGGATAGTGATGAATTCCCTGGATAATGCCTTGCAGGGAAGCGCCATCACCAGAAGCACAACCGGAAAGGTACTTGCCGCACCGGTTGCTTTCCCGGTGGGGTTGACGGCCGGCATCATCGACATGGCGGTGGTGACAACGGCCCGGGCCGCCATTCCGGCTGCGGAAGACACGAACAGCTATCTATGGAAAGATCCGCAAGGGTCGGATTTGCGGCAGATGATGCTGTTCATACCCAAGATCACGGCAACTCCGATCGTTTTCATGACCGACTGGGCCTTCAGGTCGATTTTCACAACCAAGTTTTAAAAAAAAGGAGACTCACCATGCGACGCTCACCATTGCTTCTGATCTTACTGCTATTGTTCTGCGGCGGCTGCGCAGTGTTTAACCGCGACAACACGCCGGCACTCAATTTAGTCGAGCAGCACCTGGTCCCAACTGATCGCACTGTCCGTATGATTTCTTCCCCGCTGATCGTACCAGTCGGCCTGGCAGCGGCAACCCTGGATATGGTTCTGCTTCATCCGCTCTCGGTCGCCGGGGATGCCTGGGATGACACCAATGAGCTGTTGTGGAAAAAGCTGGACTGGGATCATCAGTTTGTAACCACCACGGTTTTAAATGCGCCCCGTGTCGCTGCAATGCCGATCGTCTTTACCACCGACTTCCTGGCCCGAAGCAGCTTTGATTTCTCACGGAGAGGTGGAGATATCCGCCTGAACAAGAGCGGTAACATCAGGGGCAAGGGTAACGAACCGGCCTTTGCTGGTGAATCTCGGTACAATTGAGCGGCTACAACGGCAGGGAGGACGTCATGAAAGCCTTATTTGCAAAACTGTCCGTCACCATCATTCCCATCATCGCTCTGGCGGCACTGGTCACTCTATCAACCGGCATCGCCCGAAAGGGCGAGCGCTATCAGGCTGCAGCCAGGTCGCAAGCCCAATCCGGTCTCCAATACCCCGGTCACAGCTATAGCGATGTGATGAACGGCCTTTTCTCAAGTCTTGGGAGATAATTATGAAACTTCTTTTCACCCTTATCGGAATCATTGCGGGCGGGATGATGTTCCACTTCCACGGGGCCCTTACCGGTGGCTTACTCGTCTGGCTGCTGTGTTCGCAAAGCGATTTGCGTCAGCAGCAGGAAGCGCTCAAAAAGGAGCTGGCCTGGCTGCGCGGACGGCTGGCCGAGCAGTTCCGCATTGAAGATGCCGATCTGTCTCCGGAAAGCAGGCGGCAGCCGGAAAGGTCTTTTACCTTTGAAGCTGATGTTTCTCAAGAAATGGTACAACAGAACGATTCGGACATTATCCATGATGAGCCTTGGACAGCCTCGTCCGGGTACCGGAATGAACGTGATGCCGGAAGGGTTGAGAATGGCGAGCAGCCATTTACTGCAAAACCGGCGGAATCATCATATGCCGAAGACTCCGGAAGCACAGGCCCGGAGACACCCTCTGCTTTTGAAAGCTGGATTCGCAGCTTCGTCAACGGCGAAAACCTGCTGGTCAAACTGGGGGTGGCGATTCTTTTCATCGGGGTATCATTCCTGTTGAAATATGCCGCCCAGCGCGGCCTGTTCCCGATCGAACTGCGCCTGACGGCAACCGCCCTGGGGGGCTGTGCAATGCTGGCCACCGGCTGGCGGCTGCGTGACAAACGTCCGGTCTACGCCCAGGTGATCCAGGGGGGCGGAATTGGCATACTCTACCTGACCACTTACGCAACCATGAATCTCTATCACCTGATCTCCGCCGGGCCTGGTTTTGTCCTGCTGGTGATGGTTTGCGCCCTGTCGGTTGTACTGGCGGTTCTGCAGGACTCGCGCACCCTGGCGGCGATGGGATGCGCCGGCGGCTTTATGGCTCCGCAACTGGCCAGTATCGGCGGCAGCAACCCGGCCCTGCTGTTCGGCTACTATGCGGTCCTTAACGGCGGCATCCTCACAATCGCAAGCCAACGTGCCTGGCGCGAACTGAACCTGATCGGCTTCGTCGGCACCTTCATCGTCAGCGCCCTGTGGGGCGAGCGCTTCTACCGGCCGGAATTCTTCTTCACGGTTGAGCCGTTCCTGATTCTGTTCTTCCTGATCTACGCTGCCGTGCCGGTGCTCCATGCCCGGCGTCAGGCGGCGGAGCTGGAAGGATATCTGGACATTACCCTGATCTTCGGCACGCCGATCCTGGCCTTTGCCTTCCAGTCAGCCCTGGTGCAGCAGTACCAGTACGGGCTGGCCTGGAGCGCTCTTGCGGCCGCCATCTTCTACATTACCCTGGCAGGGCGGCTGTTCCGCGCAGAACCAGACCGAATGCGGAATCTGGCGGAAGCTTTCCTGGCACTGGGAACACTCTTCGGCACCCTGGCCGTTCCGCTGGCCTTCGAAGGACGCTGGACCTCGGCCGCCTGGAGTATCGAAGGGGCAGCTCTGGTATGGGTCGGGCTGCGCCAGGAACGACGTCTGGCCCGCGCCTTCGGTTATCTGCTTCTGATCTGTTCGGGAGTGCTGTTCATCGGTGATGACGGATTGCGCAGCGGTGTCTGGCCGGTGCTTAACAGTTCCTTCATCGGTGTGCTGCTGATCAGCGGAGCGGCCCTTTTCACTGCCCGGCAGCTTGGTTGCAGCAAAAACACCCTTGAAGAGCCGGAACGTTACGCCGAACCTGTGCTGTTTGCCTGGGGCATGCTCTGGTGGTTTGGCGGCGGCCTGAATGAAGTGAACGAGCATGCCCTGAATAGCCTGACCTTCGGAGCGACCCTGCTTTTCATTTCTGCTTCATGCCTTGCCTGTAATTACCTCCGGAAAAGGCTCGACTGGCATCTGTTGGAATGGCCGGCCTTTGCGCTGCTTCCCGCCATGTCGATCCTGGTCGTACAGCACTTTTTGTGCGACTACAGCTATCCATCGCTGCAGGGGGGCTGGTTCGGCTGGCCGCCGGCCCTGACAGCCTGGTATCTGATACTACACGGTAACCGGCAGCGTCAGCCGCAGCTTCCGGCGATAGTTCACGCCGCGCCGTTCTGGCTGATGAGCCTGCTGGCAGCCTGGGAACTTTCCGGACGAATCACGCATCACCTGCCGGGCATGGGAACCTGGGCCTTCTGCGCCTGGGGTGTGGTTCCGGCCCTGATGGTGCTGCTGATCGCCCGCCATGGCAGCCGACTCCCCTGGCCGGTGGTGGGTAATCTGTCCAGCTACCTGGGCCTGGGTAGCGCGCCATTGACGCTGTCAGCCTGGTTCTGGCTGCTGTGCGCCAACCTGACCCACTCCGGCAACCCCTGGCCGCTCCCCTACCTACCGCTGCTGAACCCGTTGGACCTTGCCACCCTGCTGGTGCTGATCAGCCTGTTCTGTTGGTATCGAACCATCCAGGGATCGCTGCTGGACCTCGCTCAAATGCTTCCGCAGCGGGAGGCCATCATCGCACTGGCGGCAACAGGCTTTATCTGGCTGAACGCGATCCTGCTCAGATCGATCCACCACTGGTGCAGTGTCCCTTTTACCACTCACGACCTTTTTGCCTCGCTGACGGTTCAGACCACTCTCTCGATCTGCTGGTGCCTGCTTGCACTGACGGCTACAACCCTGGCCACACGTCGCGGCCTACGCCTGATCTGGCAAGCCGGAGCCGGATTGCTGGGCGTGGTGGTGGCGAAGCTGTTCCTGGTAGATCTATCTGGACATGGCAGCGTGGCGAGGATAATCTCCTTCGTGGTAGTCGGGCTTTTGATCCTGCTGATCGGCTGGTTTTCACCGGTGCCGCCGCGAAAGCTAAATTAATATCCGTCAAATAAAACTGTGCTAGAAAAAGGTCAGGGTAATGTCATGATTGCTCCGACACCGCTGCTGATCATCCATGGCACCGGCGACCCGGTGGTACCGTACTCGCACGGCAAGCGCCTGTTCGATCTGGCACGCGAGCCGAAACAACTCTGGACCATCGAGGGGAGCAACCACACCGAAGCCTTCTCGGATTCAACGTCCGAATACTGCAAACGTCTGGTGGCATTTTTCAACGAGTCGCTGGCGGGGGATGTTTCTTCAGGCAGGTAAGATCGCCAAGACTGAACAGCGACGGCAGCAGAGTTGCCAGGACAGTCCCCTGCCCGCCCAACTGCTTCAGTTCGTGGCGTCCCCTTCCAGAGCGCGATCGGGGTCAGGCACAGGAGCGCAGTGGTACAAATAGTTCCTGCTGACCATGCCGAGCGATTTTCTGTTCTTTGCAGGAATCGGTATTTCGCTTATCATGGCGTCATTTTATCTCAAGGAGTCACATCCATGAAACACTTGCTATTTTTCTGTGCAATTCTGACCAACATATCCCTGGCTTTGCCGGTATTCGCCGCCGACAGTTGTAGACAGCATATGACTGCAATCCATGGGACCACGCGGGAATCGGTGGAAATTTCACTTAAGAAGGAGGTCGAGGAGTTCCGTATCCTTGCGGAACGGGCACTGATGCTGCGGGCCGAGACCATCAAGGTCGGCAAGGGCATAAAGGAAAAAATGGATCGGGGCAAGCCTCTGACCGGCGATGATCTGGCCCTGACTAATGCCGGTATCAATGAACATCTGAGCCTGCGTCAGGAATTACTGGCAATAGCCGAATCCCACGAATGCTGGATTGACGGTTCCGAAAAAGAGCTGTTAAAGCAGGGTATTTCTCCGGAATCACGCCTGTTCGGTGTGATGCTGTCGCTCTCATCGGCCATGCTGCTGTACGACAATTATCTGCTGGCCGTATCTCTCTTTGAGGGAGACAGCAAGCTGCGCCGCATCCTCAACGAGCGTGACCCCGGCTATGCCGTCACCAGCGCCGCCCTGGCCCGGGTAACGCTCAACTACGATTCGATCAGCAACCGTGCCCGTGTTCGTAAAGCGATCAAATTCTATGAAAGAGAGTCGCAGCGTTTCAAAAAGAGCCTGGAGCAGAATCAGGAGAGCGACTATCTCAACCTTCTGATCGCCCAGAGTCCTTCGTATTCCATGGTCAGGAAATTGTCTCCCCTTTACGTTGTCGGCCGCAAGCTGGGTTTTCTGGCCGGCGTGACAACCGATACCCTGGCCGGCATGGAGCGGGACGGTGTCAGCCTGTTCAGCATGGTGTTCGGCAACTCAGTCGGGCTTGTGGAGACCCGCAAGGGCAAGCTTTACAAAAACGGGGATGTTCTGGCCAATGTAAGCAGCAACCTCAGGGCCGGCGACATACTGCTGGAGAAGACCCCTTTCCGTCTGACCGACAAGCTGATTCCTGGTTACTGGGGACATGCGGCAGTCTGGATCGGCAGCGAGTCCGAATTGAAGGAGCTGGGCATCTGGGACAACCCTTTGGTGGTCCGCTATCGCAGCGAGATCCGTGAAGGGAGACTGGTTGTGGAGGCGCTGCGCTCGGGAGTGGAAATGAACACCCTGCAGCACTTCCTCAACATCGACAGCATCGGGGTTCTGCGCAAACCGGATCAGAGCCGTGAGGCGCGCATCAATACGATCATCCAGACCCTACGCCAGGTCGGCAAACCCTACGACTTCAATTTCGACGTGGAATCCAAGGGGCGGGTCTACTGTTCCAAGCTGGTTTATCTCAGCTATAGCGGCATCGACTGGCCGACCAAACGATCAATTGGCCGCACGACATTTACCCCGGATGATGTGGCGATCAGGGCCGCCAAGGACGGCGCACTGCAGCTGGTTACCTTCTATCACGACGGCAAGCGAATTGATGACGCTCCGACCGTGAGGATGGCGGAGCTGATGGGAGTGGCGGCAGGAAAATGAGTTATGCTGTACTCACATTCAGCTCTCGTTTCAGTCTCCGAAACAGATTCCGAGATCACGGCCCGTCAGCACAGTATCGCCATCGGGACGGACACGCTTCTGGATTCCCAGCGCCTCTGCCAACGGCACCAGGGCGATATCCGGCGATTGGAGCGAGACCATATGATCAAATTTCCCAAGCTCAATGGCCCGTACGGCTGCGGCGCCAAAGCGCAGGGAAAGCAGGCGGTCGAACGTCGTAGGGGAACCGCCGCGCAGCAGATGTCCCAAAACCATGGAACGCGAATCCTTGCCGGTTCGCTGTGAGATTTCTTTGGCTACATATTCGGCAATGCCGCCCAGCACCACGTGCTGACGTCCGGTTTCTCCCGAACCCTTGGTTATGACATCGCCTCCCTTTGGAAGCGCCCCTTCAGCCACTACCACGATGGCATATTTATGGCCATGCAGCTCGTTGTCCATAATTTTGTCGCAGACTTTATCAATATCAAATGGTATCTCCGGAATCAGGATGGCATCCGCGTTGCCCGATATACCACTGTTGAGAGCGATAAAGCCGGCATTGCGCCCCATCACCTCCACCACCATGACTCGATCATGCGACTTGGCGGTCGAGTGCAGACGATCGATCGCCTCCGTGGCGATGCTGACGGCCGTATCGAAGCCAAAGGTAATAACTGTCCCGCCCATGTCGTTGTCAATGGTTTTGGGAACGCCGACCACCGGCATCCCTTTTTCGGCAAAGCGGTGGGCAATCTCAAGACTGCCGTCGCCACCGACAGCAACCAGGGCATCGAAGCGCATACGGCGGAAGTTATCCATAACCCTGTCCGACAAATCGCGCGTTTCCCATTCGCCGGCGGCATTGCAGATCGGCATCATAAAGGGATTGCCCTTGTTGGTTGTCCCCAGAATAGTTCCGCCGATGCTGGCAATCCCATTGACTTTTTCAGGCGTCAGGCTGATGATCTCTTCGGTGTTCATGAGACCGGTATAGCCGCATTTGATGCCGTATACCTCCCATTGACGATTGTAGGCAGCCATCGTAACAGCTTCGATGACGGCGTTTAAGCCCGGTGCATCACCGCCACCGGTATTGATGCAGATTTTCATTCTCTTTGACACTGGTTACCTCCGCTGAAAGTGTATGAATTGGGAATATGACGCAAGGTAAATAACCAACATTGACTGTCATTCCATGGTTCTGGCGGGCGCCCCCATCAACAGTCGGTTTTTCGGCGTGATATCGACAGGAATCCGTTGTGTAACTACGTGATAGCCCTTCTCTCGAAGAATGGCAGCCCTGACCGCATCCTGGGCCAGCGGCCCGTCCAGCCAGCCCTGCAGGCCGCCCTGATCACCGGCAGCCAGATCGTGACAGCAGGGAAGCACCGCCACCCGCGCCCCGACCGCCATGGCCCGTTCCAGAACCAGATCAGTCAACCCGCCGCAGGCATGAACCGATACAATCAGGTCGTCCTGAAACAGTTCCACCTGCTCCAGATCCTTTTCTACAAATTCAACCCGACCAACCAGTCGCGGCCAGGTTTCCTCCAGACAGGCAGCCAGTTTAGCGGCTTGCTCCGGGATACGCCGGTCAACTGCCAGGGCCATGGACGAGCTGTCATCCAGCAGCAGCAGAATGTGCGCCAGCAGTCCATGTCCGCAGGCCAGGTCCACGACCCTGCCCCCTCGAAAACGCCGCCGCACCCGTTTTGCAACCTCCCAGGCCTCGTACAGTTCCTTGCGGGGCAGGCAGCCGGCCCGACAGACTGTCCGTGCCAGTTTGTCAAAAAGTGTCTCACCGGGAAACTGGGGGATAAGCCGTTCGGTCAGCCTGTTGCGTGATGAGCGATCCATTCCTATCCTTGCGCCGAAGCGCCGTAAATGCTACCGGGTAATGATTCAAGTGCGGTATTTTTGGTATAATCGGCCGACACCATGAAACCATTTGACACACAATGATACATCTTAAACTCAGCTGACACCGTTGTTTTACTATTCACTTACAGCCGATTCCAGGGCCCGCGCCAACTGATCAGGACACGAGGTATCTCCCTGGCAGGCAATACCCTTCAAACGCCGCACCGCTTCAGCTACCGGCATATCCTTGACTAATGCAGCGACCGCCTGTGTATTTCCGGCACAGCCGCCGATAAAATCCGTGTTCATTATAATGCCGGCTTCTATTTCTATATCGATTCGCGTTGCACATGAACCTGCTGTTTCATAGCTTATTATCATTTTCATATTTCTCCTGTCATGGGATCACAACTCCGCCGGATACAACAAACTTTACTGCATCTTCAACCGTCATGCCGCTGTCAAAAACATCGCATTCCCTGAACCATAGCGCAAATCCGGAGGTCGGGTTGGGCATGGTAGGAATATAGACTACAACATAATTTTCACCATCCCGCTCCATCTCAGCCGTTACAAAACCTATTGCGCGAACACCAGGACGTGGCCACTCTATGAAAACCGCCCGACGATAGGATGAGCCGCCTTCCTGGAAGACTCTGGTCAGCTGTTTGCTGGAGGTATAGATGGACTTTACCAGCGGAATTCTTGTCAGCAGGTTATCGCCCAGCTTCAGCAGACGTTTGCCGAACACATTGGTAGCCACCAGGCCGGTCAGGTAAATTACAACTGCACCGGTGATCATGCCGATGCCGGGTATATGTCCGCCGCTCCATCCGCAGTAAAGCAACAGATTGTCCAGATGACTGCCCAGGATTCCGTCAGCGAAATTGAAGAGAAATTTGAGAATAAAGATAGTGATTCCAAGTGGAATCACTATGAATATACCTGCCAGAAAGGTTCCTTTTAGATGCTTGATCAGAGTTTTCATACAACGGTTCCTCAGTCTTCAGAATATCAGCCGAATACGTATATGGGTAACCTATGTAACAACTGATGGCAAGCAGAAACCCCCTACTAACCAGCCTGAGCTTGCTGAAGCGCACTCCGGGACCAGTATTAAAGATTATTTTATCAGACATTTTCTTCTTGCGCTTAGTCATAAAAATCAATACTATTTATAAAATTTAATGTTTTTTATTATAGTTACTGATGATCCCGTTGTATGGAGTCGGCGATAAAACAGAAAGGAGAAAAAGAACTATGAAATTTCTAAGGCCAGGGTTTCTTTCATGCATGTGTGTTCTTCTAATACCCATTGCACTTCTTGTTTCAGGCTGCGGAAGTGGGGGAGGAAGCGGTGTAAGTGGTACAAATGGTGGTGCGGGTGCCTCAGCATCCACCGGCAAAGTAAATGTTTCACTGACAGATGCTCCAGCCACCGATCTGGATCAAGTTTGGGTAACGGTTAAAGAAATCCGTTTCCACAAGGATGACTTTTGTGATGATCCGGACGACGGTGGATGGCTCCGGTACAATCTTGACAAACCGATCACCATTGATCTGGCATCCCTCAATAATGGTATATGGAATACGTTGTGGGAAGGAATTGTCCTGCCGGTGGGACACTACCAGCAGATCAGAGTTGTGCTCGAATCGACTGCATCCATCCCGCCGGCAAGTTGGCAGCAGGCCACCGGCCTGAACTACTATAACCAGGTAAACTATGACGGCAATATTTACCCGCTGATTATACCCGCCCCGAAGAATGGCATCAAACTGATCGGCTCCTTTCGGGTGACCTCAGCAACTCCGCTGCACATCGTCGTTGATTTCGACGTGAACCACGACGTGGTAGAAACCGGCAGCGGTAAATACATTCTCAAACCCAGACTAAAGTACTTCGTTGTCTCAACTCAGGAGACCGCCGCAATAACCGGTATGGTTCGCCGCCCGGATGGCTCCGCTTTTGCGAATTACACAGGAGTGAAAGTAGTTATTAAGGCAGAGGCACCTGAGACCATTAGCTTATCCAATACAAGCATTACAACGGTGATGGGGATTAAACGGTCAACAACGGTCAGGCCCGATGGCACTTTCGCGCTCTACCCGCTTCCTGCCAGTCCGGGACAGTCATATGATCTGGTTGTCCGTGGCACAGGCATTCGGACCATGATTCTGCGTGATGTCCCAGCGGTGCCCGGCACCACCAGAGTTGACCCGCCCATGTTCTCCATCAACCTCAGGACTGCCAATGAATTCCAGGTCAGCGCCCAGGTCGTAAATGCAAAGACTAACCCTTACGAACCGGTTCTTGGAAGTTCGGTCGGTTTTTATCAAACCCTCCCTGGACCGGGTGAAATTCCCTATCTGATACGTTTCCGACACGTGAATCCGCTGTTTGGCACGTTCGGCAGTTTTCCATTGGCCAAAGGAAATCTTCTGGTGAGTACATATAACTCGAATAATTTTATTCAGCTTTTTAATTCTGTACAACCGCTGGAAGGACCGGATTCCTATGCTGCCTATGCCGCAGCCCCATTCTTCTGGGCAAGCGAACCAAAGTTCTACTCGCCGGCAGACACATTCAACCGTTTCCTTCTAGACCCACAGTACTATTCCGCCGCACCCGACTGCGATATGGACGATGACGAAGAAGACGATTTGTATCCCGACAAGGGCTATTACATAGTTAGCGGCGGCCTGATTGTGGATCACATTCGCAAATCAGATCTTGAAAACGGCGGTTATGAGTTCCAGAGCTCCAATGCAAATGGACAGGATATCAAATCACATGGCAAAGATGATAAGATAAAACTGGACAATCGCAAACCGACCAGGATCAAGTATAAGAAATAAATAGAGTTATAAACGCCAGGTTAAACAAAAGCGGCCCGCCGGGATATCCCGACGGGCCGCTTTTGTTGATAATTACATCAAGCCTTATTTATATTCCGGCATCTCGTCAAACTGCAGATAACGGTAGATCTTCTCTTTGTTAGGTACAATCTTCTCGTTGTAAATCGCCAGGAACTCAGCCGGAGTGGGCAGTTTGCCCATGCGTGCGGCAACAGCGCCCAGTTCGGCGGAACCGAGGAACA
>CAYQTC010000021.1:0-61424 GCA_964420435.1 uncultured Geobacter sp.
GGAATTATTACAACAAAGAGCCCCACAACCAGAAATGGATGCGGGGCTCTTTTGCGTGTGAAGGTTAAAACAGAAACAGGATTACGGTTTAAAGTCCAGAAGGCACTCAAGCGAACTTACGGTGAATGTCGCATCTGTGAGATGCTCTGCGGAGTAACTGTTAGATACAGCGCACACCTGTAGTCCTGCCCGTCTGGCAGCCGTAATGCCGGTCGGGGTATCTTCTATCGCTATTGTGGAAAGTTTATCAATGGATTTCTTACGAGTTTCAGACAATTTGTCGAATGCCATTTGGTAGCATTCCGGGTCTGGTTTACTTGAAGCTACATCGTCTGCTGAAATTATTACTTCAAATATGCTCTTTAAATTAAGTAGTGCAAGAATCGTTTCTATATCCGATCTTAGCGCTCCGCTGCATATTGCAAGTGGAATATCTTTAGAACGCAGATGTTTAATCAGTTCCACTACGCCTGGATACGCAGAGACCCCGTCAAGAATGACCTCTTGAAAGACGGATGCTTTCCGGGATATAAGCGAATGCAACTCCTCTACCTGCAGATCTTTTCGGTTGGTTTTAAAAGCTTCCCTGAATGCATCTCTGTCGTCAAAACCTATATAGGTGTCTACATATTCCTGCCATGTGAATTCCATCCCCAACGGAGCTAGTACGCGCTGAAATGACTTGTAATGCAGCGGTTCAGTATCAACAATTATTCCATCGAAGTCAAAAATGACGGCTTCCACCTGCATTCCGTTTATAAGTTTAATCATTGCAATTATCCATTTTGATATAAATATTAAAAGTCTATTTCGTTAATAACACTTGTTTGTGTGCATTAACAATCAAAAATACTGGTGTTGGAGTTAAAAAATAATTTATTGCAGTAATTAGCGTCGAGGCAATGGTGAGGCAATCGATGCTGCAACATCAATAGCTGTGTTTGCATCGATCATGTTGTCTGGTTCTAAGGCAATCTTCGCCCGGATGCGAGCATTGACTCTGGAAATGTTTAATCCGGTTTCAGACACTATCTCAGCCAAAATTGCTTCTGTTGCTATAATATGGAAAGCCATGCTTTCAGTTTTCTGGACGAGCATATCAAGAGATTTGCTCAGTGATTCAACAAGCCGAGTCAATGTTTCAAAATTCTCTATTACCAGTTCGTCACTGCTTTTATTAGGGGGGCGTTCATTCATCTTAGCTGTACTTTTCTTTGTAGTCATTATTGTCTCCTCCCTTAAGTCACCGGATTGCAACGTTTGAATATGTAACTATCGTTAAAGTGATGCTTTCGACTCTACAGGATTCTTAGTGTCAAGAGGCAAAAGAATATAAAAGGTGGATCCAGGAAATGTCGATTGGTCGTGACCTGCTGACTCAACCCAGATCTGGCCCCCATGTACTTCTGCTATTCCTTTTGCAATCGAAAGACCCAAACCGGTTCCGCGGGATTTAAAAGCAACTTTACCTGTACTGTGTTCTTCTATGTTTCCTGCTTCATAAAACTTATCGAATATCTTGACCTGATCATCCAGATCTATTCCTATGCCAGTATCTGAAATTGTTATTTCAATGGCGTCCTGATCTTTCTGTAAGAGTTGCGATGAACCAATATCATAAAAACCTTCATGTGATATTTGATGATGAATCTTTCTAAAAGCTGTTGAAACTGTAATTCTCCCGCCATCCGGAGTGAACTTGATCGCATTACCAATTATGTTGGTAAACATCTGTATAAGCCTTGATTTATCTCCTTCGTATAGGGGAAGGGCAGAATCAAGGTGTGTGGAAATATCCTGCTTTCTGAGTGCAAAAAAGAATCTTAATTCTCGTATTGTCGCTTCAATAACAGAGTTTAGATCCAGACTTGTGCGTTTGAGTGAAAACTGATCCTGATCCAGCATAGATACGTCAATCATGTCTTTAACTATTGTATCCAGTCTCATGGCTGCATTTGAAATGTTTGCTATCATTTCAAGTGCGTTTTCAGAAAACTGTTCTTTCAAGTCATTCTGCAATAATTCAGTGTATCCGAGAATAACTGTCAATGGCGTTTTTAATTCATGTGACGCCAATCCCAAGAATGAATCTTTCATTTTATTCAGACGGGCAAGGCCAGCAGTGCTTTGCTCAAGATTTTTTATTATGTCTCTTTCACGAGTAATATCACGGATTACAAGTTGCAGAAGTTTCTTTTCTCCCAGTGAAATACAGCTTATATCCAGTTTTCCAATTCGTTGCTGCTGATTGTAGAAAACAATTTCTTCGCTGATTGTTGCTTGGCCGAAAGCTTTGTTAATTGAGTTAAGCAGGTGGGAAATATTCTCTGTCTGGATTGAAAGCAAAATGCTCGAAATATGATGACCTGATATTTCCTCATGCAAAATGTCCAACAGTTCCGTTGCTCTTTTGTTTGCTATTATCACGTGCTCGGATTTATCGAGTATCAGAATCGCATCACCCGATTCTTCGATGATCTTTTTGAAAAGCTTTTCTGATTCTTCAAGTTCGATACTGAGGGTTTCAAGTCTCATGTATGAGTTGTGCAAATGCGAGTGTGTGCTGGTGAGCTCATCATAATTTTTTTTCAGCTCATTACCCCTGGCTTCCAGTGAGTTTGACATCTGATTGATTTTTTGAGCCAGTTCATCAAAGTCAAGTATGGGTAGTTGCTGAATGGTGGCAGTATAGTCACCTTGAGAAATCTTGATTACGCTGTTAAGCAGAGTTGATATTGGAGATACTATGCATATTTTTACGAAAAGAATGACGGTAGCAAATGATATGGAAAAAAACACAAAAAAAACGATCACGGATCGTATGACTATTGCTTGAATCTTCCTGTCTATTGCAGTTTGTGGGAAACCGATATGAATGTAAGCTACATTTGAAGAGTCGAATGTCTTTATCGGTGTCAGTGTGTTGAAATATGTACCACGTTTAGTTGAAATCTGTGTGATTGATTCATTGTTAGGTAAAAAGTCGGGAAGTTTCAGTTGGTCTTTTATGGTTTTTATATCACCCGGTTTTTTTTCACTGTATAGTAAGATATTTCCATTAATGTCAGATATTAGGCAATAAGACATGTCGGGGTCGGACTGAATGCTTTCCCGACATTTATCTTCGAGTCCATTTATGTCTGATATATTGATACCAAGTGCCAGTACTTTTTCGATTGATGTTTTTAAAGATGTACCTATGGTTTCAGATCTCAACTGGATCTCATTTATATAATCCTTGCGAATAACGATGATTTCCATGGCTGTACTTGCAAAGATTGTCATGGAAAGAATGACAAATGCAAAAACAGTTATTCGTTTTTCAAGGGACTGTTTCATAGATCCTTGACTGCATTGATTTTGATTTCATTTAAGCGGTACATTTTATCATAAACTTCTCAAACTAATAGCCAAAAATTACGGTCTATGTAAAGATTTGCCAATGCTTAAAATTATTGTTGACGATTTTTTTATATGATCTATTATCCAAAAGTTGACAACGCGAGTAAATACGTGGATTCGTGTCACGCAAGCTAATAATACAAGGAGGCAGCACATGGCATTACGGGTAGCTATCAACGGTTTCGGCAGAATCGGTAGAATGGTATTAAGGGCTGCAAGCAAAGACAAAAATATTGAGTTTGTTGCGATCAATGATCTGACCGATGCTGCAACTTTGGCGCACCTGTTCAAGTATGATTCCGTGCATGGAACCTTTCCCGGCAAAGTTGAGGCTAAAGACAATCAACTGATCATAAACGGGAAGGCTATAAAAATCTACGCAGTTAAAAATCCAGCGGAACTGCCGTGGAAGGCAGATAACATTGACGTAGTACTTGAATCTACTGGTATTTTTACATCAAAGGAAAAAGCCGGAATGCATATTCAGGCCGGTGCCAAAAAAGTGGTTATCTCAGCTCCGGCAACTAACGAAGATATTACCATTGTAATGGGTGTTAACGACCATCTTTACGATCCTGAAAATCATAATATAATATCCAATGCGTCCTGTACAACCAATTGTCTGGCTCCAGTTGCAAAGGTTCTGCATGAAGCGTTCGGGATAGAGAAGGGTCTGGTTACTACGGTTCACTCCTATACAAACGACCAGAATATACTCGACCTGCCCCACAAAGACCTGCGTCGTGCAAGGGCGGCTGCCATGTCAATGATTCCAACTACTACCGGCGCGGCAAAGGCTGTGTCTCTGGTGCTTCCAGAGCTGAAAGGCAAGCTGGATGGAATGGCTATCCGTGTTCCTACACCCAATGTATCAGTCGTTGACCTAGTCGTTACGCTTAAGAAAAAGGCTGATGTCGAGAGTATCAATGCTGCTCTGAAGAAAGCTTCCAAAGGCTCATTGAAGGGAATTCTCGGATTTGAAGAGGCGCCGCTTGTCTCCATCGACTTCAATGGAAATCCGCTTTCATCTATTGTTGATGCGTCCTGTACAAAGGTAATAGGGGATAATCTGATCAAGGTACTTTCCTGGTATGACAATGAGTGCGGTTTCTCTAATCGGGTTGTAGATCTGTTGAATCTGATTTATTCAAAAAAATAATTTGAATTCATTCTGTAAAAGGAGGGGGATAAGTCCCCCTCCTTTTTTTTCTGCAAAACAACATCGCTTGTTAAAGGAGACAATGCATGCCTATCCGTTATATTGACGAGATCAAGGATCTCAAGGGGAAAAAAGTCTTTATTCGAGTCGATTTCAATGTGCCGCAGGATGAGAAGGGCAACATTACCGAAGATACCCGCATATCGGGTGCCGTTCCTACCATTAAATACGCACTGGAGCAGGGTGCAAAAGTTGTTTTGGCTTCACACCTCGGGAGACCGAAAGGTGAAAAAAAGTCAAAATATACGATGGCGCCTGCGACCAAACGATTATCAGAACTGCTGGGTAAAAAGATAAAGCAGGCACCGGACTGTTTTGGCCCTGAGGTTGATGCGTTGGTTGATGCACTGAAACCGGGAGAGGCGGTAATGTTGGAAAATGTTCGTTATTATCCCGGCGAGGAAAAGAACGATGCCGATTTTGCCGTTAAGCTCTCCAATGGCTGTGAAATATACGTCAATGACGCTTTTGCCGTATCGCACCGTGCACATGCATCGGTGGAGGCCATTACCAAAAACATCCCGGTTATCGCTGCCGGTTTTCTGATGAAAAACGAAATGACATTTTTTGACAAAGCCATGCAGAATCCGGTTCGCCCGCTGGTTGCAATTCTTGGCGGCGCCAAGGTGTCAGGCAAGTTGGAAGTTCTCGAAACTCTGCTCAACAAGGTCGACAAAGTTGTCATCGGCGGCGGCATGGCTTTTACATTTCTGAAAGCCATGGGCTACTCAGTCGGTAAATCACTTGTAGAAGACGAGTTGATTCCCACTGCCCGTAAAATTATGGACAAGGCCCGCAAAAAAGGTGTCATGTTCTATCTGCCGGTGGATTGCGTGGTGGCCAATGCATTTGAAGCCAATGCGACCAACTTTATTACTACCGCCCAGGAGATCCCGGAAGGATGGATGGCGCTGGATATCGGTCCGGCATCTACGACACTTTTTGCCGAAACCCTGCGGGACGCAAAGACCGTTATCTGGAACGGTCCAATGGGTGTTTTTGAAATGGATGCATTTTCCAGGGGCACCTATTCTGTCGCTGAGGCCGTTGCAAACTGTTTTGCAACGACGATCATCGGTGGCGGAGACACCGATTCGGCTGTACGTAAGGCGGGTGTTGAGAATCGCGTAAGTTACATATCCACCGGTGGAGGAGCCTTTCTGGAACTGCTTGAAGGCAAAACCCTGCCAGGTGTCAAGGCACTTGAAATCAAGGCAAAAAAATAGGGGGAATTGAAGTTATGCGCACACCAGTCATCGCTGGCAACTGGAAAATGTTCAAGACGATCGCAGAATCGGTCGCATTGGTTGATGAGCTTAAAGGACTTGTGGACAAAACCAGTAATGTCGAAATAGTCATTGCTCCGGTTTTTACAGCTTTGAGTCGTATTTCCGATGCACTGAAAGGATCGAACATAAATCTTGCTGCCCAGGATTGTTTTTGGGAGGAAGAAGGCGCTTACACCGGGGAAGTTGCTCCCAATTTGTTGAAAGATGCCGGCTGCAGTCACGTCATAATCGGGCATTCCGAGCGCCGTCAGTATTTTGGTGAAACCGATACGACCGTCAATAAAAAAATGAAGACTGCCGTTTCTGCAGGTTTAACCGCAATAGTATGTGTTGGTGAAACGCTTGAGGAACGTGAATCCGGAAGAACGTTTTCGGTTATAGAAACACAGATTCAAAACAGTTTGGCAGGAATATCTGCCGAAGCTGCTGCACAGCTGATAATCGCATATGAACCGGTCTGGGCTATCGGGACCGGCAAAACGGCCAGTGATGACCAGGCCCAGGATGTACATTCCTTCATTCGTGGTCTGATTTCACGTCTTTTCAGTCAGGTTGCTGCAGACGCGGTACGCATTCTGTACGGCGGCAGCGTCAAGCCGGATAATGTGAGGGGATTGATGTCCCGTGCAGACATCGACGGCGCCCTTGTCGGTGGAGCGAGTCTCAAGGCGGATTCATTTGCGGCAATTGCAAATTACAAATCCTGATTAAACTGCGTTATTAACGTCAGTAATTGAAATGCCAATTATGACTTTACAGTCTACTGCCATTTGTGATACTAATTTTCCTTTAAATTATCAGTAGGGGATATGGCATGACAATAGTTCTTACCATTTTACATGTAGCTGTTAGTTTGTTTCTGATTGGTGTTGTACTTCTTCAGTCCGGGAAGGGTGCTGAGATGGGTGCATCATTCGGCAGCAGCGGAAGCCAGTCGGTTTTTGGTGCTGGTGGTGGGACTTCTTTTTTAAGTAAAATGACAACCGGGGCAGCCGTTGTTTTTATGCTGACATCGCTGACGCTGGCATACATCTCCGGAATGCCTTCCTCTTCCTCGATCATGTCCGGCAAAGGAAAAACAGCTCCTGTGCAGACTGCTCCAGCAGTACCGGCAACTCAAGCACCTGCACCGGTTCCTGCCCAGAACGCAAATCCGGCGGCAGTACCAACTGTTCCGGTCCAGCAAAAATAGGTTGATTATTGTTTCTTACTGTGGTAGATAGAAAAACTCAATTGCCGAAGTGGTGGAACTGGTAGACACACCATCTTGAGGGGGTGGCGGGCAACAGCCCATGCGAGTTCGAGTCTCGCCTTCGGCACCAGTTAAAAACAAGGGGTTACGGTTCAGCCGTGATCCCTTTTTTTGTTTAAAATATGACTGGAATACATGCATATGATCCAACTACCTATCAACGACATCCTTCCTGAACTCCTTTCAGCAGTCAGTACCCATTCCAATGTCCTTCTTCATGCTCCGCCTGGTGCCGGCAAGACCACTCGCGTCCCCTTGGAGATGCTTTCGCTCCTAAAGCCTGATGCCGGGCGCATTATCATGCTTGAACCCCGCAGAATTGCCGCTGTGTCCGCTGCGCGCTGGATGGCACGCTCTCTGGGCGAACAGGTCGGTCAAACGGTCGGATACTCGATTCGCTTTGACAGCCGTACCTCTGCTGCCACCCGTATTGAGGTTGTTACAGAGGGTATATTGACGCGTCGTATTCAGAACGATCCCCTGCTGGAAGGGGTGGCGATGGTTATCTTTGACGAGTTTCACGAGCGCAGTATTCATGCCGATCTGGGGTTGGCTCTTTGCCTGGATGTTCAGCAGCAGGTTCGAGATGATCTCAAAATACTGGTCATGTCGGCTACGCTTGAGATAGGGCCGCTGGCAAAAATGCTTGATAATGCGCCGGTCATCAGTTCAGAAGGGCGTTCATATCCGGTAGAAGAAGTTTATCTTGATGAACAACCCGTCGGCAGGCTCCAGCAAAGGATGACAGCTGCTATTCTTCGGGCGCTCAATGAAACCGAGGGAGATATTCTGGCTTTCTTTCCGGGCTCCGGTGAGATCCGCACCTGTGCCGCCAGGCTGGCGGAATCCGGCCTGGCAGCCCGGAATGTAACTGTTTGTCAGCTGTACGGAGATCTGCCATTTGATGAACAGCAAAGGGCAATTCAGCCGGGGAAACAGCGTAAAGTCGTGTTGGCGTCCAGCATTGCCGAGACCAGTCTGACCATTGAAGGAGTCAGGGTCGTCATTGACAGTGGAATGTCGCGCAGGATGCAGTTTGACCCTGCCAGAGGGATGAACCGGCTTGTTACGCTCCGCGAGTCCCGTGCCTCGGCAGAACAGCGCAAGGGGCGGGCGGGAAGGGTAGCTCCCGGGGTTTGCTATCGACTCTTCAGCCGTCATAATCTTAATGCCATGATTCCCCATACACCACCCGAAATAGAAGAAACGGATCTGTCCACGCTGCTGTTGGAACTTGCCGCCTGGGGAGCCGCGGATCCTCTGTCTCTACAATGGCTGAATGTGCCTCCCGAGGCATCGACATTGTCGGCTCGCAACCTGCTGGTTGAGCTGGATGCATTTGACGTTTCCGGCCGTATTACGCCACTGGGGCACGAGATGATGCGACTGCCTCTTCACCCGCGCCTTGGGCGGCTTCTTTTGCGATCTCGTGAGTTGGTTTGTGAATCTCTGGGATGCGACCTTGCGGCATTGCTTTCTGAGCGGGATATTTTCCGCATTTCCAGCACAGACCGAGCAACACTGGCCAGTCATTCAGACGTTTCCGACCGGCTGGATTCTTTGCGGTTCTGGCGGGAACATGGGAGTTTAGATGGACGACTTGACCTGGCAGCATTGAAAAACGTGGAGCGGGTTGTCATTCAGCTTGCCAGGCTTGTAAGCTTTCCTTCATCCAAAAAGCAAGAATTGCCTGACAATAATATGATTTCGCGACTCCTGCTGGCTGCATATCCGGATCGGGTCGCCAGGCGACGTATTGCCGGTGGAGAAGGGTATCTGCTGGCTAATGGAAGAGGTGCCCGCCTTACGCATCGCAGTGCGGTCCACGGTGCCGAATATCTGATTGCAGTTGCACTTGATGGCGGCAGTCAATCGGAGGCGCTGATCCATCTGGCGGCCGAGGTTTCTGAGGATGTAATCCGAGCAGAGCGTTCAGACCACATCGCCAGGGAAAACTCCGTCAGTTGGAGCGAACGTGATGGGCGTGCCGTAGCTGTAAGATTGGAAAGACTGGGGGCTGTTCAGCTTTCGTCAACACCTTTTGTACCATCAGCTGAAGAACTTGTTCCAGCGGTGATTGCGGCTGTTCGCAGTTCCGGGTTGGCGCTGCTGGCAATGGATGAGGGCGTTCGACTGCTGCAGGGGCGGCTTGCACTGCTGAGGTCCGCTTTACCTGAACAGGAGTGGCCTGACTTTTCCGACGCGAGTTTGCTGGCAACATTGGAGGATTGGCTGGCTCCGCACATCGTTGGAGTACATAATTCCAGAAAGCTGGCCCAGCTTGACGTGGCTGGCTTGCTGCGCCAAAAGCTGAATTACCGGCAGCAGCGTGAACTGGATGAAATGGCGCCTACGCATCTTGTAGTACCGAGCTGTTCGCGAATCAGGCTTGATTATTCAGGAGAAATACCGGTGTTGGCTGTTAAGCTTCAGGAACTGTTCGGTCTAAAAGACACCCCGACTATTGCTGGTGGTCGGATCATGGTTCTGCTGCATCTGTTGTCGCCAGCCGGAAGGCCGATTCAGGTAACCAGGGATCTGAAAGGTTTCTGGGACGGGGCGTATCTGCAGGTTAAAAAAGAGCTTAAAGGCCGCTATCCCAAGCATCCCTGGCCGGATGATCCCTGGAGTGCTCCACCTACCCGTAGGTTGAAGCCGCGTGTCTAAATTAAAAAGTCCTCCAAGGTTTTAAAATCTCGGAGGACTTGGCCATTTAAACCGCAAATTTCCACTCGGCAATCGAGCCCTCTGCAATGACTTTCACCCCTCGATCCGGGTTGGCCGCCAGATGCCGCACTATTGCAAAAACAGCCTCGGCTTCGTCCGGCATGTTCAGCACGTTGGCGATTTCGTCGGCCGTCATGCCCCGTTGTTCCTTAGTCAGCAAATCCATAACAGACGATTGCAGGGCAATTACTGTCCCGGCCGCTTTTTTGCCGGCTTCAACGCCAGGCTGATGGTAGGCATTGATGTTGATCAGGCCGGCGTAAAGTCCGACGGTGCGCTCAAACAGGGCAATCAGTACGCCGATTGTAAAAGCATCGACCTGTTCTACCGTAATGGTTATAGATTCGCGCCCTTTTTCATACAGCGCGCGCCGGGTTCCCTGGAAAAATCCAAACAGGAAGTCGCCGCTGGTTATTCCCGCTTCAACCCGCATTGATTCGTTGTTGCGATCTTTCAGAACTTCAATAAAGGTCACAAAGAAATTAGCCACGCCCTCGCGCAGCTGCTGCACATAGGCGTGCTGATCGGTGGAGCCTTTGTTGCCGTAGACTGTCAGTCCCTGATTAACTACCAGGCCGTTCCGATCAAACTCCTTGCCGATCGATTCCATGATCAGCTGCTGCAGATAACGTGAAAACAGCAGCAGGCGGTCCTTGTAGGGGAGCATGACCATGTCTTTTTCACCACGGCCATTTGTGGCATGGTGCCACATCAGTGACATCAGTGCCGCCGGATTCTGCATCGTATCCGTCCTGCGGGTGATAATGTCGCACTCCATGGCTCCCGCCAGAAGTTGCCTTACGTCCACCCCCTGCAGGGCGGCCGGCAGCAAACCGACCGTGGAGGTAACCGAAGATCGACCGCCAACCCAGTCCCACATGGGAAAACATTCCAGCCAGCCTTCTGCCCTGGCCAGTTTGTCCAGTTCACTGCCGTCTCCGGTTACAGCCACAGCATGTTTCGCAAAATCCAAACCGGCACGTTGATAGGCCGCCTTTGCTTCCAGCATGCCGTTACGGGTCTCTTTGGTGGAGCCGCTTTTGGAGATGACGATTGTCAGCGTGCGCGATATGTCGCTGCCCAGTTCAGCGAAGACCCGATCGATGCCGTCCGGATCGGTGTTGTCCAGAAAATGGGGTTTCAGTCTGTCGCTTGCCGATGAAAGCGCGTCAGCCACAAACTGCGGGCCCAGGGCGGAACCGCCGATACCGATCACCAGCAATCGGGTGAATGTGTGGCCGTTCTGACCTTTGATAGAACCGTTATGGATCCGGCTGGTGAAGGAAAGTACCTGGTTAATGGCCGCCTCAATTTCGCCTCGGATCTCTTGGGATGGAGCCAGGAGCGTGTTGCGCAGCCAGTAATGCCCGACCATGCGCCCTTCGTCAGGATTGGCGATTGATCCGTTTTCCAGCTCCTTCATTTCCGCGAATGCTCGCTGCATTGACGGCTCCATGCGGCTCAGGAAGCCTTCATCAAACATCATGCGGCTGACATCCAGAGAAAGGCCGATTTCAGGGCAGTGGCAGAGAAAAGAAGAATAACGCTTCCAAAGATCGGTCTTGTTCATTGGTGGCTCCTTTTGTGGCAGATACACAAAGGGCGGAGTTTCCTCCGCCCGGTGTGATTATGCAGTCTGATGATTATTTTTTGATGTTGTAAAAAACATCATGCCCCTTGAAGAGGGCTGTGCTGTCCAGTTCGTCCTCGATTCGCAGCAGTTGGTTGTATTTGGCAACCCGGTCGGTGCGGCAGAGTGAACCGGTTTTGATCTGACCCGAGTTGACCGCAACGGCCAGGTCGGCCAGGGTGGTGTCTTCGGTCTCGCCCGAGCGATGAGAAATCACCGTGGTGTAACCGGCCCGTTTTGCCATTTCAATAGCTTCCAGGGTTTCGGTCAGTGTGCCGATCTGGTTAAGCTTGATCAGGATCGAGTTGGCAATACCTTTCTGGATACCCTCTTTCAGAATCTTCGGGTTGGTGACGAACAGGTCGTCGCCGACGATCTGAATTTTTGAGCCGAGGCGTTCGGTCAGCAGTTTCCAGCCGTCCCAGTCATTTTCGGCCATGCCGTCCTCAATCGAGATGATCGGGTATTTATTGACCAGATTCTCGTAAAAGTCGACCATTTCAGCCGGTGTTTTTACCTTCTGGACTTCATTCTCCAGAGTGTACTTGCCGTCCTTGAACAGTTCCGAAGAAGCAACATCCAGCGCCAGCAGAACATCTTCGCCCGGCTTGAAGCCGGCCTTGACTATCGCTTCCATGATTACTTCCAGCGCTTCTTCGTTGGACTTCAGGTCGGGTGCAAAGCCGCCCTCGTCACCCACGGCGGTGTTGTAGCCCTTACTTTTCAGAACACCCTTCAGGGCGTGGAAAATCTCCGCACCCATGCGCAGCGCCTCGGCAAAACATTTTGCACCGGCCGGCATGATCATGAATTCCTGGATATCAACGTTGTTGTCGGCATGAGCGCCGCCATTGATGATGTTCATCATCGGCAACGGCAGCTCGCGGGCATTGGCGCCGCCGATGTATTTGTAAAGAGGTTGTCCGGCCTCATCTGCTGCCGCTTTGGCAACTGCCAGCGAAACACCCAGGATGGCGTTGGCGCCCAGGTTGGTCTTGAATTCTGTGCCGTCCAGTTCGATCATTTTCATGTCGATGCCGACCTGGTCGTCGGCTTCCATGCCGATGATCTCTTCGGCGATCACATTATTGACATTGTCGATTGCTTTCAGAACGCCTTTGCCAAGGTAACGGGATTTATCGCCGTCACGAAGTTCCATCGCTTCGCGTTCGCCGGTGGAGGCACCAGACGGTACTGCGGCCCGTCCAAAAGAACCTGATTCAAGGAATACTTCCACTTCCAGAGTCGGGTTCCCGCGGGAATCCAGGATTTCTCTGGCATAGACATCAACAATCTCACTCATGTACTGCCCCCTTGCATGAATTGTGTGGGTGGGGAAATGATTATTTCCTCCGCTAAAACTTCGCCTTTATAGCATAGAATTCTGAAAAATACAGCAGTACGACAAAAATATTTTTTAATAGATATTTATGGGCGGAGCGGTCACAATGCTTTCAATTCACTCAGAAAAATGATATGACAAAAAATGGCACTTTATCGACACCAGCCATATTACGAAGGCTATTTATGTCAAGCGATGCTCTGGGTAAACTTACAATAGACAAAACTCGCCAGACCTCTTCCATGAGAGGCCCACGCAACAGGCTCCGGATTGTCATTATTGCGGTGCTTGTTATTTTCTCTTTTCTAGCCATATTGCTGTTTTTACGCAGTCGTCCGATTGAAATTGAAACTGCCAATGTGACACAGTTTTTTCCAACTCAATCATTCACTCTTCTGAATTCAAGCGGCTATGTTGTCGCGCAACGCAAGGCGGCGGTTGCTTCAAAAAACACCGGGCGACTGGAATGGATCGGGGTCGAGGAGGGAAGCAGGGTTATCGGCGGCCAGGTTATTGCCCGACTCGAAAACAGGGATGTGGAAGCCACCGTGCGCCAGGCAGAAGCTGCACTCAAGAATTCCTGGGCTGTGCTTGATCAGTCAAAAGCCGAATTGGCGGATGCCGTACAGTCCTTTCGCCGACAGAAGGAACTGCTTGCTCAGGGGATCGTATCCCAAGCGGAATATGATTCGGCCGAAGCGCGTTTCAAGCGTGCCGGAGCGCTGACTGCCGGCGCCGAGGCCGGGATCGGAAGCGCTGACGCCTCACTTCAGGGGGCCAACGTCAATCTTGGCTACAGCCTGATCAGGGCACCTTTTGATGGGGTAGTGCTGACTAAAAATGCTGATGTGGGCGATATCATCACTCCGCTGGGGGCGGCGGCCAATGCCAAGGCGGCGGTTGTAACTATTGCCGATCTTGCTTCGTTGCAGGTGGAAGCCGATGTGTCGGAATCCAATCTGTACCAGGTGAAAAAAGGACAGCCGTGCGAGATCATGCTGGATGCCCTTCCGGGCAGCCGATTTCGGGGTGTTGTGCATACAATTGTGCCGACCGCTGATCGCAGTAAGGCCTCGGTTATGGTCAAGATCCGATTTCTGGAAAATGACGGGCGCATCTACCCTGAGATGAGCGCCAAGGTAGCCTTTCTGGAGCGGGAAGCGCTTCCGGAGGACAAAAAAGCGCGCATAGTTGTCAATCCGGCTGCAATTGTCACCCATGAAGGACGCGAAGGTGTTTACCTGGTTAAAGGTGAGCAAGTTGTTTTTACAGCAGTGGTTCGTGGAGCCAGACTCGCTGATCTGGTAGAGGTTTCCGGTCTGAAATCCGGAGACCTGATTGCGATAAAGCCTCTGGAAAAGCTGAAGAATGGCACTAAAATTCTTTTGCCTGAGAAGAAATAGGCATGGAATACAGCCATACAAAAGACATAATCGTCTCGATCAATTCAGTTTCCAAATCCTATCAACGCGGAAATCAACCTGTACCGGTTCTCGATGAAATCACATTCGATATCGGCAGAGGAGAATTTCTGGCACTGATGGGGCCGTCCGGTTCCGGCAAATCCACGCTGCTGAATCTGATCGCCGGGATTGACACAGTCGACAGCGGCTCAATTAACATAGACGGTGTCGACATTGCCTCACTGCGCGAGGCTGAACTGGCAGGCTGGAGGTCCGCACATATCGGCTTCATCTTTCAGTTCTACAATTTGATACCGGTACTGACCGCCTTCGAGAATGTAGAACTTCCATTGCTGCTGACTTCGCTTACGCGCCGCGAACGTCGCGAACATGTGGAAACGGCTTTGGATGTAGTCAGTCTGTCAGACAGAATGGAGCATTATCCGTCCCAGCTTTCCGGCGGCCAGCAGCAGAGGGTGGCGATTGCCCGTGCAATTGTCACAGACCCCACGATACTGGTTGCCGACGAACCGACCGGTGACCTGGACCGGGTATCAGCCGGAGAAATTCTCGGGCTAATGTCGCGTCTCAACTCGGACTTCGGCAAAACTATCATCATGGTTACCCATGATCCGCGGGCTGCAGAGAAGGCCAGCGTCATACGCCATCTGGAAAAAGGCGTGCTGAGCGATGTTTCTCCTTAAGCTTCTTACCCGCAATGCATTCAGGCATCGATTTCGTACGCTGCTGACAATCCTGGGTATCACGGTCGCCATTCTGGCCTTCGGTCTGCTGCAGACTGTTGTCAGCGCATGGTATGCGGGCGTCAACGCCTCCTCGGCAACCCGTCTGATCACTCGCAATGCGGTCTCGCTGGTGTTTTCACTCCCGATCTCCTATCAGGAGCGAATCCGGCGGATGGAAGGCGTGTCGTCCGTGTCCTATGCCAACTGGTTCGGCGGAGTCTATGTCACCGAGAAAAACTTTTTTCCAAATTTTGCGATAGAGCCGAAAAGCTATCTGGCGCTCTATCCGGAGTTTGTAATTGAGCCGGACCAAAAACTTGCTTTCATAGCGGATCGCAAGGGATGCGTGATCGGACGGAAACTGGCCGAACGATTTGGCTGGAAGATAGGAGACAGCATTCCGCTGAAGGGAACGATCTTTCCCGGCAGCTGGGAATTCGTAGTGCGGGGAGTCTACACCGGTGCCGAAAAGTCCACCGATGAATCCCAGTTCTTTTTTCACTGGGACTATCTGAATGAAACTCTTAAAAAGACGACACCACTCCGGGCCGACCAGACCGGCATCTACCTGATAGGTCTGAAGAACCCGCAGTCCGCAGCTGAAGTTTCGCTGGCGGTGGATGCGTCTTTCAAAAATTCACTGGCCGAAACTCTGACTGAAACGGAAAAGGCTTTTCAGCTCAGCTTTGTATCGATGACCGAGGCGATTGTGGTAGCCATCCGCATCGTATCCTTTGTTGTCATTATCATTATAATGGTGGTGGTTGCCAACACGATGGCCATGACGGCCCGCGAGAGGATCGGTGAATACGCCATCTTCAAGGCGATGGGCTTCCGGTGGCACCATATAGCGGGCATGATATTCGGAGAGTCGCTGTTCATAAGCATCAGCGGAGGGTGTCTTGGGATCCTGCTGACCTTTCCTGTGGCGCACAAGTTTGGAGAGGTCATGGGGCAGTTTTTTCCGATATTTCAAGTAGAGAAATCAACTCTGTACCTGGATATGATCTTCTGTCTGATCGTTGGTGTCATTGCTGGAATGTTTCCGGCGTGGCGTGCGGTCAAAATCAAAATAGCAGACGGTTTGCGCAGGATAGGCTAGGGATAAAGGTGGGTATATGAAAATCAGGATTCTAGTTGTTGATGACGAACTGAGTATGCGGGAGTTTCTATCAATCCTTCTGGAGAGGGAGGGCTATCAGGTGGAGGTCGCCGGTTGCGCCGAGGATGCCCTGCGCCTGATGGAGACATCGTTGTTTGATCTGGTGCTTTCGGATGTCAATATGCCCGGTCTTGGCGGCATAGAGCTGCTATCCCGGATAAAAAAGATTTCTCCAGAAACCGGTGTGCTGATGATTACCGCTTTTTCCGCCGCCGAACAGGCGGTGGAGGCCATGAAACTGGGGGCATACGATTATATCTCCAAGCCGTTCAAGATCGAGGAAATCAAGCAGCTTGTAAAAAATGCCCTCGAAAAACAGGGGCTCAAACGCGAAAATATTCTCCTGAAAAAGGATGTACAGGAACGGGACAGCTTCTGCGGCATAATCGGCAAGAGCCCGAAAATGCGCGAACTGTTTGAAATGATCCAGAAGGTGGCCAACAGCCAGAGCAGCGTACTGGTGCTGGGGGAGAGCGGAACCGGCAAGGAGCTGGCCGCCCGTTCGGTACACACCTGCAGCCCCAGAAAATCAAAACAGTTTGTGGCCGTCAACTGCGGCGCCATTCCGGAAAACCTGATCGAAAGCGAACTTTTCGGACACAAGAAAGGTTCATTCACCGGTGCCGTCAGCGACCGCCCCGGTCTTTTCGAACAGGCTGAAGGTGGAACGCTTTTTCTGGATGAAATCGGAGAACTGCCGATGCTGTTGCAGACAAAACTGCTGCGGGTGCTGCAGGAGAGGGAGTTCAAGCGGGTGGGGTGTGCCCTGACGCGCAAGTCCGATGTACGAATCATCTGCGCTTCCAACCGCGATCTGGAATCCCAGGTGCGTGAAAACTCATTCCGGGAAGATCTTTTTTACCGTATCAATGTCGTGCAACTGCTCATGCCGCCGCTACGGGAACGGATAGAGGATATTCCGCTGCTGGTGGAGCACTTTTGCAGGAAATACCGGGTTGGAGAACAGGCTGAGCCGGCAAGCGTCACTCCAGGTGCACTCAAAATGTTGATGAACCATCCCTTTCCGGGAAACATCCGCGAACTGGAAAATTGTATTGAACGCAGCCTGATTTTAGACCCTCACACAATTTCGGAAAGCAGTCTTCCCAAGCAGATGCTGGCCAGCAAGGTGGCATCTCTTTCGACTGATATCGAAATCCCAGAGGAAGGCATGCTGCTTGAGCCGTTGTTGGAGGATCTGGAAAAGAAATATCTGCTGAAGGCTCTGGAGAGAACCAGCGGTGCCAAGAAGAAAGCCGGGGAGTTGTTGGGGATGTCATTTAGGTCGTTTAGGTATCGGTTGGCGAAGTTTGGTTTGGATAGCGGGGATGAATAAGCTGATTTGGAATGTATTGTGATGGCGGCATGGCACAAGCATTGCTTTGATTGCCTGTGGGGGGTGCAGCTAAATGAGAAACTTAACAAAATCGGATGCAGGTTTCACTTTAATTGAGCTACTTATTGTTGTGGCAATTATAGGTATTTTGGCTGCAATTGCTATTCCGCAATTTTCGGCATATCGCGCAAAAGCCTATAATAGTGCTGCAACAAGCGATCTGAAAAATGCAAAAACCAGTTTGGAAACTTATTTTATGGAACATCAATTGTATCCAAATTAGGTGAATCCGGTGATTATTGAAAAGATAGAAAATTCTAGCAGCATTTTGTTTAGTGACGAAATATGTCAGTGTCGTGTGACAATCATTTGTTGTGAAATGGCTAGAGAATCGTATCAAACTCTGTTTAAGTCTTAAATCAAGCTGGTTAGGCAGGTTGTAGCTAGTTGGCACATGAATTGCTCTTTTAATCCCATACCTAGTATTTTTAATCAAGTAGGTTAGACCTTATCAAAACCGCCTTTAATCAGGCGGATAACCAAGAAAGGAGAAAAAACTATGTTAAACAAGATTAGAAACAGAAAAGGTTTTACCCTGATCGAGCTCTTGATCGTTGTCGCGATCATCGGCATCCTGGCAGCTATTGCCATCCCACAGTTCTCTGCGTACCGTGCAAAGGCTTATAACAGTGCGTCCACAAGCGACCTGAAAAACGCCAAGACCACCTTGGAATCTTATTTCGCTGACAACCAAATGTACCCGAATTAATTACTCATAATTTACGTGAAAGGAGTTACATCATGAAAAAAATTGTTGTTTTACTCGCCGCAGTGCTTTCTTTAGGCATTTCAGTTAATTCTTACGCTGCCGCTCTTGCTCCTGACTGGCTTACTAATGTTGCAGGAACTGTCACTATCCCAATTACTACTTCGACTATTCCTTTGACAATAAAACCCTCAGCCAATGTTTTTTTAGGTTACGGTAATGATGCTTCCGGCACAGCATATGTCTTGCTCTCTACCCATTCAACTGGTAATTTTGCATATGGAACGAGTTCGGGGGACACGAATATTTTCAGGTTACCTACTGTAAATACTTTTACTAATTCAAACGGAACATTAACTGTATCAGCTACTCTGTCTGGTGGGTCTATACCATCTGTCCCGGCTGTAAATTCACCCGCAACTTGGACCGGGTGGACCGCTGCAAAATAGTTTAATTTTTCTTCACATCGAATAAAATTGGGGGGTGCACCTTTTTTGGTGCATCCCTTTCTTATGCAGGGATTTCGTGAGGTCGGGATTACTTTACTTCTTGCATTGACGAACTCCTTTTTTTTGTCTTTCTGGGCGTTTGGAAGTCAGGCTGTTTTTTGGATATCGCGCTAATTGTAGAAGTTTCCACGAGGTGAGCTTTCCCTGTTTATGGTTTTGGCATGACACCTAAAATAGCCTGTGCTATGTTTTAAAAATAAAAACTGCTGTTTCGCTGTAGGGAAATGTAGCCATTGAATCGAAGGATGTTTTTATTAGGTTATTCACCTTAAAGATCTGACCTTCAAACAAGAGGAGATTGTTTAAAGTATGACGTCAATTATTGTTCTCACTCTAAAAGGCATTTTCCGTGATCGTGTTTTTCAGGGCATTATGGTTACAGCGTGTGCATTCCTGTTGATCCCTGTCATAGCTTCTCTTTCCATGCGTCAGATAACAGAACTTTCCTTGACGCTGTCCCTTTCTTTGATCTCATTTATTCTGCTGCTGCTGGCGGTTTTTCTGGGTGGTACGTCGCTCTGGAAGGATATAGAACGGCGCTACACTTTTAGCGTGCTGGGTCTGCCGCTTTCCCGCCAGAGGTATCTGTTGGGTCGTTTTGGAGGTACGGCGCTGTTTGTACTTCTAACCGCAGCAGTTCTGGGAGTAGCTGCTTTTGTTGTAGTTCTGTATTCAAACACACAACATCCTTCCGAGAGGCCGATTATCTGGTCAACCATGGCACTCTGCATTTTTTTTGATGCCTTGAAATATATCCTGCTGATTGCGGTGGCCTTCCTTTTTTCTACCGTCAGCACTTCCTTTTTTCTGCCGGTTTTCGGCACAATTGCCACGTTTCTAACCGGTGGTGTCACTCAGCAGGTATTTGAGTATATCAACTCACCCGCTGCAAAAAACCTGTCGCCGGTTGTCAAGCAGATTGCCGCCGGACTGTATTATCTGCTGCCAAATTTCAGCGCCTTCGATCTGAAGGTCAATACAATCTACGGTCTCCCGGTTCCAGTTAATGGCCTGTTATTGACTGTTGCCTATTTTGTGGTTTATGTGGGTGCGCTGCTTTCTATTTCCGCAGCAATCTTTTTACGGCGTGAAATGAGGTAACCGATGCTCAAAACAGCCTCCTCAGCCCTGGTCTGCCTGGTTTTGTACGGCATTCTGATAATTCCTTTTACAACCTATCTGCGTAACAAGCCGTATGTTGAAAAGCTGGGCTATGTTCCCTCCTCTGTTACTGCTCTAAAATCTATTGCAGTTGATCAAAAAGAGCTGTTAGCAGCTTCGTTGGTGCTGAAGGTGTTAATGTACTTCGGCGATCTTGTTGATAAAGCAAACAACAAGGTGATAATTCCGCCTGATTACATGACTATGTCCCGCCTTCTGCATTGTGCTGTCAAGCTTGATCCCTACAACATGGACGCCTACTATTTTGCCCAGTCATTTCTTACCTGGGATGCAAAGCAGTTTATGCTTGCCAATGATCTTCTCGACTATGGGATGAAATATCGTACCTGGGATTGGTACCTTCCTTTTTTTGCAGGGTTTAACAGTGCTTACTTTATGCGAGATTACTCTAAAGCCGCGGAATACTTTAAACAGGCGGGAGATTTAAGCGGGCAGAGCCTGCTAAAAGGTCTGGCAGGTCGTTATATTCAGGAATCGGGGCAGACTGATCTGGCAATAGGTTATCTTTCCGCAATGGAAAAAGGTGAGAATAAACCAGCCCTTAAAAAGTTTTATCAGCTCCGGCTGATGGCGTTCCGTGAGGCTCGTCGCATTGAGGTTGCGCGGGATGGCTACAAGGAAAAACATGGGATCATGCCGACAACGGTCGAGCAACTGGTTTCCGTGGGCCTTCTTTCTCCGACACCCAAAGATCCTTACGGAGGGCAGTTTTATCTGGATGCGGATGGGAAAGTTGCAACTACGAGTAAGTATGCCTTTGGTGGGGCGAAGAACAAATAGTACCTAAAAAGATGGAGAGCCTGATGAACGCCATTGAAATAACAGGGTTACGCAAGCAGTTTACCGGAAAACGAATGACAAAAGTCGATGCCCTGAAGGGGCTTGACCTCACTATTACAGCAGGTGAAGTTTTTGGTTTTCTTGGGCCAAATGGCGCAGGGAAAAGTACTACTATCAAATTGATGATGGGTTTGTTGAGTCCGACCTCCGGCACAGCACGAATCATGGGGATGGATGCAAGTCAGGCGGAATCACGACGTCATGTCGGCTATCTCCCGGAAAACCCGTCCTTTTATGATTATCTTAGCGCCGAGGAGTATATTGCTTTTGTTGGATCGCAATTCAAGATGGACCCGGCACTGCTTGTGCAACGCTCGGAAGAGGTGCTGAAGCGGCTTGATCTGTGGGAGGCACGCAAACGTCCCATGCGCAGTTACAGCAAGGGAATGGTTCAGCGGGTTGGTCTGGCGCAAGCACTGGTTCATGATCCTGATGTGTATGTCCTGGATGAGCCGATGAGTGGACTTGACCCGATTGGCCGCGCTTTGGTGAAAGATATAATCAGGGATCTCAAACAGCGAGGAAAAACGGTGTTTTTCAGTACCCATATTACGTCTGATGTTGAAGCTGTCTGCGATCGTGTTGGTGTTATCTCAAATGGAGTCCTCGAAGCGGTTGATTGTGTTGATAGCATTCTCGAAAAAGGGGTAGTTGGGTATGTCATCCGTTTTTGTTGTCCTGATGGAGCGGATGAGGAAAAACAAGTTTCTCGTGAAGAGCTTGATGTCGCCATGAGGCAGCTTCTTGAGTCAAGAGCTGTTATCAAGTCTGTTGAACCAAAGCGAAAGGACATGGAGTCCTTCTTCCTGTCCGTTGTGTCGAGGTCATGAAATTTGCTGTCAGGCCATGGTTGCAACTCTCTCTAATACCGATCTTCATTCTGGCGGTTTATTTTCAGTCAATCAGTAATCCGTTCAGTCTTTTCGATGATCTTGCTATTGTTGAACACTATGGTATCAATAGCACACTTACCTTTTGGGATGTAATTTCACCCAGCGGTGGGTTCTATTATCGACCGCTTGTAAATCTATCCTATTGGCTTGATTTCCAGTTGTGGGGCATGGATTCTACCTTCATGCATTTGGAGAACATAGTAGTTCACCTTCTAAATGTGTTTCTGGTTTTCCTGATAGCTTCACGTCTCACAATCACATCCGGAATAAAAAGCCTGCCAGTATTAAGTGCCCTACTTTTTGGACTTCATCCTATAAACAGTGAATCAGTCAACTGGATCGCCGGTAGAACTGATATTTATGCAGGGATGTTTGTTTTTATTGCAGTCTATTGCCTGATCCGTGCTGTTCAGGAACAATCGACTCGGTTTGCTCTTCTTGCATTCGGAGTAGCTTTTATCGGAGTTTTGGCTAAAGAAACCGCTATAATGTTCATTCCAGCCGCTTTTCTGGTGATCACATATTGGCCTGTTATGCTCCAGGATGTGGCCATGTATAAAACCTGGCGGACACGTTTTCTTCTTATTTTAATTCCAATTTCGACCTGTTTAGTCTCCTTGCTACTGATACTGATATATCTGAAGGGGCGTGGTGATAATGCAATTGCAATTATATTTGAAGGTGGGTCAAATATTTTCATCCGATCATTTGAGGCCTTTGGTTTTTATGTAAAGAAGACTTTACTGCCACTTCCGCTGAACATGGCAATTGTGGAAGTCAGTCCTCTGTATTTACTTGTCGGAATAATTTCATTGGGTGTATTGGTGCTAACTTTCCGACGTGCTGGAATTTCCGGAATTTTTCTTGCTCTATCAGTTTTGTTTACTCTTCCTGCCCTGATTATTGCTACAACTTCATTTACCTGGACACCTTTTGGTGAACGCTATTTATATATACCGTCTGCCTTTTCCGTCATGGGCTGTCTTGAACTTTCACATCGATTTCTGATGCGCCGGAATGCAGTTAATCTGTTTGTACCGGTCGTTACTGTTATTATTTCGGTCGCATCCATTGCGACCTTTCAACGTGGAATAATATGGGGGGACAATCTTGCGATAGTAGAAGACATTGTTGCCAAATCACCCAATTTTGGTGTTGCCCGTAATCAATATGGAGGGTTACTTAAGCTGGCTGGACGTTACGATGAGGCTGAGAAGCAGTACATAATTGCCTCACAACAAAAAAATAAGGATAATGTAAGCAGGGTAATCCGTCTTAATTTGATTTGGATGAAGATACTTGGAAAACCACTGGACGAGGCACGAGTAATTCTGCTGTCAGAAATCGGCAACAAGGCTAGTGCAGATATTGAATTGTTGAAACGTTTTAACAGAATTAATGAAGTTATACTTCAAGAAGCGGTATCTTTAGAGAGTAAAAAAAAGATTGTCGCTGAAATTATAGAAACAAATGGATTCTTATATCTGAAAACACGAGATCCTTTTATTTCCTACAGGTCTGGTCAGCTTGAGTTGCTTATTGGAAATAATCAACAAGCGGCTGTTTATTTCAAAAAAGCGTATGAAAACTCCCGTCCCGATGCGTATTATCGAGAACCGGCCCGGAAACTTGCCGAAAAACTGGTTGCAAAATGAAGGTATACATTTATTTCAAAATGTTAAGACCTGCCCAGTGGCTGAAGAACATGATGTTGTTCTTTCCGCCATTTCTAGCAGGTCAAATGCTTCTGCCCGGAATTGTCAACAAGGGGATGATACCGTTTTGTGCCTTTTGTATGGTGTCCAGCGCAGGATATATCTTTAATGACCTGCTCGACCGGGATCGGGACATTCACCATCCACAAAAACGTTTCCGGGCTCTTCCCGCCGGGGCGGTCACTGTCCGTAGCGCGAGTATGCTATCGGTATTTCTTTTTTTTTGCGGGTTTGTGCTGGCCGCCTTCATCTCTTTCCGTATTCTTTTACTGCTGCTCGGTTATGCGCTCATCTCCCTCTTGTATTCGTTGATTCTGAAAAATGTGCCTGTGGTTGACCTGTTTTGCATTTCAGCCGGTTTTCTGATCCGTCTTCAGGCTGGTGGTGAACTATTTCAGGTTGCGATCTCCCCCTGGCTTTTTCTGACGGTTTTTCTGCTGGCAGTTTTTCTTAGTACCGGAAAACGGTTAAGTGAGTCACGCTCTCTGGGAGATATGGCAGGAGAACACCGTGTAAGCCTGGCACATTATCCGCAAGGTTTTCTGGATGGCACCATGTATATGACCGGTGGGGCCGTTCTGGTTACCTACGCCATGTACACGTTGAACAAGCAGATGCTCATATACAGTGTTCCACTTTGTTTTTTTGGGCTGTTACGCTATATGTTCCGGGTCAGTTCCGGGCAGAGCGGGGATCCGACCGAATCACTGCTGAAAGACAAGCTACTTTTTGCAGTCGGGGTATTGTGGGTGCTGATGGTAGTCTGGAGTCTCTATTCGTGAACAGGACATACATCATTATCGTTAATTGGAACGGCTGGCGGGACACTATTGAATGTCTTGAATCTCTTATGCTGCTTGAGTATCCGGATTTTCGGATTGTAGTCTGTGATAATGGTTCAGAAGATGATTCAATACTAAAGTTACGCGAGTGGAGTGAAATAACATTTGGTTCGGGTCTCTGGCAGGAGTTAAGCCGGACTGTTACAGAAAATGGCGGCGGTATTACAGGCACAAGGTTTACGTTGGTGACAAATGGCGAAAATCTTGGTTTTGCCGGTGGAAATAATGTGGGGCTGCGGTATGCGTTGTCGTGTGGAGATGCCGAATATTGTTGGTTATTGAATAACGACACTGTTGTTGATGCTTTTGCACTTGCCGCGATGGTTGAGAGGATGAAGGAAAAACCTGATGCTGGTATGTGCGGCTCAACTTTGCGGGAATATGATAATAGACATAAAATTCAGGCTTTAGGCGGTGCGGTATATTACAAGTGGTTCGGGATTGCATGGCACATTGGGAGGACAATAAGTGGTGACGTGCTGCCGGATCAGGTGCTGGTTGAAAAGAAAATGGATTATGTCGTTGGAGCGTCCCTGCTGGTACGTTCATCATACATAATAGAAGTCGGACTTATGGCGGAAGATTACTTTCTATATTTTGAAGAAATTGATTGGGTTTCTCGTGGACAGAGGCGCTACAGCCTTGCCTATGCTCCAAAAAGTGTAGTTTACCACAAGGTAGGGGCGAGCATTGGCACAGCTACAAATCCTCGCAGGAAGAGCTTTCAGTGTGATTATTATACATTGCGTAACCGTATTCTCTTCACTAGTCGCTACTGTCCTGCGGTTCTTCCGGTGGTATATCTTGGTTTGGCAGGAGAAATGTTGGTTCGAGTATTGTGTGGAAGGATGGATCTCGCGGCAATGATCTGGCGCTTGTTATGGAATAATGGAAAAGACTCTGAAACAATATGACCCTGCGAATCTCGGTAATAACGGTAACTTTAAATTCTGAGCGTTTTTTGGCAGAATGTCTTGCTTCGGTGGCCTCTCAAGGTGACGGTTTGCATGAGCACATCATTATCGACGGCGGTTCTACTGATGCAACACTTGAAATAATCAAGAAGCATGCCGCAGTTGATTCGCGCATTATCTGGGTATCCGAGCCTGATAATGGTATCTCCGATGCAATGAACAAAGGCGTTGCGCTGGCGACTGGCGATGTCATCACCCATCTCAATTCTGATGATTATTACCCACAACCTGAAATACTTTCTACGGTTATAAACTGTTTCCTCTATAATCTGTCTGTTACATGGTTGACGGGCGGTTTAACATTTGTATCCGAGAACGGAACTTACATACGTGATATAAGGGTTAGAAGATATTCCTACAGACGACTGGTGCGCGGCAACATACTTTTGCATCCCTCCACCTTTATCAAACGTGACCTGTTTAATGCAGTGGGTGGCTTCAATGTTTCTTTATCATTCAGTATGGATTATGATCTTTTCCTCCGCCTAGGAAGTGTCTGCCCTCCTATGGTGCTGGATGAACAATTAAGTTGTTTCCGAGTACATGCTGGCAGTCGTTCCGTTTCTCAATCGGAGCAGGCGTATGCCGAGGAGTTCAGAGTCAGGATGGAATACTTGCATAGCAAGGCGCGCTCCACGGCCTACTACTGGCTCGATTATCAGATCAAGCGACACTTGAGCAAACTGATGTACAGACGGCTGTTCTCATCTAACTGAGTTTGAGTGTATTATTGGGATTGTCATGCCAAAAATCAGTGTTGTCATCCCCTGCTATAATCAGGGCATTTTCCTGACAGAGGCCATAAAATCGGTACTTGATCAGACGTACTCTGATTTTGAAATAGTTGTGGTTGATGATGGTTCTACCGATTCTGAAACGCTCTCTATTATTGACCGGATTGATAATCCTATTATCAAGGTGTTGAGAACATCTAATGGTGGATTGTCAATGGCTCGTAATCGGGGTATTGCAGCATCAACTGGCGCAATCATCCTGCCATTGGATGCTGATGACCTGATCGCGCCCACCTACCTTGAAAAGGGGGCAGCGGTCATTGCTGGTGATTCAGGTGTTGGGGTGGTTTATTCAATGGCTGATAAGTTCGGCACTGTTAGCGGATTATGGCACCTTCCGGAGTTTTCCCCCAACTTACTACTGAAAGAGAATATGGTATTCTGCTCTGCCATGTTTTATCGCGAATCCTGGCAAAGAGTTGGCGGATATAATCCAAATATGAAACATGGTTGGGAGGATTGGGATTTTTGGCTATCCTTCTGTGAACTTGGAATTCGTTTTGTCAGGATACCGGAGATTCTCTTTCACTATCGGGTGAGAGAGAGTTCTATGACGGTCGCTATGGGATATGGTCAAAAATTATGTATGATGTCACGGCTTATTCTCAACCATCCGCGATACTATGCAAGGCAGACTCTGGCAGCGCTTTTTGGTCATTCTGAATAAATATTAGCCAATGTGGATAAGTGGAACAATTATGAAAAATGAGGAGTATGAATTAGTTATCGAGGCAGGGCGCTCTGAGTTCAATTATTGGCGAGACCTGTGGCGATTCAGAGAGCTGTTTTGGTTTTTGTCGTGGCGGGATATTCTCGTGCGCTACAAACAGACGGCAATCGGTATCGCGTGGAGTGTTCTACGACCGTTACTGACTATGATTGTTTTTACGGTCATTTTCGGCAGACTGGCAAAGCTCCCATCAGATGGTGTCCCTTACCCGATAATGGTGTTTGCAGCTATGCTGCCATGGCAGTTCTTCGCCAACTCCTTGTCTGAGTGCAGCAATTCGCTGATTGCCAATGCAAGCATACTTACCAAAGTCTATTTCCCTCGCCTGATCGTTCCGGCAAGTGCCATTATTGTGAGCCTCGTGGATTTTTTCATCTCTTTTGCACTCCTGGCTGTTCTCATGGTCTGGTACCGTTTTATACCTGATTGGCGCATATTTACGCTTCCGTTTTTCCTCGGCCTTGCCTTCATGGCATCTTTCGGCTTTGGTCTTTTGTTTGCTGCCCTCAATGTCAAATACCGTGATTTCCGCTATGTGGTACCATTTATAGTACAGTTTGGACTATATGTCTCGCCGGTCGGTTTTTCGAGCAGCGTTGTTCCGGAAAAGTGGCGGCTTCTCTATGCGCTTAATCCGATGGTTGGCGTTATTGATGGGTTCCGCTGGGCAATCCTCGGCGGAAATGCTCAACTCTATTGGCCCGGTTTTTGGCTTTCTGCTAGCCTTAACTTTTTTGTATTCCTGATTGCATTGAGCTATTTCCGTAGTACAGAAAGGGCTTTTGCGGATATCATTTAGTGAATAAAATTATTTACCTTTTAAAAGGTTTCAGATGTCTATTATAAAAGTCGAAAAATTGAGTAAGAAATACATCCTTAGACATCAGCAGCGGGAGTCATACACTGCCTTGCGTGATGTCATTACCGAAAAGGTCAAAACTATCGGCAGAAAGGTGTTGCACTCCTTTACAACTCACCATTTACCTTATACTAATTCCACTCAAGAAGAATTCTGGGCTTTGAAAGACGTCTCTTTTGAGATAAACCAGGGTGACCGGGTAGGGATCATTGGTCGCAATGGCGCTGGAAAAACCACCCTGCTTAAAATCCTCTCTCGCATCACCGAACCGACAAGTGGCAAGGTCAGCATAACTGGACGTGTGGCGAGCCTCCTGGAAGTCGGGACCGGCTTTCATCCGGAGTTAACAGGTCGGGAAAATATCTTTCTTAATGGTGCAATCCTGGGGATGGGGCGGGCGGAGATTAAGAAGAAGTTTGATGAAATTGTTGATTTTGCAGAGATTGAAAAGTTTCTTGATACGCCTGTAAAGCGGTATTCATCCGGCATGTATGTGCGCTTGGCTTTTGCCGTGGCGGCGCATATGGAACCGGAAATATTAATTGTTGATGAGGTGTTGGCGGTTGGTGATGCGCAGTTTCAGAAGAAATGCTTGGGGAAGATGGAGGATGTATCCAGGAAGGATGGACGGACAGTTCTATTTGTAAGCCATAACATGGGCGCTATTGCAACCCTGTGTGAAGAGGTAATTTATCTCTGCTCCGGGGCCTTTGTCACAAAAGGCGATCGCAACACTGTCATCCAAAGTTATTTGACTTCGAGCCGGCATAAAGAGCATTCCAATATGAGCGTTTTTAATGCTGGTGACGATGTCGCCATCTTGAAAACTGTACAAATAGTCGATGAAGAGATGAACTGCGTTGGTACCCTCGCCGTTAATGACAGGTTCGGTATCCGTTTCGACTTCACGGTTTTGAAAGAGGGATTCAACCCGCAACCTTGTTTTTTACTATCGACCCTTGAAGGTCAAAAACTTTTCCAAAGCGTTTGCACTCAAAATTTTAGCCGAATTGGTGAATATACGTCAGTGGTGTGGATACCGGCAAACTTCCTTAACGATAACGACTATGTGGTGACAAGCGCCTTGACCACACCGATGCCTACCCAAATACACGTTTCTGTAGACTTGAGCATCACTGTCATTGACAATATTAATGCGCCCACTAGAGGCAGTTACAAGGGGGTCATGCACGGTATGCTGCGGCCTCTCTTGGAGTGGAGATGAATATGAGTAAGTATGAAGCTAGCCTTGATGTATTTGTTGACCTCGCTGAAAAGTTCATCGGTTGGGAGAACATATCGACCGTTGTGGAACTGGGTGCGCGAGATTGCGCAGAAACCACGATGTTCGCACAGAAATTCGATCGCGCTACCATATACACCTTTGAGTGTAACCCTGCCACGCTTCCCGTTTGCAGAACTACGGTGGCGCGCTTCCGTAACGTGATACTGGTGGAGAAGGCTGCTTCCGATAAAAACGGGCCGATTCCCTTCTTTCCGACCAATCCTGAAAAGACGCTGACCACCTGTAAGGACGGCAATCCCGGGGCATCCTCTCTCTTGCGGGCGAGCGGAAAGTACCCTGTAGAAAAGTACGTGCAAGACGAAATCGAGGTCGAATCCGTTACCCTGAAGACCTTTTTGCAGCAATCCAAAATAAACCGCATCGATTTGCTTTGGATGGACATCCAGGGGGCTGAATTGTTGGCCCTCAAGGGTTTGGAAGAACATATCCTCGACATTTCGATGATTCATACCGAAGTCGAATTCCTAGAGATTTATGAGAGTCAGCCCCTTTTCAATGATCTAAAGAGATTTTTGAACGCCCAAGGATTCTATTTTATAGGATTTACCAATAAGAACAAATATTTTGGCGATGCCATGTTTTTGAATAGATCCAAAATCGTGGGTGTTAAAGATAGAATGAAATTCTCGCTGTGCGATAAGTTGCTGGCCTTCACGGGGAAGAGTTTTCATTCTAAGTGGATGAATTTCCTCACTCGAAAATGAATAAACTCGTTCTGGAAATAAAATACGGCGGACTGGGGGACCATCTTTTTTATAGCCATATCCCTAGGATTGCCAAGGCGAGCGGGAGATACCAAAGGGTGATGCTTTCTGAACAGTCACTGTTCAGACACCCAGACTACCGGAAGCTGGTGTGGGAATGCAACCCCTATTTAGACGGATTTACCGAGGAGAATGGGGTCTACCCAGAGTTTGCCACAGTCTCCTCCGGGGAAAATCTACTGGACAGGATCATGCTCTCCCTCGGTCTGGACGACGGGCTGCGGTGGCATGAGCCGGAGTTGTACTACCACCCTAAACAGGTTCCTGAACTGTGTGATCTGGCGATCTATGATCCTAACTATGTCTCCTACGTCGGCGATTTCTGTTCTAGCGATTTGTATCGATATTTAGGACGTAAGCGGATCCACGTTGATGCAAAGATGAAATTGAGAGAATTGTATGTGGATGTGCCAGTGGCTGACGGGATCATAGATACACCTAATCTTGAGGACTTCTGTGACTTAATCGTCTCCTGTAGGAATTTCTACTGTCTGTCGTCCGGGGCGGCAACGCTCGCTGCTGCTTTGGGTAAAAACGCGGTCGTCTTCTGGGGTGATGGCCAGAACCCGATGTTTCATCACTCAAAGCTCCACCGGTACATAAAAATTAAGGAGTCCTTGGCCTGCCGGTTGAGAAGGGGTATTGGCAGACGGTGCAGAAACTTCAGGTCTCTTTTCTGATATGGTGCGTAAATGATCATCGTAAAACTCATGGGTGGCCTTGGAAACCAGATGTTCCAATATGCGGCGGCGCGCAGGTTGGCAATCCGTAACAATTCTGAACTTAAACTTGATCTGTCAATTCTGAAGAACAGACAGGATGGAGCTACTTCTCGTGTTTATGAATTGAAGCATCTGAACACCAAAGCCACTATTGCGACTCCTCTTGAAGTTGCTGAATACACCAGAATATACAAAAACTGGGCACAGGCGACTCTGGTAAGGCTTCGCCGAATTGCCGGTCTGGCGGTTTTCCATCCGAATGTTTATGTGGAGCGGCATTTCCATTTCGATTCTGCACTGCTGGATGCCCCCGACAATTCATACTTGGAAGGCTATAGGCAGAGTGAAAAGTACTTTATGGATATCGGTGATATTGTACGTAACGAGTTTGCAGTGATAACCGAACAGGATGAATGGAACCGGCAATTAGCCGAAGAAATCAAGGCAACCGAATCGGTTTCTTTCCATGTGAGAAGAGGGGACTTCGTTTCCGATAAAGTAACCAGAGAGTTTCATGGTGTATGCTCCTTAAATTATTACAAATCGGCTATCGATAGAATAACGTCACAAGTCCGGTCTCCCCACTTTTTTATCTTTTCAGATGACCCCGCATGGGTGAAGGAAAACCTTGAAATTTCAAACCCAGCGACGTTCATGGATCACAACGGACCAGATAAGGGGCATGAAGATCTGCGACTCATGGGCCTGTGCAGTCATCATATCATAGCCAACAGCTCTTTCAGCTGGTGGGGGGCTTGGCTTGGCACACACCCCAGTAAAGTTGTCATAGCGCCTATGAGGTGGTTCAAAGATGAGAGCATCAACACATCAGACCTGCTGCCAGAAACATGGATAAGGATGTAGCTGAATATGTCTAGCCCCCCTATAGTTACGGTACTTATGCCGGTTTACAATGGTGGGCCCTATCTGGCAGAGTCGATACAAAGTGTTCTGCAGCAGACGTTTACTGATTTCGAATTTCTTATTATTGATGATGGTTCGACAGATGAGAGTGTTGCTATTGTTCAGAAGTTTAATGACCCCCGCATACAGTTGATTCGTAATGATATGAACCAAGGACTCGTTACTTCTCTCAATAAGGGGATGGGTTTGGCTCTGGGTGAGTATGTTGCCCGGATGGATGCTGATGATGTCTGCCTGCCGGAAAGATTGGCCCTACAAGTAGCCTTTATGGATGCGCATAGAGAAATAGGAATATGCGGTAGTTGGGTTGAAGTACTAGGAGAACCATATGGGCAGATATTGCGTTACCCAACTGACCCCGACGTCTTAAAGTGCTCACAATTATTCGGACCAGCTCTGGCCCACCCTTCTGTTATGATACGAAGGGATCTTCTCAAAGTAACCAAACTATTGTATGACCCTTCGTATAAACACGCGGAGGACTTTGAGCTTTGGGTTCGAGCATCAGAATACACATCTCTTGCAAATATTGGAAAGATATTGCTTCGTTATCGATTGAATCCTCAACAGGTTAGCAAACGTCACAATGAAGAACAAATCTTCAACGCTGCAAGGGTCCGGTTGTCACAGTTATACAACCTTGGGATATTCCCTTCTGATGAAGAAATATATATTCACCGATCCATCAGTCTGTTGTGCTTAGAGACAGACAGGTTGTTTGTTGAAAATGTTGAAAAGTGGATCTTCAAATTGATGAATATAAATATGGAAACAAAAATCTACCCCGAGCTGACTTTTTCCGAGGTTCTTTGCGAGCGATGGTTCGAGGTTTGTGATGCGGTGACTGAACTCGGCCCGTGGGCACTAAAAAAGTATTTGTTTTCTCCACTCAGCTGTAAGGTAAAAATCCCGTGGCGGCGGCGTGTCGCTTTCATTATTAATTGTTTGCTGTGGAAAAAGAGGTAAATGTTGATATCACTAATTAGCGGCAGATGATGAATAATACTCGGGAGCAAGGCTTGAACAAGCCGCTGATATCTATCATAATTTGCACTTGCAATCGGGCTGAGCTTCTTCCTGGGTGTCTTCAGTCCCTTGTCGACCAGACAGTGGAGCAAAGCCTCTTTGAGGTGATTGTGGTGGATAATTGCTCAATTGATGACACTAATGAAGTAATTCATGGTTTTTTAAGCAGTCAAAAAAATTTCCGAAGTTTTAAGGAACTCCACCTGGGTTTGAGCCATGCACGTAACCGGGGGTGGAAAGAGGCAGTTGGTGAATATGTTGCATTCATTGATGATGATGCTAAAGCATATCCTGATTGGATCAATCAAATTGTATCATTTGTAAGGCGTCATCCTGAAATATCTGCTTTCGGCGGTCCATATGATGCCTTTACAATGGTGGGAACCCCTGAATGGTTTCCTCCTGAATACGGCCGTTTTGATTATGGACCTGCTGAACGTCCATTGGTGCACAACAAAGAATGGATCAATGGTACAAATATGATATTCACAAAAAAACTTCTAACAAAATACGGAGGCTTTAACACTCAATTAGGCATGAGAGGTTTTAACGTTTCATATGGAGAGGATACGTCGTTTATTCAAGGGTTGATGGATGCCGGAGTTGTTGTGTTTTATGTGCCAACCATAAAAGTGTTACATTTGCTTCCTGAATATAAAATGAATCTAAACTGGTTGTTAATGGCTCACTATCGTTCGGGATTGAATTATGAGGCGACTTTTAATAAACAACTTACTTTAATTGATTATATTGCCATTATACTGAAATCATTATTAAGAATGGTGAAATGTGTTTTGCCACCCTATAAAGAACCCTTTAAGCGAGAAATATATAACGTTTTTGCCCCACTGTTTTTAGGATGCGGTACATTTTGCGAAAAAATCCACGGTCTAAAAGTCCTAATTACACGCGCTAAGTAATCAATAAACTAATAATAACTCGTCAATTATGAGCTCTACAAAAACATGCTGTTGAAAGGTGCAGAATGAGTTTAACCATGCGGCAACAATTTGCAGCAGTTTTGAGGAAATTATGGCTGCTGCAACTGGCTGATCATCTGTTTTTTATTTACCTTCTTTTTCGTCAACGCGAAGTGAACCGCAACTTTCGCCTAAACCATCCAGAAGTATGTGTTCCTCCAGCATCGATTTTATATGATATTCAGGGAAACTGTGACTTAACCGGCTTTTATTACAGTGGTCAGAAGCATTCGCAGGAAATATCAAAGATTGTCACGGAAGAGTATCCCGGGAAATCTCTGAAAATTCTCGAGTGGGGATGTGGTCCTGCACGTGTACTTCAACATCTTAAATCTGCCGAAGGTTGTTCTTGGGAGCTTTGGGGGTCTGACTATAACTCCCGGTCCATATCATGGTGTCAGCAGTACTGGCCAGGAGTTCATTTCATACACAACGGGCTTGAGCCCCCTATCCCCATAGAATGCGATTTTTTTGATGTGGTTTATTGCATCTCAGTTTTCACTCACCTTTCGGAAGAGCGTCACTATCAATGGATTGACGAAATCAATAGACTGCTTAAGCCGGGTGGTATATTCATTGGGACATTCCAAGGCGAGGCGTTTCGTGATTATATGACTGATGATGAAAATCGGCGTTTTGACAGGGGTGAGTTAGTTATTCGAGACCGGATTCGTGAGGGCAAGAAGGATTACTCAGCCTATCATTGTGACATTTTTTTGCGGAGACTGCTTGCCCCGTTCGATGCAGTCAAAAAACTCGGCGAGTTTGCAGGTTTTCGCCAGTCAGTGTGGACGGCCAAAAAAAGGGAATCGGTCAGTTTGCAACAATAAGTCAAAAACAATGGTTATGGTTCTCATAGTTTAACCTCTGTTAAGCTGGGTGTAGTTAACATTCGGTGCAATGTTGATGAACTGTTTCTACAGAACTTGGTGGTGTAATGAAGATTGCCTTGCTAAATACATATGACAGGTCAGGCGGTGCTACACGTGCCTGTCATAGGCTTTTTAGCGGATTATCCGCTGCCGGTGAAGAAGCGTACATGCTTGTCAGGGAGAAAAACACGAACCGTTCTGGAACCGTAGCGGTCGGATCACGAATTGGCGGATTCCTCAGGGCGCTTATAGACGGTTTTCCGCTACACCGGTATCCGAATCGCAAGCTTCATGCCTTCTCTCCTGCCTGGTTTCCCGGGAGAGGCATCCGGGAGGTTTCACGACTGAATCCTGATCTAGTTCACCTTCACTGGGTCGTCAATGGCTTTGTCCGGATTGAGTATCTTGCCTCTCTTGATTGCCCGGTGGTTTGGACTCTTCACGATTCCTGGCCTTTTACCGGAGGATGTCATCTACCTGCTCGATGCACGAGCTATGAGCAGTCATGTGGCAGATGTCCGGTGCTTGGATCAGAAAATGATAATGACTGGTCTCGTCGTATATGGATGCGCAAACAGAAGTCATGGAGTAAAGTACCGCTGACAATTGTTGCCCCCAGCCGTTGGATGGCCGAGAAAGCCAGGTCGAGTTCTCTCTTTAGAGGCAGGACAGTTGTCATCATACCTAACGGAATTGACACGCATCTTTATTGTCCTGGAGACAGGATTGAAGCTCGAAGGGAGCTGGGCCTGCCGGAAAACCGCAGGCTGCTTCTGTTTGGGTCAATTCATGCGCTCAGCGATACGAACAAGGGTTTTGATCTTTTGCAACGTGCCATCACATCGATGATTCCCACTCAGTTGAAGAATACCGAGCTGATTATCTTTGGGGCGGATAACGATTCCATTCTCCCTGATTGTGGCATTCCGGCCAGAAACCTTGGAATTATCTCCGATGAGGAAAAGATGGTACTCCTCTATCGCGCAGCAGATCTTTTAGTGGCACCATCACGCGAGGAGACGCTTGGATATGTGATAATGGAGGCCATGTCCTGCGGCACTCCGTGTGTGGCCTTTGAGGTAGGGGGAATACCGGATTTGATATCTCATGGAGAAACCGGGTACCTGGCAAGACCTTATATCGTCGAAGATTTGGCAACTGGTATCATTGACGTACTGAATGATGATTTGTTAAGAAAATCGATGGCTGAAAAATCCAGAAAGTGGATTGAAGATAATTTAAGCATAAATCTAATTGCTCAACGTCATTTGAAACTATACCGACAGCTGATATCAAGTGAGATCAGCAACTGATAGTATTCAATTCGTGCAAAGTGCAGCTTCAATGGGCGAAAAGAAGATAGAAAATCTTTTATTCTCGGATTTGGACCGCGAATATATTAAGCTTGCAAGGCAGAACGGACTTCTCAGGCGATCAATAGAATGAACATGCGTCATATAAAGGTGTTAGACTTGCTGATTGGGCACTTGTGTGTACATTTACTCTCTGTACCATCTCGAATTAACACTCTATCCGAAAAAAGATCCCTTCTTCTTATCCGTCCCGGCGGTATCGGCGACGCCGTACTTCTAGCACCAGTAATCCACTCACTCAAAAAAAACTATCCCGCTATTCATGTCACTATACTTGCCGAGAAGCGCAATGCCGGTGTTTTTCCACTAATTCTCGGCGTTGACAGGTTGCTCTGTTACGACCGCCCAGATGAGTTGCTTCAGGCCCTGCGCGCTCGTTACGACGTGGTAATAGATACTGAGCAGAGCCATCGCTTGTCGGCCGTTGTGGCGCGGATGATATCGGCACCAGTCAAGATCGGCTTCGATACCAACGAACGTCGGCGGATGTTCACCCATCCGGTTCCTTATTCCCAAGATGATTATGAGGCGCTTAGATTTGCGCACCTTCTGAAGCCGTTGGGGCTCGAAGCTGATAACGTGGAGACCGGGACTCCGTTTCTGACTGTTTCCGATGCTGCTTCTGATAAAGCTTCCACCCTGCTGGAATCACTGCATGACCAACCGTTTGTGACGATCTTTCCCGGAGCCAGTATCCCGGAACGCCGCTGGGGAGCGGACCGGTTCCGAAACGTGGCAGAGATGTTGTCAGCTCTCGGAATCAAGATCGTTGTCGTGGGCGGAAAAGAAGACCGCCGGCAGGGAGAGGTGATTGCCGGCGGATATCTTGGACTGAATCTAGCTGGATTGACTTCTCTGGCAGAAACAGTAGCTGTTATTAGAAAGAGTTCTTTGCTGGTGAGCGGTGATTCCGGGGTGTTGCACATCGCTGTTGGGCTGAATATACCGACTGTATCCCTGTTCGGGCCCGGGAGATCAAAAAAATGGGCTCCTCGGGGAGATCGTCATATTGTGATCAACAAGGAACTTCCGTGTTCCCCGTGTACGACATTTGGAACAACACCACCATGCCCGAATGAAAACAGATGCATGCGCGATATCACTGTTTATGATGTAGTCAACGCGGTCACCAAGTTACTGACCAGCGTTGGCGTGATGCCGTGATGCTGCTGCAAGCAAGATTGAATTAAGTGTCCTGAATCTCTGTTACCCCTCCATTCTTGGAAACAGCGCCTCAATCTTTGTTATCACAGTTCCTGCCTTCAACCCGCCCCATGCCAGTCCGGATTTTGTAATCTCATCCGTATATCCTAGAGAAATTAGCGCCTTGCCGGTTGTTGTCGGCAGGAAGGCCGACAGAATGCAGTGCGTGATGCGCTGTGATTCGAGCAGCGTGTGCATGACTGTGGCTAGTCGCCCTTTATTGGCCGGGTCTTTGGACAGAGTCCAGGGGGCTGAGTCGTCTATGTATTTGTTGCCGGCCGAGATCACGTCCCATATTGCCTGGAGCGCTTTGCTGAAGGCCAGTTCATCAATGAACTTATCAACAATTGCAACCATCTCTTCGGTCTTGTTTTTCAATGCCTGATCGATTTCAAACAATTCAGCCGGTTCCGGCAGGATGCCGTCAAAGTATTTGACAGCCATTGCTGTGGAGCGTGACAGCAGGTTTCCGATGTCATTGGCCAGGTCCGAATTCATGCGCTGTATCAGTGCTGTATGGGAAAAATCGCCATCCAGTCCGAAGGGCACTTCGCGCAGCAGGAAGTAGCGCACTACATCAACGCCGTATTTGTCGATCAGCATGTTAGGTTCAACCACATTCTGCAGGCTCTTGCTCATCTTCTGCCCTTCAACAGTCCACCAGCCGTGGGCAAAGACTTTTTCAGGCAGCGGCAGGCCGGCTGCCATCAGGAAGGTCGGCCAGTACACCGCGTGAAAACGAAGGATGTCCTTGCCGATCAGATGGACATTGGCCGGCCAGTAGCGGCCGTAGTTGCCGGATTCGTCCGGGTAGCCCAGGGCGCTCATGTAGTTGGTCAGGGCGTCAAACCATACATAGATGATATGTTTGTCATTGCCCGGTACCGGTATGCCCCAGGAAAAGGTGGTGCGTGATACGGACAGGTCGCGCAGGCCATCTTTTACGAAGGAGATGATCTCGTTGCGTTTGCTCTTGGGCTGAATGAAGTCAGGATGTGATTCGATATGGTCCAGCAGCGCCTGCTGATACTTGCTCATGCGGAAGAAGTAGGACTCTTCCTTGAGTTTTTCGACCGGCCGGTTACAGTCGGGGCAGCGGTTCTCGATCAACTGGGTTTCGGGCCAGAATGTTTCACAGGGAGTACAGTACCAGTCCTCATATTCCCCCAGGTAGATGTCACCCTTTGCAAGGATGTTGCTGAATATTTCGCTGACACCTTTTTTATGCCGTTCCTGAGTGGTGCGGATAAAGTCGTTGTGTGAAATGCCCAGTCGCTCCCACAGCGCCTGATACCTCTTTACGACGCGATCGGCGAGCTCAAGCGGAGTCTCTCCGGCTGTTATGGCGGCTTTTTCAACTTTCTGGCCATGTTCGTCACTGCCGGTCAGAAAATATACGTCATAGCCCATCAGCCTTTTGTAGCGGGCCAGGACGTCGGCGGCTACCGTGGTGTAGGCATGGCCGATGTGCGGCACATCGTTGACGTAGTAAATGGGGGTAGTGACGTAGAAGGTCGGTTTCATATCAAGCTCCTGAGGATGCCGGCGGTGTGCCGCCGTCTGGTGTTCCGCCCTGTGGTTTGCGATGCCCGTGTTTGCGGGAGCGGTGTTTTTTGCTGCGCGGCTGACCGGTCTTGGCGGCGTCCTGCTGCGGTTCTGCAGCAGGCTTTTTAGCTGCTGTCGGAGCAGCTGAGGCAGCTTTATCGGCTGCGACCTGAAGCACGGACTGCAGTGAACTCTTCTCCGGTTTACGCCGCTGGTCCGGGCGGCGTTCGCGGGCTTTCGGAGCATTGCGGGGCTGCGCCGGCGCCGGAGCTATACGCTGTGCTGCAGCATCAGGAGCCGGTGCTGCAGTGGCAGTTGTACCGTCACCAATAATTTCTTCACGCTTGATAACTACAATTTTGTTGTCATCAAGCTTGAGCGTGATATTGCCGGTCAGAATATTTACCTTGTCCACTACTCCGGTGCCGTTGGCGATGTTTACCCGCTTTCCTGATTTTGGATAGTTTTTACGCAGGCAGCAGTAGGTATCGTATTCGTAATCAAGGCAGCAGAGAAGGCGGCCGCACTGCCCGGAAATCTTGTTCGGATTAAGCGCCAGATTCTGCTCTTTGGCCATTTTGACTGATACCGGTTGGAAGTCCCGCAACCAGGAACAGCAGCACAACTCGCGACCGCAGATACCGATGCCGCCAACCATCTTTGACTCATCACGCACCCCTATCTGACGCATTTCGATGCGGGTGTGGAAAGAGTGCGCCAAATCCTTTACAAGATCGCGGAAGTCGACACGACCATCTGCGGTAAAGAAAAAGACCGCTTTACTGCTGTCAAACTGGTATTCAACCTTGACAAGCTTCATCGGCATATTGCGCTCAATGATCCGCTTAACGCAAAAATCGTAGGATTCTTTTTCTTTTTTGGAAATCAGTTCAAGAGTCGCCATGTCATCGGCAGTTGCTTTGCGCTTTATGGCCGTAATGTTTTCCGGCGCAGCTTTGTCCAGTTCTCTGGGAGGACGCACAACCTGGCCGATTCCCAGACCCCGCTCGGTTTCTACGACAACGTGGTCACCCTGGGCAAGTTCGATGGTTCCTGCCTCAAAATCATACATTTTGCCGGCTTTTGAAAACTGGATAGTTACAATATGTGACAAAAAAACCTCCTGAGCCGGATAAGCCCAAACCGATAATTTGTTGCCGGTTCAGGCTTTCGCAGCAATGTTCATAAATAAATGATCCAGGGCCAATTTGGGGTTGGCATTTCGCTGGACGTCTCTCCGGGTCTGGCAGATGGTTTCCAGAAGCTCCATGGTGCGATTCAGTGTATTTCGCGTGGCGATGGATTCAATAGCCGCTCTGGCGGCGCGATTAACAATTTCACCGCTGCCTGCCGCCAGGTGAACCGCATCACGATAAAACGAAATCAGCAAATCCAGAAGCTCAAGAGTCTCTTCGCGATTCCCTGATAACGCTTCCGCAGCGTCAAAAACAGTTGCAATCCGGTTTATATTCATCAGGCTCAAGCGGGATATTACGGCATCGCGCCGTGCCGCGAGCGATTCGTTGTCCAGTTCCTGTGCCCGCTGCATGCTTCCGCCCGACAGGGGAGCCAGCATGGCGGCGGTGCCGGAGTCCATGCCGCTTCGTTCGAGCAATGTCAGGACATGCTCCGGCGGCAACGGTGCGAATCTTACCAACTGGCAGCGCGAACGGATGGTGGGCAGCAGCATTCCTGCATTTTCAGTCAGCAGGATTATCAGGGCGTCTCCGGGCGGCTCCTCCAGAGTTTTCAGCAAAGAGTTGGCCGCATTGACGCTCATCCGTTCGGCCGGTTCGATGATGCAGACCTTGCGGGGTGCCTCGTAGGGGCGCAGGGACAAGGTGCGCTGCATTTCCCGCAATTGATCAATGCTGATGTCACGTTTGTCCGGCAAGGGTGAAATGGTATGGATGTCGGCATGGCTGCCGCCGGCCACCTTGCGGCATGATGAGCATACACCGCAGGCGTCATCATCTACATCCTTGCAGAACATTGCCTGGATCAGGGCAAGCGCGCTTTTTCTGCGGCCACAGCCCGGAATCCCCTCGAAAAGGTAGGAGTGAGCGGTTTTGCCGGTTCGCAGGGAACGCTGTAGAACCTCTATGATTCTTTCATGCCCGACAACATCAGCAAACGGCACAAAGATTCTCCGGGATCTTTGACATAATCTGCGCTGAGATCTTTGACGCTATTTCCTCGACAGTCCCGGTTCCGTCAACGACCACAAAACGTTCCGGTTCGATGTCTGCAATACTGCGGTAGCCGGAGCGCACACGCTGATGGAAGGCGAGTGCCTCCAGTTCAAAGCGTTCTTCACGGGGGCCGCTGGTCATTTCAATCCTCTGCCTGGCCCGCTCCAGTCCGATGCCCGGGTCGCAATCGATCAGGACCGTAAGGTCGGGTGCCACGCCCTGACAGGCATGTGCATTGAGGGTGTCGATGACTTTTCTGTCGATGCCGCGACCGAAGCTCTGATAGGCTATTGTCGCATCACAGAAGCGATCACAAAGTACAATCCTGCCATTGTTCAGGGCCGGAACAATGATTTCGCTGACATGCTGGGCCCGTGCCGCGGCGTACAGCATCAGTTCTGTCATGGGTGACATGGCCCGGTTTTCGGCATCCAGCAGGATGGTTCGTATCTTGTCGGCAATCGGGCAGCCGCCAGGTTCCCTTGTCAGAGTGGTCTCAAATCCGAGTGCGATCAGCTGTTCTGCCAACAGTCTGATCTGGGTGGTTTTACCGCACCCTTCAACTCCCTCAAATGTAATGAAATAGCCCACTGAAACCACCCGATACCTGCAAATGACTGCTTGGAAATTTAACTGATGGATTATAGGCAAGCGCCCTTGATTTATCAATCAAATTCACACTAAATTCCACGTTAAAGAGTTTCGGTTGCCAAAAACGGGCCGCATGGCTATAGTCTGACATCGGAGATGCGTCTGGTGAATATGGATCTACAACAACTTGAACCGCTTTTGGGCCACTCATTCAGTAATCAATCACTTCTGGTCCAGGCATTGACCCACCCTTCGTTCTTGCACGAATCCGGTGATCCCGGAAACGGCGATTACCAGCGCCTTGAATTTCTGGGCGACTCAATTTTGGGAATGCTGCTGGCTGAGATGCTCTACCTGCGATATCCTGACTGGGATGAGGGCTCCTTGTCCCGTCTTCGCTCCAGGTTGGCCGGCCAGGATCTGCTGGCTGACCGGGCCCGTATGATGGGGCTTGGCGATTTCATTCTGCTGGGGCGGGGCGAGGAACAGTCTGCCGGAAGTGCCAAAGATTCAATTCTTGCAGATGTGTTGGAGTCTCTGCTTGCCGCAGTTTATCTGGATGCCGGCCTGGATGCCGCCCGTAAACTGGTTGAGCGGCTGTTTGCCGGATTGGCGGCGGAACCGCAGAAGCTGACGCTCGGACGTGATTCAAAAAGTGAATTGCAGGAGCTGTTTTCAGCCTGTGGCGCTTCTGTTCCGGAATACAGGCTGGTTGAGGAGTCAGGTCCGCCGCATGATCGAATTTTTCACTTCCGGATTATGCTGGATGGCCGTTGTGTCGGCGAAGGCAGGGGTAAGTCCAAAAAAAATGCCCAGCAGGCCGCTGCCGCACAAGCGCTGGATAGCATTAAAATTGTCGAGGGCCGGATCGTGTGAAGGCGGTTACGGTTCCTTTTTTTATCAGCCATCAGGGGTGTCCGCACACATGCCTTTTCTGTGACCAGCGAACAATATCCGGAGCGGCCGGCAGCTTGCCTGGCAGGGAAGAGATTCTCTCAAGAATCAGAACATGGCGGGCTGGTGCTGGAAACCGACCGGTTGAAGTGGCCTTTTTTGGAGGCAGTTTTACCGCGCTCCCCAGAGAGACCCAGGCAGAACTGCTGGCACCGCTGCAGCCGCTGCTGACATCCGGCGAGGTTACTTCGGTCCGCCTGTCAACCAGGCCGGATTATATTGATACTGATCTGGTCGGTTGGCTTAAAAAATCCAGTGTACACACGATCGAACTTGGTGTCCAGTCAATGGATGATGCCGTGCTGGCTGCATCCGGGCGGGGACATACCGCTGCTCAATCGGTGGCTGCCATTCACTGCATCAAACAGCATGGCCTGTCGGTCGGGGCTCAGCTGATGCCGGGACTTCCGGGTGATACGACACGCACTTCACTGGATTCGCTGGAGCGGGTCATCTCCGCTGGAGCCGATTTTATGCGCATCTATCCTACGGTTGTTCTACGCGGAACCGAACTGGCGCAACTGTATGCTGCCGGCGATTATTCTCCTCTGGACCTTGAACAGGGCGTCTCGTTATGCAAACAGCTTCTGCACCGCGCCCTGCGGGCCGGGCTGCCGGTGATCCGAATCGGGCTGCAGGCGGATGACGGACTCAGTTCCGACACTATACTGGCAGGTTGTTGGCACCCCTCGCTGGGACAGATTGTCAGTTCGGGACTTTATGGCGATCTTATTAACCGGTTTGTGTCTGAAGGCGAGTCCGTTTCCATCTCCTGCAACCCCTCCCGGCTATCAGACGTTATCGGGCATAAACGCTCCAATCTGGACTGTTTGGCCGGACGAGGCGTGCAGGCGCTTGTTATTCCTGATATATCGCTTGCAAAAGAAGATGTTTTGATCAAGAAGGGTGTTAGTTGCTCAGTCCGCAATCTTATAAGTGATCTCCACTATTCCAATAACGAGGTAAATGAACAATGCGAAAAGAATCACTGAAGTTTCTTGAAAAACTGCTCGATGCCCCCAGCCCCTCCGGCTATGAACAACCGGCCCAGCGCGTCTTCCGCGAATATGTGACTCCCTTTTGTGATGAACTGACCACCGATGTAATGGGAAATGTCTTTGGCCGCATCAGCGGCAAGGGTAAAAACCTGCCGCGGGTGATGGTTGTCGGTCACACCGACGAGATCGGTCTGCAGATAAAATACATTGATGACAAGGGCTTTCTTTATTTTGCTGCTGTGGGAGGAGTCGATGCCCACCTGACGCCGGGCAAGCGTGTTAATGTTCATACCGCGGCCGGCCCGTTGCCCGGAGTTATCGGCAAAAAACCGATTCACCTGATGGATAACAAGGACCGTGAAACTGTTGTCAAGCTGGAGTCGCAGTATATCGACATCGGTGCCCAGGATAAGAAAGAGGCTCAGAAGCTGGTCATGGTGGGAGATGCCGTCACTTTTGAAAGCTCATTTACCCGCCTTCAGGGTGATCGGGTCGCATCGCGTGGTTTTGACGACAAGGCCGGATGTTTCGTAGTGGCTGAAGTGCTACGGCTTGTGGCCGCCTCCGGCAAAAAACTGTCTGTGGATCTGTACGGGGTTTCATCTGTTCAAGAGGAAATCGGACTGCGCGGAGGCACCACCAGTTGTTATACTGTCAACCCTGATGTGGGAATCTGCGTTGAGGTGGACTTTGCCACCGACCAGCCGGACGTTGAAAAGAAACATAACGGCGAAGTTTCTCTCGGTAAGGGGCCGATCCTGACCCGCGGCGCCAACATCAACCCGCATCTGTTTGAACTGCTTTCGAAAGCGGCCGGCAAGGAGAAAATCTCCCTGCAGCATACCGCAACGCCACGCGCAACAGGCACTGACGCCAATGTAATGCAGATTTCACGCGGAGGAGTGGCGACCGCACTGGTCAAAATACCGCTTCGATATATGCACACACCGGTTGAAACTATCTCGCTGAACGATCTTGATGGTGCCGCCAGGCTGATTGTGGCGGCTTTATCCGCCATTACGTCAAAAGAGGAATTTATTCCCAGATAAATGCTGTGCAGGCAGACGGAGTGACGTGCCGTTTTGTATACCCGATCTTGCCCCTTTTGCCTTGACTTGACCGATGCACTGTACTAACTTCGATAAAATTTTCATCCTCGAGGAGCCCTAACATGTCCTACGACAAACTGGTCGAAGGTCTTACCTTTGACGATGTTCTCCTGATTCCTGCCCACTCCCTGATCCTGCCGCGTGACGCAAACCTGGCCACGCGCATCTCACGCAACATTCCTCTGAATATACCGCTTGTCAGTGCCGCCATGGACACGGTCACCGAAGCACGAACGGCGATCTGCATGGCGCGTGAGGGTGGACTCGGCATCATCCACAAAAACTTTTCCATCGAAGCTCAGGCCTACGAGGTGGACAAGGTCAAGAAAAGCGAGTCAGGCATGATCGTTGACCCGATCACGATGCGTCCCAATCAAAAGATCAGTGAAGCTCTGGATATGATGTCGCGCTATCGTATTTCCGGTGTACCGATTACCAAGCCGGACGGCAAGCTGGTAGGCATTCTGACCAATCGCGACCTGCGTTTCGAGACCGATTTCGATCTGCCGATCTCTGCCAGAATGACCAAGCGCAACCTTGTTACAGTGCCGGTCGGCACAACGCTGGAACAGGCCAAGGAAATCCTCAAGCATACCCGTGTTGAAAAGCTCCTGGTGGTGGACAACGACCGATTTCTTAAAGGTTTAATCACTATCAAGGATATCGAGAAAGTTAAAAAATACCCCTTTGCATGCAAGGACAGTCTGGGTCGCCTGCGCGCCGGCGCGGCTGTCGGTCCGACGCCGGATATGGAAGCCCGCATGGAAGCTCTTATCAAGGCAGGGGTTGACGTCATCATTATTGATACCGCCCATGGTCACTCACAGGGGGTTATAGACGCGGTTATCAGGGCCAAGTCCACCTTCCCCGGATGCGAGATCATTGCCGGCAACATCGCTACGGCAGATGCTGCCGAGGCACTGATCAAGGCCGGTGCCGACGGCATCAAGGTCGGAATAGGGCCGGGTTCGATCTGTACGACCCGTGTTGTGGCCGGAGTCGGAGTTCCGCAGATCACGGCCATCCTCGAATGTTCCCGTGTGGCCCACAAACATGGCGTTCCGGTGATTGCCGATGGCGGCATCAAATATTCGGGGGATCTTCCCAAGGCGGTTGCAGCCGGCGCCGACAGCATCATGATCGGCTCATTGTTTGCCGGCACGGAGGAGTCGCCCGGAGATACGGTCCTTTATCAGGGACGTACCTACAAGAGTTATCGCGGCATGGGGTCGATCGGCGCCATGAAGGACGGCAGCAAGGACCGTTACTTCCAGTCAGATGTTGGCGAGGACGTCAAGCTGGTTCCGGAAGGGATCGAGGGGATGGTGCCGCTGCGCGGACCGCTTTCTGCCAATATCCATCAACTGATGGGTGGCCTGCGTTCAGGAATGGGGTACACCGGCTGCGCGACAATGCAGGAATTGCAGGACAAGGGCCGCTTTATCCGCATTACCGGCGCCGGACTCAAAGAGTCTCATGTCCATGACGTGACGATCACAAAAGAAGCTCCCAACTACAGGGTGGGTAATCAATAATGGGAAGTGATATCCACAGCCAGAAAATACTGATCCTGGATTTCGGTTCCCAGTATACCCAGTTGATCGCCCGACGTGTGCGCGAAGCTCATGTTTATTGTGAACTGCATCCCTTTGATATGGAACTGTCTGAAATACGTAAATTTGCTCCAGCCGGAATCATCCTGTCGGGAGGCCCCAAATCGGTTTATGAGGATGAAGCGCCGTCGGTGGCAGAGGAACTGTTTGAACTGGGAGTTCCGGTTCTTGGAATCTGCTACGGCATGCAGCTGATGAGCCGTCATTTCGGCGGAAAGGTTGTTCCGGCCGGCAAGCGCGAGTTCGGTCACGCCGATCTTCTGGCGGAGGGAAAGCCGGGGCCGCTTTTTGACAATTTCTTCCTTGAGGGCAAGAGTCCGGTATGGATGAGCCATGGCGACCACGTTTCACAGGTACCGGCCGGTTTCGAGGTGGTGGCGGCAACGGCCAATGCACCGGTCTGCGCTATTCAGGATGTGGCCAGGAAACTTTACGGAGTGCAGTTTCATCCTGAAGTCAACCATACACCTCGCGGAGAGCTGCTGATTGATACCTTTGTCAGAGCTGTCTGCGGCTGTAGCGGCCAGTGGACACCAGGCCGGATCATAGAAGATGCCGTGGAGCGTATCCGGCTGCAGGTCGGCAGCGATAAGGTGATTCTGGGACTTTCGGGAGGGGTTGACTCTTCGGTGGCTGCCGCTCTGATACACCGTGCAATCGGTGACCAGCTGACCTGCGTTTTTGTAGATAACGGCCTGCTGCGTCTGGGAGAGGGGGATCAGGTTATGGCCACCTTCGGTGAAAACCTGGGGGTCAGGGTAATCCGTGTTGATGCTGAAGAACGTTTCTTATCCGCATTGGCGGGCGAAAGTGATCCGGAGAAAAAACGCAAGATCATCGGCGGACTCTTTGTAGATATCTTTGATGAAGAGTCTAACAAAATTGAAAATGCCAACTGGCTGGCCCAGGGAACCATCTACCCCGACGTGATTGAGTCGGCTGGCGCCAAAACCGGCAAGGCCCACAATATCAAGAGCCACCACAATGTCGGCGGTTTGCCGGACTACATGAAACTCAAGCTGCTGGAGCCTCTTCGTGAACTGTTCAAGGATGAGGTGCGGGCCATCGGCGAAGAACTCGGTCTGCCGCGCCAGATGGTCTGGAGGCATCCTTTCCCGGGGCCGGGGCTGGGAGTCCGCATTCTTGGCGAAGTGAAAAAGGAGTATGCCGATATCCTGCGCCGCGCAGATTCTATCTACATTGAAGAGCTTTATGCGACAGGGCATTATGACAAGATCAGTCAGGCCTTTGCGGTGTTTCTGCCGGTCAAGAGTGTCGGAGTCATGGGTGATGGCCGTACCTATGAATATGTGGTCGCGTTAAGGGCTGTTGAAACCAAAGATTTTATGACCGCCGGGTGGTATCCGATGCCTTACGAGGATCTGGCGCGCATCAGCGGCCGGATCATCAATGAAGTAAAAGGTATCAACCGTGTGGTCTATGACATTTCCAGTAAGCCTCCAGCAACGATAGAGTGGGAATGATAGTCGATAGTTAACTGTCTTGCTTGTGATTAAAAGTTTTGCAGGCTTGTTTCGGAAAAAATTGTCATGTAATTTCAGTGCATTACAAAATGCATCTTACAGCCATTCTGATTATTCCAGGCATTGGTTGTAAGGTGCATTTTTCGTATGGTGGTATCTGGAAGACTATAAAGAATGGGGCGCACCGAAGTAAAAATGATGAGTTCAGCATGTTTTGAGCTGTCCGGCCAACATCTAGAGCTCGGCGAACTCAGGTTATATGAAAAAACAGTGATAAGATCCTAAGGAATGCTTTACAAAACACTTGCATGATTTAAAAAGTAAAGGTATAAGAAGACCATATTTGTCGGTTGTGGCTGGCCGTGCTGAATGTTTTTTTACAAACTTCATAACCTACTAATTCGCGGAATAAAATCTAATTGTTTTCAAAATAACTGAACTGGAATTTATTGATGTTTATTGCAAATCAGTCAATTTGAGATAAGCTCTAACGACGATTTGTTGCTTCTAAAGTCCCGTCCGCGGAGCTGCTTCAACCTGTCCACAATTTTCCGGAAAGATTACTGTTTTACAACTTATTGAAAAGGAGCGGGAGCATGAATGCACCAACGCGGTATTTTGATGAATCGGTAAAAGGTTTCATCACATGGAGCATCATCTGGGGTACAGTGGCTGTTCTGGTCGGTATCCTGATATCACTTCAGCTGGCCTGGCCGCAGTTGAATGTTGCTCCGTACCTGACCTACGGACGCCTCAGGCCGATTCATACCAACGCGGCCATATTCGGCTGGGGAATAGGCAGTTTTATCGGACTGTTTTTCTATATAACCCAGCGCCTGACCAAAACGCCGCTCTGGAGTCCAGGACTTGCCAGGGTGACACTCTGGCTTTTCAATGTCGGCATTGCATCCGCAGCGGTGACACTGGCAATGGGAATCAACCGCACCAAGGAGTATGCTGAACTGGAATGGCCCCTGGCGATAGTGGTTGCCATTATCTGGGTGCTGTTTTCGATAAATGTTTTTATGACGATCCTCAAGCGCAAGGAAGAGCAGATGTACATCTCGCTCTGGTACATCATGGCGGCCCTGGTCGGAGTGACAGTGCTGTATGTCATAAACAACCTGGGTGTGCCGCTGCATCTGTTTAAATCTTACTCGGCTTTTTCCGGCACCAATGACGCCAATGTGCAGTGGTGGTACGGACACAACGCCGTGGCCATGGTGCTGACGGCGCCGCCGCTGGCCATATTCTATTATTTCCTCCCCAAGGTCACCGGCAACCCGATCTTCAGCCATCGCATGGGTATTATTGCTTTCTGGAGTCTGATCTTCATGTACCTCTGGACCGGCGCGCATCATCTGCTCTGGACTCCGGTACCGGACTGGATTCAGACACTGGCCATGGCCTTCTCGATCATGCTGATTGCTCCATCCTGGGGAGCGGTTATGAACGGCTACTTGACAATGAACGGCCAATGGGAGCAGCTCAAGACCAATTACCTTGTCAAGTTCCTGATCTGCGGCATCACCTTCTATGGTCTGCAGACTCTCCAGGGGCCGATGCAGGCCGTCCGCACTTTCTCAGCCTTTATACACTATACCGACTGGGTTCCCGGTCATGTCCACATGGGAGCGCTGGGGTGGGTCTCGATGGTTCTGTTTGCCGCCATTTATTATGCCGCTTCCAAGATGAATGATACTGAAATCTACAGCGTCAGGCTGGCTGATATCCACTTTTGGCTGGTTCTGGTGGGACAGCTGGTTTATTCGATCACAATGTGGATTGCCGGAGTACAGCAGGGGAGCATGCTGCTGGCAACCAATCCCGACGGCTCGCTGCATTACAGTTTTATGGAAACCATGATTGCGATTTTCCCCTATTACAAAATGCGGGCGGTGAGTGGTTTTATCTACCTGGCCGGTCTGATTGTCTTTATATACAATCTTTACAAGACCTTCCAAAAAGGTGCCGCATCACAAGCTGCTAAAGCATAAAAAATTCATAAAGAACGAGGACGCTGCCATGCTGGAAAAAAACCCCGTTATTTTTATAATCCTAGCATTTGTTGTGATCATGATCGGTACGACCGTCACGATGATTGCGCCATTCAAGTGGATCAACGGTCCCGGTGACCGGATAGCCGAAGTTAAGCCCTATACTCCGCTGCAGCAGGAAGGGCGCGACATCTACATGCGTGAAGGGTGCAACAACTGTCATTCTCAGACCGTACGCACGCTGGCTGCCGATGTTGAACGCTACGGTTATGGCGGAGGTTACTCAAAGTCGGGAGAATTTGTCTACGATCGGCCGCATCTGTGGGGATCGCGCCGCACAGGACCCGATCTTGCCCGTATCGGTCTGAAATATCCCGATCCGAAGGGAATGTGGCATCGCAAGCATATGGAAAATCCACAGTCGGTAGTTCCTGCCTCAAATATGCCGGCTTATGCCTTTCTGAACGCTCCGCTTGATACGACCTATTCGGAGCGAAAAATGAAGCTGCTCAAGTTCCCTTACACCCAGTCCGACCTGGATGAACTCAAGGGCAAGAGCGAGATGGACGCCATTATAGCCTATATGCGCAAGCTGGGAACCGACATCCCTGTCAAGAAGGCAGCGACTGCGCAGCAGCTTCCGGCCGCCCTGAACAATCCGTTCAGCGAACTGAAAACGATTAAGGCCGAGGCACTGTCGATTTATGCCAAGGATTGCTCTTCCTGTCATGGTGACAAACGTGAGGGGACGCTGGGACCTGCGTTGAAGGGGTCTTCCAGGTCGGACGCTGATCTGTATGCAATCATTGCCAACGGCATCGAGGCCAACGGCATGCCCTCTTTCAGCGGGTCGCTCGACGAACAGAAGATCTGGAAACTGGTGACCCTGATCAAGCTGGGCAAACAGGATGATTGATGCCCGGATTGTCTTTTTGGCACTAACTACGCTGCTGCTGGCAATACTTGTGGCAATTGCAGTGGCGACACTCAGAAAAAAACGGAAACATAAACTTGAAGAGCCAAAGTACAGGATGCTTCAGGACGACTGATTATAAAGGAGCGGACGATATGTCAGATCAGCACGACTATGATGGGATCAAGTATCGCGATGAAGTTAAATCCCCCGGTGTTTTTCGAATTCTGTTCGTTCTGCTGGCGGTTTGGGGCGTGCTTTACATGGGCTATTACCTGTTCAGCGGCTGGAGTTCACAGGCTGAAGCGGATGCAGCCAGGAAGGCTCGTGATGACAGAAAGCAGTCTGCGCACAAGGCTGCCGAGACCAGTGAGGCCGGCGCGCCCGGGAGCGGACACAAGGTTGAAACATATATCGCCGCCGGAAAGCAGCTTTATGTCAATCTATGCGCTGCCTGCCACGGTGAAGCCGCCAAGGGGGGCGTTGGTCCGGACCTGACTGTATCAAAATACAAATATGGAAAGGATCGTCTCGATATTGCCAAGAGTATTTCCGAAGGACGTCCCGGTGGTATGCCCGCTTTCAGTAGTCAGATCAACAAAGAACAGGTAGAAAGTCTTGTTGAGTATGTATTGTCCTTGAAATAAACAATCTTTCGGAGGGTATCAATTTGGCGGCAATTTCATTCGAAGAAATTATGTTTACTATAATGTCGGCTACTCAGGACACATTCAAAAGCTATATGAATATCGATCTGCTGGCCGGCAAGGTCGAAAAGAAGGTTGAGCCGGTTGACTCGGATGTTACCGGAATTGTCGGCATCGCCGGTGACCGGGTAGGCTACATCATCATTGCCACCGACCGGGCAAGCGCCCAGTGTGTTGCCAAGGAACTGCTGATGGTTGATGAAGCCGATGATGAATGTATCCGAGATGCCATGGGAGAATTGGCCAACAACATTGCCGGAGTCTTTAAAACCAAATATCACGAACAGTATGGAAGTGTTGCCCTGGGCCTGCCGCTGGTGGTTTCCGGCCGCTTGCGTACCATCTCTGAGCCTCCCGACTGCAATGACGTTTCCAGCATTAATGTACAGTGCAAAGGGGTGACCATACCTTTCAAAACCGTTGACGGAGCCATTTCCATAACGGTCATGGTCTACATGTAACCGCACCCGATGGCAAACCTGCTAGACCGTTACGGATCTCTTCTGCGTGAGGTGGATGCCTGGTTTCAGGCCTGCAGCTCACGCTATCCCTATCAAATCAACTGTCACCGCGGCTGCAGCTCCTGCTGCCGCGGTCTGTTTGACATCACTCTGCTGGATGCCATTTATCTAAAAACTGCTGTTGACAGGCTTTCTGAATCTCAGCGTTCAAGAATCATGGCTGCAGCGAATGAACGCCTGAAGTCATTGTCTCTTATTAATCCGGCCTTTGTTGAACCCTGGCTGCTGAACGTGATTCCGGAAGAGGAATGGGACGCTCTTATGCCGGAGGAAGACGAAACCCCCTGCCTGCTGCTGTCAGAGTCAGGTCAGTGCCTGGTGTATGATCATCGACCAATGACCTGCCGTCTGAATGGCATTCCCTTGATTGATGTATCCGGGGAAGAGCTGTTTGATGAGTGGTGTACGCTTAACTTTATAAATAAAAACCCGCGCAGGCTGCGTGCTCTGCGCTTCGAGTTTGTGGGGCTGTTCACCCGGGAACTGTCATTTTTTCACGAATTGACCCGCAGTCTGGTTGGTGTCGAAATAAGCGAGCTGGATTTGTTTATCCCGGCAGCAATTGTTCTGGATCTGGATAGTGTTCTGCCAGAGGTCAGGGCATTGATTGAACGGTCATCAGGGAAGCCGCTCCCGGCTGAAAATGTTTAATCACAACGCGTCAAATTTTTATTTGACTCATAATAGGTATTACGGTACTATTATGCAAAATTACGATGCAGTCAAATGCACATAGCTACTTAACCGAAGTATCACATAGACTTCCGGCTGGTTCGTCTGGCAGTGATGGATGTTAATTGAACATTCAGCATTTGTTGAAGTGAACCGGGAAGCAAAAAAATGGAGGGGATTATGAAAATACTGGTGTGTATAAAACAGGTTCCGGATCTTGAGTCCCGTTTCAAACCCGATGCAGCCGGAGTCTGGTACAGCGAAACTGACCTGGCCTTCCGCATGAATGAATATGACGAATACGCGGTGGAGCAGGCCGTTCAGCTTCGGGAAAAGCTGGGGGAGGGGACAGAGTTGACTGTCCTTACGATAGGTCCGGACCGGGTTGTGGAAGCGGTCAAGAAAGCTCTCGCCATGGGTTGTGACAATGCTGTACATGTGCAGGATCCGGCTGCTTCCGGTAAAGATCCCTGGCAGATCGCCTCGATTATATCGGCCTATGCCAAAGACAAGGGTTTCGACTTGATCTTTACCGGCATGCAGTCCCAGGATCGCGGCTCGGCGCAGGTCGGCGTTACGGTGGCTGAACAGCTCGGTTTTGCCTGCACCACCACCATTGTTGGCTTCGACTACGATAGTGGAACGGTTACAGCAAAACGTGAACTGGAAGGCGGAATCAAGGGGGTTGTGAAGTTGAAAACCCCGGCGCTTGTTACCTGCCAACTTGGTCTCAATATACCGCGTTACCCGACTCTGCCCAATATTATGAAAGCCAAGAAAAAAGACATTGTCGCCATTCCGGTCGCCGACCTGCTTAACGAAGCATCTCTGGCAGCCACGGCCAGTTTCCATCCGCCGGCAAAAAAAGGGGGAGGGATCGTCCTCGAAGGGGATGTTGCCGATCTGGTCGAGAAGGTCATCACGATACTCAAAGACAAAACTGCGGTTCTGAGATAGGAGACAACCATGAAAACTCTGTTAATTGGCGAATACCGGGAAGGTAAATTACTCGACTCCACCTTCGAGCTGCTTGGCTTTGCCGGACAGCTGGGAGCCGAGTCCGCTATGTTGCTGGTGGGGAGCGAAACACAGCTGCCGGCCTATGGCGGCACACTATATCTGGCCGATGCTGCCGCCTGTGGTGAGTATAACCCAGACCTTCACAAGAAGCTGATTCTGGAAGCGATTCAGAAAGAGAGTCCTGACTACATTGTATTTCTTCATTCCTCCTACGGCTGGGACCTGGCTCCACGGGTTGCAGCCGCCTTAAAGGCAGCGCAGATATCAGAAGTGATCGCCCTTGCGGACGGAGGCTTCGAAGTCGGATGCTGCAACGCCAAGATGCGCCGCACCGTCAAGCCCTCAACGGCCAAAACCGTACTGACGATCCAGGCCGGTGCCTTTACGGCCCTGCAGCCGGGCGGCGCTCCCCAGATTCAGCGACTGTCAGCGGAAGGATCCGCTGCCCTGACCTTCATCGGTTATGAGCCGGCCGAGGCCAAGGATATTGACCTGTCCCGTGCGGAAATCATCGTTACAGCCGGTCGTGGCATCGGCAAGAAGGACAATGTTCCTGTCATCGCGGCTCTGGCCAAAGCTTTGGGCGGCGAACTGGGAGCAAGCCGTCCGGTGGTTGATGCCGGTTGGGTTGAGCACAGTCATCAAGTCGGAACCACCGGCCAGACCGTATCCCCCAAGCTGTATGTGGCTTGCGGTGTCAGCGGTGCCATTCAGCACCTGGCAGGTATGAAGAAATCGGATTTTATTATTGCCATCAATAAAGACAAGGATGCCCCAATCGGCGAAGTTGCCGACGTGCTGGTGGTTGCTGACGTCATGCAGTTTGCGCCGGCGTTGACTGCAAGGCTTCAGAAATAGCAGGTATATGGATTCTGACGCAGGCTGCTCTTGATATTCAAATCGGCAATGGTGTTGTAAACCAGCCCTGTCATTCGTATGACCGACCTTCTGTTTGTATTGTGCTTCTTTTGCGCAGCCTTGATATTTTAGGGAGAAGTAGTATGGAATGCGAAATGACAGGGCAAAACCGAAAAAAACTGCGCATTGATTTTCATGTTCATCTGGGTGTTTATTCCAGCTACAGACCCTGGGCTGTGGAATGGATCAAACGCTCACATCCTGAAGGGTTTGAGGAATACATCAATCGTTACAATGACCCGGGTGAATTTGAAGAACTGCTGACTGCCGAAGGGGTGGACTTCGCCTGTATTCTGGCGGAACTGAGCCCCATTACTACCGGTATCTGCAACAACGAGCAGGTTGAAGCATTCTGTAAGGGGAGAAAGAGATTGATCCCCTTTTGCGATATTAACCCCTATCTGCACACCGATCTTGGAGACGAGCTTCGCCGTAAGGTCGAGGACCAGGGTTTCCGGGGAGTGAAGCTTTATCCCACCTACCAGCACTATTATCTTAATGAAGCCAGGATGTATCCACTCTATCAGGCAGCCCAGGAACTGGATATTCCAGTCCTGATTCATACCGGATATTCCGTGTTCAAGGGAGCGCGCCTCAAATACGGTGATCCGCTTCATCTGGATGATGTGGCTGTAGATTTCCCTCGTTTGAACCTGGTCATGGCCCATTCCGGCAGAGGTTTCTGGTACGACCGGGCCTTTTTTCTTTCAAAAGCGCACGCCAATATCTACATGGAGATATCCGGGCTCCCGCCTGCAAATCTGCTTACCTATTTCCCTGAGCTGGCCCGCAACACGGATAAGGTCATATTCGGCAGTGACTGGCCGGGAATGCCGCAGATAAAGCGCAATATGGACGACATTTCCAGCCTTTCCCTGCCTGTTGACGGAGTTGACAAAATTTTAGGGGGAAATGCAGCCCGCTTGCTCCGTTTATAACCTGCCTGAAATTGACTTTTTTTTTGAAGTGTTCATTTTAGCATCTCCTGCGCACAAGGATTTTTCAAGTGATAGCTTTTCTGCGCAAAAACAAACTCCTGATGGCTCTGGCGCTTATAGTTGCAGTCACTATCTGCGTATTTCTGTACATACAGCGAGCCGGCAACAAGGTTCGCGCTGAAGCGAGGCAGCGCTTCTACGAGCAGTATAACCGTCAGCAATCCCTGATGGCGGAACTGGCGGCCCGTACCATTGAAGAGAGATTTAACACTTTCCATCATAATCTGGACCTGGTCGTCAGCCTTTTTGGAGGAAAAGAGGTCAACCGTCAACACTCCGGGGAGGTCAGGGAAAGTCTTGTAAAAATATTCGGTTCCCTGGGCAGCAGCCCTGTCAATGACATGGTTGTTTTCGACAGCAAGGGTATTGCTGTTGTCATGGAACCTACCGACCCGTATACGCTGGGACGCAGTTACGCCTGGCGTGAATATTTTATATGGGCCCGTGAAAAGGGCCAACCCGGTCAAATGTATATCTCTCCATTCACCCGACTGGAAGGAGGGGTGCGCCGGGGAGACATGGCTTTGATTCTTGCGGAAGGTATCTATGGCCCTCACAAAGAGTTCCGGGGAGTGGTCATCTGTACTTTGAATTTTGATGAACTGGTGAGGAAGCACGTTCTCTCCATCCATATCGGAAAACAGGGACATGCCTGGCTGGTGGATACTAGCAACCGAACGGTGCTTGTTTCCCCCAACGGCAAGATTACCGGGAAAAAGCTCGAAGAGGCACTGCTCCCCAAATGGCAACGCCTGTATAACCTGCTTATTTCGGCGGAGAATGGAAAACCGGGCAGCGGCTGGTACGAGTATGAGGACCCGGGTGATGCAAGTCAGCAGGTACGAAAGCTTGTCAGCCATTATCCCGTTCGCCTGGAGAAACAGCTCTGGACGCTGGGGGTTGCAACTCCAGAGCGGGAGGTGGAGGCGCTGCTGTCAGATTTCCTGCAGCAGCAGGAGTCGTTCACCAACACACTCCTGATGACAATCATAGGGGTGGCAGCGCTACTGCTCGGGCTTATGCTGAATTGGAACCGGATGCTTTCGGTGCAGGTGGATCGTCATACCAGAGACCTGGGCGAGGCGCGCGCACGGCTTGAATCGACCTTTGATGAACTGCTTGTGGCCAAGAAGGTTGCAGCCGTTGGACATCTGGCCCTTGGACTTGTGCATGAAATTCGCAATCCTTTATCGGCTATTCAGATGAATATGCAGATGATCAGGAAAAAAAGCACCCTTGACGGCACGCTTCGAGAAAACTTTTCCATTGCAGAAGGAGAAATCCGGCGCCTCAACCGCCTTCTCAAGGATGTTCTGGACTTCGCCCGTTCCCGCCCCCTGCGTCTTCAGACTGCTGAACTGGGAGAGATGACGCAGCGACTGATCGGGCTGATGAACGAACGGCTCGAAGCACAGCGAATCAAGACCGAGGTCCACATCTCTTCACCTCTGAAGCTTGTTTGTGACCCCGAACAGATTCATCAGGTTATGCTGAATCTTGTGCTTAACGCCACCGAAGCAATGCAGGATATTCCAGACGAAAAACGGCTTACCATTTCTGCATCAAGCCGGGACGGCATGGCAGTGATTCTGATCAGCGACACCGGAGTCGGAATTCCGCGCGAAAAGCTCGAACAGCTTTTTGATCCGTTTTTTACAACCAAGGTCTCGGGCGGCGGATTAGGCCTGTCGATGCTGCAGACCATTGTACTGCGTCACGGAGGTTCCGTAACGGTAGAGAGCGAACCGGGCCGGGGCGCCACATTCATAGTATCCCTGCCGCTTCAGGGACCCGTCGACACCGGAGAGATATCATCATGAAAACGATCCTGATAGCCGATGACGATAACGCCATCCGTCGAACATTGGAACTGCACCTCAGTGAGGAAGGGTACGCCGTCCGCACTGCCGCTGACGGCCATGATGTTATTGCCCAGGCGGAGCATCATGATGTGGATCTTCTGCTCCTGGATCTCCGCCTGCCCGGATTTGACGGCTTTGAAGTTCTGCGGATAATCAAGGAAAAACGCCCTGACCTTCCGGTCATCATGATCACTGCATATGACGATATGGCCACAGCCATTGAGGCTATCCGGCTCGGCGCCATCGACCATCTTGGCAAGCCGGTCGATCTCGATCACCTGGACGAGGTCATTGAAAAAGTATTTGAAATGAGCCTTCTGGCCCGGGAAGGAGTCATTTTCCGTGATGCCTACGAAGCCCATTTTGAGCAAAATATCATGGTCGGCCGCTCCCGCTCCATGAAGGAAATATACAAAACCATCGGCGCTGTGGCCGATTCCCGTGCCACAGTTTTAATACAGGGCGAGAGCGGCACCGGCAAAGAAATGGTTGCCAGAGCGCTGCATTTCAACAGTCAATTCCGGAACCGTCCCTTCATTGCGGTGGCCTGTTCCTCACTTGCACCCAACCTGCTTGAAAGTGAGCTGTTCGGTCATGAAAAAGGTGCCTTTACCGGGGCTTACCGTACCAAGCCGGGAAAATTCGAACTGGCTGAGGGGGGAACACTTTTTCTCGATGAAATTTCAGAGACGAACCTGGAAATCCAGGTCAAGCTGCTCCGTTTTCTGCAGGAACGGGAGTTTGAGCGGGTCGGCGGAATTGAGACCATCAAGGCCGATGTCCGTATCGTTGCCGCTACGAACAAGAACCTGTCAACGCTGGTAGCCAGTGGCGGGTTTCGAAATGACCTGTACTATCGACTGAAAGTGGTTTCCATTGATATGCCTCCCCTGCGTGAGCGCAAAGATGACATGCTGATCCTGGTGAAGTTTCTGCTGGAAAAGATGCATCATGAAACGGGTAAAAGAGTGGATATAATACCGCAGAAAACCATGAACCGGATCCTCGAATATTCCTGGCCCGGAAACGTTCGGGAACTTGAGAATACGCTGAGAAGAGCCGTTTTGCTTTCCCATGGAACGGTTCTACTGCCTGAATCACTGCATCTCGACGGCAAGATTGACTGTGACAAAGGCAATGACAGATTTTCCCTGGTAATCAAACCGCTTCACGAAGTTGAGAGGGAGCATATCGAAAATATCCTGATCCACACATCCTATGAGAAGAAACGGGCAGCGGAGATTCTGGGGATTTCCCGTCCGACTCTGGATCGGCGAATCAAGGAGTATGGTCTGGAAGACCGGTCGTAGGCGGGACGGTCACCGTTTCAATGGAAATGAATCATTTTTTGACAGCGAGCGCCACCCCTGTGACGGTTACAAACATGCCGGCCAGGGCTGATATACCGAGGCGCTCACCGAATACCAGATAGGCCAGCAGGGAAGTGACAGGCGGCACCAGATAAAAAAGGCCTGCTACCCGTGATGCTGCGCCATGGCGAATGAGAATGTTGAGCAGGCTGATGGCGCCGAGCGACAGCACCAGCACCAGCCAGGCCAATGCGAATATAAAAGTCGAGGTCCACTGCACATGCATTGTTTCGAGCAGCGGCGCCGCGAAGGCCATTACCACTGTCGATGCGGCAAACTGGATAACACCGCCGCTCCTCATGTCCATATTGGAACAGAACCGTTTCTGATAGAGGGTGCCGGTGGTGATGCCGAGCAGGGCCAGGATCGACATCGACACTCCCAGCCTATTGCCGCCGGCGAATGAAATCTTGTCCATCAGCACCAGCAATACACCTGCCAGGCCAAGTCCAAATCCAAACCATTGCCTTCCGCTGACCTTTTCCCCCAACAGTCGGCCGGCGACCACGGCTGTAAATAACGGCTGCAATCCGACTATCAGCGATACAATTCCGGAAGGTACTCCTTGATGTATGGCTGAAAATACGCCGCCGATATAAACCGCATTGACCAATACTCCGGTCACGGCAATGTGGGCTACCTGGGTCGGACTGGTCGGCCACGGGGCCCTCATTGCCAGAGTCAGCGCCAGGAGCAGCAGCGTGACGATTCCATAACGCCAGAGCAGAAAAGTAAATGGCTCTGCGTAAGGCAGGCCGAGCTTGCCGCCGATGAAGCCGGTGCTCCAGAGCAATACAAACAATACGGGCGCTGCAATCTGCCAGTAACTGTTCCGATGCAGCGTGTCAGTCGTCATTTGGAATGCTCCATGCGTAGTTCAGTCGTTACCGTAACATCATCAGTTATAGACTGACAGCTCTTCCTCGTTGTTGAAATAACGCATGGCGGCATCCGCCAGGGCCTCCATTTCGTTCTCGCCCGGATTTAAAAGAACCGGGGCAATGAACGATATCTTTTTCAGCAGGCTGTCGAGCAGAACCCTGGAATAGACCAGGCTTCCCGTCAGAGCAATCGCGTCAATCTCTCCTTCCAGAACTGCAGTGCAGGCACCGATCTCTTTGGCAACCTGGTAGGCCATGGCCTCATACACTTCCGCCGCCTTTTGGTCGCCTTCGGCTATCCGTTTTTCGATTTCAATGGCATTGGTTGTACCCAGATAAGCGTATAATCCGCCGCCACCGGTCAGCAGCTTCAAAATCTGCTCCTTGCTGTACTCGCCGCTGAAGCAGAGTTTTACAAGATCTCCGGCCGGCAGCGAGCCTGCCCGCTCCGGCGAAAAGGGGCCGTCTCCGTCCAGGGCGTTGTTGACATCGATGATCTTGCCCTTTCTGTGGGCTCCGACCGAGATGCCGCCCCCCAGATGCACGACGATCAGGTTGACTTCGTCGTATTTTTTGCCAAGCCCGGCTGCGATCTTCCTGGCGGTTGCTTTCTGATTCAAGGCATGGAAACTGCTCTGCCGGGAAATCTGCGGTATGCCGGAATAACGGGCGGATGTGCACAATTCATCGGTCATGGGCGGGTCAGCCGTCAGAACCGGGATATTGTATTGATTGCCCAGATCGAATGCTACCAGTCCACCCACGTTGATCGGGTGTCCTCCGTAGATGCCGCTTTTCATGTCCGCGATCATTTTCGGACATATTTTGTAAATGCCGCCCGGCAGCGGTTTTACATTTCCGCCGCGACAGGCGATGGCGTCAATGTTCTCAATAGACAGATCATTGTCGCGTAGTACACCCAATATTGCATCCTTGCGGTAATCGTACTGGTCCCATATGGTCGCAAATTTCCGCAGTTCGGCGTCATCATGTTTGACCGAAACATTTATCCTCATCTCATCGCCCGAGAATATGCCGACCTTGGTAGATGTCGATCCGGGATTGATAATAAGGATGGTTTTATCATTGCTCATCGCGTGCTCCCCGGTTTAGGTTTCATAGGTTTACTGATAGAATAAACACGGGCGACGGTTTTAGCCGTCGCCCGATCAGAATGCTGTGTCAATCGTTGTACTTTTTCAAGAGGGCTTTGGCATCACTCAGGAGTGCCTTGCCATTGCCACCTTTGGCAGCAACCTCCTTCATCCAGTCATCGTCAACGGATTCGGTTGCCTTCACCCAGCGCTTGTATTCTGCATCGCTCAAGACATTGAAGTTGTTGTTACGGCCAACCGCAATTTTGCGTGCCGTAGCAGTAAAACTGTCAAAGGTCTTGCCGGCCCACCTGGATGTTTCAAGTCCGCTGTTCTGGTCGATAATCTTTTTCAATTCGGGTGGCAGGTTGTTGTATTTGGTCGGATTCATCGCAAATACGAAGATCGAGTTGGCATGTTTGGCCTGGTTTGGAGCCGTCTCGGTGTGGGTTTTGCAAATTTCCTGCAGCTTGAATGCCGTAGTGACTTCCCATGGGATTGAAGCGCCGTCCACCACTGATTTGGAAATCGACTCGGGAACTGCCGGGGCTGGCATCTGTACCGGAACCGCCCCAAGTGCAGCCAGGGTTTTTGAACCTATCCGGCTGGGAGCGCGGAGCTTCAGGCCTTTAAGATCTTCCAGGGTCTTGACCGATTTGCTGCCGAAATGCATCTGATTGCCGTCATGCAGGTGGGTAAAGAGCAGTTTTGTTCCTTTGAACTCGTCCATGGCATTTTTTTGGATGTAGTCCCACATGGCCTGGCTTCCCTTTTCGGAACTTTTGACCAGGAACGGCAGTTCGAAAACCTCGGTTTTGGTGAAGCGACCGGCCTGATAGGTCGGCAGCGACCAGACGATGTCGGCTACTCCGTCACGTACCTGGTCAAATAGTTGCGCCGGGGTCCCCCCAAGCTGCATGGATGGGTAGATCTGGCATTTGAGATTGCCGCCGGACTCCTTGCTGATTTTGTCGCACCAGGGCACCAGTACCTGTTGATGAAAATTGGAACTGGTCGGCAGGAAGTGAGCCACCTTGAGAGTTACCGGTGCGGCAAAGGCAGCCCCGGCTCCAAATACGACGGTTGCAACGATAAGCGACATGCATACTCTGAGTTTCTTCATGTGATCTCTCCTTTTTTTAGTTGGTTCATCAATGAAACGTGTGAACCAGGTAAAGTGAAACGATAGGGAAAAACATCAGG
>CAYQTC010000022.1:0-60433 GCA_964420435.1 uncultured Geobacter sp.
GCGAAATAAAAAATCTCGATATGCCGGGTATGACAATGGTGTTTCAAGTCAAAGAGCCCGCAATGCTTGATACGGTGAAGGCGGGTGACAAAGTGAAATTCAGGGTCGAAAAGGAGGGTGGTGCGCTTGTCATTACCGACATTCAGTCAGGCAAATAAATAACCCAGCATCACATGTGACGCTACCGGTTTGGGGCTCTCCTCAAACCCCTCTCTGCGGGTGGTCATGTCTTTTTGAATTATTTCCCAAGATCAGTTATTTCACCATTGCCTTCAAAAGATAGGAATCGGCCGTCAGGAGTTACAACATCTGCATCTACAAGCTTACCGGAAATCACTCTTATATTGAAAGAAGAGTTTTTCCGGCCACTCCAGTGATATTTAATTCCAGGTATTTTGATTGAGCTGTCCCCCACTTTCTCCCCCGGGACTCCTACTATTTTGACAATCTGTTCATAAAGCCGCACGTTCTTTATTGATTGCAAGAATGCCTCGTCAAAGATTTTGTCTGCTTGCCCAGCAGCAAAGATCGATACTGCAGCATATGCAACAACTACAGCGCAAACAGACACAATTACCTTTTTCATGGATTTGCCCCCTTGATGTTTTTCCGTTCCGCATAGAAGTGGGCCAACATTGTGTTTTGATAAGAGTTTTATAAATGATTTGACGGCTAAATGATACTCCCTGAAGCCCGAGTTTGCTAGTTTTTTCGCCACCCATTCAGACACTGTGCTACCAGTGAAAGATGTACCATTTGGGAGCTTTATGAATTATTGCAGAATGTTTTCGCCGTTCTAACGGATGGGTAAAGGTCGATTTTTATGATATACGTGGCCCAGGTGGCAGGAGAGGATCGGGTTGGCAGGGCCGGACCAACTTTGACATTGAGGAACCGAGAATTGATCACATTTCGCAGAAAATCCATTGAAGAATATGCTACGCACATGTTGAATATTCTCTATGCCTCCATGTAATTGCAATAATAAAGTGCTATAATAACAGATTGTTATATTTTGGCACAGCAAATGCTTTTAGTAATACATCTCAGGAATCACACCTAAACTAAGGAGAACTCGTCACATGAAAAAAATGACCGTACTAATCGCAGCACTCTTTGCCCTTTCGGCACCACTGGCCTCGCTTGCGATGGATCATGAAGGCCACGGAGGCGGCTCACACGACATGGGGCATGGCGCCCACCAGGGTGATGTTGCCCATGAGGAAGTAGTTGATGGGGTGAAGGCAACGTTCAAGGTCATGAGCATGAGTGAGCACATGAAGGCCATGGACATGGAAATGCCGAAGGAGATGAAGCAAATGAAAGAGACCCATCATATTGCCGTCGAGTTCAAGGATGCCAAAACGGGTAAGGCACTGACCGAGGGAGAGGTGAAGATAAAAGTTCAAAACCCGGACAAGAGCGATCAATCAAAGGATTTGATGGGTATGCAGGGGCACTTCGGGGCAGATTTTGATCTGTCGAAAAAAGGAAAATACGGCGTCATGAGCAAGTTCCTGTTGAAGGACGGAAAAACCCGTAGCGCCAAATTCTGGTACACGGTCAAGTAAATGAAATTGCAAAAAAAAAACGATTGTGATACTCAATTTCACACTGGAGATAAATTTCTCCAAATTTCAATGGGAGGTATGGTTATGAAAAGATTATTGGTAGTAGCAATGGCAGTTGGTCTGTTTGGTGCAATGCCGGCATTTGCAGCCGACCATGCAGGGATGAAGATGGACACAAAGGAAGGCGTGAGAGAATGCGCTCTCCAGGCTGAGACAATCCAGGAGAAGATCAAACGATTGGAGACTGAAGTTGCAAAGGGTGAGAAGAAGTACGATGCCAAGACGCTGAAAAAGCTCAAGAGCAAACTGGACGATGCCAATAAAATTCTGGATCAACTGAACAGAAACTAGATTCAACCGACCGAGGCGGGCCTTAAAGCCCGCCTCAATCTTTTCAACCCAACGAACCATGAAAAACTCATACCCATTTAAGGCAGGTGCAAATTTAAGCTGAGGGACATTAAAACTTGTAGCGCAAAATTCTGGCTATATACGCCGAGAGGTATTTTGACATCTACAAATTCTTTGATATTCTAATGAATCAAACGGAGAGACTCTTCTCCTAATTCAATTGTGAGGTGTAGCATGAAAAAAGTATTAGTGATGTTGGTAGCAGTAGGATTGTTTGGCGCAATGCCGGCATTGGCCGAGCATAAAAAAGATGCGAAGCCTGCTGGTCAAGAAACTACGGTCACGCATAACCATCAAGACGAAGATTGCGCCAGGGAATGTGACCTGCTGCTTAAAGAATGTGCCATTCAGGTTGATAGCATTCAGCAACGAGTCCAGAAAATTAAAGCGGCAATAAAGGCTAATGGAGCAAAGCCTGAGAACGCGGAAGAGCTGAGAATTCTCAACCAGAAGTTGAAAGAAGTAAATGAAATAATGCGTTCGCTTTCAAAACCGGGTAAATAACTGAACTCCTTTTAGCTACAACTAACCGAGGCGGGCGTAAGTGCTTGCCTCAAACTTTCCACCCCACATACCATGAAAAAACTCATCTCCATAATTATAGCGATTGTATTAGTTGGCTTTCTGATATTCGCGGTCACCTTTCATAAAAAGGAGATTCCGGTTGAGAAGCCAGGAAAGGTGGTAGCAACTGCCGCCTATGAAAAATATTTCGGTGCTGCGCCAGCGGTTGACAAGGCTATGGCGTACGCTTTTGTGATCTATTTCCCTTCAAGTAAATCTCCGGACAAAGTAATTCCATTTCCGTTTTTTACCTTCGACGAGGGAAGCTTAAAAAAGGTTGCTGTCGAGCGCCTATTGGGCGGCATGGATACCGGTAGCTACCAGGGGGAATTTAATACGTTCCCAAGCGGAAGTCGTCTGATCGCAATCAACGAAGATCAGGGTGCGGTTACGGTAAACCTGAGCAAAGAACTGGATACATCAGCTATAGAATCGACTGCACGCTCTGTTACCTTGACCGTACTCCAGTTCAAGGCCGTCAAGGATGTTCGTATTCAGATTGAAGGCAAAGAAATCCCGTTAAGTCTCTTGGCTAAAAATGCATCTGAAAGTGCTGTTCAGCAGCCCTCTTCTCCACGTCTTTTGAGTGTCACCGCTATGCGGGATAAAGGGGCCAAGAACATTGAAGACGTGAATGCCTTTTTCGATCGCCCAGTGGAGGTCAAAGAGCTGAAGATGTTCTCCAAGGATGGGCAGCCGTTCGCCGGAGACCTTTATCACTCTGTCTTTGACATGGCAGCAGTCCTCAAGCCGAAAGACCCATCACAATTTAAGGAACGTACGCCGATCAAGGTACGCTGGAAGGTGGTCGATAAATTAGGCAGACAGGCAGAGGGAGACAATGTCTGGTTACTTGAGGTTAAACAGCACGAACAGTGAGTTGTGTCTCAATCATCCTGACCAAGCGGAAATTATCAAAGGTGGAAATTAAAATCGGTGATATAGTCAAGAAGGATTCTTCGACTTTACTGGTTCAACCTGCAAAATAGTATTAGCGCACAAAAGCGACGGGCCAACGACGTCCCGAAGCTTTCGCTGTGGTACATAGTTGAGGAGATAATATGAGAATGCTGTTGTTGCTCGGCATGTTTCTGTCAGCAAGCAGTTTGTTCATTATGCCATTTAATACGTTTGCCCACGGCACGGACCCTCACGGAGGTCACATAGACGAACAGATGAAAAAGCTTCATGCCATGATGCCAATGTTTTCCATTGCATCAGCGGAACTGGAAACAGCGCTCGAAAAAGGCAATTTAGCCGATGCATTGGTTCAGGCTGATAAGATTAAGGGTGCGGCACCTGATCTGAAGAAATCCAAACCGCATAAAAATATCAAACAACGAAAACAATTCGTGGTGTTTGCCACAAGATTCGATAAAGCGATAGTTTCCACGGTTGATCTGATAAAGAAAGATGAACTTTTAGGTGCGAAAGCATCGTTCAAAAAAGTTGAAGAACTATGTGCTGCATGCCATGCCAAGTTCCGTGATTGAGACGATCCATCCTTTTAAACACAAGGAGGAATGTTATGAATGTTACGACACCATACGCTTTCGGCAAACAAATTGATGCACCGTTCGGAGAGGTTGAACAGAAGGTTCGGATTGAACTGGCCAAGGAAGGTTTCGGTGTATTGACCGAAATCAATATACAAGACAAATTCAAGGAAAAGCTCGGTAGAGACTTTCGTGAATACGTTATCCTTGGGGCCTGTAATCCTGCATTGGCATGGGAAGCGTTCAGTAAAGAGTTGAATATTGGGACACTGCTCCCCTGTAATGTAGTTGTTTACCGAGATGACAACGCTAAAACCGTGGTCATGGCCATGGACCCGGTTGCCGCCCTTGGCGTGATCGGCAACACTGAACTCAATGAAATTGCCGTTCAAGTCCGGGCCAAGATGGAACGCGTCCTGGCTGCTCTCTAGCAACATCACTGAATGAGAAAAGTATTACTACTTAGCGGAGTAATATTGTCCGCTGTTCTTATCTGGTTCACTGCAAATAATTACCTGAGTGCTCGTCCGATTGCCGAAGAAAACCTACGCGGGCTTGCCTTGTCTCTCACTTCCGCCATTGAAAATATTTCTCTTCACGATTCCTCCTTACGAAACCTCGATACGTTTAAGTCACAGGATATAGCGTTTTTTGCGATGATCGACAGGAAAGGGATTTACCGCTATCACACCAACCCGGATCTTATCGGTACGGCGATACAAGGCACACTGCCACTGCCCACTCTCCAGGATGGCACGATATCGAATAAACGGATAACCCTTCGCACCGGTGAGATCGCATTCGAGTTCAATGCTCCGATCTATCTCCCACAAGAAACACTCGCTCTCCAACTGACACTCCACACCTTTCGAGCCGATACCGTTATACGACGTGCCAAGCTGAGCATGATAGTTCTGCTCTCTCTTCTCGCAGCCGGATGGATCTTGTCGCTGGCTCTCTATCGCTTTACCCGGCGCGAAGAACAGCACAATCTTGACATGGCGCATCGTGAAAGTCTGGCGCAACTGGGTGAGATGGGTGCCATGCTGGCCCACGAAATCAGAAACCCTTTGGCCGGTATAAAAGGTTATGCTCAGGTCATCGGAAAAAAACCGCAGGATGAGCGCAACGATGGCTTTGCCCAACTCATCGTGACAGAAACTCAGCGCCTGGAAACACTCGTCAACGACCTACTCGCCTTTGCCAGAAGCAACCATGAAGCACTAACCATAATCAATATTGGCGAGGTTGTAGCGTATTGCGCGGCACTGCTTCGTCATGAAGCGGAACAATACAATATAAAAATAATTTGCACCTGCGCTGATGAAATTCTGATTAACGGCAATCGAGACCGATTGAGTCAAGTCTTGCTCAACCTCGGCAAAAACGCCATCCAGGCCATGCCGGAAGGTGGCACGCTCAAGATAATGGCAGCTATTGACGGAAAACAGTCTAAAATTTGCGTAAGCGATGACGGGCACGGTATCAACCAAGATGATCTGGCCAGGATTTTTGAGCCATTCTTTACCACCAAGGCCAGAGGTACCGGATTGGGGCTGGCTCTATGCAAAAAAATCGTCGAAGAACATGGCGGTACGATCACCGTGCAAAGTGTTTTTGAGCAAGGGACATCCGTATCCATAACCATACCCATGCGGTAGCGATATATGAGCAGGAGTTGACCATGAAGGGGCGTATTTTAGTCGTAGAAGATGACAAGACTTTTAGAGGTTTTCTGCAGACGATTCTGGAGGATGATGGTCACGAAGTCTTTCCTGCTGAAGATGGCCTCAAAGGCTTAGATCTCCTCCGTCAGAAAAGCTTCGACTTGGTAGTGACAGATTTGAAAATGCCGGGTAAAACTGGCCTTGAGCTGTTTCGTGATTCCAGAACAGACCCAAACCCACCCATGTTTATTTTTATTACGGCCTTCGGCAAAGTTGATGAAGCGGTCGCTGCCATGAAAGAAGGGGCGATTGATTTTCTCACCAAACCGCTAGAAGACCCTGACAGCCTCATTACCCTGGTTAACCGGGCAATTGAAAGCCAAGGTCGAAGCCGAGAGTATATAACTTTTAAAGAAGCTGAAACGGCTGGGTTACCACCTGAAAAGCTGATTTTTGCCGGCCACGCCATGCAAACGGTGCGAAAACTGGTACATGACGTAGCTTCTACTGTTGCAAATGTGCTGATTTACGGAGAGAGCGGCACTGGTAAGGAACTTGTGGCTCGAATCATTCACCTGTTGAGTCCCCGGGGAAAGTCTGCATTTGTCCCGCTCAACTGTGCAGCCATCCCTGAAAATCTTCTGGAAAGCGAACTCTTTGGCCATGAAAAAGGAGCCTTTACCGGGGCAATTCAGGCCCGACAAGGCAAATTTGAACTTGCCAGAGGTGGGACTATTTTTCTGGATGAAATTGGCGAAATGCCTCTGGCACTTCAAGCCAAGCTCCTGCGAGTTCTACAGGAACGGGTATTCGAACGGGTAGGTGGCAGCAAAGAGATAAAAGCAGATGTCCGGGTCATAGCGGCAACCAACAGGAATCTTCAGGATGAAGTTACTCAGCGGAGATTTCGCGAGGATCTCTATTATCGGCTGAATGTCTTTCCGATACAACTACCGCCGCTCAAGGATCGGGCGGATGCCGTTCCTATGTTGGCAGAGTATTTTCTTAACCGGTTCAGTTTGCAGGTTGGTAAAAAGCTCAAAGGATTTAACAAAGAGGCTTTAAGCGCGATGGAGCATTATGCCTGGCCGGGCAACGTTCGGGAATTACAGAATGTCGTGGAGCGAGCCGTGATTCTGGCCCAGGGAATTATCCGCTGTGACAATCTGCCTGAAGCATTACTGCGTAAGCCGGAACCGGTACTCCAAGACAGTAGAGATGCATTAAAATCCGTCGAACGGGAAATGATTGTCAAGGCCCTTGGCAGGCAGGGCGGCAACCGGCGTCTGGCAGCTGAAGAGTTGGGGATTTCACGCAGAATGTTACAGTACAAATTGAAAGATTATGACCTTCTGGACGATAAAGATTGAAGTGAAATGTACTTCTCATGACGTGAAATAGATTGCACCAAATATAGCGGCATGTATTGAAACAATAAAAAACTTAATGCGTAATATCGGTACGTTATGCCTTGTTGTGTTTTTGGCACGATCCATGGGATATCTCCTTGCAGAAACAACAAATCCAAGGAGGTATTAACATGAAGAAATTCACTACCGTAGCAGTTATTGCAGCACTGGCTCTCGCAACCCAGGTATTTGCCATGGGTGGCAGCACAAAAGGTGGACAAACAATGTCGTCAACTACTATGAAGAGCGGCACAGCAATGAAGGCTGGCAACCATACAATGACGCCTCCTGCAACAATGAGCGGTGCCGGTACTATGACTACCACAATGTCCGGAACGGGTATGACTAAACCACAGACAATGCCGGCAACACCGATGCACCCAGCTGTAACCAAGTAATGAGCGCAGGAGTAGCTTAACATGACACCAGGTCGTTTTTCTTTAATATGTATCAGAGCAATACTCCTGAACATCTTCCTGTTCGGTACAGCGTTCGCTGGTTTCTTCGGTAGCGACGATAAGGGGAAAAGCGGCCTGGATTTTACCGGTGGATATGACATTAACACCGTTAGTACGATGTCGGGACGGGTTGTCTCATCTCCTCACTCCGGGGAGAAGGAAAACATACTCGTTGAGATCAAGAGTGGTAACGAAACGCTTAACGTCAGTGTAGGTCCGGGATCTAATTGGGAAAAGAAAGGGATCGCTATCAATGTGAACGACGATCTGACGGTCAAGGGGTCAAAAGCTCAGGGGCAGGATGGTAAGACGTATGTTTTGGCACAAAAGCTTGTGAACAAAACCACAGGTGCACAAGTGGATCTGCGTAATGATAAAGGTGAACCAGCCTGGTCTGGAAGAAACAGTAGCAGCACGCGAATGGAGAGTCCTGCCGGTAGCATGAGAAACCAGGGTGGCGGTATGATGCGAAGCGGCGGTGGTGGCATGATGCGACGATGAGGAAAGAAAACAGTTCCGTTGCACAGAGGAGAAATGAACTTGAAAACTACTATCCGGATGATTACAGGTTGCCTGATGGGCCTGGCAACTACACTTATAGTGCCCTATCACGCGCAAGCAGAGGAATACACATATTCTGTCGGCCAGGGTTTTGAGTTCAGCTCCGGGAAATATGGCACTAACACTCGTACAGACTCGATTTATGCTCCTTTAACTGTTATTGCCAGCCCAACCAGTCGGCTAGGGTTTTCGCTCGAAATTCCTTTTGTTTATCAAAGTAATGGTAATGTTGTAACAGGTATTGGTCGTGGCGGCATGCAGGGCAGTAAAACCATGATGCTCCCCGCTGCTGGCATGAGTAGTATGTCCGGCTCCGGGGGCGGTATGTCTCCCTCTTCAGCCACTTCAGCGAGTACCGATCAATCTGAAAGCGGTCTTGGGGATATAGTCTTCAAAGTTGGATATACCTTGTTTCCTGAAAAAGACTCAATGCCGCAAATCCGCCCGACGGCATTTGTCAAATTTCCAACTGCAGACAAGAACAAGTCGTTGGGAACCGGTGAGTTCGATGAAGGGTTTGCTGTAGAGATTTCAAAGTGGCTCGGTAACTGGAATCCATTCGCAGAAGCAGGTTACACCGTGCAGGGGAAAAGTTCGCAACTTTCCCTCAGGAACTATATGGCTTACAACGCAGGCGTAGGATATCAGGTTGCCGATAATTTTCGCCCGATAATACTCATCAAAGGCACCACTCCGCCTGCTGATGGTGCAAGCAGTCTGCTGGAAGTCCGGCTGAAGCTGAAATATCAGGCAACCAAACACACAGGAATAGACGGATACGTAGCCAAAGGGATTACCACCAATAGTCCCGATTATGGTACCGGATTATCGGTATATTTCGATTTCTAAGCACCCAGACACAAATGGAGAATCAATTATGAAAAAATATCTCGTTACAATCGCAGCAGCAGTAACCGTTGGCCTCATCGCAGGCTGCGGCGGTGGTGGCAGCAGCACTCAGGCATCAACGACCGCAGTCTCCGGCAAGGTTGCCGATGGATACCTGGTCGGCGCAACCGTTTTCCTCGACAAAAATGGTAACTACCAGATGGACGTGGGTGAACCATCAACCACGACCGATGCAAATGGCGCCTATACACTGAATGTCGATCCTGCAGACATGGGCAAATACCCGATTATCGCAATGGCGATCAAAGGGCAGACCATTGACAAGGACACCAATCAGACGGTTCCGAACAGCTATATGCTCAGCATGCCGGCTGCAACCATGTCCGGCACGGTCAGCAGCAACTTTATCAGCCCCATGTCAACCCTCATCAGGGAAAAGATGGCCGCCAACCCGACCATGACCTTGACCGACGCAATGACGCAACTCCGAAACCAGATGAACCTGCCGGCCGGCATTGACATGATGGCGGATTATATGGCCGGATCCCAGTCGGGAGTGAATATGGCCCAATACCAGACCATGCATACCACCGCTCAGCAGATGGCCGGGCTTATGGCTGGACAGGCAGCATTGGTCATGAATGGTAGTAGTGTGAATTCGAATCGATACCGTGGAATGATGGCAACTATCAACGGCAACATGTCAGCAATTGCAGCGAACGTAAGCAATAACCAGGGCATGAACAGCACGTTCATGACTGGCATGATGAGCCAGATGCAGGCCCAACTGGGAGCTATGCCGATGGGCGGAGGATTTTCTAACTACTCAGGGATGTTTCGCAACATGACCAGTCATAGCAGCTTTTGGAGTAATACCGGAACCCCAATGACTCCTATGAGTAGTGGTATGATGAAATAACTGATCCAATTTATACGAAAATATACTACTGGCCGCTATCTGAAATAAGCGGCCAGTAGTATTGCAGGAAGAAATTTGATCAAACGACTATTTAAATCGAAAATCTGAATATATGTGAACTATTGAGCCTGAACAGCATTTTTCAGGATTATGCTCGGCTTAAACGTGAGTACACTTCGAGCTTCGATAGTGATAGTTTCCCCAGTTTGAGGATTCCTCCCCTTGCGTGCATGTTTCTTTTTTACCTCGAATTTACCGAACCCTGATATTTTTATATCTTCGCCGTCTTCGAGAGTTGATTTCAGTATGCTGAAGACCGATTCCACCATTTCTATGGATTCTTTTTTTGTGATGCCGCACTTTTCAGCGATTTTTTCAACGATGTCAGCCTTGGTCATTTTCGCTCCAATCAACTACAGGTAGTTTTCTCTTTCATTATTGCCCTCACTCGACTCAGGGGAGGGGAAGGGGGGCAATCATTCTTCCGTTATTCAGTTGGCGGGTTTCAGACGATCCCGAGCGCCTTTCATTCCGTCGAATATGGGCTGAGCAACTTCTTCAGGGAATGTTGCCGGCAACATTCCTTTCACATTCTCAATAACAAAATCCATCTTCTCAAGCAACTCCTTGATAATGGACTCCATCTCATCCATCGGAAACCCGCAGACACGTGCCGTAGACAGCCAATGCCTGAGAAGTATTTTTTCCCACTGGTAGTGGGTACTTTTTCCCCTGACAGCCATTGCCATCTTCATTTTCTGTGATTCAACCTGTCTTTTTGCTACGAGGGGGTACGCAGACATGACGTCGTAGATAGGGGCAAGCTGAAAGCTGCCGCCTGGCAGCAGGAAGATGCTGAAGTTCTTTGCATGACCATCAATGGCGCCGAGCAACCAGAACAGCACCTGGGTCTTGAGAAACAAACTCCGATCCGCCAGGGCATTGGTCGATCCTAGAAGCAGGGTCATTATACGCTCAACACCCGGACCGCCATCGCTTTCATATTTCAAGGCCGGTGATATGTTCAGCGCCTGACACATATCTTCTTGCGGCAAACGGATCAACCAGGAACGGTCATCGGCCCACCTGCGATCAAATCTCTCTACTACCAGAACCTTCAGATCCTCGAACGTTGCTATCTTCGCATTGGCAACCGGAATGCCGTAAGCCTTGAGGATCAGATGGCACATCCATTCGTTTTCCACGCTGTCGGTGAGATCCATACCGCTGTGTGCGATCTTGCCGATGGGGAGTTTGAATATGTGACTGGTTGGGGTGACACCCAGGGGACGGTGCCACCGGTCATTCAGTCGAAGCAGGGCCGTCTTTTCCTGTGCGCCGGCAATTGAGATGCGGAAATCATCATCGTCTTTCATACCGAGCGGCATGGTGGCATAGTTGCGTAACACCCCGGCTATTTGTGAATCTGTGAGTTCCTCGGCGTCAATCCGACGCACATCTATGACGGCTGCATCTTCCGTGAGAAGTTGCAGCGCCCCGACGCAATCCCGCCCAACATGCCAGAGAAGATCAAAACAGCGATTGCTCTTTGCCCCAAATCGAGCCTGAATCCTGCTGCGTATCGGTTGGCTGTCCGGTAGCAGGTTATCAAAGAAGTTTTCAACCACATCACCGATGTAAACCTTTTGGCTGAGCGGCATGGAGAGTGATAACGGTCGTCTCAATTCAGAATGCAGCCATTCATCTCCATACTCAAAACGTAACTGTCCGACTGCGGTTCGAGTCAGACATCCCACGTTTTGACCGTTCATAAACAGGTGAAGGTCAGCTGTAATCTTTGGCCGGGCCATTTACCAGTTATCTCCCGTGCTTTCTATGGCAGGTTTCTGACGATGTTGAATATTCAGTTCAAGGTCAAGAGCGGCGAGGAGTCGAAAAAGCGTGTTCAATTCAGTTCCTGGGTTTCCTTTTTCAATTTTGGAAATAGTGTGCTGTTCCATGCCTACGGAATGCCCGACAGCTTTCTGCGACATCCCCTTGTGCTTGCGTTCGGCCCGCAATGCCTGGCCAAGAGTTTCTGGAGAGCTGATTTTCTGGATCATTTCTGGCTCCTGCTTCAACTCGGGAATAGCGTTCTTCCTGAACAAAAGTATACCCTGAAAGACATAATGTCAAAATATATTCGTAACGACATAACTAGAGTTCATGTCCTATCGAATATAGAGCTTGCCCTACTGCGGTAACTGTGCAAGTCTCGCCATTGAGGTGTTGGAGTTTATGGGGGGGTGAAATATTCTTGAAGATTGGAAAGGTCAACCGTTGAGAATAACGGCAACAAAACGGCAACAAGATTCATTTTTTATACAAAAAGAGCCTACGTAATAAACCGTAAGCTCTTGTTTTTATTGGCGCGCCCGGACCGATTCGAACGGCCGACAACCTGGTTCGAAGCCAGGGACTCTATCCAGCTGAGCTACGGGCGCTCAAAGTTTTCTAAACCCTACCACATATTCGCCCCAATAATAAACCTTTTCGTGCAAAAATGAATTCTGTTGCCTTTTTGTCAATTTTTTTTACAATCATTTTTTTACCAGACGCAGACTGTTACCCGTTAGTGGAGAGATAAAATGGTCTGGATTAGTAATGACAAAGTGCTGACTACCGGCAAAATTCTGTTTCGCGTTCTGCTGGTTATCTTTATGGTGGAATTGGTTAATGAGCTGTGTGCTCTTTTTGGCCCCGCCCAGTCCAAGCTGCACCATCTGCTTGAAAGTTTTATGCTTGTCGTCGTTTGCGGGCCGATACTCTGGTTAACTATTGCACGCCCGCTAAAGCAGTATGCCGATCTACAGAAGCAGGCTGATTTTGAGAGGAGCCGGCTTTTGTCGCTTATGGAGTCAACAATTGAGTCCACCACGGACGGCATAGTCGTATTTGACATGGATCGGCATATTTCGATTTACAACCGCCAATACTGCGAAATGTGGGGGATACCGGCAGCCATTGTTGAAAAAGATTCCGTGAACTGCATCAACGATTCCATTCGCAGCCAACTGCTTGATCCGGAGGAATTTGACGGTCATGTCTGTCACATATACGACTGCCCGGGTTCTGTGTATCATGATGTGCTGAATCTTAAGGACGGGCGGGTAATAGAGCGGGTCTGCACCCCCCAGAACGTTAATGGTCAGATAACGGGGAGGGTTTCGTGCTATCGGGACGTCACTGAACGCGTAAAGTCCCAGAAGGCAATCACAGAAAGCGAAGCTCGATTTCGACAGATATTCGAGCAGAGTGCGGACGCTATATTCCTGTTTAACCTTACCTGTACAACCGTTATCGATTTCAATCAGGTTGCCCTTAAGTTGTTCAAATACGAAAGGAGTGAACTGCTTGGCCGCCCACCAGATTTTCTTTTTTCTCCCGAGGAGTGCCGCATAATTTACGAACAGACCTCGGAAGCGGATAACGATGTGGGTTATTGGATTGATATACTGCATGCCCGCCGCAAGGATGGGAGTGAAATGTATGTTTCTGTCCGCTGCCGCAAAATCGATCTGGCCGACCAGCAGGTACTGCTCTGCACTATCAGGGATATCAGCAGCCGGGTTCGGGCTGAAGAGGAAAATCGCGCCATTGAAGCAAAACTGATTCAGGCGAATAAGATGACCTCATTGGGCGTTCTTGTCGCCGGAATGGCACACGAGATTAACAATCCAAATAACTTTATACTGATCAGTTCAGAACTTCTGACCAAGGCGTGGGTGGATGCACGACCAATTCTGATAGAACATCAGAAATTGCATGGAGATTATGAAATGGGAGGAGTTTCTTTTTCCGTCATGCAGAATGAAATTCCGGAGCTGCTTGAAAATATTACTGAAGGCTCGAGAAGGATCCGGGATATAGTCAACGGCCTCAAGAACTTTGCCCGTGAAGGTAGAAAAGGAATGCGTGATGATCTGGATATTAATGAAGTTATTCAACAGGCAACTACGATAATCAGCCATCAGATCAGGCGTCACACACATGATTTCAGCGTTGAAACCGATCCATCAGTGCCCCGGATCTGCGGCAATTTCCAGCAGATAGAACAGGTATTGATAAACCTGATTCTGAATGCGCTTCAATCGCTTCCGGAACCAGGCCGAAAGGTGAGGGTTGTTTCCCGTTATGATGCCCAGACAGAAATGGTCTGCATTGAAGTGGCCGATCAGGGTTGCGGAATTCCAGATAATATTTCGGCAAGGATTCTGGATCCGTTTTTTACGACAAGACTAGACAAAGGCGGTACAGGACTTGGACTATCTATTTCCCAGTCCATTATTAACGATCACAATGGAACCTTGACTTTCAGCTCTTCACCATCCGGGACAACATTTGTTGTTTGCATTCCAGTCAATAATACAAATATTAATGAGGCGCATACGCATGCTGAATGAATTTAACCGCACCATCCTTCTTGTTGACGATGAACCCGCTATTCTGAAGGCGAGCAGCCTTATGCTTCAGGGGAGAGGTTTCAGCAGGGTTCTGACTGCTCTGGAGAGTCGGGATGTCATGCCGATTCTTGCTGCTGAACCGGTTTCTGTTATAGTCCTCGATTTGTATATGCCGCAAATATCCGGCCAGGAACTGCTGCCGCAGATAATTGCAAACTATCCGCATATATCAGTGATTATAATGACCGCTCTGGATGAGACTCAATCCGCGGTTGAATGCATGCGGGCCGGTGCTTTTGATTACCTTGTAAAACCGGTTGAATCGAACCGGCTTGAAGCCGCTGTTACGAAAGCGCTGCAAGCCAGCACAATTTCCCGCGAGATGTCATCCCTCAAAGATTATCTATTGACCGACCGGCTCAAGTATCCGGATGCCTTCAGTGCCATTATCACCAGCGATAAGCGGATGCGCTCCATATTCCAGTATGTCGAGGTCATTGCTCCGTCGCAGCTGCCGGTGCTCATAACCGGTGAAACCGGTGTCGGCAAGGATATGCTGGCAAAGGCCATTCATAACGTCTGCAGCTGCAAGGGGCAGTTTGTAGCCGTTAACGTGGCCGGTCTTGATGATAACATGTTTTCTGATACGCTTTTCGGTCACAAGCGGGGAGCGTTCACCGGAGCCGACCAGGCACGTGACGGATTGCTGGCCCGTGCTGCCGGCGGAACCATATTCCTGGATGAAATTGGCGATCTTAGCGATCTGTCCCAGATCAAACTGCTCAGGTTACTGCAGGAACAGGAATATTATCCGGTTGGTTCCGACACAACCCGTAAAAGTACGGCCCGGGTCGTACTGGCTACCAACAAGCCGCTTAAAAATCTGATGGCTTCCGGTGCTTTCCGTCACGATCTGTTCTACCGACTATGTACACATCAGGTCGAAATACCGCCTCTCCGTGAACGCCCTGACGATATACCGCTGCTGATCGAACATTTCATTGCCAAAGCTTGTGTTTCATTGGGGAGAGAACCACTGAAAGTCAGTCCGAAGCTGGCAGCACAACTGAAAACTTATTCATTTCCAGGCAATATCAGAGAGCTGGAGGCGATCGTTTTTGATGCCGTAGTTCGCCACACGGCCGGGACACTTGCTATTGATGGCTTCAGCACGGTTTTACAGGGAGTCGAGAATTCTGGCAATAATCATATAGAGTCTGATCTGGAACCGGATTTTGAAAAGGTCAGATTGATCTTTGGCGGATTTCCAAGCATCCTCCGGATGGAGAATTATCTTATTGTTGAAGCCATGAAGGAGGTAAAGGGAAATCAGGGGGCGGCAGCCGCGCTTCTGGGAATAACCAGACAGACGTTAAACAAGCGCCTTGGAGAGCTCAAAAAAGAAGGGAAGCATCCGGAATTGGGATGACAGGGGAAAATCACCTGTTATCATCATTAAACGGCTGTTTCTGATTTTTCTGGTAGCGTTCCACAAAACTCATCACCTGCCGGGCAGATTCACTGCTTTTATCCAGTTCCAGGTAGCGGCGCCACACTGTCAGGGCCCTTGGGATGTCGTTCAGGTCAAAAGCCAGTACATATCCGCTGTTGTAGAGACTTTCAAGGTTGCCGGGATCGATCATGAAAGCTCTTTCAAAGTTAGACAATGCTTTCCGGAATTCCCCTTTTTGACGGTACATGGCTCCCTGGTCATTGAGGATATCGGTATCATTCGGACTGAGCGCCAGGGCACGGTTGTAGGCTTCTATGGCCTGGTCGTGAAGGTCAGCATCAAAACAGGCGTTTCCCAGTGAACGCCAGGCATCAAGGCTGTTTGGTTCGGTTTGGGCTCTTTTTTTCAACTCTTGTATGTTTTGTTGAATTTCGAAACTCAGCTGCCCGTCCGCCGGATCTTCATCTGATTTATCCACCTCATGATCCGGCGCTTCAGGCTCATCTTCCTGAATTTCTTCATCCATGATCGGACAGATACGTTCTGCGGCTTTGTCAAGTGCCGATCCCGGAATAATGGAGTCGGGTTGACTACTGCCTTTCATCCTCTTCAGGCGTGCCTTGGATGTGCCGAAAATATCGATCAGAACCAGAACTGCACTTTTTTCGCTGCAGTCAAGTTCGTAGTATTCCAGATGGGAACGGTAGTTTTTTTCCCCATATTCCGCCGCAGCTGCTCTTCTCTGTGCCTCACCCCTTGGAAAAAAACGCATCCAGACCGCCAGTCTGCCCAGCGCCGTTAAGCGAACAGAATCTTCGTCCAGAGCCACCTGATAACGTGAAGTTTCTGCCAGCGCCTGCCAATGCACCGCAGCGACCGGGCGGGGGAGTACGGTAATTAATAACGCCGCCAGGAGTGAGTATCGATGGATGTAATGAATCACAGGTGGCATGGCCTCAGTAGTCCAATCTGTTTCAGGCAATTTTACTCAATTCGGCGCACAATATATCACAACGTACTTTATTTTCAGCCAGCAAATGTCATTCGCTAATGTTTGCGTCACCTTTGGAGTTGGAAAGCCTTCTGAAAGCAGATGCCTTGAAAGCGGCATGGATGACAACCCCCTCTTTTATACCAAGTTCGCGTGCTGCTTCGGGTACAATCTCGGCGATAAGTCTCCCGTTGCCACATTCAAGTTCAACTCCAAGTTTCCGGCCGCTTTCAAAAAGTGAAGAAACTCTGCATTCCAGCAAATTACGCGCGCTGACAGCCTCGGGGTGCTTCTTGAATAGGATGATGTCCTTGGAAGAAAGTTCGAACAATCCGCTTGCGGTTTCACGATTGCCTGCAGAAAGAAGCATTTCACCACCTTTCCAACGGTAGGCGCACATTCCGTCCCGTTCAACCATGTCGCTTAACTCCAGCAGATTGATATAACCGACCGAGCTCTGACCCATGCGGATGCGTGCCAGCTGTTCACTGGTAGTCTGTTCGACAATGAGGCCCTTTTCCATCAGCAGGGCGCTGTCGGTCATAAGACGCATCTCTACCAGTGAGTGGGAGATGAATAGGTAGGGGATGCCGAAGTGTTCGCTGACACTTTTCAGGTAGGGTATGATCTGAAAGCGCAGGGTGTCGTCCAGTGCTGAAAGCGGTTCGTCCATCAGCAGCAGTCGGGGATTGGCCAGTATGGCGCGCCCCAGGGCGACGCGCTGCTTTTCGCCGCCCGACAGGTTTGCAACGTCGCGCTCCAGAAGATTTTCAATTTCCAGAACTCTGGTCAGGGTGCCGAAGTCTATTGTACGGCGCTCTGCCGGACAGCGGTTGAAACCGTACAACAGGTTTTTCTGTACGTTTAGATGCGGAAAAAGGCAATGCTGCTGGAACACCATTGCGATGCGGCGCTGTTCGGGGCGCAGGTTGATATGTTTTACGCTGCTGAAAAGACATTCGTCGTCCAGAAAAATTTCACCCTGATCAGGATGCTGCAGACCGGCCAGCAGGCTGACCAGTGTCGATTTGCCGCTGCCGGAAATGCCGAAGATGCCGACCCTGTCTCCACTGACGGTAAAGTCGACGGACAGGCTGAATGCGGCGAAGCGCTTTTGTACCTTCATGGAAAGAAGCACTTTAGTTTCCCCCGAACATATTCCGGGTGCCTGGGCGCCATACATGGAGCACCAGCAGCACAAGGAATGAAAAAATCAGCATTACTGCCGCCATATGGTGGGCACTGGCGTACTCCATCGCCTCCACATGGTCGTAGATCTGCACCGAGGCCACACGGGACACACCTGGAATATTGCCGCCTATCATCAAAACCACGCCGAATTCACCGACGGTATGGGCAAAGGTCAGTATGGAAGCGATCAGGAAGCCCGGCCGCGCCAGTGGCAGCGCAACGGTGAAGAAGGCATCCAGTCGCGAAGCGCCAAGTGTGGCGGCAACTTCCAGGGGACGCTCCCCGATGGCCTCAAAGGCATTTTGCAGCGGCTGTACCATGAAGGGGAGCGAGTAAAAAACCGAACCAACCACAAGTCCCCAGAACGTGAATGGCAGCGTGCCCAGATTCATGGCCTGGGTCAGTTTCCCTACAGGCCCGTTGGGTCCCATGGCCAGCAACAGGTAAAATCCAAGCACTGATGGCGGAAGTACCAGCGGAAGAGCCACTACCGCACCTATTGGGCCTTTCCACCAGGCTTTGGTGCGGGCCAGCCACCAGGCGACGGGAGTTCCGACCACCAGCAGGATAATCGTAACAATTGCTGCAAGTTTTACGGTCAGGAACAGAGCCTGGAGATCGCTATCGGTTAAAAGCACGAATCAATTCTCCTTCTATTTGCCGGATTGATCGTCCGGCTGTTTAAAGCCGTATCTGGCCATTACGGAACGCGCCTTTTTAGACTCAATATATTGTGCGAACTTTTTGACGAGCGGCTTGTCGGCGCCCCGCCTGGTGATTATATAGCCCTGTTCCAGAGGGGCGTGAAGATTTTCAGGAATCAGGAAGTAGCCACCTGTTTTTGCCAATTCAGGACCAAGTGCCAGCGAAAGGGCAATAATGCCGATCTGTGCATTTCCGCTCTGCACGTACTGGGCGGTCTGGGATATGTTTTCACCGAAGACCATTTTCGGCTGCAGCTTTTCCCACAGAGCGGCTGCACGCAGCGCTTCTTCGGCTCTTTTTCCGTAGGGGGCATGTTTGGGGTTGGCAATGGCAATCCTCTTTATCATCGGATCGTTGAGGCTGGCCAGGGTCATACGGGCAGCGTTCATGCTGCTGCTCCACAGTACGATCCTTCCAAGGCCGTAGGGTTTGACCTCGGAGGCTGCCAGCCCGGATTTGGCAAGTTCGCGCGGATAAGCGATGTCTGCCGAGAAAAACATGTCGTAGGGAGCACCCTGACGGATCTGGGTATGGAATCTGCCGGAAGAACCATAGGTCGCCTGTATTTGATCGCCGGTGTGTTCCCTGTTGAAGCCGGAGATGATTTCGTCCAAGGCGAATTTCAGGTCTGCAGCTGCGGCAATGTTGATGCTTTCGGCATGGGCAGACGCGGAAGACAGAAGCAGAAGGATAATCACTGCTATTCTTGTAAACATCATAAGTAACTACCTTTAGGAAGATTTGTATGTACACCGCACCGGCTTTGATTGCAACTTTGGTACTACATATCGCGTGCCTAAAAGCCAGTAGCGTTATTCATCAGGAATAACGTTGTCTTAGCGTAAATTCGGATCGATGGTAAATATTCTCACCGCCAAGAGATTGAGCATATCTCAGGAAACTGCTTCGTATGTAGTCACCAATCCGGTCTGCTTCAAAAGGACTTGCAGTGCTGACGACGTAGATACTACGGGATAGCAGGTTTGATTGGCGCAGATTGAAACCCCTGCCGGTTCTGTAGTGAGACCGCGCCGGATGGCAAGCCTTGGAATCATGCGCTGCTTGAGTTCGTGTAACAGGGGCGCCAGCTCCGGACTTCCCTGCGGGCCGGACAGAGTGGCGATGACCGGGTCTGTGTCAATATCTGTCAGAACCTGCATGGCGCCCAGATGCCCCAAAGGGCTGCGCTCTATCTCTGCAGTTACTCCTGTCAGTGCATTTCGTGCCTGATCTGCCAGTTCCGGCCGCTCACAGATCCAGGCCAGGCGCAGCAGCACTCCGGCGGAAACGGCAAGGGCCGAAGGTGTTACACCGTCATGGTCGGAGGACACACGGATCGGCATCTGTTCGGCGTCATGGCCGGTCAGCGTGAAATCACCCGAATCCGGATCCCGGAAGAGATTAAGCAGCTCCTCTGCCAACATTGAGGCCTGATCCAGCCAGGCCGTTTCAAGGGTCGCTTCGTACAGTTCCAACAGGCCTAATGCCAGAAAGGCGTAGTCCTCAAGGAAGGCCGGGGTTTCCGAAGGTCCGTTCAGGGCACAGCGCAGCAGTCTTCCGTCGCTGCGCCGCAGTGTTGACAGGATGAAACGCGCTGCAGTTGATGCTTGATCAATATATTCAGGTTTTTCGGAGACTATGCCGCCCTTTGCCAGAGCGGCGATCATGAGACCATTCCAGGAGGTGATGATTTTATCGTCACGCAGGGGACGGATGCGTCCGGCACGTCGCTGCAGCATAAGTATACGGCAGCTTTCCAGTCGTGCGGCGGTTTCTTCTGCTTCGAGACCGTATTTGATACAGAAGTCATGAAGGTTCAGCGGGATATTGAGGATGTTGCTGTTTTCAAAGTTTCCTTCATCGGAGACATCAAAGTAATTACAGAACAAAACGCTGTCAGTGCCGAGGCATTCGTCGATTTCCTCTTTGTCCCAGACGTAGAATTTGCCCTCAACTCCCTCCGAATCGGCATCCAGTGCCGAGCAGAAAGCGCCTTCCGGAGAGCCGAGTTCCTGCCCTGCAAAATTGAATATGTCATCCGCCATGCTGCTGAAAAAAAGATCAGATGTGGCCTGGAATGCATTGATTGCCACCAACGCCAGCATGGCCTGATCGTAGAGCATCTTTTCGAAGTGGGGCGCCAGCCAGTGTTGATCAACTGAATAGCGGTGCAGGCCGCCGGCCAGTTGGTCCCAGATGCCGCCGTTTCTCATTTGGCGCAGCGTGTGGAGCGCCATCTGGAGAGCTCCCACGTCCTCCGGGAGAGGGTCGGGGTGAGGGCGAGATTGTCCCTGTCTTATCAGCCACCCCAGATAGATCGGCATAGGAAATTTGGGAGCATTGCCGAATCCACCGTATTTCGGGTCATAGATGTTCTCTAGCTGCTTTAAAGCTTTGCTGGAACTTGCTGCAATATCGATTGAATTATTGTTATGACCAGTCCGTCGGATATTGCCGAGTTCCTCCATGATTCCACGGCAGTTCTTTTCGATCATGTCCGGTCGCTGCCGCCAGAGGGTGGCTATGTTGGCCAGCAGTTCCAGCAGGCCGCTCATGCCGCCTCGTCCGCGTTTGGGAAGATAGGTAATGGCCATGAACGGGTGCCGGTCGGCTGTCATGAAGACGTTCAGCGGCCATCCGCCGCTGCCGGTCATCAGTTGTGAGACAGTCATGTAAAAGTCGTCAATATCGGGGCGTTCCTCGCGGTCGACCTTGATGCAGACGAAATGGCGGTTCAGCAGTGCGGCCACCTCGCTGTCCTCGAATGATTCGTGAGCCATGACGTGACACCAGTGGCAGGTGGCGTAGCCGATTGAGAGCAGGATCGGCATGCTATCCGTACGGGCTTTGTCAAAGGCTTCCTGGCCCCATTCGAACCAATCCACAGGGTTTTCGGCGTGCTGAAGCAGATAGGGGCTGCGGGCGAAGATCAGACGGTTGAAGCGTTGACCGCCGTCCGCCGGGAGGGTTGTTTTGTCTATGGCTTTCAGGTCGGCAATGTAGGCGGCTGTGTCCAGAATCGGTGTCGTCATGTCAAACTCCTTCTCCCAGCATTCTTGCGAAAAAATCTTCAGCCATATTCACTGGTTCAGCGCTGCTATCGGCAGTATCACTTGAATCAATGCTCAACAGGTGTTCCGGTATCTCGGCCAGAAAACGACTCGGTTTGCGCTCTTCGATAGCACCGTATTTACGTCGGGTCAGGCAGCGGGAGATGGTCAGGAATTTTCTGGCTCTTGTAATGCCGACGTAGCAAAGGCGACGCTCCTCTGCAACGGTAGGATCCTCCTCAATCGATCGCTTGTGAGGCAGCAGTTCCTCTTCCATCCCCACCAGCCAGACATGGCTGAATTCCAGCCCCTTGCTGGAGTGCAGCGACATCAGTGTAACAGCATTCAGGCCATGTTCCTTGCCGTCTTCTTTGGGCTTGTCCTCGTCCATCAGCGATATGCGTTCAAGAAAAGCCGAAAGGGTGCCGCGCGGGTTCTTTTCTTCGAAGGCGGCCAGCGAGTTGACAACCTGTTCGATGTTCTCGATCCTTTTTCTGGCCTGGGCGGCATCGTTCAGGGTTCGATACAGCTCGTCCTCAATCCGCAGATGGTTGAATAGTTTGTTGACCTGCTCCCCCATGTTGTACGAGGTGAAACGGCCCATGACATCCTTCATCATGTTGTGAAATGCCAGTACCGTCTTTTTACATGAGGTTGAAATTTCATCAATTTCGGTCACCCGGCCCAGGGTTTCAAAGAGGGGTACGTCATGCTCCATCGACCATTGATTCAGTTTTATCAATGTTGTGTCGCCGATTCCCCGGCGCGGGAAATTAATGATACGCAGCAGGGAAGCCTCGTCACTGGGATTATCAATCACCTTCAGGTATGCGATGGCGTCCTTGACCTCCTTACGCTCATAGAACTGCTGTCCACCTATCACAACATAGGGGATGCGTTCCATGCGCAGTTTCTCTTCAAACGCCCGGCTTTGCGCATTGGAACGGTACAGGATTGCCAGGTCTGACCAGAGCAGCTTGTCGCGATACTGTTCCAGCATCATCGCCTCGACCACCTTGGCCGCTTCATCGTCCTCGCTGTCCGCCACCAGCAGGTCGATAACCCGTCCCGTGCCGCTGGCAGTCCAGAGTGCCTTGTCCGTGCGAAGCAGATTGTTTTTTATGACGCTGTTGGCGGCATCCAGAATCGCGCCGGTGGAGCGGTAGTTCTGCTCCAGCTTGATCGTAACGCAGCCGGGATAATCCTTAGCGAAGTTGAGAATGTTCTCCACCTCTGCTCCGCGCCAGCCGTAGATGGACTGGTCGTCGTCCCCCACAACACAGATGTTGCCGTGTTTTTTGGCCAGCAGCGATATCATAAGGTACTGCGAGGCGTTGGTGTCCTGGTATTCGTCCACCATGATGTAGCGGAAGCGCTCCTGCCAGTAGCTCAGGATGGCGGGGGTCTTCAGCAAACCGACGGAGAGCATGATGATGTCGTCGAAGTCGATTGCATTGAAACCCTTCAGCAGCTCCTGATAACGTGGATAGACGGCGGCAACGGCAATTTCCAGTGGGCTGCTGCTGTCCGGAGTAAACTCCTTCGGGCCGATAAGGCGATTCTTAAGGCCGGAGATCTTCCACAGGATCTGATCGGGATCTGTTTTCTTCGGGTCGATGTCGCGTTCACGCACCGCCTGCCGGATCACGCCGGCCTGATCAGAGCTGGAATAGATCGAAAAGTTGGGTTTGAAGCCGAGCGCTCGAATGTCGCGCCGAAGAATACGCACGCCAAGAGAATGAAAGGTGGATATCACAATTTTTTTGGCAAGTGCCCCGGCCATGGAATTTACCCGTTCGTTCATCTCTTTGGCGGCCTTGTTAGTGAAGGTCACCGCCAGGATGTTTTCGGCCGGAACACGCTTGTCTTTCAGCAGATGCACGATACGGGTCGTGATGACCTGTGTCTTGCCTGACCCGGCTCCGGCCAGTATCAGCAGGGCTCCTTCAGTTGTATTGACAGCACGTTGCTGCGGTGGATTTAGTTTTTTCATGATGAATATTGTGTACCATATAAGGCGGGCGCTATGCAAATCTGTCTGTTGACTGATAACAGGAATTTGTGGAGTAATGTTAAATCTTTGTGAAGATACAGTTTAACTGTATTTGAAATCTTAATTAGCTTGTAGCTCCACGATAAGTATGCTAAATGGTCAAAGATTATAAAGCAGGAAAAGGCATGGAAGCGTCAATCGAATATATAGAAAATTCCACATGGCGGAACTGGTTTGCCGGTTTGTAGTCTGAAAGCTTAAGTGCAACAAAACGGTAACCATTTCTTCTTAACTCCAGTAATGCTGAGGGTAGAAAATGGAAAAACTGTACATCATACCACGCCGCAAAATCACAGGAGTCACCGAAGTCTCCGAAGTCACAGAAGCCCACGTCAACAAACCGGAAAAACCCAAGAGTATATCCAAGCGCTTTCTTGTCAACAAACTCAACTTCCTTAATTTTCAAGACCGAACCATTCTGGTTAACCTGGTTCATAAAAAATACGGCAGCCTCCTGTCCATATCGGCAAAACCTCTTCCCTGCGCTGGTGAACGATTGGATTGTGTATGGAGCGAGATCACCGATCCCTGGATTCTAAAATCACACACCTTTCAGAATCTCTTCGTCACTGATGGTAAAAAATGTCTTCTGGTTGATCCGGAGTTGATCAACTTCGACGAAAAGGGAATTAGTTTTCTTCTGCCGGAGACATGTAGAGAGTCTTATTCCAGGAAAACAAAGCGTCAATCCTGTGAAGGGATTCAGGCACAATTTACTCAAAGTAGTGCAATCTTTAGGGGTACATTACTTGATTGCAGTCCGATTTCATTTCGTGTGCAGGTAACAGCTCCTACGGCACATGCATTCCAATGGATTAATTCCATCTCCCAAGTCAATCTACAACTCCATGCTGATCATGAATTTCTGTATTCAGGCGAGTGCAGGATAATCCGGCAAACCTTGAGCCAGGCAAGTGGAATATTCGTGCTGTCTCCTGTCAATGACAGAATTCAGCGTTACAAACCGAAGCAGTTCCGTAGCACTCGCTATGCATTGATTCCTGCTCCAAATGCGATTTTTGTTCATCCTTTTACCGGCAAGACTTCCAATCTTAAAACAATTGATCTTTCGGGTTCCGGTTTTTCGGTGGAAGAAAGCGCTGCGAACTCAATGCTGTTTGCAGGCCTGGTCATACCTGAAATTCAATTGAGCTTTGCGCAACGTTTTAAAATCAAGTGCAGAGCTCAGGTTGTTTATCGCAACACTAGCATTAGCGATGAAAAGGATGGTTTGGTAAAGTGTGGCTTGGCTATTATTGATATGGCTATGGAAGATCATGTCTTGCTGGTGTCTCTGTTGCAGCGAGTGGACAACAAAAACTCGCATATATGCACAAGTGTGGATATGGATGCGCTTTGGAACTTCTTTTTCGAAACCGGTTTCATTTACCCTGAAAAGTATGCATTTTTTCAGACCAACAAACTGGAGGTCAAGAGGATATATGATCTGCTCTATAACCATAACCCATCTGTAGCCCGGCACTTTATTCATCTGGAAAAGGGAACTATTCTAGGGCATATGTCGATGGTACGTGTCTATGAGAACTCATGGTTAATCCATCATCACGCAGCAAGTAAGACCGAGTCTATGAAAGCCGGTATCATGGTGCTTAAGCAGATCAGTTGTTATATTAATGATCTTCACCATCTCCAGTCTGCCCATCTGAATTATGTCATGTGTTATTATCGCCCTGACAACAAATTTCCGAACCGATTTTTTGGAGGATTTGCCCGGCAACTTAACGATAAGCCAGGTTGTTCTCTCGATAACTTTGCTTATTATCACTTTCAAAAGAAGGCCGATTGCGATTGTAATATGCCTGAGTCATGGGTGTTGAAGGAAGCTATGCCAAATGACTTATGCGAATTAAATGGCTTTTATGACCATGCTTCGGGTGGGCTGCTGATTGATGCATTAGACCTTCAGGCAGGAGTGCAGGCAACAGATGGATTAGCAGAAGAATATAAACGATTGGGATTGAAGAAAGAGAAGCAAGTATTTTCCCTGTATGAAGAACGTGAGCTAAAAGCCATATTTATTGTAAATGTCACGGATATTGGTTTCAATATGACCAATTTGACGAACTGTACTACGGTTATAATAATCGATGATTATGCACCAAGTTACATTTTGGATTTAGCACTGTTAAATATCTCAAAGGTATATGAACATGGTGAAATGCCCGTATTGATGTACCCAGTTTCATATGCAGATGCAAATGCAATTGCCTATGAAAAAATATACACTCTCTGGATTTTGAATCTTGATTATACCGATAAGTATTTCAAATATTGTGCTGATATATTTAGTGCGATGCAGAAGAACCTAGTAACTGGATTGTCAAATTAATGGAAACCCCGCTCTACAATAGCAGGATAATAGATACCTATATCAGGCTAATAAAAAGCAAGTATAGTCATGTGGATATCGGAGAACTGCTCAGGTGCGCTGATATGAAGGACTATCAGGTGGCCGATCAGGGGCACTGGTTCACTCAGTCTCAGATTGATCTGTTTTATGAAAATCTTGTTTATATGACTGGAAATAAGGAAATTGCTAGAGAAGCGGGACGATTTGCTGCCTCACCGGAGGCATTGGGGGTAATGAGACAATACGTTCTAGGTTTGATAGGTCCTTCCAGCGCGTTCGAAATAATAAACAAATACACATCTAATTTCACGAAGTCCTCAAAATACGTATCTAAGAAAATATCCTCGAACAAAGTTGAAATAGTTGTTACGCCACAGGAAGGAGGTAATGAAAAATTTTTCCAGTGCGAGAACAGGATCGGCTTTTTTGAAGCTATGGTCATGATATTTAATTTCAAACTTCCCCGCATTCAACATCCGGAATGTGTTTTCAAAGGTGGCAATGTTTGTCGTTATGTAATTGTCTGGGAAAAAGCCTTTTCGATGTATTTAAAAAGGTTTGGATATTGTGTCACCCTGATTTTTGCAATGACCACGGCTTACCTGGTGATAACAAATCACTTTGAGTTATTAGAAAAGCTTATTCATATATTTTTACCAATGGTCTGCATATTGGCATTGGCAGTTGTAGTGTGTGAAAATAGGGAGTTGAAAGCAAGTCTTGAAAACACCAAGGAGTCGACTGACAATCTAATCGAACAGATCAATAGTAACTACAATAACGCACTAATGACAAATGAGATCGGCCAGGTTTTGGGAAGTTATACTGACCGGGAGGAAATCCTTTCAAATGTAAGCTTGATCATGAAGAAAAGGCTTGATTATGATCGAGGTCTTATTTTTCTTGCAAATTCTGAAAGAAGCAAGCTTGTTCTGAAGGCCGGTTACGGATATTCCGCTGAGCAGCACAGCTTGATAGAATCCGCTTCGTTCAATCTCGATCGGCCTGAATCAAAAGGAATATTTGCCCTTTCTTTCAGGGAGCAAAAATCTTTTTTGATCAATGACTTAAATGAGATTGAAGAAAGCCTGTCACCGCATAGTCTGGAGTTTGTAAAAAAAGTCGGCACAAAGTCGTTTATCTGCTGTCCTATCGTCTGTGAAGAAAAGTCTATCGGGCTTATTGCAGTAGACAACGTGAATACAAAAAGACCGCTGGTGCAGAGCGATATAAGCCGACTGATCGGCGTTGCTTCAGTAATAGGAATTAGTCTGCGGAATGCGGATCTGATCGAATCCAAGGTGCGACAGTTTAATTCGGTTCTGCAGGTTTTGGCAGCCAGTATTGACGCCCGGGATTCACTGACTGCCGGCCATTCTGAAATGGTCACCGAGTATTCTGTGGGGATCTGTAAGGAACTGAACCTTTCTTCCGATGAATGTGAGACGATCCGAGTAGCGGCTCTGCTGCACGATTACGGAAAAATCGGGGTTCCGGACGCAATTCTTAAAAAAGAGGGCCTGCTTAGTCCTGAAGAATATTCAATTGTTAAAACACATGCCGCTAAAACCAGGGAAATTCTGTCACGAATCAATTTTGAAGGTATATACGGCAAAGTTCCGGAAATTGCGGGAGCGCACCATGAAAAAGTGAACGGGACCGGTTATCCTGATGGTCTTGCGGGGCATGAAGTGCCGCTGGGATCAAGAATAATAGCAGTGGCGGACTATTTTGAAGCGATCACCGCCAAACGTCACTACCGCGAACCCATGGCTATTGAAGAAGCCTTTCAGGCCCTGTTTGATGAGGGCGGCAGGTCTTTTGACAAGAGGATTGTATCGGCTTTCCTCAGTTACTACTCAAAGGCTAATCATTATGAACCACTGAATGCTGATGAATTAGAGTGTTTCGCCGAACGCCGCAGAGCCAGGGTGTCTGCTCGATTGCCAGTGTCCTTCAGCCTGAACGGCACAATATATACTTCCAACAGTGTAGATATAAGCATGAGGGGGGTTTTTGTGGCAAGCGATGAGGAAGTTTCCGAAGGACATCCGCTTGAACTGTCCATAACAATACCTGATATTTCAACTGTAATAGAGGCTAAAGGTCGAATAGCCTGGGTAAACTCCGGACAGGTGAAAAAAACATCCATCTCATCCGGTTTCGGTGTAGAATTTCTGGAATACAAGGATATGGCGGAAAGATTCCTGGAGGCTTTTCTGGGGCGCTATGATGAAGATAGCTGTCCCCAGGAATGTTGTTAAGCTTACAGTAATCCACTACTTATCTGCTTAATCAGTCGGCTTGATGCCTCGGCAGGAAATTATCGGAGTATAGGTGAAACGACGCGGGTCGGTAAAAAAGCTCCTGAACTCCTCCACAAATTCATCATACCCACCCGGATAGTCTTTGAATTCATACCCTGAATCTTTTGCTGCTACTTCAACTTTCTTTGTCCAGTTGTAAGCGTCAACCTCGTTAAGTTCTCCGTAAATCAGATGATGCATGCCGACGTCCACGGCAATGTCCCGAAAACCAAGGTCGTAAATTAATGAATAGAGCTTTCTGCCCACATAGGGGTCAAAATCATGATCCCTTTCCAGAGCTTCCATGATGCCGTTGACCGTTTTATCAAGCCTGGCACTGAGTCCGAAATGGCTCAGGCAGTTGTAGTCCAGGTCGATCAGGCATAGAATCCCGCCAGGTTTCAGAAGTCCGGCAAGGTTGTCTACGATGTTGCGGCATTCTGCGTGATGGTATTCCAGTACGAAGCGAACCCAAATAAAATCGAATTTTCCTATTCCATTCAGAGGTTCATAAAAATTTCTGCAGACGAATTCCACACCTTCACAGCCGTAGTTTTTTGTTGCGTGATTGATGCGTGGTTCTGAAGCATCGACACCAACTATAGTTCCTCCAGGCTGAATCAGTTGGTACATGTAAGAGGTCGTAATACCTGAACCACAGCCGATGTCGGCCACCCTCATGCCTGGTTTGATACCTGCCCAGAGTGCCTGTCTTGCTACACTCTTGTAGTCGGTTTTCATGTCCAGCCGTACTGCTTCATCGTCATGCTCCATAATGTAGTTGGGTAAATTCAGCGTCTGCATATCGATTTTCCTTTTCAAGAGATCTGTATATGGAATTGTAAGCTGCGAGCTTTCTGACATAACCATCTTGATATACGTGAACATATCTATGATATCAACCAGGAAACTTCCCAAATCGGTCTTCCTGTCGAATCAGCACTTCATTTATCAGGGTGTATCCTCTTTTTTTCAGAAACCTGTCTTGCTGGTCAGTTGCGTTTGCAGCCGATTGAAACAGTTGTAGTGAATAAAAAAAGATGTATTATTAATTTTGAAGATATCTGCCATTAATCTGGAGGTCATGTGACCGCTATCCGATCCACTAAAAATCTGTCACAGAAAAAAGTCAAGCGTCTAGAACCCGCTGTCTCTGCTGCTAAGGGCAAAAAGACAAAAGCTGCTAAAGGTGTCGAAAAGGTGGATAAAGACGGTGCGGCTGAAGCAGATGTTGCACCGATTTTTGATCTTTCTGAAAGTCATTGGTTTCTCAACCGCGAACTTACATGGCTGGAGTTTAACAGCCGGGTATTGCATGAGGCTGAGGATGATCGGACACCGCTTCTGGAACGGCTTAAGTTCATTGCCATTGTCAGCGCAAATCTGGACGAGTTCTTCATGAAGCGAATCGGCGGTTTGAAACAGCAGATAGGCGCCGGGATGCGGGAGTTGACTCTGGACGGCCGTTCGGCACGCCAGCAGGTAAGGGAGTGCCACGTTGTCATACGCGAACTGGAGGCCCGCAAGGAAACTGCTCTTTGCAATGTGTTGGCACTGTTGGAGGATAAGAATATCCTGATAGAACACTATGACGATCTGATGCCCAAAGAGCGCAAGCTGTTGCGCGAACATTATTACAACAACATATTCCCGCTTCTTACTCCCCAGTCTATCGATCCCGCCCATCCGTTTCCGTTTATTTCAAACCTATCTCTGAATCTGCTGGTTACAGTGCGTCCTCCCAGGGGCAGGGAGGCTTCACTGGTACGGGTAAAGGTGCCGGTCGGGCTTGGAACTCAACGGTTTATCAGGGTAGGGAAGGGTGATCATTTTGTCAGGTTGGAAGAAGTCATGTGTAATAACCTGGACATGCTCTTCCCGGGGATGGAGATTCTCACCTGCGAAATATTCCGGGTGACCCGTAATGCGAATACCGAAAAAGATGAGGACGAAGCTGACGATCTGATGGAGATGATTGAGTCGGAGCTGAAAGAGCGCAAGTTTGCTCCGATTGTCCGGCTGGAGATCGGTACCGGAATGGATCCGGTGCATCGCGGCCGCCTGGCTGCCGAGCTGGAGCTGGATGAAGATAACGATGTCTTTGAAGTCCCAGGACTGCTTGCACAGCGTGACCTTTTTGAGCTGGTGAAGCTTGATTATCCTCGTATGCATGATCAGACACATTATCCCATCGACCATCCTTTACTGCTGACCCAGCGCAATATTTTTCATGTTATCCGTGATGCCGATTCGATTCTGCTGCAGCACCCATATGAATCGTTTTCAACATCTGTCGAGCGTTTTCTGCGTGAAGCGGCGACAGATTCCAAAGTACGCGGCATCAAGATGACCCTTTACCGCACTTCCAGCCAGAGCCGCATAATTGATGCTCTTTTGCTGGCGGCCCAGAACGGCAAGCAGGTGGCGGTTGTCGTGGAGCTGAAGGCCCGTTTCGACGAGGCCACCAACATCCGTCTGGCGGAGCGGATGGAAGAGGCCGGTATTCACGTCACCTACGGCGTAGTCGGTCTCAAGACACACTGCAAGGTGATCATGGTTGTGCGTCAGGATTTCAGCGGACTGAGGCGCTATGTGCATATCGGCACGGGAAATTACCATGCCGACACCGCCCGATTGTACAGTGACGTCGGCCTATTGACCTGCGACCAGGTCATTGCTCAGGACGTTACTGAACTGTTCAATTATCTGACTACCGGTTTCATGGCCAAACGCAATTACCAGAAGCTGATTCCGGCGCCGCGAATGCTTAAAAAAGCTCTTATTTCTAAAATAGAACGTGAAATAGTTCTACATAAGGAAAAGGGAGACGGGCTGATCCAGTTCAAGATGAATGCACTGGAGGACGGAGATATTGTCAAGGCCCTTTACCGTGCATCCATGGCCGGTGTCAGGATTGATCTGATTGTGCGTGACACCTGCCGACTGCGACCGGGCATAGCAGGCCTGTCTGAAACCGTTCGCGTTGTCAGCGTAGTTGGACGATTCCTGGAGCATTCCCGTATCTACTACTTCCGTAACGGCGGATCAGAGGAGTACTTCATTGCTTCAGCCGATGCCATGAAAAGGAACCTGGAGGCCAGGGTGGAATTGCTCTGCCCGGTAGAATCGCCATTGCTGACCAAGGAACTTCGGGTTCTTTTTGATACACATTTGGCCGATCAGCGTTCTGGCTGGGATATGCAGCCGGACGGCAGTTACGTTCAGCGCATCCCTCAGGAGACCGGTGCTGCCGAAAGCAGTCACAGTCAGCTTATAGCATTGACTGAACGGCGCCAGAAGGAGATGCTTAAGCAGAAGAGTAAAAAAGTAAAAAACAAACAGTAGATTATTTGAATATATCATTGTAAACATCTGTTAAACCGGCAATCAAAGTTGCCGGTTTTTTTATTAAAGCTCAAGCACACACAAAAATTATATATTGCAATACAACCCCATTTTATTATACTGTTCACTAATTAAACAAACGTGTTTTATTATAATACACTCTGTAGAAACTCCAGGACAGGAGGTTTAAAATGGGCAAAAAGTCGAAGACCGATGAACACAGTTTTGTAGAACAGGATTTGCTGAGGCATGATTGTTCGATTGGAACAATTTTGAAGGAGCGTGGTGTATCGCGTCGCGATTTCCTCAAGTTCTGCTCTGCAATGACGGCTGCAATGGCGCTGCCGGCTTCATTTGCTCCCAGGGTCGCCCAGGCGCTGGATGAGGTGAAGCGTCCAACCCTGGTCTGGCTGGAAATGCAGAGTTGTACCGGCGACACCGAAGCGCTGCTCCGTTCGGCCAATCCGAGCGTGGCTGAAATTGTACTGGACATTCTCTCCGTGGATTATCACGAAACTATCATGGCGGCAGCCGGGCATCAGGCTGAAGGAATTCTGGACAAAACCATTGCTGATTTCAAGGGCAAGTATATCTGTGTCATCGAAGGTTCCATCTCGATGAAGGACGGCGGCATTTATGGTACGACCGGCGGCAAGACACACCTTGAGCGCGCCCGTCAGGTTTGCGGCGGGGCCATGGCCACCATTGCGGTCGGTACCTGCGCCTGTTACGGCGGCATTGCCGCAGCAGTCCCAAATCCTACCGGTGCAGTGGGTGTCAGGGATGCTGTTCCGGGCGCCACGGTTATCAATCTTCCCGGCTGTCCGGTCAATGCTGACAACCTGACCGCCACGATCGTGCATTATCTGGTTTTCGGCAAGATTCCTGCCCTTGACAGCCACGGGAGGCCGCTGTTTGCTTACGGCAAGCGCATTCACGACAACTGCGAACGCCGTCCGCATTTCGATGCCGGCCAATATGTAGAACATTGGGGCGACGATGGCCACCGCAAGGGTTTCTGCCTCTACAAGATGGGCTGCAAGGGGCCGGCCACATTCCATAACTGCCCCTCCCAGCGTTACAATGAAAAGACCAGCTGGCCGATAGCGGCCGGACATCCCTGTGCCGGCTGTTCCGAACCGCAGTTCTGGGACACCATGGCACCAATGTACAAGCGCCTGCCCAATGTGCCCGGTTTCGGTATCGAACACACGGCAGACAAGATCGGTCTTGGACTGGTGGCCGGAGCCGGTGCGGCCTTTGCTGTTCACGGTGTGCTGAATGCGCTGCGCAAAGACAAAGAACCTGCTGAAGAAAACAAGGAGGGGTAAGATATGGCCAAGATAGTTGTTGACCCGATCACCAGAATAGAAGGACATCTTCGTATCGAGGCCGAGGTTAGTGGCGGTAAAATCATTGATGCCTGGAGTTCCGCCACGATGTTCCGTGGAATCGAGAAAATTCTGAAAGGACGTGACCCGCGCGATGCCTGGTTCTGGACCCAGCGTTTCTGCGGTGTCTGCACGACTGTTCATTCCATCGCTTCGGTCCGCGCCGTTGAAAACGCACTTAAAATTAAAATTCCGCCCAATGCCGAGCTGATCCGCAACATTATCATCGGCACCCAGAATGTTCAGGATCACGTGATCCACTTTTATCACCTTCATGTGCTGGATTGGGTTGATATCACCTCAGGACTGAAGGCGGACCCGGTAAAAACCGCGGCTCTGGCGGCATCGATTTCGGAGTGGCCACATAACTCGGCTACTTATTTCAAAGCTGTTCAGGACAAGGTCAAGGCCTTTGTTGCCTCCGGTCGTCTGGGACCGTTTGCCAATGCATACTGGGGGCATCCGGCCTACCACCTGCCTCCCGAAGCCAATCTGATGGCTACGGCCCATTATCTGGAAGCGCTGGAATGGCAAAAGGACGTCATCAAGATCCACGCTATTCTTGGAAGCAAAAACCCTCATCCGCAGACTTTCCTGGTGGGCGGCATGTCGATTCCGATCGATCCCGATTCCCAGAATGCACTCAACGCCGATAAACTGATTGAAATAAAGCGTCTTCTGAAAAAGGCCCAGGACTTTGTTGAGAAAGTCTACATTCCCGACCTGTTGGCTGTCGCTTCCTTCTACAAGGACTGGGCTGCCATTGGCGAAGGCGTCGGCAATTACATGTGCTATGGCGAGTTTCCGGACGCCAGTGGGAATATGTGGTTCCCGTCCGGTGCAATTCTGCAAAAAGATCTAAGCAAGGTGCTGGCTGTTGATCAGGGCAAGATCGCCGAATATGTGGATCACTCCTGGTTTGAGAATTCAGCCGGCCCTGGAAAAGGTCTGCATCCCTATAATGGTGAGACCGAAGTACGCTATACCGGTCCCAAGCCTCCCTACGAGTATCTTGATACAAATGCGAAATACTCGTTTGTAAAGTCGCCACGCTATGATGAAAAGGCAATGGAGGTTGGACCCCTTGCCAGGGTGCTGGTAGCCTATGCCTCTGGCCATAAGGAGACCAAGGCTGTTGTGGGCCTGGTGCTTGGAAAGCTGGGGGTTGGCGCCGCTGCGCTTTTCTCGACACTGGGACGCACAGCTGCGCGTGGTATCGATTGTCTGCTGAATGCTCAGCAGACTCCAAAGTTTCTGGATGAACTGATAAATAATATTTCCAAAGGTGATTACCGTATTCACGCCAACGAGAAGTGGGATCCCTCCGAATGGCCGGCAGAGGCCAGCGGCTACGGTATGCATGAAGCTCCGCGTGGTGGTCTCGGTCACTGGATAAAAATCAAGGATCAAAAAATCCTGAATTATCAGGCGGTGGTTCCCTCCACCTGGAACGCTTCGCCTCGTGATGCGAAAGGGCAGCGCGGTCCATACGAGGCGGCCCTGGTTGGCACACCGATAGCCGACCCTAACAAACCACTGGAGATTCTGCGCACGATCCATTCCTTTGATCCATGTCTGGCATGTGCAGTCCATGTACTAGATGCAAACGGCAATGAAATGGTCAAGGTCAAGGTGTCCTAGAAAGGGGGTTCCGTATGCCTAATCAACCTAAGTTCAAGCGTTATATATGGGAACTGCCGGTCAGGTGGTGTCACTGGGTTAATATGGTTTGCATAGTCATGCTGTCGGTCACCGGTTTCTTCATCGGTACGCCTTTCTCCTTCGGAAGTTCGGCCTCAGACTATACGATGGGGTGGATTCGTTTCATCCATTTTACTGCCGCCTATCTGTTTGTCGTGAGTGTTATGTCACGCTTGATCTGGTCCTTCATCGGCAACAAGTATTCAGGCTGGCGCGAATTCTTTCCGCTGATGACGGATGCCGGACGGAAAAAAACAGTTAAAATGCTTCGCTATTACATGCTGGTTGACAAGGAGGTGCCCGAAACGATCGGCCATAACCCACTGGCAACTGCCGCCTATGTTGTTTTATTCTGTCTGTATTCCGTGATGATTCTGACCGGATTCGCGCTTTATGCACAACATTCACCTCAGGGAGCCATGCACAAGGCGCTTGGATTCATGTATTCACTGTTCAGTGATCAGGGTATGCGCTTGACGCATCATGTAAGCATGTGGTTCATCTTCGGCTTTGTCGTCAATCATATTTACAGCGCATGGTTGATGGACATAAAAGAGCATGGCAGCGAAATATCCAGTATGTTCAGTGGTTACAAGTTTACAATCAAGAAGGAAGATTAGATTGTAATAAACTGCTTTATTAAGTCGGGGCGTGCTTGCCTGGTGCGCCCCGTTTTTTTGTCTGCAGTAATCAGGAGATAGTATGATTTCAAGCAATGCAGCACATAAATCGGTATTAGTGTTAGGAATCGGAAATCTGGTTATGAGTGATGACGGAGTCGGGGTGCGTGTCGTTCAGAAACTTCAGCGCTCATATAAATTCTCTGACAACGTTAAGGTCATAGACGGGGGCACTCTGGGGCTGGATCTGCTTCCGATGCTTGAGGATGTAACTCATCTGATCCTGGTGGATGCGGTAGAAACTGGGGAAAAACCGGGGACAATGGTCCGGTTGGCCGGCGAAGAACTCCCGATTGCATTGGAAACCAAGCTTTCGCCGCACCAGATGGGTCTCAAGGACCTGCTGGCAGTCTCTGAACTTATGGGGCATTCACCTGGAGAAATGGTTTTGATAGGGGTGCAGCCAGGCAGTATCGAGATGGGAGTTGATATGACTGCTGATGTTGATGCCATACTTGATGAAATGATATCTAAAGTATTGTCTGAACTGGAAAAATACGGTGTTTGCTTTGAGTGTAGGCTGGAGCCGTCTGGCCTGTAAATGTCTTTATGAGGATTGTTGGTGTTTCGGGCGGATTATTTAAAGGGTCTTTCTACCCGCCCAGATATTTGGTCAATTCTTCTGCCAGAGTAGTTGGGTGAAGGAAGCGGGCGGGAATTTTATCGTTTCCCAAAAAGTCTTTCGACCATGGCTGGCGCTTTGTCCAGGCCATTAACTGCTCCCAGCCGGCCCAGGTAGAGAAATCAACACCATGAATATTTGTTATCTGTTCCAGAAAAGTCTGTTCGTATCCAGCCATACCAACTCCTTCTATTTCAACAAATCTATAAATGCCTTACCGCTGCTGCTGCTTCAGCCATAAGTTCATCATACACAGCAAGGGACTTCACTTTCATCGCCTGCTTATGACCAAGATCCTCGAAGTTTTTCAGTTTTCCGTTGAATTTGGCTACCTGTAATTTAAGGCTGCTGCTGTTCTCGGAAATAAAACTCTTTTCCTTTGGGTCAACGTCCTTTCTGAATAACCCTTTTGCTTTGTTCCAGTATTCATCCGAACTGCTCATATAGTGCTCCATGGCATCAAGAAACGATAATGCACCGGATGACAGGTCTGCTACGGTGGCAAGTTTGACCTGTGCATCGTTCATGTTTTTCAGCAGGTGATTGTCGGCGTAATTGGAAGCTTCTATTACAGCATTCTGGTCGATTTGTCTTGCCGGATCAATTGCATCAACCATTGAAATGAATTTTTGTGATGAATTCAGATAGGTATTGATGGCAAGTGATGCATTATTGAGTGCAACTGTGAACTGGGCAACGAATTTGGTGAAGGTGGATGCCTGGCCGGCATAGGGTATAGGCAAAACACGTGCTGCTACAGCAACATATGAGCCTGTCAGAATATATTTGTTGTATCCGGCCAGGTTTGTACTCATCCAAGTTACAAAACCCTGAAAGTCACCTGTTTCCTGTCTCTGTTGTTTTACTTCAGCGGCAATATCTTTAAGACGCTGAATTTTTATTTGTCTGAGCCTTTCAGGCGTAATGACAGGCTGCTGCTCCAGTTCCTGTATATGGGCCGAGAGGGAGATAATATCATGTGCAAGTTTAATTGATTGCTCTTCTGCTGGAGTCATGGGGCCGCATGTGTTTTCTTCAGCGGATGCATAGGATATGAAGAGTGAGGAAAGCACAATGGCCGGTAATAATTTACGGAGTTGGAGAATATACATATTAACTACGATTCCTTGTGTATTTTTAAATCTTCACTTTGCAACAGGACTGGATGTTGAATGATTTTCAGTTATTGTTCTGTTTGTAAGTGATATGAAAAAACCTGTTTCAGATTTACTGCTCTCAGGAAAAATGTAAATAAGTCTCTCATCGTCAGATGTTGATCTTTGGGTCTGAGTTGGAAAACCCAATGTGCCGGCCACTTTGTCGATAAGTGTCTGTGGTGAGTCATTGCCTATAATGTTTATCAGCTTGGTTCCACGGGCTTCAAGAAGCCTGGCGAATGTCAACTCTTCAGCCTCGGCAAGTCCACAGGCGATTGCAGCGATCACATTATTTCCGCGTATTGCATACGGAGCTGCCAACGGAATACCTTTCAGGGCTTCGGCGGTTGGAATCGGCGGGAAAAAAACGGCCAAAATTGCTTTAACCAACTCGCATGGTGGAATAGAAGACTGCAGTGTTACCGTTTTAGCCGGTGAAGGTGTCGGAATAGAATCGGGTGATGGCAATTCACTCAATAATATTAGTTTTTTTTGTATAATGGTGTCTGCTGAAAAAGTATCTTTGAATGATTCGTTTGATGCTGGATTGATTTTTAGTCTGTTTTTTTTAGATTTGTGTGTGTGGAGTCTTGCGTCGTTATCAGGCTTTGTCTGAAGATAGTTTTTTTGTGAGGGACCTGACGCTTTTCCGGATGATGTGCTTGTACGTTTCTTCAGCTCATATATGTCAAGATCGAATGCCTTTGTATTGCCGGCAAGTGATTGTTCAGTAGGTAAAAACAATGAAATCATGATAAAAAAGCTCACGTTGAATAACGTGAACGATGCGGATCTGGGTTTATCAAGTACATCGCGCTTTTTGAATGCCATTGTGTGATTGGTTCTTTCAGGTTAGTAATTAAGTTAATATATATAACTTCATAACACTCTGATTGCAATAAATATAGCCGGTCGTCCAGAACTGAACGTTGCTTTAAGTTACAAGCTGTAATATCATACGAAAGTTGTATTGAACAAGATACTGGGGGAACTATATGGCCATGCAGTCATTTCGACTGACCCTGGTTCAGAAAATGATTCTTAGTTTTACGCTTTCCGGAATTTGCCTGGTTGCTGCGCTGTCTTATTCAATATCCGGAATGGGTGCAATGCACAAAATGGAAAAGGAAATTGCTGAAAAGGACCTCAAGGCTGCTACAATAACTGTCAGGCTTCGTGAACTTGTAGTGGCGCAGGAACGCCTGACTGGCAGGTTCAGGATACTGAAGCAGCCTGAGTACAAAGTTCTGCATAACCAGAATGATATTGATCTCCAACGGGAACTGAGTAACCTCAAGGCAGTTAACAATAGCATTGCAGTAACAGCTTTAGAGACCGGTTATGGCCGCTATTCTATGTTGGCGGCACGCCTTTTTGATAGAGGTTCATCAGACTCTGCTGAAATGAAAAAATCTATTGATAATGTTCTGAAAACATTGGATATCATCAGCGAGGATCAACGTCGTAATTTGTCGGAAAAACTTGCTTTGTCCGACGTTAAGGAAGAGAAAACAGTTGCCTGGTCGATTGGCTTGGCGTTCTTCGGGGTTGCGCTATCTTTTATAATTGCCGGCTGGATGATTTATTCATTTGCAAGTTCCATAGGCAAGCTTCAGCATGCGACACACTTGATCGCCTCCGGTGATTTTGACTATGATCCTCGCATTAATTCCGGTGATGAAATCGGTGCTTTATCTCAAGATTTCAGAAGCATGGCCGTTAGACTTAAAGAGCTGGAACAGCTTAGTCTTGATGCAAGTCCGCTAACCCGACTTCCCGGAAATATCGCAATTGAACGTGTAATTAACAGGCATCTTCGAAATAAGACAACATTTGCCATGTGTTATCTTGATCTGGATAACTTCAAATCGTTCAATGATAAATATGGTTACATAAAAGCCAGTGACGTTTTGAAAGAAGTCGGCAGGGTGATTTATGATTCGGTAAAATCATTAGGAAATCAGGATGCTTTTGTTGGCCATATAGGTGGTGACGATTTTGTTGTTGTAATAAGTTCCGAACTGGCAGAGGCTGCGTGCAAGGTAATAATACAAAATATTGATGCACTCTTGCCGTCCTATTATTCTGAAGAAGACCAGCGTGCAGGTTCAATAGAAGGCGTGGATAGGTATGGTGTACAGCGCACGTTTCCATTGATTTCAATTTCTATTGCTGCTTTGGTGTGCAAGCCTGGTGATTATGCCACAGCAGCAGAGATTGCCAGTGCAGCGGCTGTTGTAAAGGATCATGTGAAGAAATCGGAAGGAAGTAATTATGTCATTATCAGAGAGGCAGTAATCAGTGAAACCTGATAAGTTCTATAGAGGATTTCTGTTCATTATACTTCTTTCCCTGTCCGGCGGTTGCGGAACTTTCTCAGTCAGGAAACCGCCTGCGACAAGCAATGCGTCTACTAAAAGCAGTGTGTCAGCGACAAACAGTGTTACCGCCACTGAGCGCGACTTTGCCACTGCATTGCACTATCTTCGAAACGGTAACGAGGCTGTCTCACGCGATCTTTTAAAAAAAGTTGTAGATGAACCCAATATGTCAGGTGTGACTGATGAAGCAATATTTAGATTGGCATTGTTGAATCTGCGGGATGAAAACGGTAAAGGTGAAAAACGTGCCGCAGAACTTTTTGACAGGCTGTTCAGTGAATTTCCGGGCAGTATCTGGTCTCGACAGGCTGCGCCGTTAGCTCTTTACGTTAAGGAAACCAGTGCCTTACGGACACACTCTCGAGAACTCAAGGCTTTGCGTAATCAGAATCTGTCCTTAAGCCGTGACAACAAGGAACTTCGCCAAAGCATAGAACGAATCAAGAACCTTGATCTGGAACTGGAGCAGAAGATAAGAAGATAAATATTAACCCGGTTAACAACCAATATTATTTGTGTTTATCTCCACGCTGATATTCCGCCAGAAATCTTCCTTTGTAATCCATAAACTTTCCATCTCCAATTGCCTGCCGTATCTCGCTCATCATTGTTAAATAGAAATGAACGTTGTGTATTGCGGACAGCACAGCTGAGAGTACCTCGTTTGAAACAAATAGGTGATGTATATAAGCCCTGCTGAAATTCTGACATGTGTAGCAACTGCAGCTTGGGTCAACTGGAAAAAAATCTCGCTTGTAGTTTTTGTTGGTCAGGCGGATTCTGCCGCGACGGGTAAAAAGTGTGGCGCTTCTGGCATAGCGAGTCGGAATGACACAGTCAAACATATCGATACCACGCTCGACACTTTCAAGGATGTCCTCAGGCAGGCCAACTCCCATGAGATAGCGGGGTTTGTGCTCCGGCAGATGCGGTGTTGTAAATCCGACTATTTTTTTAAGCAGTTCCAATCCTTCGCCGACACTGACGCCGCCAATTGCATATCCCGGCAGATCCAGCTTGCACATTTCCTTTGCGCACATTGCCCGCAGATCCTCATAAATGCTTCCCTGGACAATCCCGAACAGAGCCTGATCATTATCGGTCATTGCATTTTGGCACTCTTTAAGCCAGCGAATGGTTTTCTTTGTCGACTGCTCTGCATACTTTTTATCACATGGATAGGGGATGCACTCGTCAAAGGCCATGATTATGTCCGCACCCAAATCCTGCTGGATGCGGGTAGCGCTGGCAGGGTCCAGATAGATTTCATCTCCGGTGTACTCGTGTCTGAAGAAGACACCGTCTTCTGTGATGCGTTTGTTGGGCAGGGAAAAAACCTGGAAGCCGCCTGAGTCAGTCAGTATAGGCTTGTCCCAAGACATGAATTTGTGCAGACCGCCCGCCTTTTTTACCAGTCCCTCACCAGGCTGAAGATGCAGGTGATAGGTGTTGGAGAGAATGATTTGAGCTCCGGTTTCCTTTATCTGAACCGGAGTGAGAGGCTTCATTGCGCCGTGAGTGGCCACCGGCATGAAGATCGGAGTGTGGATGTCCCCTCTTGCTGTACTTACTACGCCGAGTCGTGCAGCGCTAAGTTGGTCTTTTTTAAGCAGTTTGAATTCCATTTAAATATTCTCCTGAAGTAATCCGTATAATAAGTTAGTAACATGAATAAGAAGGTAATTGCAATCACGCCACTTATGCCTGTTAGAAACGAGTATAAATTGTATCCTGTATACACAAAATGGTTGCAATTTTTCTTAACGCTGTCTACTATGCGCGTCATAAAATATCGGGAGTTTGATAAGAGCTACGGTTTCGAAGGCCGGATCAAATACATTTAAAAGGAGGTTTAAATGGTGGTTTTCTCCAGGTTCTCCTGGCGTGGTCCTCCTAGGAATTTCTAGTCTCCTCAGCTCAGATTTATTTAATCCCGCAGTATCAAATCTTTAAAAGGAAGGAATGCTATGCAACTGCTCACGTCTTCAATCGGCAGAAAGATCGTGATGGCGATCACAGGCCAGGCAATGGTACTGTTCGCTGTCGTCCATCTGCTCGGCAACAGCTCCATCTTCGGATGGCTTAATGGCGGAATCAACGCCTATGCTGAACACCTCCACAGTATGCCATTGCCAATCATTATCGGTTTTCGATTGGCACTGTTGGCTATGGTCTGCATCCACATCTGGTTTGGCATCCAGCTAACTATCGAGAACCGTGGCGGTCGCCCCCGTCAGTACGCAGTCAAAACCTGCCAGAAGGCCACTTTTGCCAGCGAAAACATGATCTGGACTGGGTGTCTGCTTGGTCTTTTTCTGATCTACCATTTGTTGCATTTCACCTTCCAGGTGACCAGTCCGGAAACGTCTGCACTGAAAAATCTGGTACCGCTGCATGACCAGATGGTTCCAAATGTACTCGGAATGGTTGTTGCGGGTTTTAAAAACTTCTTTGTAGCGTTCATATATGCAGGCGCTATGGTTGTTTTGTTTCTGCATCTCTCCCACGGTATCCAGAGCTTTTTCCAGACAATGGGATGGAGTTGCGACAAGAGTCAGCCGATCATTGTCAAGCTGGGAACTCTGGTTGCACTCGGCCTGTTCCTCGGATATGTTACCATCCCGCTGACAATATTTGCCGGCATTCTGAAAGGTTAAGGGGGTTATTGTGATACTTGACGGAAAATGTCCAACCGGACCAATTGAAAAAACCTGGGATAAACACCGCTTCGACCTGAAGCTGGTCAATCCCGCCAACAAACGCAAATACAATGTCATTGTAGTCGGAACTGGTCTTGCCGGTGGAGCTGCAGCTGCTTCACTGGGCGAGTTGGGCTACAATGTTCAGGCCTTCTGTTATCAGGATTCACCACGCCGCGCGCATTCAATCGCAGCTCAGGGCGGCATCAATGCTGCCAAAAACTACCCTAACGACGGTGACTCCATCTACCGTCTGTTCTACGACACAATCAAGGGCGGTGACTTCCGCGCACGTGAAGCTGACGTGTGGCGTCTGGCTCAGGTGTCTAACAACATTATCGATCAGTGCGTAGCCCAGGGCGTTCCTTTTGCACGAGACTATGCCGGCTATCTGGATAACCGCTCCTTCGGCGGCGCCCAGGTTTCCCGTACTTTCTATGCTCGCGGACAAACCGGTCAGCAGCTTCTTCTAGGTGCTTATTCGGCTCTTTCACGTCAGATTAAACTCGGCACGGTAAAGATGTACAACCGTCGCGAGATGCTTGACCTGGTCGTTGTAGACGGCGTTGCTCGCGGCATTACTGTGCGCAACCTGATTACCGGCGAAATGGAAAGCTATGCTGCTGATGCAGTCTGTCTTGCAACCGGCGGCTATGTCAACGTGTTCTACCTGTCGACCAACGCCATGGGCTGCTCTGTTACAGCTGCATGGAAGGCCCATAAGAAGGGCGCTTACTTTGCCAACCCATGCTACACACAGATCCACCCGACCTGTATTCCTCAAGCCGGCGATTACCAGTCCAAGCTTACCCTGATGTCCGAGTCGCTGCGCAACGACGGACGCTGCTGGGTTCCCAAGCGTAAAGAAGATTGCGGCAAGCATCCCAATGAAGTTCCCGAAGAGGATCGCGATTACTATCTGGAGCGTAAATACCCATCCTACGGCAACCTGGCACCGCGCGATATCGCTTCCCGCGCCGCCAAGGAACAGTGTGATGATGGTCGCGGCGTAGGACCGGGCGGTCGCGGTGTTTATCTCGACTTCTCAACCTCCATCAAGCGCGTCGGAGCCGATACTATCAAGGAACGCTACGGCAACCTGTTCGAAATGTACGAAAAAATCACCGACGAGGACGGCTACAAGCGTCCGATGCGTATGTATCCTGCACCGCACTACTCAATGGGTGGTCTCTGGGTTGACTACAACCTGATGAGTAATATTCCCGGCCTGTTCGTTCTGGGTGAAGCCAACTTCTCAGTACACGGTGCAAACCGTCTGGGCGCATCAGCCCTGATGCAGGGTCTGGCCGACGGCTATTTTGTCATCCCCTACACCATCGGCGGCTATCTTGCCACTGTCAAACCTGGTGAAGTCAAAACCGACCATGCCGAGTTCAAAAATTCCGCTGCTGACGTCAAGGCCGAGCAGGAAAAGCTGCTCAGTATCAACGGCAACAGGACGGTATTTGAGTTCATGCGCGAATTGGGCGGACTGATGTGGGAAAACTGTGGTATGGCCCGCACCAAGCAGTCGCTGGAAACTAACCTCAAGAAGATTCCTGCTCTTCGTGAAGAGTTCTGGAAAAACGTCAAGGTTACCGGCACCGGAGCCGACTTCAACCAACAGTTGGAAAATGCCGGCCGTACCGCTGACTTCTTCGAATTTGCAGAACTCATGTGCCGCGATGCCTATCATCGCAATGAGTCATGCGGCGGTCACTTCCGTGAAGAATATCAAGACAAGGGTGAAGCAGAACGTGATGATGCCAACTACTGTTATGTTGGCGCCTGGGAATTCAAAGGGGTCGGCAAAGAGCCTGAGCTGCACAAGGAGCCCCTCAAATTCGATAATGTACATCTCGCCGTAAGGAGCTACAAATAATGAGCGATCACAAGACCATGACACTTACCCTGATCGTGTGGCGCCAAAAGGGGCCCAGCGATCCCGGCAAATTTGAAACCTACACCGCAAAAGGCATTACAGAGCACCACTCGTTTCTGGAGATGCTTGATTGTGTAAACGAGGATTTGATCTACTCCGGTAAGGAGCCGATCGTATTTGACCATGATTGTCGTGAAGGAATCTGCGGCATGTGCTCACAGGTCATCAATGGAGCAGCCCATGGCGGACAGGATCGTACCACCGTTTGCCAGCTCCATATGCGCAAGTTTAAAGACGGTGACACGATCTACATCGAACCATGGAGGGCTCGTGCCTTCCCGATTATCAAGGACCTGGTGTGTGACCGCACGGCGCTTGACACGATCGTACAGGCTGGCGCATACGTCTCCTGTCATACCGGCGGAGTTCCGGATGCCAATGCTATTCTGATACCAAAACCGGCTGCAGATGAGTCCATGGATGCGGCTGAGTGTGTCGGTTGCGGTGCCTGCGTAGCCGGTTGCCCCAACGGCGCTGCCATGCTCTTCACCGGTGCCAAGGTTTCGCAGTTCGCAGTACTTCCACAAGGCAAAGCTGAAGCGGCTGAACGTGTCAAGGCTCTTACGGATGCCATGTCAGAATGCGGTTTCGGTAACTGTACCAACCATTACGAGTGTCAGGCAGCCTGTCCAAAGGGCATTAATGTCAAATTTATTGCCCGTATGAACAGGGAGTTCCTGAAGGCTCAATTCAACTGATATAATTTCCTACATATTTATGTTATAAGAGGGGCTGCCATTCGGTTGCCCCTCTCTTTTTGCTCGGAGCTCATGTGGATTTAAATTTTGTGCAGCTTGTTTTTGATGTGGAAACAGATAATTCTGATATGCAAGAGTCGTATCTTTATCAGGTATCACGAAACTTTGATCTTTATTTCAGGCAATCCTGCTGCCGGTACGGATTGAAAACATGTCATGATTGCAAAGAACAGTCCGTTTGTCCTTACCCGGATGTTTTTGCTCAAAAACTTTCAGTTGACCCGGATGTTGTGCGTCGCCATCAAAAACCACCCCTTCCTTTTGCACTCAAAATAAGGCAGTTACCGGATAGTGTTTCATATTTGGAAATAGGTCTTGTTGTAATTGGAACTGCAGTAAACCATCTGCCGGTATTTATTGATGCCGTACATAAAATGACCGAATCTACTTATGAAAAATGTCACGGAACTTCTACTGATATAACCGGAATTTACTGTCTGGACTATCAATCCGTTCGCCATGAACTGGAGACTTCATTTAAAGATCCTATGAATCTTATCTTACTGTCATGTCTGGAAATTATGAATAATACATCTGATTCAAAGAATGTCAGGCTGATTCTTGAGTCTCCTTTGCGCCTTGTCAGCGCCGGATCTGTTCTGCATGTAATGAACTTTAGTGTCTTCTTGCGGTCACAGCTGCGGCGCTGTTCATCTCTATTTGCCTACTATGGAGATGGTGAGCTTGATATAGACTATTTCGGATTATCGTCTACTGCCATAAATGTTAAGTGCTTAAATGATGGTATAAAATATGTACAGCCATTTTGGTCACAAAGACCAAATTGTGCAGGACTTAGAGGATTATCAGTATTCAGTGGAGTTTCTTCGGGAATACTTCCATTGCTTACTGTAGGCAGTTATTTTAACGCCGGCAAGGGAGCTTCTTTTGGAATGGGGGTATACAGAGCAGAGGCAGTGTAAATAGCTTTGATTCTTTCTAATCCGCACTATGCTTGACGCTAATGTCTCAATAGTATAACTTGTATAAAATTCACTTGGCTACAGATAGGTTCGTGTGCTTGTTACTTGTTTTACGGTAGATGTTGAAGACTGGTTTCATGTCTGCGGAAATGATGATCTGCCGCCTGTCCCGTTGAATCAGTGGCGAGTTTACGATAATACCGTTCGTCTGCTTGACCTTTTTGATGAACTTGGCATTCGAGGCACTTTTTTTATGCTTGGTTCTGTCGCGTCCACCTGGACCGGGCTTGCAGCAAAAATAGCAGCTCGAGGACATGAAGTCGCCTCACATGGCTACTCTCATCGACTGGTTTATGAACTGACGCCAGAACAGTTTCATGAGGAAATAATCCGAACCGGTGACCTTATAGCCCAGCAGACCGGTATATCGCCTGTTGGTTTCAGGGCTCCCCAGTGGTCACTCGGTGATCGGACTCCCTGGGCATTCGAGATTCTTAAACACGAAGGGTATCTGTATGATTCAAGCTGTACACCGCTGCCATTTATCGGAAATCCAGGGAGTCCTCTGCCTCCTTACCGGTTATCGACAGATTCAGGATACCTGTGGGAAATACCGCCGCTCGTTACCCATACACGTTTTGTCAATCTGCCAAGCGGCGGCGGATGGGGCTTGAGACTGTTACCAATGAAAACTGTACTTAAAGGTGTCAGTAACGCCCATTCCGGCCTGAATCCAGCTGTGTTCTTTCTTCATCCGAGAGAAATTGACCCCGATGGTCCTCGCTTGCGGCTGCCATTGTTAAAGCGTTTTGCCGCATACGGAACACGCAGCGATGTTGAACCGGTAGTAAGGCGTCTGGCTCTAACTGGAACAAGCATTCCTTTGCGGGAGATGGTGGAATCGTGGCCGTCTGCGTACTGATACCGGCTTATAATGCTGCACTTACTCTTGGGAACGTTCTTGATGAAGTGTGTGGGCAAGTTTATCCTGTTATTGTTGTTGATGACGGTTCATCTGACGAAACTTCGCTAGTTGCCGGCGGTTATCCTGTTACACTGCTTTCCCACCCTGTCAATCGAGGCAAAGGAGCGGCATTGATGACGGGGTTTCGCTGGGCGGTTGAAAATGGATATGAGGGAATAGTTACTCTGGATGCAGATGGTCAGCATGACCCTCTATCGATAGAGCTTCTGGCGTCAGCCGCTCTTGACGGAAAGTTTGGTATTTTGATAGCATCTCGCTATACTCAGTTCGATGAGATGGCAGGACTACGCAAGTTTTGGAATCGTTTTGGCGTTTGGTGCATGCGTAAACGCACCGGATTTAAAATCAGTGACAGTCAGTCAGGTTTTAGGTATTACTCCACTTCATTATTATCTGTATTGACGCTTTCCAAAAGCGGCTATGACCTGGAAATGGAAATACTGATGAAGGCCTGGAAACAGGGATTCACAATTGGTTCACTGCCGGTGGCGGCCCGGGTTGCAGATGGCCGTTCAACAAGCCACTATCGTCCGGTACGGGACACATGGGATATCTGTATGACTTTTTTAAGATACATGTGATGGAGAAAATATGATCCAAACGCTTAAAAACTATACAAAAGAAAAAGTTCTGACTTATCTCTTGTCAATGGCAACCAGCTCTTCCGATGATACGCTTGTCAAAATGACGCACCTGATGGAAATGCTTCCCAAGAAGGATTATTATAAGGAACGAATCCGCTGGGTTCGCGGTCTTATACGTGATAAGCACCCCAGTATCGAGTTCCCCAGACGGATTCTGCGTGACCTTCATCCTAACCAGCGAGACAAATGGATCAGCAACCTTGCAATCAATCACCTGCTGAACGGTACCAACAAACGCAAGGAGTGGGCAGATCTGAACGGTTTCTATCCGCCGTCTACCGTTGTCATCAGTCCGACAATGAAATGCGATCTGAACTGTTATGGCTGCTATGCCGGTGATTATGGAAAATCATTGGAGCTGACACTGGATGAGCTTGATTCGATCCTGTTCCAGATGAAGGAAATGGGGATTTATTTTGCGGTGATATCCGGCGGCGAACCTTTCTATATGAAGGGAATCTTTGAAATCTTCAAAAAGCACAGCGACATGGCTTTTCTGGTATTCACCCATGGCGGCCTGATTGATGAGCCGATGGTGGAGAAACTGACAGAAGTGGGAAACGTAATGCCATCTTTCTCTCTTGAAGGTTATGAGCAGGAAACCGATGGCCGTCGGGGCGCCGGTCACTATAAGAAGGTCATGCGTGCGATGGACCTGCTCCGTGAAGGTGGGCTTTCTTTCTGCGGTTCATTTACCCATTCCCGGACAAATTCCGACATTATCAACAATCCTGAATACATTGACATGCTTATTTCCAAAGGAGTCTTCGCCATGTGGCTATTTTCCTACGTTCCAGTAGGACGTAAGCCCGATGTTGAACTGATGCCTACTCCTGAACAGCGCGACAATCTGCGTCGAAGTGTGGCCGCTTTCAGGGATGTAAAACCGATGCTTTTCATCGATTTCTGGAACGACGGCCCGATGGTCTCCGGTTGTCTGGCCGGCGGTCGAAAATATTTCCACATAAATGCTAATGGCGATATCGAGCCTTGTGTCTTTTGTCATTATGCAGTCGATAATATACGCTGGACAAGCATTCGCGAAGCCCTTGCTTCACCTCTCTTCTCTAAGATCAGGGAGAGGCAGGGAGAGCATGATAACCTGCTGCGTCCCTGCATGCTGATTGACCACCCTGAAGTAGGACGTGAACTGTTCGCTTCGGAGGGGGCCTATCCGACTCACGAGGGTGCAGATGAAATATTTGTCGGTCTGGCGGACAAGATGGATGCCTATTCGAAAGATTATGCTGCGATAGCCGATGAAGCCTGGGAAGAAGAATTCAAGGACCATTCTGTCAAAAAGAAAAAGGTACTTGCAAAATGACTGATGCGCCATCTTGGAGGTCCGGTTGCTGATATGACTGTCTACAATGGCATCAGTATGTTTCTTCTTAACCTGTTTACAATGCTTGTTCCCCGAAGGGTTGTTCCGCCTGTGGCATTTTGTGTTGCCATACTTTCCTATCTTCTTGCAACGACTCAGCGGCGCGGAATGAGATCGAATCTTCGCGTGGTTACCGGCCGAAATAACGTTGAGCTTCTTATGATATCGTGCCTTTACAAGTATTGCCGCAACTGGACGGATGTTATGCTGATGCTGCGTCTGCGCGGTTCCCGTTTGCAGTCTCTGATCGGCCGTCGCAGTTCGCAGCATCCACTTGATCAGGCTCTGGCGGCCGGCACCGGAGCTATTCTGGTCTCGCCGCATCTTGGTAACTGGGAACTGGGAGGGCTTGGGCTGGCTGATCTTGGATATCGGCTGAATGTCTTGACCTTCCGCGAACCGGATGAAAAGGTCAACGAACTTCGCGAAAAGATGCGTGGTGAGCGAGGCATCGGCATCATTTATGTGGACCGGGACGATACTTCGCCGCTGGCGATCATAGAGGCAATTAATGCCCTGAGACGCAATGAGGTGCTGTGCCTGCTGGGAGAACGTGATGGATCTTCAAATACGATACTGGTTGATTTTTTTGGAAAAAGTACACCTTTTCCAACCGGGGCGGCTTATCTTTCGTTGGCCAGCGGCGCTCCGGTAATTCCGGTATTTGTGCTGCTGGAGGGTGACAAATATGCTACGCTTATGGAGGAGCCTATATATTTCAGCGGTGGACATGGCCAACATGCCCAAGCCATTCGTTGCGGTATGGAACGTTTGGCTGCTGTTTTTGAACAATACATCAGACAGTATCCTGATCAGTGGTACAACTTTTTTAACTTCTGGAAGGAAGAACAGCGCACTTTAACCTGAGCCATGTTATAAGAACGGCACATGAACAAAAACAATATTAATGCTTAAATATCAAACGAGAGGTTTTGTATGTCTGATGAATTGATTTTAAAAGTTAAACAGATGATTATCGACAGTCTGCGTATAGAAGGTATGGCGTCCGGCGAAATAGAAACTGACGCACCGCTGTTTGGCGAGGGCCTGGGGCTGGACTCAATAGATGCGCTACAGTTGGTTGTTGCCATGGAGAAAGAGTTTGGAGTGGTTGTACCGGATGCCGCCACCGGTTCCAAGGTGTTTGTCTCGGTTCGCAGCATGGCTGATTATATTTCGGAACATAAGAAGTGAAGATTCTTTTTGTCTCACCCGGTTGGGAAAAGGGGCGTCTGTGGGGAGAGTTAGCTTTTAAATTCCCCACTTTGTCTTTGGCTTCCATTGCATCAGTAACACCGCCGGAGTGGGAAGTGGCCCTGTTGGATGATAATTTTGAAAAGATCGACTATGCCAGCGATGCTGACATAATAGCACTGACCGCAATGACACCGCAGGCGCCTCGTGCCTACCAGATTGCTGACGAATTCCGCCGGCGCGGCAAAACTGTGGTGATGGGCGGTTTCCACGCCAGCAATATGCCGGAAGAGGCTCTGACCCATGTTGACGCAGTCGTCGTCGGGGAAGGCGAGGTTGTCTGGCCTCAGTTGCTCTCGGATTTTCAGCAGCATAATCTTCAAAGAAGGTATCATCCCGAAACCCAGATGACAATGGATACCATTCCGGTCGCCCGCCGCGAAATTTTCAAAGGCAAACGCTACCTGCTCACCAATACGATCCAAACCACCCGCGGTTGCCCATTTGACTGTGAGTTCTGCTCAGTGACCGCTTTTTATGGCCGGAAATACCGTAAAAGACCGATTGATAATATCCTGCAGGAACTGGTTCAACTCCGCAAATCCAATTCTTTCATATTTTTTGTTGATGATAACCTTGTTGCCGATAGGAAATACGCATTGGAGTTGTTTACCGGCATGAAGGGTATGGACTTTAAATGGCTCTCCCATTCTCCAATCGATTTTGCAGGCGACCCGGAGTTGATGAAGGCCGCCGGTGAGGCCGGCTGCGTCGGGATGTTTATCGGTTTCGAATCACTCAATCAGGATTCTTTGGCCGCCATGGGCAAGGTCACCAACCGGGCCAAGTCTTATCTGGAAGACGCCAAAGCGTTTCGTGATAATGGCATAGGTATTCTCGGTTCTTTTGTGCTCGGCTATGACGGGGATACTCCGGCCGTCTTTGAACAACTGCTTCGTTTCTGTGAGGATGCGCGCATAGAAGCTGCCATCTTTCCACTGCTGACCCCCTATCCGGGAACAGCAGTGCGCCGTCGTCTGGAGTCTGAAGGTCGTATCATTTCCAATGACTGGCGCAATTACGACATGGAACATGTCAATTTCAAACCGCTGGGCATGAGTATTTATGAGTTGCAGCAGGGCTACGATTGGCTTAATAAATCTTTCTATTCGTTTTCTTCCATGTACCGCCGTCTGTTCAAGATGCACCGCTCGGTACAGGTGTTCGGGCCGATGAATCTTGGCTTTCGAGCGGCGCTTCGTCGCAAGTGCAACGTCACATGACTGACTCCCCGCGTCTGTTGCTGATCTATCCCGCCACTCATAAGCTGGGCTGGGTCAAGCGTTTCCAGCTCCCTTCACTTTCGCTCAATCAGGTAGCAGCCTCCACTCCCCCGGAATGGCAGGTTACTATAGTTGACGAGGTGCAAGAAACCCTCTGCTATGACGGTCAATATGATCTGGTGGGAATCACGGCCATGACCCACCAGGCACTGCACGCCTACCAGATTGCAGATCGCTTTCGGGAACGGGGCATACCGGTTGTACTGGGCGGCATACATCCCACCGTAATGCCTGAAGAAGCAGCTGCCCATGCGGATGCAATCGTAATAGGCGAGGCTGAACCGGTATGGGCTGAATTACTTGATGATTTGCTGGCCGGGCGGATGAAGCCGTTCTATCGTTCCGTCCCGACTGGCGACAAGTTACAGATACCCTGGGCTCGCCGCGAGATTCTGGCTGGACGCAAATATCTCACCACCCAAACGCTTCAGGCCAGCCGCGGCTGCCCGTACGACTGTTCCTTTTGTACTGTGACCCCTTACTTCGGCAATACCTTCCGTTACCGCGATCCTGAAGACATACTGGCTGAACTGCGTACGTATCGCGGTAAACTTACCATTTTTCTTGATGACAACATTCTGGGTGACCTGCAGAAGGCCAAACCGATCCTTGCAGGGATGGTCGGTATGGGGCTGCGCTGGGGTGGACAGGCCAATCTCCGTTTTGCGGAGGATCCGGAAATGGTCAGACTGCTGGCTGCTTCAGGCTGCATCGGCATTTTTGTAGGCCTTGAATCTGCCGATGGTGTTCACGCCAATCATCCAAAGACCTCCGGTCGCTCATCGCAGGCTGATCTTATCAAGCGGATTCGCGATACCGGAGTGGTTGTGGAGGCCTCGGTCATATTCGGCTTCGATGATCATGATCCGGGAATCTTCGAACGTACCGTCCGGTTTCTGGAAAAGTGCGCCCCCAGCCTTCCAACCCTTCACATTCTGACCCCTTATCCCGGAACCGCTCTTTTTAAACAATATCAGCAGGAGGGACGAATGCTGCATACCGATTGGCAGCGCTATGATCATGGCCAGGTCGTCTACCGTCCCCGGTTGATGTCGCCGGAGCAGCTTTACAAGGGCTGGGTTGATGCCCGTCACGAAGCTTACAGCTGGTCTGCAATTGCATCACGGGTGCTGCAGAGTCCCGGAAAAACGATCAACCTGATGTACAACATCCTGCGGCGCGGCGGCATCTATGGCCGGGATCACACAGAATCCGGTTTCTATGACCCGTCCGCCGTTGAATTGACGGCAGTAAATGCGATAGAATCAGCAACTAATGGAATTGCGTCAAGTTCCGCACAAAAGAGAGCCATAATATGAACTGCTGGATGTTTCCAGGACAACCTCTGCGACATGACCTGACCTTTCCGGCAACGCCGGAGGGGGAGGAGATCGTTTCGCTTTGTCGCACTGCGACCGGCTTTGATCCGTCAGTTTGGCAGGATGACGGCGATATAACCAGTGAACATGCCCGCCTTCAGATATACGGCACTGCTTACAGTCTCTATAAAACACGCGTACTTCGGTTGTCAGGACAGGCTCCGGATCTGGTTATTGAACACAGCATGGGCATTTATGCCGCGCTGGCTGCTGGCGGCAGTATTTCGGAGCGGGATGCTCTGGAGATGACCGCCCGTGTCGGCAGAACCCTGGGCCGTATGTCTGAAAACTCCAGGTATGCACTGGGATGCATTATCGGGCTGGGATGTGTTCCGGTTGAGTCTGCAGCGGCCAATCATGGGGTATATGTTGCCAACTACAATACTTCCAGTCACTTTCTGCTGGCCGGAGAACGTTCACAGATTATGTCGGCAATGGAGGAGTGTTCCACTGCGGGAGCATTTTCCATGTCGATCTTTGACTGTGATGCGCCTTTGCATACGCCGCTGGTGACAGAGGTGGCAGCTGAACTGGAGTCGATATTCTCGGATTACAGCTATGCTGAACCTCAGGTTCCACTGTTGGATCACATTGACCAAAAACCACTGACATCATTGCGAATTCCGTTGTTTTTACTGGATGAACTTCTAAGGCCGGTCTGGTGGCAGCGCAGCTACACAGCCGCAACCAATCTTGGTGCCACATCATTTATTGAAGTCGGGGCGGGTGATTCATTGAAAAAATTCAATCGCTGGATCGACAGTGAGATCAAAGCATGAAGTATCACGAAACTAGCATAAAAGTCAGATTTAACGAAGTCGATGCCTACCGGGTGGCATGGCACGGCCACTATGTGGCCTGGATGGAGATCGGTCGCAGCGAACTGGCCGGCAGGTTCGGGCTGGACGCTTTCCAGTTGGCTGAGCTTGGTTATTTGGGCCCGGTGGTCAATCTGGAGATAAAATATCTTAGATCGGCACGATTCAACGACGAACTGACGGTCCGCACCCGCATTGTTCCCGGCGAATCCGCTACGCTGGTTTTTGAGAGCATTATAGTTGATTGCAGTGGAGTTAAGCTGGCTTCCGGTTTGACAACACACGCCCTGACTGATCTTGGTGGTGTACTGCAGTTTCAGCTTCCGGCAGAGGTGGCCGAACGTCTGGATGCCATCAGCAAGTGGTTAGCCGAGCCATGAAAATTCTGCTGATATCGGCCAATCGCGAACGTTCCCCGTACCCGGTTTTTCCAATCGGATTGTCATATCTGGCCGGACCACTCAAGTCAGCCGGGCATGATCTGGCTGTACTGGACTTATGTTTTGAAAATAATCCGGAAACGGCTGTCAATGAAAAACTGATCGCTTTCTCCCCGTCTCTCGTAGTTATATCCCTGCGTAATATAGATAATGTTACCTGGCCCAACAGCCGCTCTTATCTGGATGGTGTCAGACAGATTGTTAGCTGTTGTCGCAAATTTTCTCCGGTGATCGTGGGCGGCTCCGGTTTTTCGCTGATGCCAATTGAAATATTGGAATATATTGATGCCGATTACGGGTTGGTAGGTGAAGGTGAGGAACTTCTTCCGAAGTTGGTAGACCTTCTAGAACAGGGTGCGGATACATCAGGTATGCCGGGTTTGCTTGTACGTGGCTGCGACAGTTTTTTGCCCGCGCTGCCGGTGGAACGGATCGGTACGCCCGACCGTACTCTTTTTGATGTTGCCCGCTATCAGCGCGACGGCGGTATGGCTAATGTCCAGACAAAACGTGGGTGCCCGTTTACCTGTGTCTACTGCACATACCCGCTGCTGGAAGGGCGTCGGATGCGGCTTCGTCCTGTGGTCGACATTGTTTACGAACTACGTTCGCTGATTGATGTTCATGGTATCAGTTATGTTTATTTTGTAGATGATATTTTTAATTATCCTGCCGAGTTTGCAGAAACTCTTTGTAACGCCATAATTGAGGAAAAGCTTCCGATCAACTGGTCTGCATTTATCAATCCGGCCTTCATGACTCCAGAACTGCTGGATAATATGCTGGCCGCAGGATGTGATGCTCTGGAATACGGGACTGAGGCCGGTTCGCCTACCATGCTTACTAATCTTGGCAAGTCCTTTACTGTGGAAGATGTTCGTGCAGCCTCTCTAATCTGCCGTCAGCGCAATGTGGATTTTGCTCATTACATTCTTTTCGGAGGCCCGGGGGAAACGCGGGATACCGTACTCGAAAGTTTTGCCTTGATGGATGAACTACAGCCTACGGCGGTTATCGCTATGACCGGTATCCGTATATATCCAGGCACGCAACTGTACCGTACAGCACTGGCGGAAGGTGTTATCGATGAAGAAACCAATATGCTTGATCCGGTTTTTTATATCTCTCCGCATGTGAAGGAAGAACTGGCAGAATTGGTTGTTTCTCAGGCTGCCTCTCGTAAAAACTGGGTCGTTCCGGGTCTGGAAGTTAATATCAGTGATGCAATGCTTGATGCGCTACGCATGTTTCCTGTTAAAGGACCGCTCTGGAAGTTGATGAAAAAGATTGGTCGCAGTCGTGTAAAACCCATTTGAAGCCTTTATGCCACTCTGTTCCTTCCTTCACTATGGACATGTTGATATTAAAAGGCTAAAATCATTCCGTAAATTATCTGCCATGGAGTACTTGTGAAATTCGACGGAAATATAATTGTTGTAACCGGAGGCACCCGCGGTATCGGGCGGGCTATTTCTCTGGCTTTTGCTGCAGAAGGTGCCCGGGTATTTGCAGCCTATCTTTCCAACCGGGATTTTGCTGACGAAACAGTGCTTTTGGCCGAAGGTATGCCGGGCAGCATTACATTGGTCCAAGCCGATGTCAGCTGTTCCGAAGGGGCTCAGTCATTAATCAACCTGGCTTCGCAAGCTTCAGGTTACATCGACGTACTGGTAAATAATGCCGGTATTATCCGGGACGGTTGGCTGGCAATGATGGCTGAAGACGATTGGGATGCCGTAATCCGTACTAATCTTTATCCGCTTTTCCACTGCAGCAAGTGGGGTGTACGCAAGATGATGTCCCGACGCAGTGGCGCTGTAATAAATATTTCATCAATATCAGCTGTCAGCGGTACTGCCGGACAGTCCAATTATGCCGCCTCCAAAGGAGCTGCCATCAGCTTTACCAAGTCTCTTGCCCGCGAGGTCGGACCAATGGGTATTCGTGTCAATGCCGTCGTGGCCGGCCTTATTGACACCGATATGACCGCCGGTCTCAAACAGGATATAGTGTCCGGAATATTGAAGGGATCTTCGTTGGGACGCATAGGCCGACCTGATGAGGTCGCTGATGCCGTGTTGTTCCTTGCGTCGCAGAATGCTTCCTACATTACAGGACAAGCCCTGGTAGTTGATGGTGGTATTATCTGATGACCAAAAGTAGAGTAGTCATAACCGGGCTCGGTGTTTACTGCGGTGCAGGCAAAAATACCGTTGAATTCAGCGAAAATCTTTTGAATGGCAAAAGCGGCATTGCCTCACTGGATCTCTTCGATGTGTCTGCATTTCCTTCCAGAATAGGCTGTCAGGTAAAGGAGCATGATCCGCTGGATTTCTTCGATCCCAGTTCAGCCCGCAAGCTTTCAAGAACTGACCAGTTCGGGATTATAGCCGCCGGTGAGGCAATTAGGTCCAGCGGAATCGGTAAGTTTTATTCTCCTTATGATATTGGCGTATCGATAGGTGGCGGTGCAGCAGGCATGTTCCAGTCCGAGCAGTGGCTCAAAGCCATTTTAGTCGGCGAAAAAGTATCACCCGTGTTGTTGAGAGGGGTTTTACCGGATAAAACCGCCACTGAGATTGCATTGAGATTCGGCCTGGCCGGTTATCAGGGAACGATAACCACCGCCTGCTCATCATCCGCTACTGCAATCGGCTGGGGTGCCGATCTGGTTGCAACCGGGCGACAAAAGGCTGTTATTGTGGGCGGTTCCGACACACTTTCACTGCTTACATTCTGCGGCTTTAACTCACTCAAGGTCGTTGATCCCGAACCCTGTTCTCCGTTCAGCTTAGGCCGGCAAGGTATATCCCTCGGTGAGGGCGCAGCCTTCCTTGTATTGGAAAATGAACAGGATGCTGTCGCGCGAGGTGCACGGATTTTCGGTTCAATACTTGGATACGCTCTGGCAGGCGAAGCGTTCCACATGACTGCTCCCGAACCGAGCGGTTCAACAGCTGCGAGAGTAATGCGTGATGCTATTGCTTCGGCCGGAATAGTGGCAGATCAGGTTGGCTGGGTCAATGCCCACGGCACCGGGACGCCTCTGAACGACGTTGTTGAATCAAATGCCATGAAGCTTGTTTTCGGCGATCGCGTCGGCCAAGTACCTTTGATTTCCACCAAAGCCATGACCGGGCACTGTCTCGGAGCGGCCGGTGCTATTGAAGCACTGGCTACAATCATTGCCCTCAACGAGAATATTATCCCTCAAACGCTCAATTTCAGGGGACGTGACCCTGAGTGCGATCTGGATTATTGCCACGAAGGAAAGCGTCAGACCGACACGAGGGTTGTAATGTCTAACTCATTTGCGTTCGGCGGTAACATAACATCTCTGGTGCTCGGGATATGATTACTTCCATTGAAAATATAGTAGTCACCGGTTATTCAGCGGTAAGCGCTGCCGGTTGCAGTGTTGAAGCTATAATTGAGCTTCTGGGCTCCGGTCGTGATGCTTTGACGCCAGTGCCTGAAAATGTTCCCGGTGGGAATGGTCAGAGCTGGGGCAAAGCTTTGTCTTTCAAAGCAACCGATTTCATTGCTCCGCTGAAAGCCCGCAAGATGGATCGCTGCAGCCAGTTTGCCGTAGCGGCCTCAGGCCTTGCTCTGAAGGATGCCTGTATCGACCTGAAGATGGTTGAGCCAGAGCGGATCGGTATAGCTCTTGGATGCGGTTTTGGAGGTGTTGCAAATTCTGTTGAATTTCTGACCGGATATTTTAACGGAGGAGTCAACGGCCTGGCCCCCATGCTTTTTCCGAATACAGTCTCCAACGCTCCGGCCAGCAACGCTTCAATCGAGCATGGACTGAAAGGCCCGAATGTAACTCTTGTACAGCGTTTCTGCTCGGCCGAATCGGCTTTCATGATGGCCTGTCGCTTTATCGCTGAAGGAAGAGCCGACATCATGTTGACCGGGGGCGCCGATGATCTTATGCCGCAGATGATTGCAGGTTTTGAAGCTGTCGGGCAGTTACGCCGTTACGCATCCTGTTTTGGTGAAGGGAGCGGCATCCTGGTGCTTGAAAGCGCCAAGCATGCCGCCAGTCGCGGCGCTGCTGTCAGGGGTGTGGTTGAATGCATCAGCACGGTAGGAGCCCTGTTGAAAGAGCACGAACAGGAAGGTATTGTCAGACTTCTATCCAATATCGAAACCTGTGACATTGCTTCAATATCCGGAACTACATCCGATTCCCCGCTTCTAATGCATCATATTCCAAAAATTTCCACTTTTGACCTTTCACGTGTAACCGGTCGTTCTCTGGCAATGGGTGGGATTTCAATGGCTGTCTTGCTGGCTTCCTTAAAGCAGGGCCAAAACGGTCTTCATCTGGCATCTTCTCCGGAAGGTCCTTACTATGCAATACGTTTCAGCGGAGGCAATCCTGTTTAGCCCTGACCCCTCAGCATACCTGCCGCACCGATACCCTTTTCTTCTGCTTGACCGAATTGTGGATCTTCAATGTGGAGTTCAGGCAACCGCTCTTAAGAATGTGCCGACCTTACGCGGCTTCCCGCAGTTACTGCTGATAGAGTGTGTTGCCCAATTGGCAGGGATTCTGACAATATCCGAAGAAGGTGAGGGGGGCTTTTTGGCAGCCATTGATCGAGCTGAGTTTACGGATTCACCGAATGCCGGAGATGTCTTGACGGTATCTGTAGCAGTTATCAAATCTTTCGGTCGTTTGTTTATGGTGGACGGAAATGTCTGCTGCGATGGACGTATGCTGTTGTCCGTTCAACTAACGCTGGGAGTGGGCAGACTATGAGTCGTGAATTGTTTAGGCTTATGGCTGTTACAGCTATTGTATTAATAGCAGCAGTGTCTTCTGCCGATGCCCGTTCAATCCCACCGTTGGAAGGTCTGGAGGCTCTGCGCAAAGGTTTTTCAAGCATATCCGATTTTACAGCCGATATAACACAGGAAAAGCGCCTTTCACTGATGAAGCGCAATATGACCATGACCGGCAAGGTTCGTTTCAGAAAACCTGATCAGTTTTTCATGGAGATCAATCCGCCATATACGAGCAGGATGGTATTGAAGGACTCGGTGATTGAGCTGGCAGGTGGACCGGAAAACAAACAGCACAATAAAATAGTTCTTCCGCCCGAGCAGGGCTTGGGACGCTGGTTTTCAAAGTTGGCCTCCCCGGTAACAAGCCTTCCAGATGGTGTTGTTATTCAGGCCGACATTTCAAATTCACTCTATACTCTTACCATTACTCCGCAAGGTAAAGGGCAGGTCAAGGAGTTGTCTATCTCTTTTCTTGTTGACGGAACAATCCGACGATTGATTATCACCGAACAAAATGGCGACAATGCTGCCATGACTTTTAAAAACCTTCGGCGCAATATAGGCCTGACTGATAGGGAATTTCAACTCGAACCGTGACGCAATAGGAAAGTTATTATGCTCTTTACAAACAGTATATTTGTGCTCACTAAATCACTAATAAATTTATTTAAAATTATTACCCCAATGCTGCTTCTGGCAGCCTGCAGCACAGTGCGTCCAACTCTTGTTTTCAAACCTGGAGCTACTGTTGATACTTTGACGGCTGCCGTGTCGTTATCTTTGACTACTGTCGATAACGGCATGTCCGGTAATGGTTTCCTTGTCTATCGCCGCCCCGACCAGCTTCATTTGGTTTTGCTATCTCCGTTTGGTACAACCTTGATCGAAATTTTCTCCCGTGGTGAGCAGATTACACTGCTTTATCCAGGCAGTTCTACAGCCTACGTTGGTCTCATTGCAGATCTGCCGGAAAAAGGTGGGTTGCAAGGGTGGCGGTTAATGCGCTGGGTAATGGATGCTGAACCTTCTGCTACAGCGGGACATAACGGCACTGTTGAACGTATCGGAACAGATGAAATAGTTGAAAAAGTCACCTTTGAAAACGGCTTGGTGACTGAGAAAAGCACAGAAAAAGGTGAGAAGGTTTACTATTCCAGATATACCGTAGCAGGTGGTGTGCCATTTGCGTCCGAACTGGATCTTCGCAACAAACAGGATGATCGCATAAGAATTGTGCTTGATGAGCCGGAGGTTAACACTGCACTTGATGAAAGTGCATTTCAACCAAGATTGGAAGGAATGAAAATACTGCCTCTTTCCGAGCTGCGAGGCTTATAGCATATATTATCTTCAAAATTGATTTTCTGTTTGACAATCGTGAAAGTGTTGTGTTAGAAAGCGAGTCCCTTTTGAGACGGCAGT
>CAYQTC010000023.1:0-59873 GCA_964420435.1 uncultured Geobacter sp.
CAAGAACGCCACCGATCTGTCCGCCACCGATTAGTGAAATCTTTTTACGTGCCATACTTTTTCTCCTTTGCTGGGTTGATATAACAAATAGTGCAGTAAGGACAGGATTGTCGTTCCTGCAATCTGTTTAGTGTCTATTTCATGTTCTCAATCAGAGCGTCTGCAAATCCTGAACAAGAAAGCAGTATTGCTCCCTGCATCATACGCTCAAAATCATATGTTACCCGTTTCTGTCCGATAGTTCTGTCGATCGACCTGACAATCATGTCGGCAGCTTCCTGCCACCCCAAGTGTTCCAGCATCATTACGCCGGACAAAATCACGGAACCGGGGTTGACCTTGTCAAGATTGGCATACTTGGGTGCAGTTCCGTGAGTAGCCTCGAAGATGGCATGGCCTGTAACATAGTTTATATTGGCTCCGGGAGCAATGCCTATACCACCGACCTGAGCAGCAACAGCGTCTGAGAGAAAGTCACCTTCAAGATTCATACATGCGAGCACGTCGAATTCCTTTGCCCTTGTAAGAACCTGTTGCATAGTTATATCTGCAATGGTGTCCCTGATCATCAGAAGCTTCTTCCACTGTCCAAGACCATGTGTTTGCATCAGAGTAAGTGCCTGCTCAACTTCAGCACAAATATCTGCCCTCTGATTAGAAGTCATCATATCGTAACCAGGATCAATCATCCTGGCATTGTCTTCGACAGAAAGACTACCGTTTCGATCCTTGTTATCTATAATCCAGCTTTCCCGCTCGCAAACAATTCTTGAACGGAATTCTTTTCTTGCAAGATCGTATCCCCAATCTTTGAAGGCACCTTCTGTGAATTTCATAATGTTACCCTTGTGAACAAGAGTAACTGACTTACGCTTGTGAGCCAGGGCATACTCTATTGCAGCACGAACCAGACGTTCAGACCCGTCCTTTGAAATGGGTTTTATACCGATCGAAGATGTTTCAGGGAAACGGATCTTGCTGACACCCATCTCAGTAATCAGAAAACTTGTAATTTTTTCGCACTCATCGGTGCCCTGCATCCACTCAATACCGGCATAGATATCTTCACAGTTTTCACGGAAGATAACCATATCGACATCTTCAGGTTTCTTGACAGGAGAAGGAACTCCCTGAAACCAACGGACCGGACGCAAACAGACATACAGATCAAGCAGTTGTCGAAGAGCAACATTTAAGGAACGGATTCCGCCGCCAATCGGTGTGGTAAGCGGTCCCTTAATACCTACAAGAAACTCATCGAAAGCTTCTACTGTTTCGTCAGGTAACCAAGCTTTGTCACCCATTGATTCACGGAACATGTTGAAGGGTTTTTCACCAGCGTAAACTTCCATCCATGATATTTTTCGTGCACCGCCATAACATTTTTCTATGGCTGCATCGAACACACGTACTGATGCTTTCCAAATATCCTTGCCGGTTCCGTCGCCTTCAATGAAGGGAATAATGGGGTTGTCAGGCACATTAAGTCTGCCATTGTTGCCCATGGTGATTTTTTCACCATCAGGGACAATCAGAATACTATACCCCATCAATCCTCCTTCCGTAGATTGTAACTTTCAAAAGCCTCTCGACAGAATTTACGAACGGGAGAGTAGCCTAACAGCTTCTCTCCCATAATTACTCAGTTAATTGCATCAATAATCGCATTCAAGGTTACACTTGGACGCATCGCCTTTTCAGTTTTTATCGGATCCGGCTGATAATAACCACCTATATCCTGAGGTTTACCCTGGGCACCAATCAATTCTTCATTGATCTTGGCCTCGTTCTCCTGAAGCTGCTTGGCAACTTTGGCGAAACGTGTTGCAAGGTCCGCGTCCTTGGTTTGGGCGGCAAGCGCTTCGGCCCAGTACATGGCCAGGTAGAAATGGCTGCCACGGTTGTCGATCTGACCGACTTTACGGGCAGGGTTCTTGTTGTTATCCAGGAATTTTGCGTTTGCCTGGTTTAGTGTATCAGCCAAGAGCAATGCTTTTTCATTCTTGAAAGTCGCAGCTAGATGCTCCAATGAAACCGCCAGCGCCAAGAACTCTCCAAGTGAATCCCATCTCAGATACCCTTCCTGTACAAACTGCTGGACATGCTTGGGTGCGGAACCACCGGCTCCTGTCTCGAAAAGTCCACCACCAGCAAGAAGCGGTACGATTGACAACATTTTTGAACTCGTACCTAACTCAAGAATGGGGAATAAATCAGTAAGATAATCTCTCAATGCATTTCCGGTTACAGTGATGGTATCTTGACCGGCTTTTGCTCTTGGAAGCGTAAAACGCATTGCTTCTACTGGAGACATGATATGAATTTCCAAACCACTTGTATCGTGATCCTTCAAGTAAAGGTTTACTTTTTCGATCATCTGAGCATCGTGTGCCCGGTTTTTATCCAGCCAGAAAACGGCCGGTGCTCCGGTTGCCTTTGCCCTGTTTACAGCCAGCTTGACCCAGTCTCGGATCGGCAGATCCTTTGTCTGGCATCCACGCCAGATATCTCCTGCTTCAACGTCGTGCTGGAACAATACAGTACCTGACTCATCAACAACTCGCATTGTTCCATCAGCTGGAACCTTGAATGTCTTGTCGTGCGATCCGTATTCCTCAGCTTTTTGGGCCATCAGACCAACGTTTGAAACACAACCCATTGTAGTTGGGTCAAACTGGCCGTTTTTCTTGCAGAAATCTATACACTCCTGATACCATTCAGAATAACTTGTGTCAGGTATCACACATTTCGTGTCGTGAAGCTTTCCATCCGGCCCCCACATGCCGCCTGAGTCACGAATAACAACCGGCATGGAAGCGTCGATAATGATGTCGTTACTTGCATGCAGGTTGGTAATGCCTTTATCGGAATCAACCATCGCAAGCGCTGGTCTCTTTTTATAGACTTCCTGAATATCCGCTTCGATCTCGGCCTGTTTGGCTTCCGGCAGTTTCTTGAGTTTTGCATACAGATCACCCATCCCAAGATCCGGGTTAACACCAAGCTCCTTAAACGTAGCGGCATGTTTTTCAAATACGTCTTTATAGAAAACAGAAACGAAATGACCAAACATGATCGGATCGGATATTTTCATCATTGTTGCTTTGAGGTGCACGGAGAACAACACACCCTGCTTCTGTGCATCTTCGATCTGCTCGGCAATAAACTTGCGCAATGCCCCACAGCTCATGAAAGCGCCGTCAAGAACCTCGCCTTCCAGAAGCGCCAGCTTTTCCTTCATAACAGTTACGCTTCCAGCTTTATCAACAAACTCTATCTTTACATTCCCGGCCTTTTTCATCGTTACAGACTTTTCACTGTGGTAAAAATCGCCTGCGGTCATATGAGAAACATGAGTCTTTGAATCAGGGCTCCAGGCCCCCATTTTAACTGGATGCTTTTTTGCGTACTGCTTTACCGCAGCCGCAGACCTTCTGTCAGAGTTACCTTCACGCAGAACCGGGTTAACAGCGCTTCCCAGACATTTGGCATATCTTGCGTGAATTGCCTTTTCAGCATCAGTCTTCGGCTCTTCTGGGTAATCCGGAATATTGTAGCCTTTTTCCTGCAGCTCCTTGATAGCGGCTTTCAATTGTGGAATTGAAGCACTGACGTTAGGCAGCTTAATAATGTTGGCTTCGGGCTTCTGTGTAAGCTCACCCAGCTCAGCCAGATAATCTGGCATTTTTTGGCTATCTGTCAGATAATCGGAAAAGTTTGCGATAATCCTTCCAGCAACGGAAATATCACGTGTTTCCACGACAACTCCAGCAGCTTTTGTGAAGGCATTTACGATAGGCAGCAAAGAGTAGGTTGCCAGTGCGGGTGCTTCATCGATTTTTGACCAAATAATTTTTGATGTTTGTGTCGTCATGCTCTCTCCTTCGTTCAGGTTGGATAATCGCTTGCTCAAAACTGAAATTCAGCCAGATTTTTAACATAACCATACGAAATAGCTAATATTAAGGATGACTAAAAATTTTGTATACAATATACAAATACCCGGTGGCTGTCAAGAAAAAACATTGCCAAAAACCATAGAACTCTAATGCAGTTATGACTGGTATACATTACACTTTGATTATCATCAAAACATGTATCAATAAACAATTTGAATACGACTGGTGAAATTCCTGAACATTATGATAAAAGGTTTTTACCGGAGAATGAAGAAGGATGAATGAATTGAAGAGCTACTTTTTCCCGGAATAGCGCTTGGCTTCCAACACATCATCGCGACTGATATGACGGGGAATTGTGAGCACCTGGCCGGGCCATAGACGTTTGGGATCACGTATCTGATCCCGATTCGCCCGATATATGATAGGCCAGAGTGACGAATCATTATAAATTTCGGAACGACCGGCAATCTGGGGTAAAGTTTCACCACGACGTACGGTGTATGAATTGGTAAGTTGTTGAGGGGGGTCTCTGGTGATTATTTTTTTCTGAGGTATGGCGGCCGTCTTTGCAGCCTCTTCGGCCTGAATTCTCTGCTGCTCGCGAAGTTTTAACTCTGCCTCAACCGCTTCTCTCATCAGGCGTTCTTCCTCAGCCTGTGCCGCCAGTTGAAGAGCGCGCAGGCGTTTCTCTTCAGCCAATTTCTGCTTTAGAATGCGTACTTCCAATCGAAGAAGCTCCGCTTTCTGAAATGTAAGCTGATAATAGGTGTCAGCTTTTTTATCATTCGACTGCACATGAAAGACCGCCTCACCATGTTCAAATGTTTCCAGCAGATTGCGGTATTCTTGCGGAAAAAGGCGGGAGGCATCCTGACGATCGAGTTCTTCTACCAGCGGTGCTACTTTGCTGCGCCAGGTCGGAGCAGGACTGGAACAGGCCGCCAGCAGCAGAGTAAAAAACAATATGCACGCTGCCAGGCGGCCCATTAAATTATTACTAGCCCAGTTTTTCTACAAGCTTGACACCAAGTTCACGGAGCTGCTTATTGTCAACCGGCGATGGTGCTTCCGACATCATACAGGAACCTTTCTGGGTCTTCGGGAAAGCTATCACATCTCTAATCGAGTCGCTGCCGGTTAGCAACATGATCAATCGATCCATGCCGAAAGCAATTCCTCCGTGAGGAGGCGTACCGAATTCCAGAGCGTCAAGCAGGAAACCAAATTTGCTGCGGGCAGACTCTACCGACATGCCCAACAATTTGAACATCAAGGACTGAACCTGCTCCTGGTGAATCCTGATAGAACCGCCGCCGATCTCGTTACCGTTCAGCACTAAATCATAAGCTTTGGCTCGGCAACGTCCCGGATCAGATTCAACAAACTCCAGATCCTCATCCATGGGTGCTGTAAAGGGATGATGTACTGCTGCCCATCGATTCTCCTCTTCATCCCACTCCAAAAGTGGAAATTCTGTAACCCAGACAAAACGGTAATCGTCTTTGCTGTTCAACTTGAGGATTCCTGCCAGATGGTTGCGCAGCTTGCCTAGCGAGTCGTTGACAACCTTCGGCTTGTCAGCAACGAAAAACAGTAGATCGCCCTCTTCAGCGCCAAAAGACTTGTTCATTTCAGCAATTTCTTCCGGAGTAAAGAACTTGGCTATCGGAGAATGCCACTCACCGTTCTCAATCTTGACATATGCCAGACCCTTGGCACCGTAGATCTTGACGAATTCGGTCAGATCGTCGATTTCCTTGCGGGAAAATTTTGAACATCCCTTGGCGTTAAGTCCCTTGATTATACCGCCCTTGGAAGCAACTTCTGCAAAAACTTTAAATCCTGATGTTTTTACCAGATCTGTCAGTTCGCACAATTCCATACCAAAACGCATATCAGGATTATCGACTCCGAAGCGCTTGATAGCATCAGCGTAGGTGATCCTCTCAACCGGCAGCTGAACGTCCACCCCTTTTGCCTCTTTGAATATCCGGGCAATCAGACCCTCCATAACAGTGATTATATCTTCACGGTCGATGAAAGACATCTCACAATCGATCTGGGTAAATTCAGGCTGACGGTCGGCGCGCAGGTCCTCGTCGCGGAAACAGCGCACTACCTGGAAGTAACGATCAAAACCGGAGATCATCAAAATCTGCTTGAATATCTGTGGTGACTGAGGCAGCGCGTAAAAATGACCCTGATTGATTCGTGATGGAACCAGGAAGTCTCGAGCGCCTTCCGGCGTGGATTTAGTCAGAAACGGGGTTTCCAATTCGATAAAACCATTATCGCTTAGATACGAACGAGTCAACTGAGCCACTTTAGACCGCAGGATAAGATTGTACTGCAACTGCGGACGACGCAGATCCAGATAACGATATTTCAGTCGGATGTTTTCATTAATATCGCTATGTTCGTCCAGCATAAAGGGAAGCGGCTTGGAGCGGTTAAGCAGTTTGCACTCAAGAACCTGGATTTCCACCTCACCGGTCTTCATACTGGGATTTATGGTACCTTCCGGACGCGGGATAACCTTACCCTTGACTGCCAGAACAAATTCACTGCGCACCGATTCGGCCACGGCATGTGCATTTTCGTTAAGCTCCGGGTCAAATACAATCTGGGCAATCCCCTCACGGTCACGCAGGTCTATAAAAATCAATCCGCCATGATCACGACGACGAAGCGCCCATCCCATTAATATGACCTCTTTACCAACATCGCCTGCCCGCAGGTCGCCGCAATAATGTGTCCGTTTCCAGTTGCCAAGTGTATCCATATAATCCCCCGTTCAGAAAATTAGTAAAATAGTAACTTGCTTCTCAGTTTATCAGCTTTCCAATATTACCGATCCGTGGACGCAGCTTATCCCGATCCCATGACCAGTATTTGATGAATGCCAAACCCTTGATCTGATCTCGCTTGACGAACTTCCAGAAACGGCTGTCGTAGGATCGGTCCCGGTTATCACCCATCACAAAATACGAATTTGCAGGCACGGTAACAGGTCCAAAAGTGTCACGCGGATTCATCTCTTTTGGAATAACATCCTTTTCCTTGTGAATTTCGTGCGGATTTTCATAATGCTTGCCGTTGACATAGACTTTTTTGTCCTTGCCTTCCACCACGTCACCAGGCGCCCCGACAATCCTCTTGATGAAGTCCTTGCTAGGATCCTCCGGATATTCGAATACTATCACATCACCCTGACGCGGGTCACGAAGTGTCAGGACCCGTTTATCACTAAACGGCAACTTTGTTCCATAGATGAATTTACTTACGAGCAAGTGATCGCCGATGGCCAGGGTTTCCTCCATAGAACCGGAAGGGATTTTAAAAGCCTGCACCAGATAGGTACGAATGACCAAGGCCAGCAGGATTGCAATGGCAATCGACTCGGCATATTCGCGGATCAGGCTTTTCTTTTTGATAACCGGTTCCGGCTGTTGCGTGGCGGCATTCATCGAAAGTTCGTTATTTTCTTGCATTCAGGTTCCTTTTATCAGCGACCAAAACTGTGGAGTTGATTGGTAAACTCTCATCACATCAGTCTACTTTTAATATCGCCAGAAACGCTTCCTGAGGCAATTCCACGTTCCCAACGTTCTTCATACGTTTCTTGCCTTCCTTCTGTTTCTCCAGCAGTTTGCGCTTGCGAGATATGTCACCGCCGTAGCACTTGGCCAGAACGTCCTTGCGCATTGCCTTGACTGTCTCTCTCGCAATGATCTTGTTGCCTATAGCGGCCTGGATGGCAACTTCAAACATCTGCCGCGAAATAAGCTCCTTCATCTTGGAAACCAGATCGCGACCACGGAAATATGCTTTTTCACGGTGCAGGATCAGAGACAAGGCATCAACGACTTCGCCGTTAATCATGACATTCATTCGAACCAGGTCGCTGCGCCTGTATTCCAGATGTTCATAATCAAGTGAGGCATAACCTTTGGTAATTGATTTGAGACGGTCGTAGAAATCCAGTACTATTTCGTTTAATGGCAATTCATAGATAATCATGACTCGCGTCGGAGTCAGATACTTGATTTCACGCTGGACCCCCCGCTTGTCTTCGCAGAGCGCCAGAACACCGCCGACATAATCATTGGGCACGTGAATATGCGCCAGGATGAAAGGTTCTTCCAGATACTCCATGCTTTGCAGTTCAGGCATCTGATTAGCACTCTGAATTGAGAACACTTCGCCGTTCATTTTGTGTACTCGATAGACAACGGTCGGCGCTGTAGTTATCAGATCAAGATCAAACTCCCGCTCCAGTCGCTCCTGAATGATCTCCATATGCAAAAGGCCAAGGAATCCGCAACGGAAACCGAAACCGAGTGCCAGCGATGTTTCCGGCTCATAGGAGAATGACGAGTCGTTCAACTTGAGTTTGGCCAGTGCGTCACGCAGCTGCTCGTACTGGACGGTGTCTATCGGGTAAAGGCCGGAGAACACCATCGGCTGCACTTCTTTAAAACCGCCCAGCGGCACGGCGCACTGCCTGTGCAGCAGAGTTACAGTATCGCCAACCTTGGCATCGGCCACATCCTTGATGCCGGCAATCACAAAACCAACCTCGCCGGCAGCCAACTCAGGAACCTCACGCATAACCGGAGCAAAAACACCTACCTTGAGCGCCTCAAAAGAACTGTTGGTGGACATCAGCTGGATTTTATCGCCTTTTTTCAGGACACCGTCAAATATTCTAACCAGAATAATGACACCTTGATACTGATCATACCAGGAATCGAAAAGAAGCGCTTTGAGCGGCGCTGACGAATCACCATTGGGCGGCGGAATCTTCTTTACAATCTGCTCAAGGATTTCGCGGGTGCCAATGCCCTCTTTGGCACTGGCCCGAACGGCATCATGGGCATCAATGCCTATAATCTCCTCGATTTCCTGAATAACCCGCTCCGGATCAGCAGCCGGCAGGTCAATCTTGTTAAGAACCGGAAAAACTTCCAGGTTGATGTCCAGTGCCAAGTAAACATTAGCCAGGGTCTGGGCCTCAACCCCCTGGGAAGCATCTACCACCAGCAGTCCGCCTTCACAGGCAGCCAGCGAGCGCGAAACCTCGTAAGTGAAGTCAACGTGACCGGGGGTGTCGATCAGATTGAGGACATAGTCTTTACCGTCATCAGCCCGGTAATTCAGCCGGACTGTCTGGGCCTTGATAGTGATGCCGCGCTCCCGTTCCAGATCCATCTTGTCCAGGAACTGGTTTTTACTTTCGCGGTCAGTAACTGTGCCGGTATATTCCAGCAGGCGGTCTGCCAGCGTGGATTTACCATGGTCAATGTGGGCGATGATGGAAAAATTTCGAATTCTGCTGATATCCATGGAACCCTTCGTATGCTTAAGAATCGGACTGTACAGAATAAATAATGATGATTGGAAAGTAAAGGGAAAATGGCTGACAACTACATAATCAGAACATGAAACGCCGCATACTGATGTTCTGAAGCAATCCTATCCCGACCATAGAGGTGATCATCGATGTCCCTCCATACGAGAAAAAAGGCATCGGCACGCCTACTACGGGAAAAAGTCCGATGACCATACCCATATTTATGACTATGTGCCAGAAAAGCATTGCCGTAACGCCAACAGCCAGCAGAGCACCAAAACGATCATTGCAACGTCTGGCAATATTCAGCCCCCACAGCACCAGCGACATGTATAGAATCATAAGCAGCAGACAGCCGATAAATCCCCACTCCTCTGCAAATACAGAAAATGCAAAATCGGTATGCTGTTCAGGAAGAAAGCGCAACTGGGATTGCGTTCCTTTTATATAGCCCTTACCGGCAATACCGCCAGAACCGACAGCAATCTTGCTCTGGATGATGTGGTATCCGCTTCCAAGACGCGAACGTTCCGGATTCAGAAAGTCAAGAACCCGATTCTTCTGGTAGGGGCGCAGAAAATGGGCCCAACCTAGCCAAACCATCGGTATCGTGACACAGATAAAGGTCACGATGGTGGTCCAGCGCAGCCCGACGTAGAATGTCATCGAGAGTGCGATCAGAATTACCAGAACAGCTGTTCCCAGGTCTGGCTGTTTCATGATCAGAACTGCCGGCAGCGCCAGAATTGACAACGGAAAAAGCATATCCCGGACGGTAAGGCCGCCGACACTTTGGAAATTATTGAAGAAACGGGCAAAGGTAATAATTATGACTATCTTCATCAGCTCTGAAGGCTGAATATTGAATAGCCCGAGATTCAGCCAGCGGGTGGCCCCCATCGACCGCCTTCCAAAAAGAAGCACCGCTACCAGCAGCAGTATCAGAAAACCGTAGAACCAGTATGAGAGGTCTTCCAGAATGTGGTAGTCAACACTGCATACCACCATGGAAATCGTCAAACCTGCCAGCATCCAGTAAATCTGTTTGATGTAATAGGCGGTTCCGACAATTTTGTATGGTGTCGTAGCACTGTAGATATTCATGATGCCGAGCAGGCAAACGGTGATTACCAAACCTGCCAGAATCAGGTCAAAGTTGGTTAGAAGGCGGCGATCAATCATCAGCAGCAGCTCCACCGGCACTCGGTGCCTTCATCTCTTCAGTCGGCCCATCTTCATTTTCATCGCCGACACCTTCCGGCTTTGGCACTCCGGGTTTTGCTTTTTGTACCGGTTTCTTACCGTCAAAGTACGCTCTCAGAATCCTGCCGGCAATCGGCGCCGCAGCAGATCCACCGTGCTCACCATGCTCGACCACAACCGCAACCGCAATTTCAGGTTTTTCAAACGGCGCAAAAGCCACAAAAAGTGCATGATCGCGGTATTTATAAGGTGTTCCCTGTTTGCTGTCACGCAACTTTACAACCTGTGAAGTGCCTGTTTTGCCTGCCACCTTGACATCGTAAAGTCGGGCCTGGGCTCCTGTGCCGCCCGGATCGTTAACAACAGAGAACAATCCCTGCTTGACCAGACGATATGATTCCTTTGAAAAGGATGCCTTTCCGATTATCTCTGATTTGGTTTCCTTGAGTGGTTTTCCATCAGTATCAACGATCCGTTTCACTATGTAAGGACGATAGATCGTACCTTCATTGGCTACAGTTGCAATCATTGACGCCATCTGTATCGGAGTCATCAAGACATATCCCTGACCGATCGATACCGGCAGGGTTTCACCATGATACCAGCGTTTGCCAAAACGTTTCAGCTTCCATTCGGACGTAGGAATGAGTCCGGACTTTTCGTTCTGCAGCTCAATACCCATAGGTGAACCCAACAGAAAAGCTTTGGATGCTGCGGCAATTTTATCGACTCCCAGTTTTTCCCCAAGCTGGTAATAATAGACATCGCACGATTCCCGCAGGGATTTACGCAAATTTGTGGTTCCATGCCCTTTTCTGTTCCAGCATTTAAAGGTGGATGTCCCCAGATCGTATGAGCCATTGCAGTTGACCGTGGTGGAATCGGTGATTTTGCTATCCTGCAGTCCAGCAAGGGCAGTAATCACCTTGAAGGTCGATCCGGGTGGATATTGACCGGTCAGAGCCTTGTTCTCAAGAGGACGCCGTATGTCTTCAAGGTAACCTTTCCATATATCAGCCGGCAGTTTGCCGCTGAATAGCGATGGATCAAATCCGGGATTGCTGACAAAAGCGAGAATTTCACCACTATTTACATCCATGGCTACGGCGGCTCCGGCCTTCTCACCAAAAGCATTCTCGGCCTGTTTCTGGATTGCCGCATCTATAGTCAAAACGACGCTGTTGCCAACGGTAGGATAGGTCTCGGAAATTGTCCGCAACACCCTGCCGCGCGCATCAACCTCAAGCTGCCGTCCGCCATCCACACCATGCAGCTCGTTTTCCAGAGCACGTTCAATGCCGTTCTTTCCGAGATAATCGCCCGGATTGTACTCCTCGAACCCTTCTGAATTCAATTCTTTCTCTGATATTTCGCTTATATATCCAAGCAGATGTGAAGCAAGCATACCGTTTGAATACTCACGCACCGGCTTCATTTCAATCTCGACCCCTGGCAGTCGCAAGCGGTTTTCTTCCAGAATCTCGACCTGATCGCGGGTTATATTTGAAGACAGTACAATCGGGTAATATTTTGCGCGCCCCTTGTTCTTTTCCCAGCGTTCATCCATTTCAGCACGATCAATCCCGAGAAGAGATGACAACTGAGTCAACAGCGAGTCCTTGTCCCGTACTTCCTGGGGGACCACAGCCAGACTGAAAGAAGGACGATTACTTACCAGCACCTTGCCTGTACGGTCAAGTATTGCTCCTCGAGAAGCGGCCACTGGCACAAACCGGAGACGATTGTTCTCGGACATCGCACGATAATCATCGGAGCTCAGAATCTGAAGATGCCACAAACGCATCAGCAGCAGAAAGAACACCGCTCCCACGATAAAAGAGAGGACCAGAATCCTTTGTTTGGACTCCACCACCTCGCGAACAAAACGTCTCTCTTTCATGGCACTTCCAATTGGCGGTCGAAACCTGGAAAGAGAGTGACAAGCGATGCAGCAAAAGAATTGACCATCATGCGGGGAACAACGTCTGAGACCATGGAATATGCGATGCCGGGAGAAGAGGTAAACAGCACCAGCATCAGGAGATTGAGAGCAAAGCAGGCAAAGGTGACACCAGCGACTGCCAAAACAAACAGGATTGCACTGTCGGCATACAAGCGGTCGGACAGGCTCCTGACCACCAGAAAAACGACCAGAAAGCTGGCAGCACTCAGCCCGAGATAGAGACCACTGAACACATCATTAAGTATCCCCAGCAGCCACGCCAATGGAGCTCCGACCTGGAAGGAGCTGCGCAGTGCCATGAAAACCATGATTACCAGTAACAGATCAGGCTTGAATGCCGAGCGCACAAACACGGGAAGAATAGCGGTCTGCAGAACGATTGAGACCAGCACCACACCTGCCAGCAGCAAAGCAGCACGCCTACTCATTGACAGTACTCTGAACTATCAATACTTCTTCCAGATGGGCAAGATTAACGGTGGGGCGAATCGAGACCGTCTGAAAAATACCGTATTCACCTCGTTTGACCATTGTTACTTCGCCAATCGGCAATCCTTTCTGAAACACGCCTCCGATTCCGGATGAAATCACCACATCCCCGACTTTTACATCTTCTTCACGGGTTGTGAATTCAAGAGAGCAAAGCATCTCGGATTTACCCTTTACAACTCCTCGGGCTCTTGAACGCTGAATTGTTGCGGCGATACCGCTGGCATGGTCGGTCAGCAGAACAACACGTGAGGTGGATGATGCAACTTTGACAATCTGGCCGACAATTCCATCGGCTGCAACCACAGCCATCCCTTCGCGAACCCCGCTGGAACTGCCTCGATTGAGAATCAGTGTTTTAAACCATGAGGTTGCATCCTCTCCGACTACTTCAGCGGCTACGGACGGCATTTTGATAGTTTTTTTCATATCCAGCAGTCGCGTAAGACGCTGATTGGCCAAATGGGCCTCATCACCTTCGCGTACGCGCTCATTGAGTGCACGGATATCCTGACGCAGACGCAGATTTTCCCGATGAGCATCCACCAGCCTGACATAGCCGTCCCAGACATCTTCCACAAACCCGCTCAGCCGGTATGCCGGCTGAAGAACCGGCCCCAGAACCGTTAACACCATGCGTTCTACAGCATTTGCCTCCCGGTTATTCGGTACATTCAGCGTAAAAACAATCAGAGCAGTCAGTATCCCTACACATAAAAGAAGAGCGTATAAATATTTATTGAATATTCCCATAGTGACCGTTATCCAGACTCAGCTAAGACCACATAAATCGTTTTCATTGTATACCCGCTGCAAATATTCACGATAGGATGAAGCCGGAGTTGCATCGATAACGTTTTTCATTCCCTGGCAATCCAGAAAACCCCTACGCAGAGCGATTTCCTCAAGACAGGCGATCTTGAGTCCCTGGCGTGACTCGATCGTTTCAATGAAGTTGCTGGCCTCAAGCAGACTTCTGTGAGTGCCGGTATCCAACCAGGCAATACCGCGTCCAAGCCGCTCCACCAGCAGTTGACCCCGTTCCAGGTATTCAAGATTTACATCGGTAATTTCGAGCTCGCCTCTCACTGAAGGCTTGATCATCTTGGCGATTTCCACAACGTTTCCATCATACAGATACAAACCCGGAATCGCATAATGTGATTTGGGAAGCTTCGGTTTTTCTTCGAGACTCAGTACCTTGCCGTCGCGATCAAACTCAACGACTCCGTAGCGTTCGGGATCATGAACCTGGTAGCCGAACACTCTGGCGCCTTGCTGAAAATCAGAAACAATCTTGTCCAGGTTCATCTTGCCGTAAAATATATTGTCACCCAGAATCAGACAAACCGGCTGCTTGTTGATAAACTCTTCGCCCACCAGAAAAGCCTGGGCGATCCCTTTCGGCTCCGGCTGAACCTTGTAGGTAATACTGATTCCCCAGCGTGACCCGTCACCAAGAAGAGTCTCAAAACGCGGCGTGTCATGCGGCGTCGATATCAGCAGAATATCCTTGATGCCGGCCGCCATCAAAGTGGCCAGCGGATAATAGATCATAGGCTTGTCGTAAACCGGCTGCAGCTGTTTGCTGGCCACCAGCGTAAGCGGATAAAGACGGCTTCCGGCGCCTCCGGCAAGTATTATTCCTTTGCTGATACCTTTTGTCATTGGAAACACCTCAAAATAATTTTAAAGAATGAAGTAGTTATCACGTTCAAGCAAAGCGTGTCAAACTGGATTGAAATTCAGACCAGACTTTTTGCGGCTGACAACAGATCGTCAAACACAATGGTTGAGTCTGAAACGAGGTGTTCCTCATCAGATCCGTAACCTGTACGCACAAGAATGGTTCTACAGCCCGCAGCCTGGCCGGCTGAAATATCGGCCAGCTTGTCACCGATCATGATGGAATCATCCAGGTTTATATTAAAGCGTCGGGCAGCTTCTTTGAGCATGCCCGGCAATGGCTTGCGGCACTTGCAGGGGAGCGAATAACTGCCGCGCCCATCGGGATGGTGCGGACAGTACAACCAGACATCGATCCGTGCGCCTGATTTTTCCAGCTCTCTCCCTATATGTCGATGCAGAATCTCCACATCTTCCTCGGTATAGAAACCCCTCGCCACGCCGGACTGATTCGTGACTACCACTATAAAATAACCGGCTTCGTTCAGCATCCGTATTGCGTCAACTGAACCCGGAACAAACTCGAACTCAGAAATTTGATACAGATAATCTTTTTCAATGTTAATGGTACCATCCCGGTCCAAAAAAACCGCCCGTCGCATTCAAACCTCCCGTAACAATTGTTTCGCCATATTTAACCTGCTGATTTATTAAGCTATTCATACAGAGAAGCATTGACAATCAGCTATCAAAGCAACTATAACACCACTTATCAACAGTAAGGGAGATCAATCGCGTGATCAAGACCAATAACCTTAAAATAACCGGTATTACACCAATAATAGCCCCTGCGGACCTACGACAGGTGCTTCCTTTATCAGAAAAAGACCGCGCCTTTGTGAGCAAGAGCCGTGAACAGATCAAGGACATCATCCTTCGAAAAGACCGCCGCCTGATGGTAGTAGTTGGACCCTGCTCGATCCATGACACAGATGCAGCGGTTGAATATGCCAAACGCCTATCCGCACTTTCACGTCAGGTTGAAGATCAACTGCTGCTGATCATGCGGGTCTATTTCGAAAAGCCGCGCACTACGGTCGGATGGAAAGGGCTGATAAATGATCCTGACATGAACGGTACCCATCTGATATCCAAAGGACTTGGCATTGCCCGAGGTCTGCTTGGCCGCATTACGGCTCTGGAAGTACCGGTAGCCAACGAGATGCTCGATCCTATCACGCCCGAATACGTTGCCGACATGATAAGCTGGGGCGCTATCGGTGCCCGCACAACCGAATCCCAGACCCACCGCGAAATGTCAAGCGGACTGTCATTTCCGGTCGGCTTCAAAAACGGTACTGACGGCAATCTCCAGATCGCAATAGATGCAATGAAAGCCGCCCAGCATCCCCACAGCTTCCTCGGCATCAATCGTGAGGGACGGACTTCGATCATACAGACCAGCGGCAATCCTGATGTGCACATAGTACTGCGGGGCGGTTCAAGAAAAGTGAACTACCATCCCGAAGACATCTCCCATACCGAGGAGTTTCTGAAAAAAAACAACCTTTTTCCTACGATCATGGTGGATTGCAGTCACGGTAATTCCAACAAGGATTACCAGAAGCAACCGGAAGTACTGGAAAGCGTAGTTGATCAGATTCTTGCCGGCAACTCTTCTATCTCGGGCGTCATGATCGAAAGCTACCTTGAGGCAGGCAACCAGAAGATTCCGGCCGATCTCAGCCAGTTGAAATATGGTGTCTCAATCACCGATGCCTGCATTGATTGGCCGACTACCGAACGAATCCTGCTTGATGCACACAAAAAGCTGAAGAAACGCAAGTAAAAACATCAAGGGGTCAGGGGGCTACACCCTTGACCCTTTTTATTACTCATAAACCAGCCGCATGCCTCCCAGAACACTCTTCAATTTACCGTCAAAACTCTCCTCAACCCCGTCGGCAAGCAGATCCATGTAGTTGACCTTCTTCTTGGGCGGCAGAATCACTTCCGGCTCGCCCTTGATCCCGGCCAGTTTTCCCGCCTCTTCAATCGCATCCTGCAAAGTCCCTAAACGGTCAACAAGTCTGGCTCCCTTGGCCTGCTCACCGGAAAGAATACGACCATCAGCTATTTTTCTGACATCCTCGATCGGCAGCTTGCGCCCTTCCGCCACTGCCCTGATAAATTGTTCGTGGGTATTATCGATCACCGATTGCAGCATGGCGCGGTCCTCGGGCGAGAAGTTGCGGAACGGCGAACCGGAATCCTTGTATTTACCTGTTTTTAGGGTATGGGATTTGATGCCGATCTTGTCCATCAGCGTTTCTATATTTGACAGTTTGAGAATAACCCCGATGCTGGCCGTGATCGTACCGGGGTTGGCATAAATCATAGTAGCCGGCGCAGATATGTAATAACCGCCCGAAGCGGCCAGACTGCCCATTGAAACGATGATTTTCTTTTTGGCGGCAAACTTTTTGACTTCTTCATAGATCTCCTGCGATGGAGCTACAATTCCACCGGGAGAATCGACCCGCAGAACAACAGCCTTGACACCGTCCTGTTTTAAAAAATGTCTCAACTGACGGATTGTCTCTTTTGAATCAAGTATCATTCCCTTCACTTCAACCAGGCCGATACCACTTTTTGCCGATAGCGACGTATCAGCCCCATCAAGCAGCGTTTTGGCAATTTTGATTGAAACCGCAAAGAGAATCGATATAAAAAAAACAATCGCTAAAACAATCAGTAAGATTTTTTTTGACATATTTACACGCCTTTTGATGATTTTGGTCTTTAATGAAATTATTGAATCTGATAGAGTCAATGTATGAAAGCTTTAGTTATATCAGATACTCACGGCAACGTGCCCCTCGCCTTGAAGGCCCATTCGTTGTCAGAACCGGTGGATATAATTTTTCACCTTGGAGACGGCAGTGACGACGCTGACCTGATGCGGGATTTACTGGATGTACCGGTCATAAATGTAGCCGGAAATTGTGATATCGGCTCAAAAGCCCCGCGAGAACTGGTATGGGAATGTGATGGTAAGAAAGTTCTTTTGTTGCACGGGGATGCTTATGGAGTGAAGGCCGGACTCTCAAGACTGGACCAGCGTGCCAGAGGAATCGGAGCCGATGCCGTTTTATTCGGACACAGCCACCTGGCTTTGAATGAATTGAGGTCGGAGCTTCTTGTCCTGAACCCCGGCACACTTATGCATGCCTGCCATCATCACACTTTTGCTGTCATGACCATATCATCAGAAGGCATTATCGCCAGCCTCCACGATATAGATTAAAATCAATCCTCTCCAACCCTGTTTGAAGCTTCATGTCCTTTGTGAACCGCCTTCTCAAGCCTGCGGCGCCTGGGCCAGGTAATCAGAAAATCCATCGGACCGGAAAACACGTACAGCAGCATGACAGTAAATACCATTACGACAGGTTCGGCAGCCACCACTATCAGCAACACCACCGCCAGTAGCAGAAAACCAAAGGGCTGACGCTTGATCAGGGCCGGGTCCTTGAAAGAATAATAGCGGAAGTTGGAAACCATCAGGAATGCCAGCAGATAAATCAGGGCTACGATTGCCAAACGCTTGAAAGAACTGGGCCAGCCGAAATGGTGGAACAGCAGTACGGTAGAGGCAACCATGCAGGCGGCGGCAGGTGTGGGAAGCCCGACAAAACGTTTGCTTTCAACTGTATCGACCTGCACATTGAAACGGGCCAAGCGCAGGGCGCAACAGGCCAGGAACAGAAAAGCCGCCAGCCAGCCTAGCCGTCCAAACGGCTTCAGCGCCCAGGCGTACATCATCAAGGCCGGCGTCACTCCGAATGCCACAACATCGGCCAGAGAGTCGTACTCCACCCCGAACTTGCTGGTGGTGCCGGTCATACGGGCAACCTTGCCGTCGAGACCATCGAAAATGGCCGACACGAATATGAACAGCGCCGCAATTCTGAAATCTTCACTGCCGCCGTTGAGCGTTTTCACCATGCTGTAGAAGCCGGCAAACAGGCTGGCAGTAGTGAACAGGTTGGGCAGGATGTAGATCCCGCGCTTGATGCTGTCACGTTTAGATATTCGTTCTTCCTGCATTTCCAGGTCCATGCGGTCCTATCCTTACTTAACCGATTCTTGCCAGCACGGTTTCACCGGCAACAGTTTTGTCTCCGAGCTTCACCAAAGGCAACGTGTCCGCAGGCAGATAAACATCCACACGCGAACCGAACCGGATCAGGCCGTAGCGCTCCCCTCTTTTCAGCAGATCACCGATATGCGGGTAGCAGATTATGCGGCGAGCGATCAGACCTGCAATCTGCACGAATGCAATCCGTACGCCTCCGGCTGTTTCCAGCACGATACCGTTGCGCTCGTTCTCGCAGGAAGCACGGCCGTCACGGGCATCGAAAAACTTTCCCCGATGATATGAAACATCAACCACTTTACCGTCAAACGGCACTCGATTTACATGAACATTGAAAACCGACATGAAAATGCTGATTTTGAAAGCCTCGATCCCCAGAGGTGTTTCAGAAACCCGCTCGCAAACAATGACAGTTCCATCAGCCGGTGCAACAACGGCCTTTGAATCGGCAGGCGGAGTTCTTTCAGGATTTCGAAAGAAATATAATACAAACAGAGTCAGCAGAAATGATACTGCAGCCGGTATAAAAAGTACAAAAGATGCAAGTTTCCAGGCTGAAAGGGCCAGAAGGATTGTTAGTCCCACGGCAAAAGCAATGAAAGGATAGCCTTCTTTTGCAAAAGCTGATGAATTGTTCATGAACCTGCCTTGCCCCGATAAAGGGATAATTTCGTAAAATGTTTTCTGTAAGCCACAAGCGCGGACACCCCTCTCCCGCAAGGGCAAAGGGGTGTCGTTAATCGCACTGACTATCTTTTAGTTCTTGGTCTTGTCAACAATTTTCTGAATCCACGGCATCATGCTCCGCAGACGCTCACCAACCTGCTCGATCGGATGGGCGGCATTGAGACGGCGACGAGCGGTCATCTCCGGATAGTTTGACATACCTTCCAGAATGAAACGCTTGGCATAATTGCCGTTCTGGATGTTGGCCAGACATTCCTTCATGGCAGCACGGCTCTGGTCATTGATAACCTGTGGTCCGGTGACATATTCGCCATATTCAGCATTGTTGGAGATGGAGTAGTTCATATTGGCTATGCCGCCTTCATACATCAGGTCGACAATCAGCTTGAGCTCGTGCAGACACTCGAAATAGGCCATTTCAGGTGCATAACCGGCTTCCACCAGAGTTTCAAAACCGGCCTTAACCAGTTCCACTGCGCCACCGCAAAGGACGGCCTGCTCGCCGAACAGGTCGGTCTCGGTCTCATCCTGGAAGGTTGTCTCGATGATGCCGGTACGGCCGCCGCCGATAGCGCTGGCGTAGGAGAGTGCCAGTTCGCGGGCCTTGCCCGACGCATTCTGGAAAACGGCAATCAGATCAGGAATCCCGCCGCCTTTTACAAACTCGGAACGAACCGTATGACCGGGCGCCTTGGGGGCAATCATGATGACGTCGAGGTCGGCACGAGGTACGATCTGGTTGTAGTGGATGGCAAAGCCGTGGGCAAATGCCAGTGCCGCACCCTGCTTAAGTTTAGGTGCAATTTCGTCGCGGTAGAGAGTCGACTGGAACTCATCAGGCGTCAGAATCATAACCAGGTCAGCCGTTGCAACAGCTTCGGCAACAGTTGCCACCTTCAGGCCCGAATTCATGGCCTTGACAGCAGAGGCCGACCCCTCACGCAGAGCCACTGTTACATCAATCCCGGAATCTTTGAGGTTGCAGGCATGGGCATGGCCCTGGGAGCCGTAACCGACTATGGTAACTTTTTTCGCCTTGATTAATGCGAGATCACAATCACGATCGTAATAAACATTCATGCTGGTACATCCTCCACACAAATTTATCCGGCAAACCGGTCGAACTTTTAGTAAGTTAGAAGTTATATTCTGCGTTTTTACGGCAGAAAACAAATTCGTTAACGCACTTATCCAGTTAATCTGGATACATAAAACGAACGAAACAGATACTACATTCGTTCGCGACTGTCAACGCAAATAGCTGTTTAGCCCACGGTCAGGGCCATAAACGGCACAGATACGATTCATAAGAAAAGCCGCCAGTTTCGTGGCGGCCCGCATTTTTATAGATCCTGAATGAATCCGCCTAACCCTTCCACCCTTTTGCTCCACGGCCAATCGAAACCGAACCGGTGCGCACCAGCTCCTTCAACCCCAAAGGACGCAGGAGATCCAGGATAGCGTCAATCTTAAGCGGATTACCGGTCGCCTCAATCGTATAGGACTTGGGCGTAACGTCAATAATTTTGGCACGGAAGATATCAACGATGCGCAGCACTTCAGCACGGCTCTCATCCTCGGCCGTAACCTTGATCAATGCCATCTCGCGCTCAATCCCGCTTCCGTCGGTAAAGTCGATTACCTTGAGTACATCAATCAACTTGTTGAGCTGTTTATTGATCTGCTCCAGAATCTTATCGTCGCCACGCGTGACGATGGTCATGCGCGAGAGCCCTTCTTCATTGGTGGGTGCAACCGAAAGCGAGTCAATATTGAAACCGCGACCAGAGAAGAGGCTCGCAACGCGGGAAAGCACACCGAATTCATTTTCGACCAGAACTGATATTGTATGTTGCATGGCAGTTTTTCTCCTTAAGCGTTCAGTACCATTTCATTTAATGATGCCCCGGCCGGTACCATCGGCAGTACCTTTTCCTCACGTGCAATTTTGAACTCCATGATTACCGGTCCTTTTTCAGCAAATCCCTGCTTGATAACCTTTTCCACATCATCAGGTTTCGTGGCCAGGAATCCTTTGGCGCCGTAAGCGTCAGCCAGCTTGATGTAGTCGATCGGCAATTCCATGCATGTCTGGGAGTAACGTTTGTCGAAGAACAGCTCCTGCCACTGACGCACCATACCGAGGAAATTGTTATTGAGGATCACAATTTTTACCGGCAGCTTGTTCTGCACCAGCGTAGCCATTTCCTGAATATTCATCTGTATTCCGCCATCGCCGCAGATTGTGATAACCTGACGGCCCGGAAAGGCAGCCTGTGCCCCCATTGCAGACGGCAGACCGTAGCCCATTGTGCCGAGTCCGCCGGATGTCAGCAGCGTGCGGGGACGGTTGAACTTGAAAAACTGGGCGGTCCACATTTGGTGCTGCCCAACGTCGGTGGAAATAATGGCGTCTTCATCCGACAGTTCGCGCAGTTTCTGTATTACAAACTGCGGCTTGATAATCGTCGTGCTGCTTTTGTAGCTGATCGGATGCTTGTCTTTCCAGGCCGAGATTTCCTCATGCCAGGAAGAGAGAGCCGAAACATACCCGGCAGTTTTGTCTTTTGCCTTGTCGGCCAGCTTGATCATCTGGCTCAGTACGTCTTTGACATCACCAACGATCGGGAGGTCGACCCTGACGTTTTTCTTGATTGAGGTAGGATCCACATCGACATGGATAATTTTGGCATGGGGGGCAAAAGTGGCCAACTTGCCCGTAACCCGGTCATCAAAACGTGAACCGACTGCAATAATCAGGTCGCTGTGGGTCATGGCCATGTTGGCACAATAGGCGCCATGCATTCCAAGCATCCCCAGCGAGAGCGGATCGTCTCCGGGAAAGGAACCCAGTCCCATCAGGGTAGTAGTAACCGGAATGCCGAGATTACGCGCCAGTAACGTCAGCTGTTCAGCCGCATCGCCCAGCACGACACCGCCACCGACATAAAACACCGGGCGCTGCGATTCCATAATTATCTTGAAAGCCTTTTCCACCTGGCGCGGATGCCCTTCCAGAGTCGGCTTGTAACTGCGTATTTCCACTGACTCAGGATAGGAGAATTCGCCCATGGAAACCTGAATATCCTTGGGGAAGTCAACCAGAACCGGGCCGGGGCGGCCGGTACGGGCGATGTAGAAAGCCTTCTTCATGATCATCGCGATATCTTTAACGTCCCTGATCAGGAAACTGTGCTTGGTGCAGGGGCGTGTTATGCCGATTATATCGACCTCCTGGAAAGCATCGTTTCCGATCAGTGCGGTCGGTACCTGTCCGGTTACAATCACCATAGGAATCGAATCCATGTAGGCGGTGGCAATGGCCGTCACGGTATTGGTCGCGCCAGGGCCCGAAGTAGCGATCGCTACGCCGACCTTGCCGGTTGCGCGGGCATAACCGTCAGCGGCATGCGTGCCGGCCTGCTCGTGACGCGGCAATATGTGACGGATATCCTTGAAGCTGAAAAGTTCATCATAGATATTGATGACGGTACCGCCGGGATAGCCGAAAACGGTGTCAACACCTTCCTTTTTCAGGCATTCCAGCATTATTCTTGCGCCGTTCATTTTCATAGAGTTACCTCGTAATTTTATTTCATGTAAAAGTATCTGAAACCGTAAAAACGGCTCAAGCAGTAGTTACCGCTCCGGTATGGGCAGATGTGACCGCCTTTGCATAGCGGGCCAGCCAGCCGGTTTTTATTTTAGGCTCAGGCGCCTTCCATTTGGCAAAACGTGCCGCCAGGGTTGCCTCGTCTACAAGCAGCTCCAGCCTGCGGGCCGGGATATCCAGCAGAATCCGGTCCCCTTCCTCCACCAGGGCAATCGGGCCACCTTCGGCAGCCTCTGGTGAAATATGGCCGATACAGGGACCGCGGGTACCTCCCGAGAAACGGCCATCGGTTATCAGCGCAACCGAATCACCAAGCCCCATACCCATAATGGCAGCGGTCGGAGCCAGCATTTCCCTCATGCCCGGTCCGCCTTTCGGCCCTTCATAGCGGATTACTACCACATCTCCGGATTTGATTTTACCTTCCATGATAGCTGCCATTGCCAGCTCTTCAGCATCAAAACAGCGTGCGCTGCCTTCAAACTGCATCATGGCGGCAGATACGCCGGACTGCTTGACGACGGCCCCTTTGGGAGCGATGTTGCCGGACAGGATGGCGATGCCCCCCTCCTTCTTCACCGGGTTCCCAAGCGGGCGGATAACCTCCTCGTCTACATTCTGTATGCTCTCGGCCAGCTGGTGCGTAGTGAGGCCGAAAAGTGTCTGCGTATCAATGATCTTGTCTCCCAGCTGTTTGAACACGCCAGCGACCCCTCCGGCAACATCCAGGTCTTCCATGAAATGCTCTCCAGCCGGATTCATTGAAGCCAGCTGCGGAGTATCCTTGGCAAGCTCGTCAAACAGCTCCAGAGGCAGATCAACTCCGGCTTCGCGGGCAATCGCCAGCAGGTGAAGCACGGTATTGGACGATCCACCCAGGGCCAGGTCAACACGGATGGCATTCTCAAAAGCAGCACGAGTCATGATGCTGCGTGGCGTCACGTTATTATTGACCAGCTCCACGATCTTTTCTCCGGAAGCAAAAGCAATCCGGCGCTTGAGCGCCGAAACAGCCAGGGCTGTGCCGCAACGCGGCAGGCTCATGCCCATGGTCTCGGTCAGAATCGCCATTGTGTTGGCCGTGAACAGTCCCTGACAGGACCCCATGCCGGGACAGGCATTGTCCTCACAGACCTGAAGTTCCTTGTCATTAATCACGCCGGCCTTGTAACGGGCCATAGCTTCAAAAGTATCGGACACAAACGAGTACTGGCGACCGGATTGGCCGCGACCGCTCATCATCGGGCCGGCGGTGACGACGATGCAGGGGATATCGAGCCGGGCAGCTGCCATCAGCATGCCGGGAGTGATCTTGTCGCAGTTGGTCAATAGCACCAAGCCGTCCAGACGATGGGCTTCGGCCACCGACTCAACCATATCGGCAATCAGCTCACGGGTCGGCAGCGAGTAATGCATCCCCTTGTGCCCCATGGCCATTCCGTCGCACACACCGGGAATACCGAAAAAGAAGGAATGGCCGCCGCCGGTGTGGACCCCTTTTTCAATAAAACGCTCCAGGTCGCGCATGCCGACATGGCCCGGAATCAGGTCGGTAAAGCTGGTTGCAACGCCAATGAACGGCTTGTCCATCTGACTTTGAGGTACACCGGTCCCCTTCAGCAGGGCACGATGCGGGGTTCGTTCCAAACCTTTTTTGATAGTATCACTACGCATAAGAGCACATCCTTATCGATGAATTAAATGTTTCATCCCGTCAAACAGCCGATTGATGGGGCCTGGCAGGGTTTGTGACAATAATATATAAGCTGGAATGTGTCAATCGGAATACAAGCGGAAGAATTCAGACCGGCTCGGAAAACAACTGTTTATATCCCTGAAAGCCCAAATGGTCACAAATAGCCGTTACAGCACCAAAAGCTACATACCCCCTATTTCATTACCATCAGGAAAATCTGCACAAAAATAATTTTCAACAGCATGCTGAGCGGATAGACAGCTGCATAGCCGGCCTCGACCCGTTCATTGCCGCAGCGGCCTACTGCAAATCCCAGTACCGCCGGCTGAGTCTGAATTCCTGCCACTACGCCTCCGATAAAAGGCCACGATTTGCCGGCAATTGCGCGTGACATAGCAATGGTTACCAGACAGGCCACTATCGTGATGCAGGCACCGGCAACAAGAGCAGAGAAATCTATCGGCGCCGTATGCAGAAGGCCTCCCGCCTTGATGCCTGCGCATGCCAGAAAGACAACCAGGCCGAGCTGGCGCAGTGACATGGAAACACCATAAGGGAGATACCAGGTCAGCGGACCGGTTCTGCCGAGCGCGCCCAGAATCAGTGCTACTATCAGGCAACCCGCCACCGGTCCGATTTCGAACGTCCCCAGTCCCATCGGCAGACTGATATCGATAGTTCCCAGAGCGATACCCATCGCCAGACCCAGACCGAAAGTCAGAACATTGAATTCGCTGGCTTCGTGGTAGGAATCACCAAGAAATGCCGAAATTGTCGAAAGGTTCTCGCGAGGTGCAATCACACGCAGACGGTCACCCGGCATGATGGTGGTTTCCGCAATCGGGATAAAATCCGTATCGCCGCGCCTGATTCTGGTTACGATGCCTTCGTGATTTCGGAAAATACCGATCTGACGCAATGTCTTGCCATAGATGGCCGGATTTGAAACAAAGATCCGGCGGAAATCCAGCTGGCTGCGATCATTCTGGATATCACCTTCGTATTTGACACCCAGCACCTCTGTTGCTTTCTGCACATCATCCGACAATCCGACCAGCGTCACAATGTCGCCGTTTTTAATAACCGAATAACCGGAGACGGCAAACTGCTCGTCACCACGCACACAACGGGCAAAGCGCACCGACAGTTCATGGCGCTCCAAAAGGCCGGCAATCGCCTCACCGGGATCTTTGACATTGCAAATCGTAATTGCATCACTGGTCAGCGAATCGCCGACAGAGTGTGTCTCGCGCCGGAACGGCCAGGAAAGCATCAGGATAGGAATCAGTACTCCCAATGGATATGCGATTGCATAACCGAGAGTTGCCTCCGCGCCTCTCTGGCCGAGCGCCGTTGTGGCTGCAGCCAGTGAGGGGGTATTGGTCAGGGCGCCGGCAAAAACACCGGCGGCGGTACTTGCCGGGATCCCCAGAATCCGGGAAGCCAATAAATCGATACAAAAGGCGGAACCGATGGCAATCGGCGGTATCAGCAGGTAACGCCAGCCTCCATGCGACCAGGTATGAAACAGAAATTCGCTGGATGAAAGTCCGATTGCATACACGAACAACGCCAGCCCAAAGGTTGCCAATGCGTCCGGCGGCTTCACGGCTGGCTCGACATAACCCCACATGACACCGGCGAACAAAACCCCGGCAACCCCGAGAGATACTCTCTGTATGGAAATGCGGCCAAGCAGGGCGCCGCAGCCGATGGCAAGGCAAACCAGCAGTAAAGGATTATTCAACATAATGACTCCGGCCGGTTGTTTTCAGAATCCTCGTGACATTCAATACTCACTCGACAGGCATCATTCCTCAATCGGATTGGTGTTCCTGAGGCGAATTGTCAGCCCCTTCAGAAAATTCCTTAGAAACTGATCGCCGCATTCCTTGAAATTCTTATGCCCTTTATTCCTGAACAGTGCGCTCAATTCAGATTTTGAAAGGGTGATGTCAGCCAGCTTCATAATGGCAATCATATCGTCTTCCTTGAAATCAAGTGCAATCCGCAGTTTTTTCAGAATGGTATTATTGGTCAGCTCAGCAGGAGGCTTGGACACCTGCTCTGTTGACGACTCGCGGCGCCCCCTTTTGTGAATGATCAAACCATCCAGAAAGAATGTCATCAGAGGATTGCTGCATTCGATATAATCCTCCTCATCCTCTTTTTTGAGAAACTTGATCAGCGTGGGCTGTTCGATGTTGCAGCCGGAAAGCTTGAATATTTCAACCATCCCCGGATTGCTGATATCCAGGGCATAGCGCAGCCTGCGTAAAATATCGTTGTTTGTCATGAAAAGCTCCTGTCAGATAATTTATTGATCTTGCTGGTATAGCGGGTTAATAGATTGATTTAGAGGGACGTGCTGATGAATTGATTCGGCCAGATTCACAATCGCGGCAGGACACGGACTTGCTTTTCCTGATAGATCCAAAGCCATATTTGCATTGCATGCCGTTTTGCCACAGCTTGCGATTATATACTGTTATTTTTATTTTAAACAGTCTGTAAATATTCATTTCACAGTGTTATATTATAATCAGAAGCAAAGCAGCAAATACTGTCAAAAGGGGGGCGGTACTATCGAAGAAACTCCACCAGGCAGGAAAGCCAATCAGGAAGATGTATCGATCCGGAGGCAAGTGGAGCCGGAATAATCCTTGAAAAGGGAATCTCAGAACTTTAAAAAACCAGAAGCCCGCCGAACTACTTGGCGGGCTTTTCATTTTCAGGCGAAACTCTTGAATTTGTGTCCTTCGCTGATTTACCACCGACAATCCCTTCAATCCACATAGAAATCGCTTTGCCGCTTTTAAGGACCTCCTCGGGTATGGTCAGACCGTTTCTGGCCGCCAGGTCGTTGGCGTATTTCAGCTGTCCCTCACTGGGACCGCTGCCCTCTCCGCGCGCCGCCGGAACTGCAAAACCCATTTTGTTGTGAACACCCCGGCAAAAGCGCTGCCAGGTCTCCTTGTTCTCCACCACCAGGTCCAGAAAGCTTTCCATTTTACTGGTCAGCTCATAATCTATTACCCAGGCATGCTGCCCACGGAGGTAATCAATCAGGGTTTCGCCCGGCGGCATGGGGATCACTTTCCCCTTTTCCTCTTTCACATAACCGCGGTCGGTAATGTTTTTGGTAATGGCGGCATAGGTTGAAGGGCGGCCGATGCCCAGTTTTTCCAGCTCCTTGACAAGAGAACCCAGCGTAAAGCGTCCGGGCGGCTTGGTCTTTTTTTCATCAAGGAGTTCCTTCAACTTCAGCACCAACTCTACCACCTCAACCGGCGGCAAAAGCTGCAGTTTTTCGTCATCACCTTTCTTTTCATTTTCCTCATCAAGCTCGGCGTAGACCTTGAGAAAACCGTCGAACACCAGAACCCTGCCGGAAGCCTTGAATCGTTCTCCGGCCACTTCAAAGAGCATGACCGTGGAATCATAACGGGCCGGCGCCATCTGGCTGGCAACTGCGCGTTTAAAGATCAGTTCGTACAGCCTGGCGTGTTCCTGGGTCAGATTCTCTTTTTTTATTACGTCGGCAATACCGGCGAGGGAGTGCATGTGAGTGGGGCGAATACCTTCGTGGGCATCGGCCTGTGAATTTTTGGATTTGTGCTGGTTCGGTTTTGCAGGAATGTACTCGGCCCCAAGAGCCTTCCCCAGAAAATCCCGAATCTCGGCAATAAAGGCATCATCCATCCTGACCGAATCGGTTCGGTGATAGGTGATGATGCCGTGGTCGAAAAGCGCCTGGGCCAGCTTCATGGTCTGTTCCGGCGAATATTTCAGCCTGACGGCGGCCGCCGCCTGCAGATCAACCGTTGTGAAAGGCGGCTTGGGAGACTGCCTCACCTCTTTCTTTTCAACCTTGGTCGCCAGGGCATGGGTTTCAGCACGGATAACATCTATAATCGCCTGCGCATCCTCAATCCGCTCGAATTTGCCTTTGACGTGACGAGCCAGGAATTGTGTGCCGTCCTTGTCCAGCTGGATATCCAGCATCCAGTACGGGGATGAAACGAAACTGCGGATCTCCCGTTCGCGATCAACCACCAGACGAACCGCCGGGGATTGCACCCGTCCGACACTGTATTTGCCGCGCAGGCTTTTGCTGGTGATCGGCGACAGGATATAACCGACCAGACGATCACCGATCCTGCGTCCAAGGAAAGCGTTGTAAAGCCCGGTATTGGTCTGTTCGAACGGCACCGCCTTGGCAAGAGACTCCTTCAGCCCCTTCTCGGTGACCTCGTAAATCTCCATGCGCAGGCACTCTTTGGCGACATCCTTGACCTCTTCATGGATATGGCAGCTGATGGCGTACCCTTCCCGGTCCGGGTCACCGGCCAGCATTACAGTCTCGCCCTTGGCCGCCGCGCGCAGCTCCTTCGGCAGGCTGGCTTTCTTCTCGTGACACACGAAGGTCGGCTCATAACTCTTCAGATCAACACCAATATTTGCATCTGGCAGATCCTTGAAATGACCGACAGTGGAGATGGTTTTCACCTTGAGAATGGACTGTATTTTTTTCGCCTTGGTCGGCGATTCTACGATAATCAGCATACGGTATGACACCTGTTACACCAGATCAAAAACCTGCTGATCGACTCAGCTTCCACTATCGGCACATTCCACTGGCAAAATCCATTAATTAAGTATAGGTTTGGATTCATAGCTGCTTAAATAACACCCGTTTAGTAGTGAGATTGTCATGTTCTACAAAAAGTTTTCAGAAGAGACCAGATTTTCTTTTATCATCGTAATCGCGATACTGATGATCACGCTGGCCTTCTATCTGATCAACCTTTTTACTGAATCAAAACCTCCCGCTCCAAAACCTCGCGAGATGACAGTTATTGTCACCGAATCGGAAAAGAAGCAGATCTTGACAAAACTTCCAAACCGAACTGTCATCAACAGCGTTCGCCAGGCAATCAAGCAGGGAAACAATTCAACCGCTTACATGCAGCTCGGTAAAATACAAAAAGACCCGTCCGAAAACGAAGAGTTGCGTAAAGCGCTCGAAAAAGAGGTAAAAGCAGCGAAACGCCCCGGCATCAGAAAAGAGGCCGACAATCCGCAAACTCCGGTACGCTATCTGGATGAATCCTCACCGCGCGACAGATCAGTGGATGCTTTTTACATTTACCTGGTCGACATTTACGGCACAATCTGGCCACGGATCTGCATTCAGTCGACCGCCAAAAGCCCCGTCAACATCACGAGCTTCAGCATCAATGTGAATGGGAAAACCTTTACTATTCTACCACCGGCCATCAAAACCGAGCACTTGCAGGAAAAGGTCGTCGAATATTACGATGCATTGCTTGACAAACAGTCATACACGGCACTTCAGGCTCTTCTCAAATCCCGCAAGGCAGTTATCACAAGCATCGGCACAAAAGGAAAACTGGAGCGCGAAATCAGCGATAAGGAAATAAAAGGGCTGGTCAGGATTATGGATACCTATGCTGCATTGGGCGGCAACTTTTCGTTCATCCAGACTGCGACACCGGCAACCGCCACACCAGCCCGGCGGCCAAAATCCAAATCTCCACAATAAAACTCACCGCACCATTGCACCAAACACCGCCCATCCAAGAACCCCGATCGTCGCAACGGCGCAAAGCAGTGCCAGGACTTTATGGATCCATAACTCCGGACGGCGATCACTGTAACCAACGATCAAGCCTATCAGGACGCCGCCGACCACACCGCCGCCATGCCCCCAGTTGTTGATACCGGGGAAAATCATGCCGAACAGGAACAGACTGAAGATCCAGCCCCCAACCTCACGATAGACCGTATTGCCGTAGGCGCCCCCCCTGCTCTTCCCGTAATAAAGCATCGCGCCGATCAGGCTGCAGACCGCCGCCGAAGCGCCGATCGTAAAGGACACCCCGGCGAAGTAGGAAACCACGAATCCAAAGATCCCGCCCAGCGTGTAGATAATCAGCAGGCGGCTCGGGCCGTACTCGCTGATAACCAGCGGTGCCAACTGACGCAGCGCCATCAGGTTGAAAACAATGTGCAGAATGCCGCTGTGCAGGTAATTGGCACTGAGCAGAGTCCAAACCCGGCCGTAATAGTCGATCGGTACTGTTCCGGTGGCGCCCAGAAGAAGAAGACTGGTCTGTCCGGGAGATATGAAACCGCCACCGGTGCCGAGCATCAGCGAAACAGCAAAATACAGCACGTTGAGCGTGATGATCGCCTTGACCAGCCAGTCACCGGCGCCGCCGCCCTGCGTCCAGTTAATCAGGTGCCACCAGGCAGCCGAGCGGGACGCTCCGCACCAGGAACAGACCGATTCTTCGCTTCCCACCAACTGCCGGCATCGAGGGCAGAGAATTGCCCGTTGAGTCATTGTTATACCTCGTAGTTTTTATCCTGGAGTATCAAGAGGCCAAGAAACATCAGGAGATGAATTTAGTTTTGCAGAAGCTATCTAAGTATCACAAACCGGCAACGGTATAAACAGCTTTCGGTCAAAAGCGATAAATGTGCAGCTTGGCAGGGTGTGCAAAGCTCATATGCACGCAGAATACTGTCCTTGAAACATTGCCATTCTGCCTGTGCGTCCGCAGCATCGGAATAAGCTATCCATTAAGCACTCGAATCCGCCATTTTTTTTGTCATGGATACATTGACAGCACCACCTTGTTATGAGATCTATTCACCATGTGATTAAATTAATTCTGGAGGGTATGTGAAAAAATCGTTTCCTATAATTGTTGCTGCAGTTGGACTTCTGGCGTTCTCTTCTTTATCGAATCAAGCGTTTGCGGCTGATGCAGACCAAGTCAAAAGACTACTCGATCTCAAAGATTGTGAGAAATGCGATATTAGTGGCGCAGATCTGAAAAAGGCCGATTTGCAAAGAGCGGAGATTGACTATATCAACTTTGAAAAAGCAGATCTTGAAGGTGCCGACCTGAGTTTTGCGCATATGGATGAAGTTAACCTTACCTTTGCAAAAGCCAAAGGTGCAAATTTTAAGATGGCCTATATTCACCATTCAGAACTTGATGATGCTGTATTTGATAATGCTGTATTCAGGGGTGCAGATCTGGGAAAAGGGGAATTGAGACGAGTGAGAGCGTCCAACGCGGATTTTAGTAACGCAAAGCTAAAGTATACCAAGTGGGCAAATGCTACACTCGTAAAGACTAATTTTCAATCAGCCATTTTACACAGGGCTGACTTCGAAAACGCTAATCTTGAAGAAGCAAATTTTCAGGGTGCTGATCTATGGGAGGCTGATTTTTCTGGCGCGAACCTAATCAATGCAAACTTTAAAAATGCGCAGTTAAGAAACATACGGATTCCAAACGCTAAAATAAAGGGTGCCAACTTCGTAGGAGCTGATTTAATTTACTTCGAACCTAACGCCACATCATACGGTTCCGATGCTGGGATCAAATGCAAGGAACTTACAGATGCAGGGGCGGTCATTGATGAAACCACAAAATGCAGGAAATAATCATGTTAGGTAGTAAGCCCATAGCCTGACTGAGACATGTATGGCCTGAATATAATCAGATGAGAGGAATGAATGACGAAATACACAGACACTATACCTATTTCAAAGACATCATAATGTTAATTGGTATGATGTCCTCGTATTTTTCTGTCCCCGTATTTTTACCCGTATTTTCGTAAAGCCCCCAGGCGGTGACCTGGCCAGATGAAACTTGCTGCATTTAAGTAGGGTCAATTTCTTGACTCCTGAATCGATATGTACTATGTTATGTACATATTCATCAAGGAGACGATATCTATGAATGCTCTGACCTATACTTATACGCGACAGCACTTGGCAGAAGTCATGCGCTCGGTTAACGAAGACCACAATCCTGTAGTCGTGACCAGCCAGCGTGGCAAACCGGTTGTCATCCTTTCCCTTGACGATTTTCACTCATTTGAAGAAACAGCATACCTGCTCCGGAATCCCCAAGGGGCCAAACGGTTGCTTGAATCAGTCGAGGAGCTACGTGCGGGCGGTGGCCAGATTAGAGATTTGACGGAATGATGATCAAATTTTCAACCGCAGCATGGGAAGACTACCTCTACTGGCAGGTGACTGACAAGGCGATGCTTAAACGCATCAATCAGCTAATTCGGGACATTCAGCGAGAACCTTTTGCCGGCATCGGAAAGCCGGAACCGCTCAAGCATCAGCTGACCGGTTTCTGGTCTCGCAGAATAGACAGCTGCCACCGTTTGGTGTATGCCGTCGAAGGTGATACCCTCTTGACTGCACAGTGTCGAGATCATTATTGAAATTACCATTGATACTGTCTCATTCTGCGGGTACTATCCGCACTGCAAGAAGCAAAATTCCAGATAAAAATCCAAACAGGATACAAAATCGAAGGCGGTAAAGTTCACACACCGCTTGATTATGCAATATTCAGAAACTACAATGAATTCCGAGATGAATTGATTAGGCATGGCGCTATAGTTCATGATAGGAATCAGCAGTTGAGAGAAATTGGCAGCTAATTCAAGATGGGCAAGAGCACGTGCGAACAATGCAGAACTTGTTTAGCATGATTAACAAGAAAACGAATGAGGAGAAATAATTATGCCAACTATTTCAATGTTCTACGGAATCATCATTCGGATGTATTTTGCCCCAGGAGAGCATCCGCCACCTCATTTCCATGTCTACTACAACGAGTTCAAGGCTTCTGTTGATATTCGTACATGTGAGATCACGGAAGGGAACCTCCCCAGCAGACAAACGAAGCTGGCACTGGCATGGGCAGAATTACATCAGGAAGAGTTGATGGCTGACTGGCAACTTGTTATGAATGGAGAAGAGCCGTTCAAAATTCAACCTCTTCAGTAAGGAGTGTGACTATGTATCCTTCAGTGAAAGAAGTAGTTCCACGAGAAGACTATACTTTAACCGTCAAATTCGATAACGGCGAAGAAGGCATCCTTGATATGAAGCCGATACTCGATTTCGGGGTATTCAAAAAGATTAAGGACAATGAAGCCTTTAGGCGGGTTCGAGTTGCGTTTGATACTATTGAATGGGATTGTGGAGTTGATCTTGATCCTGAGTATATCTATGCACGCTGCAAGGCAAGCTAAAACGCATAACACGCGCAAAAACCATGACCGCGCATGAGTCCGCACGGCAGGTCAGGCGCAGCCCAGTTCTTCGGCCGCTCAGCTCGTGGCCCAGTTCACCAGATATATTCCCTGGCAATCTCGCGTTTATCCTTGCCGGCCAGGATGTGCATGATCCGCATCTGTTTGAGCTTGACCGGTGAAAGCGATCCGAGCGGGATATAGACGATCCGGCGGTCGAGCCGGGCGGCCATCTGCTTGAATATGCTGCGGGGCGGCTTGGCGGCGACATAAACCACATATTTCTCGATTGAATAATCCAGAGCCGCCATCAGCAGCACCTCGGCCCTGCTGGCAGCCAGGCGGTAATCCGGATCATCCCACACATCCATCATCCGGCGCGGCGGGTAGGACAGCAGGAATCCGCCGTACTCGCAGCGGCAGATGCCGGGACCAACCACATTTTCAGCCGGTTCGGTGGCATAAAAGGCCATATCCGATTCCTGATCATGCTCCCCCAGCCAGGTCATGCGGTAAGGATATTTCTGATTGCGGCGGTCCTCGTCGAAAACCACCACCAGACACCCCACCCCTCCCTTTGCCCGCAACTGTTCCCGAACGTAGATCGCCCCATCATGGATGTTGCGCATGGTTTCCCGGATATCGATTCCATCCAGCATGGAGCTGCTGAACTTCTCACTGCGGGTCAGCTCTTCAGAGAGCTGCATGCTCCCCTTTCGCTTCAGGAAACGGCCATAATCCTCGATGGCCAGGTCTTCCGGCGGATAGGAGCAGATCGAAGGATCATCGAAACCTTCCAGCCATTCGCCGGGACGCCGTTCCCGCTTGCGTTTGAGAAACCCGAAGCGGGAAAGTCCCTTGTCCCTTTTCTGGCGCGGACGGAAGCGAATTCGGCGACTGCCGCCCCAGATCTCTTCCGGAGAAATGCGGATTGTGGCCAGATCGCTTGATTCGGTCTGCCAAGGGTAGCAGACCGCCAGGCGGCAGAGTGCATAGGCATAATTGTCGTCGATACAACCCCGTGCGGCCGCCAGTAGCTGGAACAGATCCGGCAGCAGCATTCCGCCACTGAAGGCATAGTTGCGGGCAAAACGGAAGAAGGCCCGCTTTTGCCAGAGGTGCAGGCTTTCACCGGTTTCCTGGCGGTAGTGGCGGGCCGCCTCACTGAACAGGCGGTAAATGGCACGCTGACGGTCGAGAAAAACACCTTCACGCCCCAGGTGGCGGGCGGTCCGGCGGATAGCGTTGTCCAGCAGCTTTTCTTCCGGAACCTCCTGTTTGCCGCCGTTGATCAACTCCAGTGCGTGGAATCGTTTGCGCAGAGCGGCTCCACGTTCCTCCGGCTCATCCGGCAGCGGACCTCGGCGATGCTCGTAGACCGCCGATAGAAAGGGAAACTCGGCCAGAATCTCGCCACAGGATTCAGGGTGCAGGTTAAAGACGCTGACCCCTTCCCGCCGTATCCTCTCCAGCGGCGCGGCCAGGGGGGTGTCGAAGAGTTGCTTGATCCGCTCCAGATGGGCCATGCCGCAGATCAGCAGTATCCGTTCATATCGTTTGGCCAGTTCCTGTAGACGAAATGCCATGCCCTGCTCGCGGCGCCGGTCTTCCTGACAGGGAATCTGATCGGCGCAGGAGGTGCGATAGGCGTGGTAATAGGCTTCCAGACCGATGCGGCAGATGCTGTAGGAATCGGGAAGCTGTTCCGTGTGGCGTGGGTAGCTGTCACTGTCCACATCGATGAAATGCAGCGGCAGCCCTTGTTCAACGGCCACACGGGCGGCTTCCACCAGCGGATCGGCCGGCTCCACCAGCAGATAGACCGTTTCTTCCTTTTCCTTTGTTTTGCTTTGGTAGCTGAGGACCGAGATTTGCGGAAGACGGCGCAAGGCACGCAGAAAGGGGGCTTCCAGCGTATGCGGCAGCTCGATTGCCACCGTTTCCGGCCGGACGCGCTGAAAAGCCATCCTAACCAACTGGGCAAATTCCATCCGGTAATGCAGAACCGGCAGGGCCTGGACCGGGCCGAATTTTTCCAGAAAAAGGCGTTGGGGCATGGTCAAACCAGATACGGCAGTGCTTCTTCACCCAGAATCCGCTCCACGGAAAGCCGCAGCAGATCGCGGGGCGGCTGGCCGCCTGCAGCAGACATTTTGAGGGCGTAGCGGGCAATGTTGATACCGTCCCGAACCGAGTAGAGTTCATCAGCCGCGTGGGAGCGCTGCAGAAAATCAACTACATATTTCAGGATACCGCTGTCGGCAAAGGGCAGATTTTCCTGCAGAATAACCAGCTCCTCATCAGCCTCTGGGAAATCGATGTAGATCTGGGGCTGCAGGCGGGAATGGATGTATTCCGGAATCTCGAAGGTGGAAGCATCCTCGTTCATCGTCACCACGATCCGGAAATCACGCTGGGCCGGAATCCGCAGACCGGTCACGATCGACTCCACATAGCGGCGGTCGTCCAGCAGCGGCGCCAGCGAAGCCCAGGCTTTCTCGCTCATGCGGTTCCCCTCGTCCAGGATCAGCACACCGCCGGTCAGCATGGCCGAGACCAGCGACGAGGCGGCATACTGTATCTTTCCGTCCGGCCCGATCACCGGTGTCACAATCAGATCTTCCGGACGGGTGTCCATGGTGGCCTGATAGAGATAGACCGGCCGCCCCAGACGTTTTGCGGCGGCATAGGCCAGGGTTGTTTTCCCGACTCCCGGTTTGCCGATCAGGCGCGGGTTGAAAGGAATATCCCGCTCGTCGATCACCATCCAGGCCGCCAGCAGCTGCCGCAACAGCTCTTCCTGGCCGACCCATTTCAGATTGAGCTCCACCGGGCCTGCCAGTGAGAGATTGATACCATCCAGTGTTACCTGTTTCATTATTGAGGCTCCGTTTGCCGTTTATTCATTTTGATTACTTGAACGCTGCAACCTGTGCCTGATAAATAGTTACCGGCACATAACGCACGGCGAACTCGACCGTACACCTGGCGCAGGCCACGAAGAACGGTTTGCCGCTTTTACCCTTATCCAGCGCCAGTTCGTGCTTGTGATTGCAATAGGGGCAATTGGCAACAACAATATTCTGGAGCAGCGGCTTGGCTTCAAGCGGTTTTTTGACGGCCTTGGCCGGTTTTACTTCGGCTGCCGTGTCAGCTGGGACGGTTCGTTTTGCATCCTGTAAGCCGTTTTCAGACAGTTCCGATTCAGTCGGCACGCTCTTTTTCATCTTGGGTCGCTCCTTTTTTAACGATGTTGTTACCGGAAGATTTTCGTCCTCCGGGTGTTCTATTACGGTAACCGCCGGAGGAAGAATCCCCTTGATGGCCTTCTTCCAGACCGTCGGCAGGGAGGTTTTGGAAAAGTGCAGCGGCCTGACACCCTTCATCTTGGCGGCTCCCCCCTCAACCACATAAAACTTGTCACGGTATGACACCAGCATCTGGGCGCCGATCTCCGCCACCTTGAACCCCGATGAAATCTTGTTGTCCAACCAGAATGTTACCGCTTCTTCCATGACGTTATCCTCCATTGCAGTCTTTATTGCTGCGTTCCTTAAAGCGAAAGCCTAATCCAGAGAACAGTTATTTGCCACAGAGGTCACAGAGAACACAGAGAAGGTCAAAAACAACTATTATTGTTAAAAACCAGAGACTTTGGTTCAGTTTGCTCTGTGACCTCTGTGTTCTCTGTGGCTAAGTTTTTTCCGATTTAAATTCTGCTGCAGCCCGGCCCGCTCAGCGTGCTGCGTCCGGCACTGCCGGCCTCGACCTGAATCTGGGTGCCGATACGTTCTTTGAGAGCCGGGACATGCGAAATTATGACGATCAGCTTGCCTTCCTGCTGCAGGGACGAAAGCGTTTCCAGTGCGGTTTCCAGAGCATCTTCGTCAAGAGTGCCGAAACCTTCATCCAGAAACAGCGAATCAACCCGTACATTGCGGCTGGCCATACTGGAAAGCCCCAGCGAGAGAGCCAGACTGGCAATGAAACTTTCTCCGCCTGATAAATTTCGTGTGGAGCGGATATCTCCGGCCCGATAATTGTCGATCACATTCAGCTCCAGCGGTTCCAGGTTGTCACGCACCAGGATGTAACGATCACTCATTTTCTGCAGTTGACGGTTGGCATGGGCCACCATCAGCTCGAAAGTCAGACCCTGGGCGAAATTTCGGAATTTTTTCCCATCGCCGGAGCCTATAAGTGCATGCAGACGTTCCCACCTTTCGCATTCCTGTTTGCGGGCTTCAATCTCCTGAAGCCTTGCATGATGGCGCTGCTGCTGTTCAGCATGCTGCCGCAGTCTATGATCTAGCGCACCCAGAGTCTTCTGCAGCTCGCTTAAGCGCCCGGCCAGTGTTTCGCCTTCCTCGCGAATCTGATCAAGAGTTTTTTCGGTAAGATTCCGCTCCTGCTCCAGCTCCAACGCTTTCTCACGATCCTGCCGGCGTGTACGAAGAACCGTTTCCTGATTGCGCAGAGCTTCAGCCCATTGCGTAAGTTCATCATAGCTCTCCTGTGACAGACAGGCCTGCAAAAAAGCCGATTCGTCCGCAAATCCGGATTCCTTCAGACGCAGACCCAGAGCCGGTTCCAGAACGGCGAGCTGCCCTGCCAGTTCTTTGATTGATTCGGTCAACCTGCAGATCCGCTGGCGCAGAATATCCAGTTCCGCCTGGAGCCTGTTATTCTCTCGCAACGCTTCTTCACGCCGCTCTCCGGCCAGACGCAATGCCTCGGCCAGACGCTTTTCTTCGCGGTCCGGATCGCGCTCGCCGTACATTTCCAGCCGCTGCTCAACCAGACCGGCCCGTTGGGAAGTTCCGTTCTGCAGCTGATGCTCTTTGTCGGCCAGAATTCTTTCAGTTTCTGTCAGCAGAGCCTGCTGCCGTTCCTTCCCGGCTGCGATTTCGGCCAATCCCTTCTGGAGGTTTTCCCTGTTTTTCGTCCATTGCAGCCAGTCATTTCGACGTGTTGTCAAACTATCAAGGACATGGTCAAACTTAAGCGGATCTATATCATTGAAGCCATACGGTGCCAACAACCGCTCTACACCGGCCAGAGCACGATCCAGATCGTCTCGCAGAACAACGGATTCATCCTCCAGACGCTTGAGTTCAGCCAAGGCTGATTCGTGCCCCAATGCGGCGGTAAGTAGCGTTTTTTCCTGCATGGAACGATCATCCTTCAATTTATCCAGTACAGATCGGGCAGCCTGTTCGGATCGTTCAATCTGTTCAGCCCGATGTATCACATCGCGCAGGTTGCCCAACAGTCCTTGAGCCGATTCGGTTTCCTGCCGGATGACATCCGGCCATGCCCCGGCATCGACACTCAAACCAAGCTCGACTAAGCCGTTTCTGCAGAAGGTCTCGTCGCGCTCCAGACGTTCCAGGCATTCGACCTGATCCAGTCGGGCCTGCTCAAGATCCTTGCCGACAGCAACCTGCTCCAGTCCGGTGTCTGCCAGCTGCTTGCCGACTCTTTTGGATTCTGCGATTGCCTGTTCCAGCTCCCATTGCACCGCATCCGGCTGCGGGACATTACCGGCAGCATAGGGGTGTTCGCTGGAACCGCAAAGCGGACATGGGACACCATCAACCAGTTGCGCCCTTTCCTCTTCCAGATCCCGCACCCGATTGAGCAACACAACCTTGTCCTGTAGCTGACCGGCAAGCTGTTCACGCAAGGCGTATTCGCCAGCAAACTTATCCTTCTGTTGCAATATGTTATGTAAACTTTGTTCAAGCTCTGATAAACGTATCGACAATTCCGCCTGACGCTGTCCGGTTTCCCCGATCCGGGCAACAGCTTCGCCTATGGCTGCCAGACGACTGATCCGGTTTGCAACCGATTCAGCCTGCTCACGCAGCGCAGACAGTCCGCGCCCCTGCAGCAGTGCCTCGCGGGAACTGACCAACGCCGCCAGACCGCCTTCGGCCTCCATCTCCGCCTGCACAGCTCCCTTCAAAACCGTTTCAGCCTGATCAAGCGCCAGACCGGCGTTAGATACTACAGTTGCCTGAAGCCCCAGCTTGTCCCGATTAACCCGGCACTGCAAATCCAGCGCCCTGAAAGCCCTCAACTGCTGTTCGATCCCTGTCAGCTCTTCAATCAAGCCGGCATCGGCCAGATGTTTTTCCAACAGTGATGAGACCGCCTCCAACTGCTGGCCGATTTCACTCAGCCGCTCATCGCCTGCAATTATCGCCTGTCGGTAACCGCCGCTCTGACGCCTGATACTTTCAATTTCGTCCGACAACTCCTTCAACCTGGAGAGCGACTCACCCAGCTTGATATCCAGCTCCCGGGCCGCACGGATCAGGTCGGCTTCCTGTGACTGTTCGAGAGCGGCTTTGCCCAGACTTTCTTCAGCCTGTTCCAATGCATCGAAGGCGGCCTGCCAGGAAAGCTGATGAAGCGGCTTCTGACCTTCAATGTTGCCAAGTTCAACCTGCTCCGCTTCCTGCTGCTTGCGCAACGCGCTGATATGGGCATACTCTCCGGCAATTTTAAGGGCTCTGCCAGCCAGCTCAAGCCGTTCCAGCCCGGGAACAGCCTGTTCCTTTTTCAAAACAAAAGCCTGCCATTCCTGATCGAGTTGCAGAAGCTCCCGCTCCAGAGTGATTATCCGTTCGCGCCAGGAGCGGGCTTCCTGCACAATCCCGGCATCTGCTGCCAGCGAAGTTCCCATCACATGCAGTTCAGCCAGTTCCCTTTGCAGAACGTCCTCTTCTTCCGGAGCCAGCAACTGTATCCCATCAAGTTCAGACTTCAGATCAGCAAGTTTCCGACGTTCTTCCGATGTGCGCTCGTGAACCTTGATCGAAATCCGGCTGTAGATTTCGGTACCGGTAATCTGCTCCAGAATCGGTGCCCGCTGATCGGCTCCGGCCTGAAGAAAGGCAGCAAAACCTCCCTGGGCCAGCAGCATCGAGCGCGTGAAACGGTCAAAGTCCATTCCTGTGACATCTTCGACCTTTACAGATACAGTCTTAAGCTTTGATTCAAGTATTATACCGCTATCGGCTTCAGCAATTTCGTGCTTTGGCGACTGCAGCTGACCGTCGGCCAGTCGGCGTGAGCGGTGCTGACTCCAGTGGCAGCGGAAGCGTCCTTTGGCTGTTTCGAACTCAATTTCAGCGAAACATTCGCCGGTCTGACGGGACATGATCTCGTTTTCGCCCTGGGTTACCCTGACCAGACGGGGGGTCCGGCCGTACAACGCCAAGCAGATTGCATCAAGGATGGTAGTTTTACCGGCACCGGTCGGCCCGGTGATGGCGAAGATTCCGCTGGAGACATAATCGGGGTGAGTGAAGTCGATATCCCAGGATCCAGCCAGTGAATTCAGATTTTTGAAACTGAGACGCAGGACTCTCATGGCTGCCCCAAGACATCATCTTCGTGCAAAGCAGCAACAGTCTCACGAAAGGCATCCATCAATTCAGACTGCTGTTCCTGCGGCACACTGTGGGCTTCCAGACAGCGGACAAAGACTTCCTGCGGCTCCAGGTCATCCAGGGTTTCCTCCGTGGCCATACGAATCAAAGTCTGATCTGCCAATCGTTTATCCTTTGAACGCAAGAGTTCCAAATTTGAACCGTCAATCAACTCTCGCAAACGCTCCTGCAGATTGCCAAGCACCTCTTCACCATCATAGATCACTTCCAGCCAGCTGGAAGGAGATTCTTCTTTCAACGATGCTATTCGTCCGGCTATCTGGTCCCAGTCGCCGCGAACGGTAGCCAGCGGCTGAAAGCAGGGCACTGTTATCTCCTGTATCGAAAGGCCTTCTTCAATAACTTTCGCCGACAAAACAATTTTGCGCTGCCCGGCCTCGCCAAAACTCATCGGAATCGGAGAGCCCGAATAACGGCGGTTATCTGCGCCCCCTACCCTCTGGGCCAGATGCAGATGACCAAGAGCAAGATAGTCGAAGCAGTCGGGGAAGTTATCGGCCCGGACCTGGCCAAGGGAACCGACATACAGCTCCCGCACCCCATCCCCTTCAACAGTCTGGCCGCCGCTGGTAAAAAGGTGCCCCATGGCGATGATCGGAAGATTAACTCCCAGTTCAGCGCGCTTGGCCAGGGCCAGCTCACCCATCTGCCGATAATGGTCACGAATTCCTTCCACCAGCTTGCGGTCCTTGTCCTCGCAGGTTTCTCCTGCTTCGGCCCGACGGATATCGCGGTCCCGCAAATAGGGTACGGCACAGACGATCAGCTCCGGACTGCCGTCAGCATCCCTCAGCAGCAGCAGTTCGTCCTGCAATGATTCCGTCATGCATCCGACGACATGGACATTCAGATAATGGAGCACCTGGCGGGGAGCATTGAGAAGCGACGGAGAGTCGTGGTTACCCGCAGTAACAATGACATGACGGCAGCCGGTCTCCCCTACCCGCCCTAGAAACCTGTAATACTGTTCCAGAGCCCGGTTGCCGGGTGTACCGTTATCAAACACGTCACCCGCCAGCAAGAGCACTTCAATCCCTTCACGGCTGATGCAGTCAATCAGCCAGTCGAAGAAACGATCGAACTCCTCATGACGTCTGCGGCCATACAGTGCCCGTCCGATATGCCAATCCGATGTGTGCAGAATTTTCATGACAATTGAGTTTCCATGGCTTGTTCATAACAAAATATGCACCTATAAACAAAGAAATTGTTTGTAGAACTACGGTGAAAGCTAACGTACAAGGTTATATATTCAGATCTGACTGTTACTGCTTTCAGAAATATTATCAAAGCATCTGGAAATTATATGTGCATAGTTCGTAGTTTTTTTGTAGTATTCATCTGTTATGCATACTTTCACAGGAGGTACAACATGAGTCAGGCGAAAAGATTCATAGGCATTCTTACAGCTTGTGGGGTTTTGACAGTCGGCACGCAGGCTGCATTGACACAGACAGAACCGGTACCATCCGTCAGCCGCGGCCCCGCCGCAATGAAACGCGGCAAGCCTGACATGTATGGCCCCGAATACCGTCTGGATATGATGACACGCAGACTGGGACTGAGCGAAGAACAGCAGGCCAGGATCAAACCAATTCTGGCTGAGGAAGATCAGCAGCTGAAAGCTTTAAGGGGCAACGACACCTACAATCGGGATGAGCGCCGCAGCAGACTGCAGGAATTGAACACGTCAACCTACGAAAAGATCAAGCCGATCCTGACACCTGAGCAGCAGCAAAAGCACGAAAAGGCAAAAAAAATAATCTCCGAAAAGCGCTCCAGCATCAGGAGCTCGCGACCCAGCCCCAATCCGGGAGGTAATGATTCCCAAAAACGAATTGAAAGACTTACACTGGACCTGGGTCTGACAACCGAACAGCAGGCCAGAATCAAGCCGATACTGGAAGAGGAAAGTCTTCAGCTGGATACTTTACGCGGCAACGACACTTACAACAGAGAGCAGCGCCGGGTAAAACTGCAGGAACTGAACAATACTTCCTCCGAAAAGATCAGACCACTCCTGACTCCGGAGCAGCAAGGCAAGTTTGACGAAATAAAGCTTAAAATCAATGAGCGGCGCAACCAGAATAAAAACCCGAACAAGGTCAAACCGTGACCAGGCAGGAGCAGTGAATGTTTGCAAAAATACTTGGAATCATATTCGCTTTGTTTATCATCTGTTTTGCAGCGATAGTAATCGAAGAGCTTTTTCTGGGCGGGCGACGTCTGAGGCTTGCTAAAAAGGCTTATATGGAGCAAAAAAGGGCTGAAGGCGATCAAGCGGCAGATTGCTGATGCTGTTTTTTATGCTTTTCTTATGCAAGCAGTATCTTAAGCACTTCAAAAACCGGGGACCCTTTTCTGATTATTCAAGAACAGGCATCCCCGGTTTTTATTACCCCTCAAACAGCCACATCTGCGCCTCGCGAGGCGGAATTGAAAAAGTGAAACTGTCTCCGCTCACTTCCATCTTATATCCGTGAATCTGACATTTATAGCTACCGTGCCGCAGTCGGCTTGTGGAAATTGTCGGGTACTGCCAGAAGCCGGTCTTGTTGATCGCAACGATGCCCTTATCTCCACGACCGAAGACCAGGAAGCCATCGTCTTCATACAACGAATGCTGCAACTGGCCATGGACAGCATTGTGGAAGCGAAGCATTGCCGTTATGTCATCCCGGTTCCACGAATTTGCCCATCTATTGAGGTCTTCCGGATACCTGCCGGCACTCTGGTTGTTGTCGGAATATACCATCGGAACGCCGCCGTCACGCCCCATTAGATAGACATTTGCCAGATATTCATCTTGCGGCTGCAGCATGACGCCCCGGAAGCCGTCATTATTCGGCATATCATGGGTTACACCGAAGGTAACCGCACGCCACCATGGAAGAGCCTGGCCGAAGGCGGCCGGATCGACCAATTCGCGCATGCTGCCGGTTGGCGAAAAAGTTCTCCTGAGTGTTTCATGCAGAGGAAAATCGTAAAACGATAAATACGAATTATCAAAAAGTGGCCACAGGAAAACCCTCTCTTCGTGGTCATTGGAGGTCAGCGCCTCGCCGAACAGATACCTGCCGGCCATATCTTCTGTTTCGAAGACGCTGCGGATATGCGTCTCCGGCAGGTGTTTTACAGCATCAACGCGATAACCGTCGACCCCCATCCGGTTAAGCGCCCGAAGACATTTACGCTGCTGTTCAATAACCCACTGATTGAGATCCAGATCAGGCAGGCCTGAAAGGGAATATTCGGTTGCCTGATAAGCATCCATCCAATCCTTGATAGCACCATACGGATTGAAGTCCCAGGGCGAAAACAGCCCCACGTCAAGGTCTCCATAAAGGCGATCTTTTTCGAATGAATCCCTTTCCCCCTTATAACGCTTCAACTCGTCATCTCCGGGAAAGTTGAACCTGTCCGGGCGGTTTTCGTTGGCCATGTGGTTAAAAACAATATCGACGTACACACGCACCCCGTTACTGTGAAGGGCTGCAATTACTTTTTCCAGACCGGCCTTATTGCCAAGGTATGAACGCAGAATACGATAGTCCTTGGGCTGATAACGCTGCCACCACTCTCCTCCCGACACATCACTGTAGAGCGGCGGCGGGATAAGAACAGCCCCGTATCCAAGTCCGGCAATTCTGCCTGCGTTATTTGCAATGTCGGTATATCGCCAATCAAAAGCATGCAGAATTACGTCGTTCATGATTGCACCTCTGCGTATTTTAATGATAAAGCCAAACAGATTGAATCACTTTAATTACCATGCTTAAACAGGTCAAGTATTCTAATTTTATACTTGAATAAACCACGAGCCCGGATTTTTCTTTTGCTTGCAAATCATTGCACGGATTGCTATAAATTTCCCCCTGAAATACACATATGATCAATCTATGTCAGATTTTGATGCCAACAGAATCATTCCCCATGCGTCCTGTCAAATCATTGATTTCCATGTTTGCACGTCTTTACAGGAGCGACATCCCCATATGAAATCTCTTTTCTGGTTTATACAGGCGATCGTTTTCTACCTGTTTACAATTGCATTTGCCCTTCTACCCGAACAACTAGTCCGACCAACCGGAAAACTGCTTGGCAAGATGAGTGCTGTTTTGATTCCCAGAAGGAAGCAAATAGCAATAGATAATATTCGTCAGGCGTTGCCGGCTATGAAGAAAGATCCGGACTGGAACTTACCGGAACAATCACCTGAAGAAATTGCCCGCAAGATGTTTGAACACCTGGGAATGTCACTGATTGAAACGGCCAGGTTGTACCATGGGCGTGGTGTGAAGATTGTAGAGCAGGTTGAAATAAGGGGATCAGAACATTTCGAGAAGGCAATTGCGCGCGGCAAAGGGGTGATATTTCTCACCGGTCACTGCGGCAACTGGGAATTGGCTGCAATGGGACTGGCCCATCACTTTAAATCTACCATGTCGGTGGTCGCTCGGCGCCAGAACAACCCTTACCTAAACAGCATGGTTGAAAAAATGCGGCAGCGCTTTGACAACAGAATCATATACAAACATGAGGCCTTCAAAAACATGCTGGCTGTTTTTCGCAAAAATGGAATGGTGGGGCTTCTGGTAGACCAGGCCGTGTTCCCGGAAGAAGGGGCCTTGATTAACTTTCTTGGAAGAAAGGCCTGGGCCTCAAAGGGTCCTGTAGTAATGGCTCGTAAAACAGGAACGGCTGTGCTGCCAGCCTTTGTGCATCGCGAAGCGGACCGGCATGTAATTGATATATATCCGGAACTGACTTTTTCCGGCGAAAACACCGCTGAAGGAATGACTGCTGATGTTCAGCTCTACTCAAATACTATCGAAAACTTCATCATTCACCATCCACTGGATTGGTACTGGGTCCATCAACGCTGGAAACGCGCCGGACAACCGGTCAATGAGTCCGTTCAGGCCCAGCCGGACATGCAATAATGCTCTTTTACTATCTGATCACAATTAACAAGGCAAAACGGAGGATTAAATGAACTGCACAATTGAACAGTTTGAGGAAGTGGTAACCAAATTCAAGTATTTCGCAGAGTCAGTGGATATTGCACTTTCATCGGAAGCGGATAACCTCAGGCAGGAGCTGGTGGTAATCTGTGCTGAACTGCTTACTGCGGTAAGGGAAGAGATACAGGCAAATTCAGATTCAGTAATCTGACAGGCCACCAGACTGAGAATCAATTGAGTTAAAACAGATAGTTACTAATTATCTGCGGTTTTGGTAATAGTTTTCCTGTTTTTCCCAGATCAACTGAGTGGCCTGGTCTAGAACGGCTTTAAGATCTTGAAGCGTTGTGCGCTGGTGACGGTTGGCAATTCTGTTCAAGACTTTGCATGTTTCCACCGGATTCATATACCATGGCATTTTCTCATCTCCTTTCTGCAGTCTTGGCAACTCCACTTTCAGCATAATCTGCAGCCCGGATAGTCAACTAAATCACTTACCAATAAACAAGCATAAAACATACCAGTAATTAATTTTTCAATAATTTATGAGTATTAGCCAGACAGGATCGACATTTCGAATTCAGTAAGCATCAATGTGTCGATTTTTTTTACGTTTTCACATCTGACAAGTGTCGAAATTCCGACATATCATGACAACCTTCGTCATACTCCGCCTATTCATTCCATTTAAACCGTCAGTACCTTAAGCAATTATTCAGTACAAACCGGTTCTAACAAAATCAGCACCCCAAATGGGGCATATCAACACTTAAATAAGACCGTCGTGATCCATCTAAACACTCATCTACGCCAAATCACAAGAACTTGTGTCATTTTCAGCTATTTGAACAACAGCAATAACCGCTTTCAAACTTGGTCAAGATGTACATTGGTAACTTCTCAAATCATATGGTAGATACCTTCAGAGTGCCTATGCGTTACTGTGAGTCTGATATTACGCAGACCGTAAAAACAATTTTTGATTGTACTCGAAAAAAATATTTTTAAATAGGCTGTAAATTCATTTTCACAGTGGTATATTGAAATCAGCTGGAAGGAAGTATAAATAATTAAAAGGAGGCTTTACATCTTTTATGGAAGAAACTCCGCCAGGCTTAAACCCACAATAGAATACAACTTCACTCCGGAGGTTTAAAGTGCCGGAAAAAGACCTTGATAAGGTAATAAAGATATACTAAAAAATGAAGCCCGCCGATTTACTGGCGGGCTTTAATATTTCAACCGAAATAATCCATCGAATGATCCGCTTACTGCCATCGTTAAGGCATCGGATCCAGCCACTAACAATATCAATGACTGATAAAAACCACACATACTGGATGCGACGTGCCATTGTCGAGGCAGACAAGGCTAAGGCCATCAATGAAGTACCGATAGGTTGCATAATTGTCCGCAATGGCATCATAATCGCCCGTGGACATAATCTTCGTGAAACATCCCAGGATCCGTCCGCCCACGCCGAACTCATCGCTATAAGGAAAGCCGCCCGAAAACTTGGTTCCTGGCGGCTTCTGGATACAACTCTGTATGTGACTCTGGAACCCTGTACGATGTGCATGGGCGCCATCATTCTGTCCCGCATCCCCACCGTAGTCTTCGGCTGTTACGACCCTAAAGGAGGGGCTGCAGGCTCGCTGTTCGATTTATCAAACGACCCGCGCCTTAACCACCGAGTCGATCTAATGCCGCAAGTTCTGGAAAGTGAATGTTCCAGTCTCCTGAGCAGTTTCTTCGCAGATCTTCGCAAACGCAAACGCGATGAACGACTCAATGCTCTTCTGTAATTTTCTCGTATTCTTCTATGTTGTTCACATTGCGGAATGATTCAAGCGCACCGGCAATAAAACTGAACTTGTCTTCATGCAGCAGCATTGTACGGACTTTGTCCAGCAAATGAAGAATGCTTTTATCTCCGTTCTCAATAGCGTCCTTCATTTTAGCCAGCATTGAGCGATGATAAACCGCGTGCAAAGGTTCGCGCAGCCCTTCGCAGTTTAGCGGCACAACCGCATCGCTGCTGCCGCCGGCATCGGCAGCACAGAGCAGCCTGACCAGATCCGGGTTAATAAACGGCATGTCGCAGGCCACAACAAAAATCCGTTCCGATTTGCTGGAAGCCAGACCAGCATGAAGGCCGGCGATGGATCCGGCACCGGGATATATATCAGCCGCTTTGCGGCATGGAAGAAAATCATATTCTTCGGGTGTGTTGGTAACGATGATCACTTCATGGAACAGGGCCGCAAGAGTGCGGTATTCCCTGGTAATTATCGGTTCACCTTCAACGTCCATCAGCGCCTTGTTCCTACCCATGCGGCTTGATGAGCCACCAGCCAGGATCACGCCGGTCACACCTTCTATTTTGTTGCCGGACGGAAAGGGCTCGATCAGTTCCGGGTGGCTGTATACTGTAAAGGAACCACCCCGCACGTAACCGACCAGACAGATGCCGGCCTGGTCGCAAAGTTTTACCGCCATATCGGTGGGCGACGTACGCGATGCAATCAGCTTGATACCCATCAGAGAAGCCTTGGCGACCATCTCAGTTGAAACTCGACCAGACGTGACCAATTCCGCTCCCGCCATATTGATTCCTTTGAAAAGCGCTTCTCCGGCGATTCTGTCAAAGGTGTTGTGACGCCCCAAGTCCTCCGCGTACAGCATCATACGACCGGCCCGACCGATGGCGGCCGAATGGATTCCGCCATGTGAACGATAGTGATCCGCCCTTTTGGCCAGCTCCTCCATCAGTCCAAATATCTGGGACGGCAAAACAAGCTGTCCGTCTCCCACAGCTGCATCGGGTTTTGAATCCGCATTTGGCATGCTGAAGCTTATACCTGCACCGCAGCCGGATGTCAGGACCGGCTTAAGCCGTTCCGGCAACTCTCCCTTGATCCGCACATTGGCACTGCCGAATTCTTCACAGACGCTGAACATCTCGAAGTCGGACAGAGTAGTTACAAAACCCTGCAGGCGAAGGAAACCTGCCACCAGAAAGCGCAGATCGTGCGGTGAGCCGATCAGGGTCGCAATTTCACGACCGTTAACGATCAGCTGAACAGGATATTCGCTGACAACGCCGGTCGAAACAGGTTGAAGACAATTGTCGCGGTAGCTGAAATAAGATTGTTTTGGCTTTTCTGATGTCATGGCTTTCCCGGTTCAATAATATTAAGGGGGAGAACATCAGGTGTTCTCCCCCTATTAATCATACTAATCTGTCAGTGAACAATCAGCCGGCCAGGCCGAAAGTCTCGTGCATGACCCTCACAGCCAGTTCGGTGTATTTTTCATCAATTACAACAGAAATCTTGATCTCTGAAGTTGATATCATCTGGATATTAATGCTGTTCTTTGAGAGGGCAGTGAACATCTGGGTAGCTACGCCGGCATGGCTGCGCATACCGAGGCCGACGATGGAAATCTTGCTGATGTTCTCGTCGGAAATAACCTGCTTGGCCTGTATATTTTTTGCAGACTCGTTGGTAATCAACAGCGCCTGCTTCAAGTCAGCCTTGGTGACCGTAAAGGTAAAATCAGTCATACCGTCAATGCTTACGTTCTGGACAATCATATCAACTGAAATGGCTGCATCAGAAAGCGGGGTGAGAATCTTCGCGGCAATACCGGGCTTATCGGGTACACCCATCACGGCAATTTTGGCCTCATTCTTGTCGTATGCAACTCCTGAAACGAGAATTCCTTCCATTTCCTTATCCTCCCTGGTAACCATTGTACCGGTGTTTTCATTTAGACTGGAGCGCACATGTACGTCCACATTGTATTTTTTGGCAAATTCTACCGAGCGGATCTGGAGCACTTTGGCACCAAGACTGGCCAGTTCCAGCATCTCGTCATAGGAGATTTTTTCAATTTTACGGGCTTCTTTACAAACGTTGGGATCAGTTGTGTAGACTCCGTCAACGTCAGTATAGATTTCGCACACATCGGCTTTGAGCGCTGCTGCAATTGCCACAGCTGATGTGTCGGAACCGCCGCGGCCAAGCGTTGTGACATTGCCATCAGCATCCACACCCTGGAAACCGGCCAGTATAACAATTGTGCCCTCCTTAAGATCTGCGCGCATATTAGCATCACCGATGCTTTCAATACGGGCCTTGGTGGCGGTGGAGTCTGTAATAATGGGAACCTGCCACCCCTGATAGGATTTTGCTTTGTAACCCTGGGACTTCAGGTACATGGCCAGAAGACCGATTGTGACCTGCTCGCCGGTAGCTACCAGAACGTCATATTCACGACCATCCGGGATCTCACACATTTCATTGGCCAATGCGACCAGCTTATTGGTCTCACCCGACATGGCTGAAACAACAACTATCACATCGTTTCCGGCATCGTAGGTTTTGATGATGCGTTTGGCGACATTTTTAATTCGATCGGTTGTGCCGACCGAGGTGCCGCCGTATTTCTGAACTACAAGCGCCATACTGCCCTCCCTGACTATAATTGTTTGAAAACACAAACATTAGATTTTGCTCTATAGCAGATAAGCCGCTATAAGGTCAAAGAAAATCTTACTTCAATCGCTGTTGCGACAGCTGTTCAAGAATATTTGATGAGACGGGTCCTGTTGCATTTACAGTAATCGTGCGCTGTTCATCCTGCACATACCCGAATTCAATGACCAGATGATCATCCGGCAAAAGCTCTTTCAGACGTTCAGACCACTCCACAACACAGATACCTTTACCGTAAAAATACTCCTCAAATCCTAGTTCAGAAATGTCATCATCTCCGCTCAGGCGATAAAAATCAAAATGATAAACCGGAACAGTGCCGGGATAGCTGTTCATAATTGCAAAGGTCGGGCTGGCAACCATGTGGGCACTCCCCGGCGCTACTGACAAAACGATACCGCGCGTAAAGCACGTTTTCCCTCCACCCAGACCGCCTCGCAATGCCAGGAAGGATCCGGGCTTAAGCAACAGCCCAAGTTGCAATCCAAGCTCCTCGGTCTCCAGCGGAGAACATGAAACAACACGCAGTCCGTTCACTAGCGGTTCATAGCACGGATGATGTCAATGCGGGACACCATGCCGACCACCTTTTTTCCATCAACAACCGGAATAGCATGCAGCTTGTGAATGCTCATCAACTCGGCTGCCCTGCTGACAGTTTCGCCAGGCGAGATTATGACAACATCCTTTGATGCAAGTTCAGCGGCCGTTTGGGCTGTGATTCTTTTGAGATCCCGCTCCAGGCTCTGTTCGCTTTCCAGTGGTATTATCCAGTCAAAAAGCGAAATAACAGTCGGTATGTGCAACGGACGTCCCTGTTCTATAAGATCCGAGGCGGTAACTATACCGGACAGGTTACCTTGATCATCCAGCACCGGAAGACTGCCGAAACGCATCTTGTCAAAGATTTCGGACATCTCGCGCACCGTGGTGGTTCCCTTTACACTCACAACTTCTCTGGTCATTATATCTGCAACGGTTTGCATGGTCAGACTCCTTTGTTTCAAAGCTCGCCGAACATTCTCAGGTTCGACAGCAGTGTATTCTTAAGCAGCTTATTATAGGTAAATGGCAGCTTTTCCTGAACATCGGTGGCATTGATGCCGATTTCGCCCTTTTCCTCAGCCACCATATCCGCCGAATAGCCGTGGATGAATACTCCCAATCGGCAGGCATCCCAGGCTGGATATCCCTGGCCGAGCAGTGACACTATGATACCGGTCAGCACATCGCCCATGCCGCCGGTGGCCATGCCGGGATTGCCGCTGCCGTTAATGGCTGCAATTCCGTCAGGAGAAGCTATGATAGTTCTTGCCCCCTTCAGCACCAGATAGACACCATAGTTGACTGCAAATTCCTGAGCTACTGAGATGCGGATCGCATCCACATCCGGAATTGATGTTCCCAACAGTCGTGACATCTCGCCCGGATGCGGAGTAAGGATTATCTGCCGTGACTTCTTGCGACGCAGTACGCTCATATCCTCTGCCAGAGCATTCAGTCCGTCGGCATCAATAACCAACGGCAGAGTAATGGTTTCCACCAGTGTATGCACCAGTGCAACCGTACCGGGGCGTCGATTCAGCCCGGGTCCAAGGGCTACGGCGTCCTTGCCCGGCAAAAGCTTTTCAATGACTGGAAAAGCGCTGCTGGAGAGGTGGCCGCTGCCGGCATCGGGAAGCGGAACGGTCATCGCTTCAGTAGTTTTCATTTCCAGAATGCCATTGATGCTTTCTGCCACTGCCAGAGTTACCAGCCCTGAGCCGGCCCTCACAGCACTGTTAGCTGAAAGGGCGGCCGCACCTGTTTTACCGGTGGAGCCGGCAATGATCAGACAATGACCGAACACGCCTTTATGAGCCTGACGGTCGCGCCGATGCAGCATGGGGCGCATTGTCTCCGGATTCAGAAAATCATAGCCGGGAGCTGTTTCCATCAGTTTTTGCGGAATACCGATATCGGCAATCACCAATCTTCCGGTATGTTCGGCTCCAGGGTATAGGACGTGTCCCAACTTGGCAAAAGCAAAGGTAACCGTTATATAGGCCCGGACAGCGTCTCCGAGTATGCGCCCGGTTGTTCCATGAATTCCCGAAGGTATGTCCACAGCCAGTATCGGACGCCCGGATGCGTTGACAAGATTTATAGCTTCCTTATAAATGCCGGTCACATCGCTGCGAAGACCTGTCCCCAGCATCGCATCAACTACCACGTCGGCCTGGAAGATATCTTCTATATGCACAGCGGACAGAATACCTTCCTGAGAGCAGAAGCAAGTTGAAGCTACAGGGATTTTGTCCAGATTTATTGCGGCATCGCCGCAGATCTGTTCACGATCCGCCAGGATAATAACTTTGACGCTCCAACCTTTTTGTCCAAGCATACGGGCGATCACATACCCGTCACCGCCATTGTTTCCTTTGCCGCATATGATTACTGCCCGGCCTTTCAGCCCGAACTCAGCAGTGATCTCATCTACGCAACTGCGTCCGGCCTTCTCCATCAATTCAAGGCCTGGAATCCCAAACTCCTCGATTGACCTTCTGTCGGTTTCCTGCATTGTGTTTGCAGTGACAACCCTCATAAAACCTCCAGAACAACCATTGCAACTGCATGTCCGCTGTCATGCGAAATGGAAAGAAACGGTTTTGCCAAACCATGGGAATTAAACAGCTCGGACGCTTTTCCGGACAGGACAAGTTCCGGCTTTCCAAGCGCATCGCTTACAACCTCCATGTCATGCCAGGAGATTCCATTCCGCAGACCGGTTCCCATAGCCTTCAAAAAGGACTCCTTGGCTGCAAAGCGTGCCGCGAAACACGAGGCGGTGTCTTTACGTTTGCGACATATTTCCAGTTCTGATGAAGTGAAAAGTCTTTCCAGCAAAGCATTGTTGCCTTCATCCAGAAAACGTCTGAAACGGTCAGTTGCGGCAATATCAGTACCAATACCGAATATCATGAGTACTTGATCAGATCCACCATTTCGCGCACAGCACGATCAAGCCCCACCAGCATGGCACGGGATATGATCGAGTGCCCGATATTATACTCTTCAATGCCGCCCAGCGCCGCCAACGCCTTAATGTTGACATAGTTGAGCCCATGGCCTGCGTTTACACCTAACCCAACTTTGCGGGCCAGTTTTATGGCAGTATCGATATTATCCAGTTCCCGCTTCTGGTCTGCCCAAACCTGCACTTCGGCATAAGCTCCGGTGTGAATTTCGATGTAATCCGTGCCGGTCTTGTTGGCCGCCTTGATCTGTTCCTGATTCGGGTCAACAAAAAGGCTGACAACTATTCCGCCATCCTTTAGCCGCTTGACTGTATCTGTTATCTGCTTAATGTTGATGATAACATCCAGCCCGCCTTCGGTGGTAAGCTCCTGGCGTTTTTCCGGCACCAATGTTACCTGCTCCGGCTTTACCCGCAGCGCAATGCGCACCATCTCCTGAGTGGCAGCCATTTCCAGGTTGAGTTTAGTTTTGACAGTACGTCGCAGGATATCCAGATCGCGATCCTGGATATGGCGGCGGTCTTCACGCAGATGGATCGTGATTCCCTCTGCACCGGCCAGTTCACCGATGGCGGCAGCGGTCACAGGGTCCGGTTCTACGCCGCCCCTGGCCTGCCGCACAGTTGCTATATGATCAACGTTGAGTCCCAGTTTAGCCATTACTTCTCTCCAATATGTTTCTTGACCAGGTCACAGATCTCATTGGCCCAGGTAGTAATTTCGTATTTATCCTGCCCCTCTATCATGACCCTCAGCAGCGGTTCGGTTCCGGAATAACGGATCAGAACCCGCCCCTCGTTACCCAGTTTCTGTTCGACATCGCTGATTTTGGCAGCCACGTCGCTGAAAGACAATATATCGCGTTTCTCACTGACCCTGGTATTGCAAAGTACCTGTGGAAGAGGAATCATAATCTCCGCCAGTTCCGAAAGAGGCTTTGCTTCACGGCGCATTACCGCCAGAAGCTTCAGGGCCGAGAGAATGCCGTCACCAGTGGTACTGTAATCCAGGAAGATCATGTGACCGGACTGCTCACCACCCAGGTTGTAGCCATGTTTGCGCATTTCTTCAACCACATAACGGTCACCCACATCGGTTTTGACAATCCTGCCGCCAGCTTTGCGCAGCGCTATATCCAGCCCCATGTTGCTCATAACTGTTGCCACCAGGGTCTTCTTTTTAAGCAACTTGCGCTTCAGCATGTCGCTGGCGCAGATGGCCATAATATGATCGCCGTCGACCTCGTTGCCGAATTCGTCGCAGACTATGACCCGGTCGGCGTCTCCGTCCAGGGCAATACCGATGTCAGCACGGTGCTGTTTGACGGCTTCACTGATTACCGAAGGACAGGTCGAACCGCAGTCAGCATTGATGTTGGTACCATTCGGCTTGACTCCCAGCGCGATAACCTCGGCTCCGAGTTCTTCAAAAACCGCCGGAGCAACCTTGTATGCTGCGCCATTGGCACAATCCAGAACAATCTTGAGGCCGGAAAGGTCCATATCCTGGGGAAAGGTGTTTTTCAGGAAAACTATGTAGCGACCGGCCGCATCGTCGAGACGGAAAGCTTTGCCGACTTCTGTGGCGGTTGGCCGAAGTGCGTCTATTTTATTGGATTCGATAAGTTTTTCAATTTTAAGTTCAACCGCATCCGGGAGCTTGAAGCCGTCAGCGGAAAAGAATTTGATGCCGTTGTCCTGAAAGGCATTATGCGATGCGGAGATGACAACTCCAGCGTCGGCCCGCATCGACGAGGTTATGTTGGCTATGCCCGGCGTCGGCAGAGGTCCGACCAGCAGCACATCGACACCCATAGAACAGATACCGGCCACAAGTGCATTTTCCAGCATATAACCGGACAAGCGAGTATCTTTGCCGATCACGATGCGGTGGCGGCGCTTGCTGGAACTTTTAAAAATATATGCAGCAGCGCGCCCCAGTTGCATGGCCATCTCGGTTGTCATTGGATATACATTTGCCACTCCACGTACGCCGTCTGTTCCAAATAGTTTTTTCATTTACTGGCCTATCTCCTGAAAGTTAATTATTCAACCGCAACTTGTATACGTGGCGCACGCTTTCCCTCGATAGCCTTGCGGGAAAGTCGCCGGATTTCAGCCGGATCGGCGTCATATGTGATTTTCCCGTCATGAACTATGGATATTTTCCCGGTTTCTTCCGACACCACCAGTACCAGCACATCGGTCTGTTCTGATATACCCAACGCCGCCCGGTGGCGAGTACCGAAACTTTTGGCAATATCCGGATTCTGGGTTAGCGGCAGAAAACAACCGGCACTGGTAATTTTCTCCCTCTGGATGATAACCGCACCATCATGTATTGGGGAATATGGAAGAAAAATTGAATTCAAAAGCTCACTGGTAACCTTGGCGTCGATTTCAGTTCCGACTTGAACCAGGTGGTCAATGGACATCTGTCGGACTATTACAATCAGTGCCCCTATCCGCCGTTCAGCAAGTTCGTGAAGTCCCTTTGACAATTCGTCAACAGTTGTGGACAGATCAGGATTAGTGCCGTCCTCAGGTTTGTGCCGTTTCCAGAAAGAAAACAGGGCTCTTTTAATGTCGCTCTGGAAGATGACCGCCAGTATAACCGGTGACGAATACAACAAAATTTGAAAAAAAGAGGCAGTAGAGACAAGTCCGACATGGCGGGCAGCACTCTCTGCCGCAAACAGCAATGCCAGTACCGCCATCAGTCTGATAGCAGCTTCTTTTCTCAGTATCAGGGCACAACAGCAAATCAGACCTGCCACGAGGAGCTTGTCGAAAAAGTTGATCAGGGTGAGGCTGTCGGAAAGTGTAGCCATGTTTCCCCTGGTGGAGTGGAGTGTAGCATCTCAGTGCTGCAGAACAGCATGGGCGACGTCAGCGACATCGCGCATGGCGCGTACATCATGGACCCTCAAGATCTGTGCGCCGTTGACCACAGAGAGTGCGACCGTGGCTGCGGTACCGAACAGGCGTTCGGAAGCCGATTCACGATTTAGAATTTTTCCTAAAAATGACTTGCGGGATGTTCCTACTAGGATCGGAAGCCCCATTCCGGTCAATTCCTGGAGACGCCGCAGAATTTCCATGTTGCCGGCGGCATCTTTTCCGAATCCGATACCTGGATCAATGGCGATACGCTCCAACTTGATGCCTGCTTGCAAAGCTTTTGCAACAGAGCTTTGAAGCCCCGCAGCAACTTCGGCCATAAGATTAGTGTAACCTGTATCTGCCTGCATTTCGTCTGGCTTGCCACGGGTATGCATCAACACAACTGCAGCATTGTTTTTGGAAGCTACCGACGCCATCATAGGATCAAAACCAAGGCCGCTGATGTCGTTAATAATTTCAGCACCAGCAGAAATCGCGTTTTCGGCAACTTCACTCTTCCATGTATCAACAGATATGGCGCAACGAAGAACTTCGGAAAGCCGCTTTATGACAGGAATGATTCTGGCCGATTCTTCTGGGGCCTGTACTGGGGGCGCGCCAGGACGGGTGCTTTCACCACCGATATCAATTATATCGGCTCCCTCAGATTCCATCAGCAGGGCATGCTCGACAGCACGATCCTGATCAACAAAGCGCCCGCCATCTGAAAACGAATCAGGCGTAAGGTTAAGTATGCCCATGATCAACGGGCGTTTTAGCAATAACTCGCGACGGGAAGTTACCCATATATCCGGAGTATGTTTGATATTTGCCAGAAGAGTTACAAGCTCGGCCGCAAGAGACGGAAGACCGAATGGTTGTGCTGTCAGCTTGGCGCAGAGTTGCAGCAGCTGCTTGTCCGTACCGATCAGAATAACATCAGTCTCATTTATGCTGCAAGCTACCGTGCCGCGGGCAACTGCGGCATCCCCGCCTAACGACAGCATTTCCTGCTTTAGAATGTTAGCCTGCCGGCACTGCAGGGCCGGCAGATGGATACAGCGGGTCAACAGCTTGCCGGACATCATGCTTAAACCGCCCGGATCGACTCCGATCCTCTCCAGTTCGGCTCTGGCATGATCCGGGGTGCTGATTGACAGAACCCTGGGCAGAAATCCGGTCATGTCAGACCTGAATATCAGTGTGCGGCGTCTGTACTTCTTCTGTTGCCTGCTTTTCTCCACAATTTCCATTGGAAGCGAGTATGACGTCCACTTCTGCTCCGCTCAGGTTTTCTTTTTCTATCAGGCATTCCGACAGTTTGTGAAGATTAGAGACATTATCACGCAACAAGGTCAAAGCACGATTGTAGGATTCGTCAACGATGCGTTTGATTTCATCATCAATATTTTCTGCGGTTTTCTCGCTGAAGTTCTTGTGCATGGCCATTTCCCTGCCGAGGAAGATCGATTCGTCCTTCTTTCCGAAAGAGAGCGGCCCCATCTTGTCGCTCATACCCCACTCACAAACCATCTTGCGGGCCATTTCGGTGGCTCGTTCGATGTCGTTGCCTGCTCCGGTCGTGAAGGTTTTGAAGATCAGGTCTTCGGCTGCACGTCCGCCCATCAGCACGGCAATCCTTGCCAGCAGGGATTCGCGGGAATAGCTGTGCTTGTCTTCGATCGGCAGTTGCATCGTGACACCCAGTGCCCGACCGCGGGGGATGATCGAAACCTTGTGGACCGGGTCGGTACCCGGTACCAGCTTGGCAACCAGTGTATGACCGGCTTCGTGATAAGCGGTACTTTTCTTCTCTTCGTCCGAGATGACCATGCTGCGACGCTCGGCGCCCATCAGCACCTTGTCCTTGGCACTGTCAAAATCGCTCGGATCAGCGACGGTCTTGTTCAAACGGGCCGCCAGCAAGGCCGCCTCATTGACCAGATTGGCCAGATCGGCTCCGGAGAATCCGGGGGTGCCGCGGGCAATCAGAGCCAGATCGACTGCATCAGAGAGAGGAACCTTCTTGGAGTGAACTTTAAGAATCATTTCACGGCCTTTGACATCCGGACGCGGCACTACAACCTGGCGATCGAAACGGCCGGGGCGAAGCAGTGCAGGGTCTAGTACATCGGGGCGGTTGGTGGCGGCAATCAGAATAACCCCTTCATTGGATTCAAAACCATCCATCTCCACCAGCAATTGGTTGAGGGTCTGCTCGCGTTCATCATGACCGCCCCCCATGCCGGCACCGCGATGACGTCCCACAGCATCTATTTCATCAATGAAAATGATGCATGGTGCACTTTTCTTTCCCTGAAGGAACAGGTCGCGCACACGACTGGCTCCGACGCCGACAAACATCTCGACGAAATCGGAACCTGAGATGGAATAAAAGGGCACGCCGGCTTCACCGGCTACCGCTCGTGCAAGCAGGGTCTTGCCGGTACCGGGAGGACCTACCAGCAGAACACCTTTGGGGATTTTTCCGCCCAGCACCGTAAATTTCTTAGGCTCTTTAAGAAAAGCGATGATTTCTTCCAGCTCTTCCTTGGCTTCCTCAATACCGGCCACATCTTCGAAAGTGATCTTTCCCTGAGTTTCGGTAAGTAGTTTTGCCCTGCTCTTGCCGAATGACATGGCCTTGCCACCCCCCATCTGCATCTGGCGCATGAAGAATATCCAGACACCAACCAGCAGTATCAGAGGGAACCAGGAGATGAATATGGAAAACCAGGAAAACTTTTCCTCTTCCGGCTTGGCATTTATCGTGACTTTTTTATCCAGAAGCTTTTCTGTCAGGTCGGCGTCCGAGTAGGGCTTGTAGGTTCGGAATTCCTTGCCGTCTTTGCCTTCGAACTTTCCGGAGATGTCATTGCCCTGAATAACCACCGAAGTGATCTTGCCGGACTCGATATGAGACATGAAATCACTGAAGTTGATCTTCTCGGCGGTTGGGCGCGGTTTGTTGAACATGTTGAAAAGCAGGATCATCATCAGGCTGATTACCAGCCAAAGTGAAAGATTCTTGTAAAACTGATTCAAGGTAAACCCCCGTTTGAATATTCGATACGTAACGTTGAAAATTTTGTAAAACTAGCATAGGAAGGTGAAGTTGACAAGAGCAAAGGGAGGGGAGTGCCTCCAAAAGCACGTATGTTGCGGCTTCTGAAATAATTATAAAATAATACCCGGCTAATAATTTGAGCCTCTTGCAAAAGTGTATGCAGTAAGTTGAATATACTCCGTAAT
>CAYQTC010000024.1:0-59705 GCA_964420435.1 uncultured Geobacter sp.
AAGCCGCAGTCACCGGCGACACCGTCGGCGACCCCTACAAGGACACCGCCGGCCCTGCTGTCAACCCGATGATCAAGATCATCAATATCGTGTCACTGCTGATTGTGCCGCTGCTGGCAAAGTGGATGATGTAACCAGGGCATTGTATAATTAAGCAAGTTCAAGGCGGTGCGGGGATAACCTGTACCGCCTTTTTCTTTGCTTTCATCGTTAAAACATATATAGTCTTGTGTTTAAAATGATGTAGACAATATCCATCATGAAAGGTTGAACAATATAATGAATAATGTCGTAAGCAAAAAAATGCTGATCAATGTCATGCATCCTGAGGAGGCGCGCGTTGCCATAGTGCATGACGGCCGGCTGATGGAGCTGAATATTGAAATAACCGGCAAGGAACAGACCAAGGGAAATATCTACAAGGGAGTCGTGCTGCGAGTGGAACCAGGGCTTCAAGCTGCCTTTGTTGATATCGGCCGAGCCAAACCCGGTTTTCTGCAAATGGGCGAACTGCACCCCGATTTCTGGCAATGGCGCGACGATGTTCCCGAGGACCAGCGTAAACGGCGCCCCCGAATTCAGGAGGTACTGAAACGCGGGCAGGAACTGCTGGTACAGGTTGAAAAGGACGAGCGGGACAACAAGGGAGCCGCCCTGACCACCTATGTATCAATGCCGGGGCGCTACATGGTAATCATGCCGGGCAGCGATTCCAGCGGGATTTCCCGCAAGGTTGAGCAGGAAGGAGCCCGTAAAAAGCTGAAAGAGATCGTGGCCGGAATGACTATTCCCGAGGGAATCGGCTATATCATCCGCACCGAGGCTGTCGGACGAACACCGGAAGAGCTGCAGAAGGATCTGGACAATCTGGTGGGCATGTATGAAAGTATCAAACGCAGCGCCACCGAAATTAACGGTGCCGGGGAAGTATATAAAGACAGCGGCCTGATCATCCGTTTCATTCGCGACTATTTCTCGGATGATATCGATGAAGTTCTGGTGGACAGCAAAGAAGCCTTTGTTGAAGCCAAAAATTTCTTTCGCGAAAACATGCCGATCTGTGAAAAGCTGGTCAAACTTCACAAGGAGAAGCGGCCTATCTTCTCACGCTTCCAGCTTGAAGAGCAGATCGACCAGATCTACGAAAAACGTGTTGCACTTCCATCCGGCGGTTCACTGATCATCGAACCGACCGAAGCTCTGGTTTCGATTGATGTCAACTCCGGCAAGTCCAGCGGCGAGCGGGGCATCGAAGACACAGCCTTCAAGACCAACATGGAGGCCGCGGAAGAGGTTGCCAGACAACTGCGGCTGCGCGACCTGGGCGGACTGATCGTGATCGATTTCATCGACATGCGCGACAGAAAGCATAACCAGGAAGTTGAGAAAGTCCTCAAACAGGCGCTCAAGATGGACAAGGCGCGCGTCAACCTGGGACGCATATCCGATTTCGGCATGCTGGAAATGTCACGCCAGCGCATCGCCAAAACATTGAACGACGCCATTCACCTGGCCTGTCCGCACTGTGAAGGACGCGGCAAGGTCAAATCGGTTGAGGCAATGGCCCTCTCCTTCCTGCGCAAGGTGCATGGCGCCGCAGCCAAGGGCAATATCGCCGAGGTTCATGGCGGATTACCGCTGGAAGTTGCTTATTACCTGCTCAACCGTAAAAAGAGAGAGCTGATTCAGATTGAAAATGACTACGACATCAGTGTCACGGTAAAGGGTAAAACTTCATTCCTGTTGAACCAATTGGAACTTGAAACGGTTAAACGTGAGAAGACTCACGTGGAAGACAGCATCAAGATCGAAAACGAAATCGAAAAAATTCATACTCCGGTCATTGCGGATAAAGCCATCGAAGAAAACGAGGTGGATGCGGAGCAGCATCCGGAAGAGAACGTTCCTGCAGAAGGAGCCAAGAAGCGCAAGCGTCGCCGCAAGAAAAAGAAGCATGGCGCCGAAGCGGATCATTCAGAATCCGCAGTTGTATCACCAGAATCAGCTATATCGGAAGAGTTGAGCGTATCTGACCAGCCCGCATCCGACACACCGGCAGAGACCGGGGCAAATGATGCCGCCGCTGAGACTGAAGCGGGCACCAAGCCCAAAAAGCGCAAACGTCGCCGAAGCCGAAAATCAGTCAAGGGACAAACAGAAACTTCAACAGATGCCGATGCATCCGCCGCTGAAACAGATGCACCGTCACCGGAAACGGAAGCAGCACAATCATCAGAACCAGCTCCATCGCCGGAACAGCCTGTACAAGCTGAATCTGAAAAACCTGCCGGAAAACCAAAACGAGCCAGAGCTCCGCGCGCTAAAAAGAAACCGGCAGCTGATGCCGCACCAGCCATAGATGCTCCGAAACCCGAAAGCGAACCGGTTGCGCAGACCGAAGCGACTGTGGAAGCCGCAGTTAAACCGGCACCTAAACCGCGCCGCAAGGCTGCACCAAAAAAGCCCAAGGCGGCAGTTGCACCGGATCCAACTCCGGCTCCAGAACTTTTGCAGGAGAAGCCCAAGCCAGCTCCACGGGCACGGCGCAAGAAATCGGAGCCGAAGATATAATCCCAAGGCACTGTAATCAGTAATTATGAATTAGCTAAATAAGGAGTTTTCAATGCAGAAGTTTGTTTTTACCATAATTTCAGTACTGTTTGTTGCCTTTGCTTTGGGCTGCGGCGGCAGCAACAGTTCCCAGCCTGCTACAACAACAAATTCAGCACCGATTACCCCGGTGGGACCACAGCAAAAGATGGGTGGAGCTATTCAAAATCTGACTCCGCTTGACTTGACCTCAGCTAACGCAAATGTAACGACATGGGCAGGTTCGGCCGTTGCAGGCCAGCAGGTAAATCCACTGGGTGACTCCCTCACGGCGGCCCGTTTCAATCAGCCCACTGGCATCACCACCGATGGCACAAATTTCTATGTAGCCGATTACCTTAACAATGCAATTCGCAAGATAGACGCAGCTGGACTGGTAACTACCCTACAGTGCAAAGACTTTACCAGCGCAGCAGCCATCAGCTTCAATCGCCCGACCGATATCACTACCGACGGTATAAACCTGTATGTGGTTGATTCTGGCAGCAACACAGTACTTATCATCGACGCCGACCTAAAGGTAAAAACTATCGGCAGCACAACTGGCCTGGCTGGTGCAGTCGATTCAACGGTGGCAGCCGATGTACGTTTCAACACCCCGACCGGCATCACTACTGACGGAAAATATCTCTACGTAACCGATACCGGCAACCACACCATCCGCCTGATCGAACTCTTAAACAACGCCGTTACAACCCTGGCCGGTTCTCCCGGATCGCCCGGATCGGTGAATCTAGCCAAGGCTGACGCCCGTTTCAATAATCCAGCGCGCATCACCACAGACGGGACAAATCTATATGTAACCGATTTCACCAACCGGACCATCAGAAAAATTGACATTTTAACAGGGAATGTGTCCACCCTCGCCGGCATACCCGGTACACACGGAACGGCAGATACCGCTACGGGTGTCACTGCAACCTTCTATCATCCTAACGGGATCACCACAGACGGTACCCATCTTTACGTAACCGACTATAACGATGCAAGTTTGCCTGATCCACAGTATTGGAATGCCATTCGCAAAATCAATAAAACAGAAGGAACTGTCACGACCATAGCCGGCGGCATCAGCTCCATTTCTCCAAATTCAGTTGATGCAATAGGTGTCAATGCAAGATTTGACACCCCGATCGGCATAACCACTGATGGAGCATATCTGTATGTTGTCGACAGAATAAACAATACCATCAGAAAAATTTCTGCAATTTGATTGATTGGCATGGTTCAACATCGCTACCCCTTTTTTTCTTGACGTGCCGGGGTCTTGGCGATACTTTTATCAGCTGTTTCATCGCACCATTTATTGTAGTGAAAGGTTAGATCAACACCATGGAAGAACTAAGCGAACTGCTGCTTCAACGACGACGCAAAGTCGATGCACTTTGGGAAGCGGGCATAAATCCCTACCCCAACGACTTCAAACCACAACATACCTCTGCCGATATTCTGGCCGCATACGGCGACAAAGAGCAGATCGACGCTCCTGACGAGAAATTTGTCGTAGCAGGCCGCATTCTTGCTCGCCGCTCATTCGGCAAGGCCGCCTTCATTCAGCTTCAGGATCGCAAAGGGCGTGTTCAGCTCTATGTCAAGAAAGATGAAATTGGTGAAGAGGCTTTTACGGCCTTTGAATCTTTCGACATTGGCGACATTGTCGGAGCCGAAGGCTACCCGTTCCGCACCAAGACCGGCGAATTGTCACTGCACGCCCGTTCCATCCGGTTGTTGGTCAAGTCACTGCTGCCTCTGCCCGAAAAGTTTCATGGACTGACTGATGTGGAAACCCGCTATCGCCAGCGCTATGTGGACCTGATTGTGAACCCGGAAGCACGCGAGATATTCATCAAGCGCTCCCGCATCGTCAATCTGATCCGTGAGTTCATGGTAAATCGTGATTTCCTGGAAGTCGAAACCCCCATGATGCACCAGATTCCGGGCGGCGCAACGGCACGGCCATTCATCACCCACCACAACGCACTGGATATGGAATTGTATCTGCGCGTTGCACCTGAGCTCTACCTGAAGCGGCTTGTGGTCGGCGGTCTGGAGCGGGTATTCGAAATCAACCGGAACTTCCGCAACGAAGGCATCTCCGTACGCCATAACCCGGAATTTACGATGATGGAGTTCTATCAGGCCTATGCAACCTACGAAGATCTGATGAATTTAACCGAGGAGCTGTTTTGCCATATTGCCCAGCAGGTTCTCGGCACTCTCGATTTCAGCAATCAGGGTCTTGATATCAGCTTCCAGCGTCCCTGGAAACGACTGACTGTCCGCGACGCTATTCTTGAGTATGGTGATGTGGAGGCAAAACAGCTGGATGACCGAGAACTGGCTCTGGCCTACGCCCGCAGCATCGGCCTCGATCTTCCGGAGGAGATTGGATACGGTAAACTGATAATGGAGATTTTTGAGGAGGTTGCCGAGCACAAGCTCATTCAGCCGACCTTTATCACCGCCTATCCGACCGAGGTTTCACCACTGTCGCGCAAAAATGATCTGAATCCGGAGATCGTAGACCGCTTCGAACTGATCATCGCCGGCCGCGAAATAGCCAATGCGTTTTCAGAGCTGAATGATCCGATTGACCAGAAGGAGCGTTTTCTGGCTCAGGTTGCGGAAAAGGACAAGGGAGACGAAGAAGCCCACTATATGGACGAAGACTATGTTCGCGCCCTGGAATACGGTCTTCCTCCGACTGCCGGCGAGGGAATCGGCATTGACAGACTGGTTATGCTCCTGACGGATTCGCCCTCGATCCGCGACGTCATTCTGTTTCCACAACTGCGCAAGGAAGCAAAATAAAGAATGCCATTCGAGCTTATTATTGGATTGCGCTATCTTAAAGCCAAGCGCAAATCGACTTTCATTTCCATCATCACTTTTATATCCACAGCCGGCGTAACGCTGGGAGTAATGGCTTTAATCGTGGTGCTGGCGGTTATGACCGGTTTTGAAGATGACCTGAAAGAAAAAATTCTCGGCACCAATGCCCACATAGTTGTGATCCGCAGCGGCTCCCCGATGGAAAATTACCAGCCTGTCATGGATAAGCTGAAGGGCTTCAAGGGGGTAGAAGCCGCTACACCTTTTATTTATAACCAGGTTATGCTATCTTCCGGCAAGAACGTGTCCGGAGTGGTTCTGAGGGGAATCGATGTTGCCACTGACCGCCAGGTGACGCGCCTGAGCAAATCGGTGGTTGAAGGAAGTTTAGATCGCCTCGAACCCGTGATGGGCGAAGGACCTGATTCGGTGCCGGGCCTGTTGTTGGGTAAAGAGCTTGCAAAACACCTGAATCTGTTCGTGGGAGACAAGGTCAACGTTATCTCACCGATGGGCAATATCACACCGCTCGGAATGATGCCGAGGATGAAACCATTCAAGGTGGCAGGCATCTTCAACACCGGTATGTTCGAGTACGATTCGACACTGGCCTATGTCAGCCTGGGACAGGCCCAGAGTTTTTTTGATCTGGGTGACACGGTTACCGGCATTCAGCTAAAGGTTAAGGACGTTTACAACACCGGAGAACTTTCCCGCACCATCAATCGCGAGATGGGCACCGGTTTTTATGCACGCGACTGGATGCAGATGAACAAGAACATCCTGTTTGCGCTCAAGACAGAAAAAATAGTCATGTTCATCATACTGACCCTGATTGTGCTGGTGGCGGCTTTTGGTATCGCTTCGACCCTCTTTATGGTTGTAATGGAAAAAACCAGGGACATTGCAATTCTCAAGTCCATGGGAGCTACCGGAACCAGTATCATGAAGATTTTCGTACTTGAGGGCTTGATTATCGGAATCATCGGAACAATTCTCGGCGTTGCTTCCGGCCTGCTGGTCGCATTGAATCTGGAACCAATAGTTGATACTGTTCAGAAGGTCACCGGACAGAACTTTTTCAGCAAGGACATTTATTACCTGGATCATTTCCCTTCCCTGGTTGTACAGTCCGATGTGATTCTGATTTCTGTAACCGCTGTTCTGATCTCGTTTTTGGCTACGCTTTATCCGGCATGGCAGGCCTCACGAATGCTGCCCGCAGAGGCGCTCAGATATGAGTAGCATTCTTGAGGTGCGAAGCCTCTGCAAGACCTATGTAATCGGTTCGAATCGCGTAGAAGTTCTGCGTGGTATTGACCTTGTACTGGAAGCCGGAACAACCACCGCACTGGTAGGAGCTTCCGGCGCCGGCAAAAGCACTTTGATGCATCTTCTGGGAGCGCTGGACCGTCCGACTTCCGGGACAGTTCTTTTCCGCGGAGAGGATGTATTCAAAAAGAACGATCGGGAACTGGCGGCATTCCGCAACAGAAGCATCGGATTCGTTTTTCAATTTCATCACCTGCTGCCGGAATTTACTGCACTTGAGAATGTCATGATGCCGGCGCTCATTGCCAGGGTAAATCGGCCCAAGGCTTTGAAAGATGCCAGTGAATTATTGGAAGATGTGGGACTGGGACATAGAATGGCACACCGGCCGGGTGAACTTTCCGGCGGCGAGCAGCAGCGTGTAGCCATAGCAAGAGCGCTGGCGCTCGGACCGGACATCCTTCTGGCTGACGAACCGACCGGCAACCTGGATATGAAGACCAGTGACGGCATTCATGCCATGCTGACTGATTTACAGGTCCGAAAAGGCCTGACTCTGGTTATTGTTACACACAACGAACGCCTGGCGTTGGCCATGGGTTCCACAGTAAGATTGACCGATGGAAAGCTGGACCAAACCACATGATATTCGGGGGATGCGTGCCCAATTTTCACAACATTATAACAGCCATATCACTTGCTGCCGCCTTCGGAGTAAGCACTGCCCAGGCCGATGGCGAGAAGATTGTCGAAGTCCAGATAAAGGGTAATAGACGTATAGAGTCTGCTGCAATCCTTAACGTGCTGAAGGTTCGGGCCGGCGACATCCATTTCGGAGACAAGACCGATGCCGATATCCGCTCGATTTTCAAACTGGGCTATTTCCAGGATGTTCAGGCATTGCTGGAGCAATCCGACAAAGGGACTGTTCTTGTATATACCGTACTTGAAAAACCGATCATTCGGGACATCAAATTCGAGGGAAACAAGGAACTGACTACCGAGAAGTTGAAAGAAGCAATTGAATTCCGGCAAAACTCAATTTTTTCAGCCAAAGATCTTGCCAAAAGTGTTGCAAAAATCAAAAAACTTTACGGTGATGATGGATTCTATCTTGCTGATATAGAACCAAAGGTTGACAAGAGCTCTCCCAGCGATCTTTCCGTCACCTTCAAGATTACAGAGGGTAAAAAGGTACTTATCAAAAACATCCGTTTTGACGGTAGCAAAGCTTTTTCCGATCGCAAACTGCGCGGCACTATGGAATCCAAGGAATCATGGTTCATGTCCTGGCTGACCGGTGCCGGAACTTACAAGGAAGAGGTGTTGAAAAACGACGCCCTGCTGATAACCGACTTCTACCTTAACAACGGCTTCATTAATGTAAAGGTTGGCGAACCGGTGGTCAAACTGAACGATGCGAAAACAGCTCTAGAGGTCTCTATCGGCATAACGGAAGGCGATCAATACCGTATCGGGGAAATCGGATTCAAGGGAGAGCTTCTTGAACCGGCAGCAGATCTGCGCAAAAAGCTGAAGAGCGAACCGGGCGAGATTTTCAATCGTGCGATTCTGCGTACCGACATATTCGCGCTAACTGACTCCTATGGCGACAAGGGTTACGCCTTTGCCAACGTCAATCCGCAAACCCGTCCGGACTTAGACAAAAAAACCGTTGACATCTTTTTCGATATGGAAAAGGGCGAACTTGTTACTATTGAACGAATATCGATTGCAGGCAATCCTAAAACCCGCGACAAGGTAATACGCCGTGAATTACGCGTAACGGAAAACGAGTTATACAGTTCTACGGGCATGAAGAGAAGTAAACAGAATCTTATGAATCTCGGTTTCTTCGAAGAGGCTAACGTCGCCACAGCCAAGGGAAGCGCCAGCAACAGACTCAACGTAAATATCGACGTGAAGGAAAAACCGACCGGCACATTCAGTATCGGCGGCGGTTATAGTTCACTGGACGGACTGATCGGCCAGGGATCAGTCCAACAGGCCAATTTTTTCGGACTGGGCCTGAAAGCCAATCTATCGGCTTCAATCGGCGGGAAATCGCAGACATATTCTGTCGGTATTACCGACCCTCATTTTCTTGACACTAATTTCACCCTTGGTGGTGACATCTACCGGTCTGAGCGCGACTATCTGGACTACAGCCGGCGCCTGATGGGTGGAGACATCAAGGTCGGATACCCGATCAACGACTCTGTCGGTACTTTTTTCATGTACAAGTATGAAATCAAGGACATCAACCAACCAACTGTAGCATATCAAACTCTGCATGATCAGGATCCGGATAACTATCCGATCGGCACTACCACAACAAGCTCACTCCTGGGCAGCATCACCCACAACAACACAGACTACCGGCTTGATCCGACTACCGGCATGATAAATTCATTGGCGATCGAATATGCAGGTCTGGGCGGCGATAACAAGTATGCCAAATACACTGCCGACAATACCTGGTTTCACCCGGTCTATAAAAAACTGATTTTCTCCACCAAGCTCAACCTGGGATTCATTCAGGAAGTTGGAAAACCGATTCCGATTGATGAAAAGTTCTACCTTGGAGGAATATTTTCTTTGCGCGGATATAAAGCCCGCACGGTATCACCAACAAAAGTGCAGCTTCCGAGAGATTTCAACGGAAATCCGGGTAATGAACGAGTTTACCTGGGTGGCGACACACAGTTCTTCGGCAACACAGAATTCACCTTTCCGCTTCTGCAGGAGGTTGGTGTAAAAGGGGTTGTATTTTTCGATTACGGAAACGCTTTCAGCGATAAGAGCAAAATGTTTGACTCAATGCTTATGAGCTACGGCGGCGGCATACGCTGGTCATCTCCGATTGGACCATTAAGACTTGAATACGGAATTCCGATCAATCCGCGCGGCGGGATCGACAGCAATAGCGGAAGATTTGAATTTTCAATCGGCAGCCTTTTCTAACTATTTATTAAGCTGTTTAAACTAATTATCAGAACTAGACTGTGTAACAATGAAAAGGAGAATGCAACATGAAGAAATTGGTACTGGTTGGAATTGCAGTTGTCTGCCTAGCCGCTACGTCTGTTTTTGCAGCAGACCTCAAACTTGGCTATATTGACATGCAGCGGGCCTTGAATGGCTCCGAGGCCGGCAAGGAGGCCAAGGAACAGCTGGCCGCTAAAGTCAAGAAGTATCAGGACGAGATCAATGTCAAACAGGATGATCTCAAAAAACTGAAGGATGAACTGGAAAAGCAGGGTATGCTCCTGTCCGAATCAGCCCGCGCTTCCAAGGAAAAGGACTACCAGAACAAACTTAAAGATTTTCAGCGCTTCACCAAAGATGCCCAGGATGAGCTTCAGGGCAAGGATGAAGAATTCACACGCAAGATTCTCGAGGGAATGGAAAAGGTTATCCAGGAATACGGTAGAAAGAACGGCTTTACATTCATATTCGTAAAGAATGAAAGCATGCTGTTTGTTGACGAGAAATCGGATCTTACAGAAGAAGTACTGAAACTATTTAACGCGAACAGAAAGAAATAATAATGCTCCCCAACAGAACTCTTAAAGAGCTTGCAGACTATCTGGGCGGAACTGTTCAGGGTGATGAAAACCTTGCTGTAAATGGTCTGGCCCCTCTGGAAAATGCCGGACCGGACAAGATCACTTTCCTGGCCAACCCCAAATATGCCGCCAAGGTCGCGGAAACAAATGCCGGTGCGGTATTGATGGTTCCCGGCGGAGAACGCTACGGCCGCAATTCGATCGAAGTAGCCAATCCCTATCTTGGTTTTGCCAAACTGCTGACTCTTTTTTATACGCAGCCACACCCTTCACTGGGTGTGCTTCCGGATTCGAATGTCGGCACACAGGTAACACTGGGTGAAAACATTTCCGTTTACCCCGGCGCATGCATCGGCAACAACGCAAAGATCGGTAACCGGTCCGTAATACATTCCGGGGCTGTGATTTATGAAGGGGCCGTTATCGGTGACGACTGCGTGATACATGCCAATGTAACCGTTCGCGAGCGCTGTCGTATCGGCAATCGCTGTATCATCCAGCCTGGAGCGGTGATCGGATCTGATGGATTCGGCTATGCCCCGGATGGCCGTTCATACTACCGCATTCCGCAAATCGGCATTGTAGTTCTGGAAGATGATGTTGAAATCGGTGCCAACACCTGCATCGATAGAGCCGCCCTGGAAGTTACGTTGATCAGGCGAGGTACCAAACTGGATAATCTGGTACAGGTTGCCCACAACTGCCAGATTGGTGAAGACTGCATGATCGTCTCGCAGGTCGGAATCTCCGGCAGCACTAAGATCGGTAATCATGTAACCCTGGCCGGCCAGGTCGGTGTTGCCGGCCATCTTTCGATAGGTGATAATGTAATGGTAGGCGCCCAGTCAGGCGTTCCCGGCTCACTTGCTGCCAATGCCGGTTACAGTGGTACTCCGGTCATGCCTCACAAGGAGTGGCTGCGGGCAATGGCAGTTGTTCCGCGTCTTCCGGAACTGAAGAAAACAATCAGTGCTCTTGAAAAACGCATTGCCGAACTTGAATTGAAATTGAATAAATAAAGGAGAGCCGTTTATGCTGATGGATGTCAACGATATCATGAAAATTTTGCCGCACCGCTATCCGTTTCTGATGGTGGACCGGATTGTGGAACTTGAGCATGGGAAACGCTGCGTGGGTATCAAGAATGTCACCATCAACGAGCCCTTTTTCCAGGGACATTTCCCGGGCCACCCGGTTATGCCGGGCGTCCTGATTATCGAAGCCATGGCGCAGGTGGCTGGAATAATGGCTTATCAGGCCTCTGATGACACTACAAAAAAGAAAGTCAGTTATTTCATGTCCATAGATGGCGCAAAATTTCGCAAGCCTGTTTTCCCCGGCGACCAGTTAAGAATTGAGATTGAAACTACGATGAACCGGCGCGGCATTTGGGGTGTGAATGGCAAGGCCTATGTCGGCGAGACACTGGTTACCGAAGCTGCTCTGAAGGCGACCTTTGCCGATGCAGCCACCTAGAATCAGAATCCCGCATGATATAAAATGCAGGAATCTGCAAACAGTTATGGAGCACATACTATGAGCATACACCCTACCGCTATTATCGACGGAAGCGCTACACTGGCAAACGACGTTGAAGTCGGCCCGTACACGATTATCGGCAAACATGTCACGATCGGAAAAGGCACCGTAATAGGTCCACATACGGTAATCGGCGACTGGACCGAGATCGGCGAAAACAATCAGATTTCTCATCAGGCATCGGTCGGCGCCCCTCCGCAGGATTTGAAATACCGCGGCGAAGAGTGCTGGACCCGGATCGGCAACAACAACATGATCCGCGAGTTTGCCACTATCCATCGTGGCACGGTTACCGGTCACGCTGAAACGGTCGTCGGCAGCGGAAACCTTTTCATGGCCTACTCCCATGTGGCTCACGACTGCCGCATAGGCAACGGAGTTGTTATGGCCAATGTCGCTACGCTGGCCGGACATGTAACAGTAGAAGACAATGTAATCCTTGGCGGCCTGGTTGCCGTACACCAATTCTCCACAATCGGCGCCTATGCCATGATCGGCGGAGGTACAATGGTCGGACTGGATATCCTCCCCTACACAATCGCTACGCCCGGAAAACGGGATGCCAAGTTGCGCGGCCTGAACCTGATCGGGTTGAAGCGGCGGGGATTTTCGGAAGATGCAATCAGCAGCCTTAAAAAAGCATACAAAACCCTTTTCATGGCTGATCTGAAACTACCGGATGCAATTGCCCGCATTAAAGATGAAATCACAAACTGCCCTGAAGTTGACTATATGATGACTTTCATCGAAAATTCCAAACGTGGAATCTGTCGCGGATGAGCGCCCTGCGGACGGCCGTAATCGGAGTAGGCTATCTGGGGAACTTCCATGCCCAGAAATATGCCACCATTCAGGATGTGGACCTGGTAGGCGTTGTGGACAACGATCCGAAAAGGGCCGGGGAAATTGCCGAGAAACTCGGCACACGAGCCTACAGCGATCACCGCGACCTGATCGGTCAGGTTGATGCCGTCAGCGTTGTCGTTCCGACCCAATACCATCACGCTGTAGCCAAGGATTTCCTGGCAGCCGGTGTGCATGTCCTGATCGAAAAACCGATCACCGTCACAATTGAGGAAGCCGATGAGCTGATCGCATTGGCTGAGAAAAGCGGGGCTGTATTTCAGGTTGGACATCTGGAGCGCTTCAACCCGGTTCTTGTTGCTCTGGACGATGTACTGCATGAGCCGCTTTTCATCGAATCGGTGCGTATCGCCCCCTTCAAACCGCGCGGTACCGATGTCAACGTGGTGCTTGACCTGATGATCCACGACATCGAAATTATCCAGCATATCATAAAGTCACCGGTGGAGAGGGTAGACGCCATCGGCGCTCCGGTTTTCACTGGCGAGGAGGACATCGCCAACGCCAGGATACTTTTTCAGAACGGCTGCGTTGCCAATGTAACCGCCAGCCGGATCAGCCTGAAAAGTGAACGCAAGATGCGCATTTTCCAGCGTGACGCTTACATAACCCTGGATTTTCAGAACCGCAAGGTGCTGGTTGCCAAAAAGGGCAGCGGCGAGCTGTTTCCCGGAGTTCCCAACGTCAAGGTTGACGAACGGGAACTGGGAGAGGCCGATGCCCTGCGTAGTGAGATAGAATCATTCATATCAGCAATCCGAGAAGGCAAACCGCCTCAGGTAAGCGGCCGCGACGGCAGAATGGCGCTGGAAACGGCGCTCAAAATCAATACAAGCCTGGACAGGAGACCTTTATGATACCAATGGTGGATTTGAAATCGCAATATCACGCCATGAAAGGTGAAATCGACAAGGCGGTTCTGGATGCCATTGAAAGCACACAGTTCATCCTGGGACCAAACGTCACCGCATTTGAACAGGAAACCGCAGCCTATCTGGGCGCTCCTTATGCCGTATCCTGCGCTTCAGGCACAGATGCACTGCACCTGGCCATACTGGCTGCCGGCATCGGTCCGGGAGATGAGGTCATCACTTCACCATTTACATTCATCGCCACTGCCGAGGCGATCTGCTACGCCGGTGCAACTCCTGTCTTCGTTGACATTGATCCACAGACCTTCAATATTAATCCGGCATTGATAGAGGCTGCCATTACTCCACGCACCAAAGCGGTAATTCCGGTGCATCTCTTCGGTCAACCGGCCGACATGACTCCAATCATGGAAATCTGTGAAAAGCACAAACTTGTCCTGATTGAGGACTGCGCCCAATCTTTTGGTGCTGCCGTCAACGGCAGGATGACCGGTACAATAGGCTCACTGGGCTGCTTCAGCTTTTTCCCCAGCAAGAACCTGGGGTGTTACGGCGACGGCGGACTGGTCACCTGTGCGACAGAAGAACTGGCCGAGCAGGTCAAAGTGCTGCGCAACCACGGCAGCCGCGTACGTTATCACCACAGCGTGATCGGCTTCAACAGCCGCCTGGATGACATTCAGGCAGCCATCCTGCGAGTCAAGCTGAAGCGGATTGACGAGTTCAACACTGGCCGCCGCAGGGTTGCTCATCTATATTCTGAACTTCTCAAGGATGTGGCTGCTGTGCCGTTCGAGGACGGCAAGGGCGTCCATGTTTACCACCAGTACACACTGTTGACCGACAAACGAGACACCATCATGGCCAGATTGTCCGAAAAGCAGATCTCGTCAGCTGTTTACTACCCGATTCCGCTTCACAGACAGGATGTCTTTGCCGCCAAATATGCCGGAGTCAGCTTGCCGGTGGCAGAAGATGTTTCCAGCCGCTGCATGTCGCTGCCGGTTTACCCGGAAATGCCGGAAGAATCAGTGCGTCTGGTGGCCGAAACAGTTAAAGAGGCTTTGGTTGGATAATAATTCCCGGCGCATTATGATTGTCGCCGGCGAGGCCTCCGGCGACATCTACGGCGCCGATCTTGCCCGTGAAGCTCTCAAACTGGATTCGAACCTGCACTTCTTCGGCATAGGCGGCGCCCGCATGCGCGAGGCCGGGGTCGAAACGCTGGTGGACTCGGCCGATATGGCTGTGGTCGGCCTGGTTGAGGTTTTGAAGCACTTCGACGTTATTTCCGCTGCTTTCCTGAAACTGAAAAAGATTCTGCTTAACGAACCTCCCGACCTGCTGATCCTGATCGACTATCCCGGATTCAACCTGCGTCTGGCTAAAATTGCCAGAAAAGCACGCGTCAAAGTGCTTTACTACATCAGTCCCCAGATCTGGGCCTGGCGTCAGGGGCGTGTCAAAAAGATTGCCCAGCTGGTTGATCATATGGCGGTCATCCTACCGTTTGAAGCGCCCTTCTACGAGCGGGCCGGCGTTCCGGTATCATTTGTCGGGCACCCGATGACGGATATGGTCAAAGTCAGCAAGAACAGGGTTGAAGCGGCCGCCAGCTTTGGCCTGGCCCCGGACCGCAAGATTGTCGGTCTTTTCCCAGGCAGCCGCAGAAATGAAATTGAACGCCTGCTGCCGGTTATAATCGCCGCGGCTGTCCAGCTTAAACAGCGCTTTCCGGAGATTCAGTTCGCCCTGCCGCTGGCCTCCACTTTAAATTCCGACACAATAACGCCGCAACTGACGGCGGCCGGTCTCAACGTCACAATAACCCGCGACCGGATTCATGACCTGATCCGGGCCTGCGATGCCGTTATCTCCGTATCCGGCACCGTAACACTGGAAATCGCGCTGGTCGGCACCCCGATGGTGATCATCTACAAACTCTCGCCCCTGACCTACCAGTTGGCAAAACGCCTGATTAAAGTTCCCAACATCGGCCTTTGCAACATAGTGGCAGGCCAGACGGTCGTAAAAGAACTGATCCAGGACGAAGCAAATGCAGGAAACATCTCTGACGAGATCGCTGCAATACTGTCCGTTGCTGATTACGACAACGCAATCAGGCAAAAGATGGCTGAAATACGTTCCAGGCTGGGCTGCGGAGGCGCATCAAAGAACGTGGCAGAACTAACTCTTAAGTTGATGGAATATTAATGTCTCCAATACTGAAACGCACCCTCGGATATATCAAACCCTACTGGAAATTGCTGGTAGTTTCAGCACTCTGTTCAGCTGTGGTAGGCGGTATGGATGCCGGAATAATTGCTTTAACTAAAAATGTCCTTGAAAAAATGCTGACTGCCAAAAACAGCGGCGTCTTCCTCCTGATCCCGCCCGGGATCATCCTGCTGTTCGCAATCCGGGGACTTTCCCGTTTCACCTACGATACAAGCATCAAGCTGGCGGGCCAAAAGGCCATCCAGGACATACGCAACGACATGTATGCCAGCAACATCCGGCTTGACATGGCCTTTTACAACCGCAACGCAGCCGGTGAGCTGATGTCGCGAATGGCCAATGACATCGGTTCCATGCAGGAGGGCATCGCCAACATCGTCACAGGACTTTTTCGCGATCTTATTTCTGTTATAGCTCTGCTGAGTTATCTGTTTTACCTCAACTGGCAGCTGGCTCTGCTTTCATTTGTCGCCATACCGGCCACCGCCTATCCCGCAAAACTGATCGGCAAAAAGATCAAAAAGGCCTCGGGCCGCAGCCTGAATGTCATGGGTGGCATCACTGCCATTCTCCAGGAAACCTTTTCGGGAGTTAAAGTAATCAAGGCATTCGGACTTGAGGGTCGGGCTACAGACCGTTTCCGGGCCGCCAATCTTGAGTATTTCCAGCAGATGCGTAAATACATCAAGTATGAGTCGCTGGCCACACCGGTCTCAGAGGCGATTATCTCCTTTGGAATTGCCGGGGTAGTTTATTTCGGCGGCAGTCAGGTTATGTCCGGGCACATGACGGCTCTGGAATTGATTGCATTTATTGGAGCCATGGTGTCGTTATCCAGACCAGTCAATAAGCTGCAAGGCTCATACAGCACGCTCCAGCGCTCGGCCGGTGCCGCAGAGCGCGTTTTCCAGCTACTTGACGAACCCAGAAACATCACTGACCGTCCCGACGCCGCTGTTATTGGACGATCATCAGGAACGGTGGAGTTCCGTAATGTTTCCTTCTCTTACGGTGAGGACCCGATCCTGCAGAATATTTCTCTGGCAGCAGAAACCAACCAGATGATCGCGCTGGTAGGCCCATCCGGCGGAGGCAAGTCAACACTGGTATCACTTCTACCGCGCTTCTATGATGTGACCGCAGGAGCTATATTGATTGATGGCCGCGATATTCGTGACATTTCTCTCGAATCTCTTGTTGCCCAGATAGCTTTGGTTGATCAGGAAACAACCCTGTTCCACGAGAGTATTGCCAATAACATCCGCTACGGAAAACCGGGTGCGACACTGGATGAGGTAATCGAAGCAGCCAGGGCCGCCTATGCACACGATTTTATCCAGCAGCTGCCGGAAGGTTATGACACCAGCATCGGTGACCGGGGTGTGCGGCTTTCAGGCGGACAACGGCAACGCATCTGTATTGCCAGAGCCATTCTAAAAAACGCTCCGATCCTTATTCTGGACGAAGCGACCAGCGCCCTTGATACCGAGAGTGAAAAAATGGTCCAGCAGGCGCTTGATAACCTGATGATAAACCGAACGACCTTTGTAATAGCCCACCGACTATCTACTGTTTTGCACGCCGACAAGATCATAGTGCTTGAAGACGGCAGAATTGTTGAGCAGGGAACACATGACGACCTGCTGACAAGCAACGGCCTCTACAGCAGACTGCATTCGCTTCAGTTCTCCGATCAGGAAGCAAATGCAATTGCCAGCTGAACATTCGTATTTGAAGCTTTTCGGAGAACTGATTGATGCGGTGTAATCCATGGCTAGAGGCAACATTTCTCATAACCGCACTGGTACTTGCCACTGCCTTGATAGCCGTAACCGGATCTGACCTGGCCGTTTCATCCCGGTTTTACATCGCGGGCGGCTGGCCTGTTGGTGAACTGTTCCCATGGAAACTGCTCTATCGACTGGACAGGTTTCCAGCAATCCTGCTGGCAGCCGGCGGGCTGTGCGCAGCAGCACTGTCTTTTAAAATTCCTGCCTGGCGTCACTGGAAAAAAGGTGGCGTATTTCTTACTCTTTTTCTGATACTGGGACCGGGGTTGCTGGTAAACACGGTCTTCAAGGGGGGCTGGGGACGCCCCCGTCCCCGTGACATCGTCCAGTTTGACGGCAAAAAACAGTTTCTGCAGCCATGGCAGAAAGGCATCAGCGGCCAGGGACGCTCGTTTCCATCCGGTCATGCCTCGGCGGCATTTTTCATGATCGCACCGTTTTTCATCTATCGCCGCCGCCAACCGCGGGTGGCGCTTGTCTGGCTGACTGGCGGCATCATTTTCGGTGTGTTGATGAGCATCGCCCGGATTACACAGGGCGGCCATTTTTTAAGCGACAATCTCTGGGCTTTCGGCATGGTCTACCTGACCGGTCTGCTGCTCTCCGCCGTCATGCGGCTTGACAATGATAACAGCTCAGCCGCGGTTCCTGATTAATCATGTTCTACTTCTGCTACAATGTACTTTCGATTTTCCTGCTTGTTCCGGTATTGATCTATCACCTCTATCGCTCCATCAGTCGCGGGCGGCCGCCAGCTCTGGGCGAACGCTTCGGGTACTTATCCAAAGAGGCACTGGCAAAAACAGCCGACCGCCCTGTAATCTGGCTGCATGCCGTTTCAGTGGGTGAGTCGATTGCGGCCCGTCCGTTACTAAAAGCTCTACGCAGCAGCTATCCCGACCACGCCATCCTGGTTTCCAACACAACCGAAACCGGTCGCGGCATCGCCTCCGGCTTCCCCGAAATAGACATCTGCATCTACTTCCCTTTTGATTTTCTTCCGGCAGTGCGCCGCACCCTGAATCTGGTCCGGCCGGCAGTGGTGATCATCATGGAAACCGAAATCTGGCCCAACTTCACCCGCGAGGCCCGACGACGTGAAATACCGGTGGTTCTGGCAAACGGCAGGATATCCGACCGTTCCTTCAGCGGCTATCTGCGCTTCAGCTGGTTCTTCCGCAATGCGCTGGAACTGTTCTCGCGACTTTGCATGCAGACTAACGTCGACAGCCAGCGCATCACAGCCATCGGAGCGCCCGGCGACAGGGTTATTACCACCGGCAATCTCAAATATGACATACCGTTCCGTCAAATTGGTGATGATGAAAAGAAAAAACTGCGCAGTCAATACGCAATCCCTGATGATTCGACTGTCATTACCGCCGCCAGCACCCATGCCGGTGAAGAGCAGCATGTCATCAGCGCTTATCAGAATCTTTTGAAGACTGACAGCAACCTGTTCCTGGTACTGGTGCCACGCCACCCGGAACGAAGTGCGGAAGTGTCCGCCCTGCTGGAGCGCAGCGGAATCCGGTTCCAAAAACGGACGACACTGAAGGAAGCGGAACTGCTCCCAAAAGGCACCGTATTGCTGGTTGATACCGTTGGTGAAATGATGAATCTTTATGCTCTCTCGGATATCGCCTTTGTCGGCGGCAGTCTGGTGCCGACCGGAGGCCACAACCTGCTGGAACCGGCTTCGCTGGGGGTGGCCTGCCTGTTCGGGCCGCACATGAGCAACTTCAGGGAGATTGCGGCCTTGGTTTTGAAATATGACGCCGGTATTAAGGTTGAAACAGCCCAGGAACTGGCCAGTGCCTGTCGGGATTTGATCGTTAATAATGACAAGAGGCGACTGTTCGGACAAAACGGCCTGAAAATGATGGCAGACAATGGCGGAGCCACCAAAAAACATATGGAAATAATAGCCGGTTATTTATGACAAGCTCTTTTTCCGCATACTGGCGCGACCTTGCCAACGGCAGACGCGCGGAAACCGGCGATAAGCTGCTGATCCTTATTCTGGCGCCGTTTGCGCTGCTATACTCCTTTGTCCAGCGACTACGGGCCGTTTTTTACAAAATCGGAATACTGAAGTCACGAAGGCTGCCCCGCCCGGTTATTTCAATTGGCAACATCACCGTCGGCGGAACGGGCAAAACTCCGGTCACCTCATATATCGCCCGTTTGCTTTTACAACAGGGCTATCGTGTGGCTGTTCTCTCACGCGGTTACGGCGGTTCACTGGAGGGACAGAGCATTGTAGTCAGCGATGGCGCCACGGTTATGCTGAGTCCCAGGGAGTGCGGCGACGAACCGTATCTGCTGGCATCAACAATTCCCGGATTGATGGTCGTGATCGGTACGGACCGCTATGCTGCAGGCCTGCTGGCCATGCAACAGCTCGCACCGGACGTGTTCCTGCTGGACGACGGTTTCCAGCATCTGCGACTGCAGCGCGACCTGAACATCCTGCTATTAGATCACTCCCGCCCATACGGCAATGGCTGGACAATACCGGCGGGACTGTTGCGGGAACCGACCAGCGCCAGGCAGCGGGCTGACCTGATCATCCATACACGCAGCCCGAAAGTCGTCTCAAATACTGTCTCGGCAGCGGGAATACCTAACTTAAACGCTCGTCACCGCATCATCGATCTGCTGCCGCTGTCCGGAGGCGACCCGACTCCCCTGCCCTGCTCAACGCCACTCAAGGCTCTGGCTTTTGCCGGAATTGCCGAACCCTCAGCATTTTTCAATGAATTGCGGTCACTAGGCTTGGATCTGGTCCACACCATTCGTTTTCCTGACCACACGTCCTATGCCGATGCCGAGGTTTCCGGAATTATGGACGCAATGGGTCACTATGGAGCTAAGGTGGCGATAACGACTGAAAAGGACGGAGTCAAGCTGAAAGGACTCTCCCATGATATCAGGTGCAGAATTCAGCTGGCCCGCCTGGAACTTGTTATTGATCAACCCTCCCCTCTGATGATCGCCCTGCGCAATTTGCTTCAAAAAAACTCCTGATTGTGACATTATGTCGTATTTATTTCTCACTGGACCCTATGCCATGCTTTCGAATGAATTGATCGACAAACTTGCCTGCCCCGCCTGTAAAGGGAACCTTGTCCCTGGCAGTGACAACAGTTCTTTGCTCTGCATTCCGTGCGGACGGCTCTATCCGGTCAGAGAAGGCATTCCGGTCATGCTGACGGATGAGGCGATCAGGATAAAGTGACTGGTGATTGATGACCGGTAAAAAAGACACCGACATCCACCGCATTCTGGTCCGAGCCGTCAACTGGGTCGGGGACGCGGTCATGACTACTCCCGCCATCGCTCTTATCCGACAGCACTTCCCACAGGCGGAGATCACAGTTCTGGCAAACGGGATGGTCGGAGAGATTTTTTCATACCACCAGTGGGTTGACAAAATCATCATCTTTGACCGCAAAGGCAGGCACAAGGGGATAGCAGGCCGATTCAGGCTGTCGCAGGAACTGCGGAAAAAGTCCTTTGACATGGCCATTATTTTGCCCAACTCGTTTGACTCAGCGCTGGTGCCATGGCTGGCCGGCATTCCAGTCAGGCTCGGCAAAAGCAGCGACGGGAGGGGGTTCATGCTGACCGGACGCTACCTGCCCGCCAAAGGAGCTGCAGTCATCCACGAAGTCGGCTATTACCTAGATCTAGTGCGCCACTTCGGCATTTCAGGTCAGATAAAGAATCCGGCACTTTTCACCACTCCGGAGGAAGAATCGGAGGCCGCCGGAAGGCTTGCTGCTCACGGAATATCAGCCGATGACAAGCTGATCGGCATCAACCCCGGCGCCGCTTTTGGTTCGGCCAAGCGCTGGTACCCGGAACGCTTTGCCGAAGCAGCACAACGGCTGGCTGCGGAATGGTCAGGCAAAATTATCATTTTCGGCGGTCCTTCCGAAACAGACATAGCTGCGGATATAGAGAAGCGGCTCTCCGGAAACGCAGTCAACCTGGCTGGCAAAACCACCGTACGCGAGCTGATGGCACTGATCAAACGCTGCAGTTTTTTTGTCACCAACGATTCAGGCCCGATGCACATGGCTGCAGCCTTCGGTGTGCCTCTGGCGGCAATATTCGGCTCCACCGACCACGCAACAACATCGCCGTACACAGATAAAGCGGTCATCATCCGCAAGGATGTACCCTGCGCACCCTGCAAACTGCGGGAGTGCCCGACAAACCACGAATGCATGACGGCGGTCACCGCCGATGACGTGGTGGAAGCAAGCATCAGGCTTATGGCTTCAATTACCGGAAGCAGCAAATACTAAACACAGGAAGGTCCAGACCATGAAACGCATTCTTGTTACCGGAGCAGCCGGCTTTATTGGTTCGCACCTAAGCAGGCGACTGATCGCAGACGGCAATCAGGTTGTGGGTCTCGACAACCTGAACGACTATTACGACGTGCGGCTTAAACTCGACCGCCTTGCACGACTCGAAGCACTGCCCGATTTCAGTTTCATTAAGATGGGACTTGAAGAGCGGGAACCGCTGCATCAGCTCTTCGAATCAGGTAAGTTCGATACCGTTGTAAATCTGGCGGCCCAGGCCGGAGTGCGCTATTCGCTGACAAATCCCTACGCCTACATTGACAGCAACATCAGCGGCTTCATCAACATCCTCGAAGGATGCCGTCATCATGGCGTCAAGCATCTGGTATACGCATCATCCAGCTCGGTGTACGGCGCCAACACCACCATGCCTTTTTCTGTTCACCACAATGTGGATCATCCTGTGTCGCTGTACGCCGCCACAAAAAAAGCCAACGAGCTGATGGCCCATACCTATTCCAGCCTTTACGGAATCCCCACCACCGGCCTGCGCTTCTTTACAGTGTACGGACCATGGGGCCGACCGGACATGGCTCTATTCCTTTTCACAAAAGCGATTCTGGAGGGACGCCCCATAGATGTATTCAACCATGGGAAAATGAAGCGTGATTTTACCTACGTTGACGACATTGTTGAAGGCGTTGTGCGGGTGATTGGAAGCACTCCCAAGCCAGACTCAAGCTGGAGCGGTGCAGAACCGGATCCGGGTACCAGTTTTGCCCCCTACAAAATCTACAATATCGGCAACAATCAGCCGGTGGAGCTGATGCGTTTCATTGAAGTGCTGGAGCAGTGCCTCGGCAGACAGGCCACCAAGAACCTTATGCCCATCCAGGCCGGGGATGTGCCTGCCACCTACGCCGATGTGGATGACCTGATGAAGGATGTCGGTTTCCGCCCAGCCACTTCCATAGAAGATGGTATCCGGAAATTTGTAACCTGGTACAGGGAATACTACCAATGCTGAAAGTTTTCATACCCACAGGAGTTGATATATGAAAAAAGCACTAATCACCGGCATCACCGGTCAGGACGGTTCCTACCTGGCGGAGCTCCTCCTGTCAAAAGGGTATCAGGTTCACGGAATCAAACGTCGCGCCTCGTCACTCAACACCCAGCGTGTTGATCATATCTACCAGGATCCGCACGTTGAAAATCAGAATTTCATCCTGCACTACGGCGACTTGACCGACGCCTCCAACCTTACCCGCATAGTGCAGCAGGTACAGCCGGATGAAATCTACAATCTGGGTGCCCAATCCCATGTAGCTGTCAGCTTCGAAGCCCCCGAATACACTGCCGACGCCGATGGATTAGGGGCCTTACGCCTGCTGGAGGCGATCCGCCTGCTGGGACTGGAGAAGAAAACCCGCTTTTACCAGGCCTCCAGTTCTGAGCTTTACGGCCTGGTTCAGGAAACACCCCAAAAGGAAACCACCCCCTTCTACCCCCGCTCACCCTATGCAGTGGCCAAGCTTTACGCCTACTGGATAACGGTAAACTACCGGGAGGCCTACGGAATCTATGCCTGCAACGGTATCCTCTTCAACCATGAGTCTCCGCGCCGGGGCGAAACGTTTGTTACCCGCAAGATTACCCGCGGCCTTGCCAACATCGCGCAGGGCCTTGAGCAATGCCTGTTCATGGGCAACATGGACTCGCTGCGCGACTGGGGACACGCCAGGGACTACGTCAGGATGCAGTGGATGATGCTGCAGCAGGAGAAGGCTGAAGACTTTGTAATTGCCACAGGACTGCAATATTCAGTTCGCCAGTTCATCCACTGGTCCGCAGCAGAACTGGGCATCACTCTGCGTTTTGAAGGTCAGGGTGTTGACGAACGGGCCATTATTGAACAGATTCGGGGAGACAAGGCGCCAGCTCTCAAGCCCGGTGATATCATAGTCAGGGTTGATCCGCGCTACTTCAGACCGGCCGAAGTAGATACCCTGCTGGGTGACCCTGCCAAGGCCAAGGCCAAGCTGGGATGGACCCCTGAGATAACTGCTCAGGAAATGTGTTCCGAAATGGTGGCTCAGGATTTGTTGGTGGCCCAGCGACACGCCCTTCTCAAAAAACATGGCTACGAATTGCCGGTAGCAATCGAGAATTAATAAATGACAGATACTATGCCCACACATCACCCGACGCAGCCAATCTCTCACACTATTCCTTCTGATGCCCGCATCTATGTTGCCGGTCATGGCGGGATGGTAGGTTCTGCCATTGTCCGCAGACTGCAGGCCGAGGGATATGCCAATTTAATCCTGCGCAGTTCAGCTGAACTGGATCTGCGTAACCAGGCCGCCGTTGCAGAGTTTTTTGCAAGCGAACGCCCTGAGTATGTGTTTTTGGCTGCGGCACGGGTCGGCGGGATCATTGCCAACAGCACCCGCAAAGGCGAGTTTATCTATGACAACCTGATGATTCAGACCAATGTCATCCACAGCGCCTACACCATCGGAGTAAAACGGCTGCTGTTTCTGGGCAGCACCTGCATTTATCCCAAATTTTCCCCGCAGCCCATAAAAGAGGAATACCTGCTGACTGGAGCACTGGAACCGACCAATGACGCCTATGCCATCGCCAAGATTGCCGGCATAGCCCAGTGCCGTTCCTATAATCAGCAGTACGGCACCAGATTCCTTTCCGCCATGCCCAACAATCTCTACGGACCCAATGACAATTTTGATCTGACAAATTCCCATGTACTTCCGGCCCTGATTCGCAAGTTTCACGAAGCCAAGGAATCCGGCGCCGCAAGCGTGACCGTCTGGGGCAGCGGAACTCCCCTGCGCGAATTCATGCATGTTGACGACATGGCCGAAGCCTGTATTTTCCTGATCAACCAATCCGAAGAGGTCTACTCCTCGCTTTTATCCTACGCCCCGGCACCGGCCCTGATTAATGTGGGATCCGGACAGGAAGTCAGCATCGCCGAACTGGCCGGAATGGTCAAAGATGCAGCAAGCTTCGATGGCGAACTTGTTTTTGACACTTCAAAGCCCGACGGAACTCTCCGGAAACTGGCCGATTCTTCCCGACTGCACACGCTTGGCTGGCGGCATTGTATCGATCTGGAGGAAGGTGTACGGGAGGTTTATCGCTGGTTTGTGGAAAACCCAACGGATCTAATAACACGCGGGAATAATTCGTGACAATTGCCGTCCACACAGACGACTTTATTGCTGTCAAATCCCCGTAGCGTTTTGCCGAGGACTAATGTGAACAAAACCATCTCTGTTGTAATAATAACAAAGAATGAAGAGAGTAATATTGCCGACTGCCTGGAGTGCGTTAAATGGGCAGATGAGATAATTGTTATTGATTCTTACAGTGATGACCAAACCGTATCGATTTCCTTGAAGTACACCTCCCAGGTGATCCAAAAACAGTGGCCGGGAATGGTGGGCACACAACGCAACATCGGGCTAGATTTGGCAAATTCAGATTGGTTGCTTTTTCTTGATGCGGACGAACGAGTTACCGAAGAACTCCGTGATGAAATACTTCATCTTATAAAGACCGACAGTTCGCACGGTTTTGCCGGAGGAGAAATTCCACGAAAGAATTTTTTCTTTGGGAGGTGGATACGAAGCTCGTACCCCAACTACACTCGTCGTTTTCTAAAAAAAGGAGCCGGCCGTTATAATGAGGATCCCGGCAAAGGATTCGACACTCTTTTACTGGATAAAGGCAATATTTACAGTTTCAAATCCCCTTTGCTGCATTTTACAGGAGAGACACTACATCAAAGGCTGCACAAGCTCGATTTTGATTCTGGCCTGCAAGCCGGAGAAAAATTCAGAGCCGGCAAAAAAACGGGATGGAAGGGATTGGTACTAAATCCTGTGCATGCTTTTGTAAGGCTCTACCTGTTCAAAGGTGGATTCAGGGATGGTATTCCCGGCTTTATATATGCGTGTCTCCATTCATTCAGTACATTTATGAAATATGCGAAACTCTGGGAGCTATCGGAAAATACTCCGCAAACAGGCCAGGGACGCCCCAATACATGATGGGTGTAATACCCGAACCATTGCTCACCCGTAGCAAGAGCAGCGTGATCTTTTATCAAGGCAGTGACCACAAATGACGATAGCCATCATCATACCTCTTTATAATCAAGTACACTTCACAAAGCTTTGTCTTGAAAGTCTGGCTAGATACACACAGGGCCAAATCAAGATTATTGTGATAGACAATGCTTCCTCGGACGGCACCGCTGAGTATCTGGCCTCCAGAAACGATATAACAGTTATAAGCAACAACGAGAACCGTGGATGTGCCGGGGCATGGAATCAGGGGGTAAAAGCCGCTTCTGAAGCTGAATGGATAGTCGTCCTCAACAACGACGTAATCGTCTCTCCACTTTGGCTCGACGGCCTGCTTAAAGCAGCCACACTATGGGATCTTGACATAATTTGCCCGGCAATAAGAGAGGGTGACTACAACTATGACATTGAACCATATGCAAGTGAATATGTTTCATGTATGCATAACACAATCCGGCGTGGCATAGCCCACGGCATCTGTTTCATGGTGCATCACAAGGTTTTCAAGGACATCGGTTACTTTGATGAGAATTTCCGTATAGGTCAATACGAAGATTCTGATTTTTTCCTGAGAGCAAAACTTGCAAATTATAACATTGCTACAGTAGGCAACTCATTTATGCACCACTTTGGATCAATCACTCAGAAATCCTTAAGCACAGTATATAAGGCCAAACCCTATGCCTTGGAGAACAAGGCCTACTTCAACAAGAAATGGCGTCTTTCCTGGTGGCAACGGGCTCTGAGACGCAACAAGATTAAAATGATCAACTGGCTTCATAGTTCTGGAGAAAAATTGCTGCACCGGCATACCCTGGTAGAAAAATGGATCGACGGGAGGTTGCGCTATTTCTAGCCAAACCTTACAACCCGACAGTAAACCATCAATCCTGATCGTCTGCTTCAGATTTATCGGCGATGTACTGGTAACTACACCGCTGGCGGTTTCGATCAAACAAGCCGTTCCCGATGCAGCGATCGATTACCTGGTCTTTGAAGGCACCGAAGGGGTGCTCACAAACAACCCCCTTATCAGAAATGTCATTACGGTGCCGCGGAAAGGGAGCAACGGTAGTGTTTTGCTCACGCTTTTCCGCAGGTATGACCTGGCTTTTTCAGCCTACCCTTCGGACAGGACACTCCTTGCGGCGACGGTAGCCGGCAAATACTCCATCGGATTGATCTACGACGGAAAGGATGCCTGGTGGAAAAAAATTCTACTTTCTGCGCACCGCTTCTGTGACGACCACAGGCATGTTGTAGCCAATATCATGTCACTGCTGGAGCCCCTGGGAGTAGCCCCCGTCCCCCGGGTTGCGATGGGATATGACGACAACGATTTAACGTTCTCCGGCACGATCCCACCGGAGAAAAGATATATAATTTTGCACCCCTATAGCCGAAACAGCTGCAAATACTGGCCGGCGGAGAAATGGGGCAGACTTGCCGGCCTGATCCAGGAGCAGACCGCTTGCGTGGCGGTCTTCACAACGACACCGGATCCGGCGGACAGTTTATATCTGAAAGAAATTCTGGCAGAAGCCCCGCACGATGTTATTACATTCAAGGAACCATGCACCCTTGGTCAGTTGGCCGGCGTCATCAAGGGCTGTGCAGCCTTCGTTGGCATAGATACCGTTGTAACACATATGGCCGCCGCCCTTGATGTTCCCACTTTGGCGTTGTTCGGCCCCAGCCTGACCCGCTACTGGGGACCCTGGCCCAACGGCTGTTCGGAGACCTCTCCTTTTGCCGCCCAAAATGGAGTGCAACGAGTGGGGAACGTAACTGTTGTTCAGAAAGAGTGGCCCTGTGTCCCCTGTAATAAGGAGACCTGCTGCATTTCCACGCGGGGAAAGATGGAATGCCTGGAAGAACTTACGCCTGACGAGGTGTTTGACGAGTTGAGAAATCTCTTGGAGCAAGGGAATAACAATGGATAACTTCAATATCGCTTATCATTGCACCACCAGGCAGTGCGAAGAAGGACTGGGTGAAAAGGTCGCCATGCGCTGGATTTCGTCCGCTTTTGAGCGACGCGACTACACCTTCGCCGAGATGGACCGCCTTTCCAACCAATTTGCCAACGTGCTGAACGGCCTGGGAATCGTCAAGGGAGAGGTGATTTTCACATTTCTTCCCAAAACGCCCGAGCAGTTCACCGCCTTCCTCGGTTCCCTTAAAGCCGAGTGCATAACCGGCACGCTCTTTTCCAACTTCGGCGATGACGCGCTGCTGGACCGTTTGGGTGCCTCGGAAGCAAAACTGGTGATCACCCGCAAAAGCCTCTACCGAAAGATCGAGCGCATTCGGGACCAGCTCCCTGCACTGCGAACGGTTATTCTGACCGACGTGGCTGAAGATCTATCCGCCGATGTACTGAGCTGGGCACGTCTAATGGAATCGGCTTCCGACGAGTTTGCGGCACCAATCACCCTGCCCGATACACCGTCGGTTCTGCACTACACTTCCGGTTCTACCGGAAAACCGAAGGGCGTCCTGCACTGCCACCGGAGCGTCCTTCACCAATCCCGCACCACCCGCGAAGTTCTGGGGCTGCAGCCTGACGATCTCTTCTGGTGTACAGCCGACCAGGGCTGGGTAACCGGCACATCTTACGGCATCATCGGTCCCTGGAGCCAGGGAGTAACCCAACTGCACTTTGGTGGCGGTTATAGCGCCCAACACTGGTTCGAGCTGTTGCAGAACGAGCAGGTCACCGTCTGGTACTCGGCGCCCACGGCCCTGCGCATGCTGATGCGCGAGGAGCAGACAACCTATCAGGGATTTGACCTGACCCATCTGCGCAGCATTTTCAGCGTAGGTGAACCGCTTAACCCGGAGGTTATCGCCTGGGGACGCGAAACATTGCAAAAGGACATCTACGACACCTGGTTCCAGACCGAAACCGGTGCCATCATGATCGCCAACCGTCCCGGTGTTCCCATCCGCGCCGGTTCCATGGGGACTCCTCTTTCCGGCATTGAACCGGGCATTCTGGCCGATGACGGCGCCATCCTGCCCGATGGCGAGCATGGTAATCTCTGCGTCAGGTCCGGCTGGGACTCTATGTTCATCACATATCTCAACAACGACTCGGCCTATGCCAGCAAGTTCAGGGACGGCTGGTACTATACCGGCGACATGGCCTGGCGGGATAAAGATGGATATTACTGGTTCCTGGGCCGCAGCGACGACGTCATAAACACTTCCGGGCATCTGGTAAGTCCCTTCGAAGCTGAAAGCTGCCTGCTGGAGTTGGCGGAAGTGGCGGAATCGGGAGTGATCGGCGTTCCTGACGATCTGCTATTCGAAAAGGTGGTAGCCTTCGTCAACTTCCACCCCGGCATCGTATTCACCCCTGATTTGGAATTAAAGATTCGCCTGCACATCGCCAACCGCCTTTCCTCGGTAGCCATCCCCCAAGATGTGATCCCGGTGGAGGCCATACCCAAAAACAAGAGCGGCAAGATCATGCGACGCGTCCTCAAGGCACGCTATCTGGGACTTGACGCCGGAGACATCTCAACACTGGAGGATTAACGTTATGATATCACTCGAAGAACTTACACCGGTTTTCAGACAGGTTTTTGACGACAACAGTATTGCTCTCACCAGAAATTCAACCGCCGATGACATCGACGACTGGGACTCCCTGACTCACATGAACCTGGTCATCGCCGTCGAACTGCGCTTCAAAATCAAATTTGCCCTGGGAGAATTGCAGGCCCTCAAAAATGTGGGTGACATGCTGGACATGATCAACAAGAAGATCGCGAAGTAGGAGTAGAACAAGATGCTCTTCAACTCCTTCGAATTCATCCTGCTCTTTCTGCCGGTTACACTACTGGTGTACTTCGTCCTGCTGCGCAAGCGCCTGACCATTGCAGCCAAATCGTGGCTGCTGTTCACTTCGCTTTTTTTCTATAGCTGGTGGGACATCAAGTATCTGCCACTGATCATGGGATCGATTCTTTTTAACTATACGATCGGCGGACTGCTGGCAGAGTATGACAGCGGCGGCAAACGACCGGTCTCCAAAAAAGCTGTTTTTGTAACCGGCATATTGGCAAATATCGCGCTGCTTTGCTGGTTCAAGTACATGGACTTCTTCATCGGCAGTGCCAATGGCCTCCTGGGCACCCAGCTGCCGCTGCTGAAGATCGTATTGCCGCTGGGGATCAGCTTCTTCACCATCACCCAGATTGCCTTCCTGGTGGATGCCTACGAGGGATTGGTTGAGGAACGCAACCTGCTCAACTATGCCCTGTTTGTGACCTTCTTTCCGCACCTGCTGGCCGGTCCGATACTGCACCACAAGGAGATGATGCCCCAGTTCGAGCGACTGCGGAACAAGGTCATCAACTGGAAAAACCTGTACCTGGGGCTGATGCTTTTTTTCCTGGGACTTTTCAAGAAAGTGGTTCTGGCCGATACTTTTTCGGTCTGGGCCTCAGCCGGTTTTGATGCTACCCAGCCACTAAGCTTCTTTCCGGCCTGGTTGGCCAGCCTTTCCTACACCTTTCAGCTCTACTTCGACTTCAGCGGCTACAGCGACATGGCCGTCGGAATCGGCTGGATGTTCAACATCTCCCTGCCGGTCAACTTCAACAGCCCCTACAAGGCCACCGGCATGATCGACTTCTGGAAGCGTTGGCACATAACGCTGACCAACTTCGTCACCACCTATCTCTACACACCCATACTGCGGGCCTTCGGCCGCATAACCTTTACCAATTCGCTGGTGGCGATCTTCCTGGCCATGCTGATTTCCGGTTTCTGGCACGGTGCCGGCTGGACCTTCATCATCTGGGGCGGGATGCACGGTCTGGGATTGGTGGTCAACCATTACTGGAAGAAAAAGAAACTCCCCATGCCCTCTTGTCTGGGGTGGCTGATCACGTTCAATTACGTTAACATTTCTTTCATCTTTTTCCGCTCAAAGTCACTGGAGGGGGCGATTTCAATACTGGAAGGGATGGCAGGGCTGAACGGTGTCATGCTGCATAAGTCCCTGGCCAAAGTAAAACTGCTTTCTTCTCTAGGGATTACTTTCGGCGGCTGGCTGGATGTGATCAAAGGCAAGGACGAGACCTGGATCATGGTCCTCATCGCCCTCCTTATTGCCGTCTTCTGGAAGAATTCCATGGAAATCGTTGCCCGTGTACGTCCGGCCTGGAACTGGTGCGCACTGCTGCTCGTAATCACTTTCTGGTCGCTCTTGGATATGAGCAAAGTCAGTGAGTTCCTCTATTTTCAATTCTAGGTTGGTGATGATGAGTTATCGACGTTTCGTACTTATATTCTTTTTTTTGATGGTTCTCTTCATAGGGGGCAACTATTTGATCTGGATAACCTGGACCAAAGACCTGCTCACAAACAAAAATTTTCAGGGTGGGGATCTGGCCCGCATGGGCTATATTTACGGTTCCAAGGATTTCAGAAAGAACAGCACCGATCTGCCACGGCACCATGTGAATATTAAAGATTATGACGGACGCAGAATCGACATGATCACGGTGGGTGACTCCTTTTCTAACGGCGGCGCCGGCGGCAAAAACAGCTTTTATCAAGACTACATTGCAAGCCTTAACGGTTTCGAAGTACTCAACATACCACGGCATCGGGATCTCGATCCGCTTACCACCGTATCTCTCTTTGCCAATAATGGCTTTATTGACAGGATCAGGCCGCGATACGTGCTTATCAGCATCGCCGAGACTGGAGCGCTTGATATGGCCGCACCGCTCAACGTATCCCGCCACGTCACAGAAGACCAGCTAAAGAACTATGAAGTGTTCGACTATTACACTCCATTTCCCAGTCCGCCGTTTATCAATAACGGGAACTTCAAGTTTCTGCTCTACAACATGCTGTACCCACTATCTGATCACGCCGTGTTCGGAGGAGTGTATGTCCACCGTCTCTCACACCATCTTTTCAGCGTGCCAAAGTCGGACCAGGTTCTCTTCCTGAGATACAAGCGTCTCCCAACTCCAGCGATAATGCAGGGGATTAACAACAACCTGAATCAACTTGCAGAACTGCTTGGCCGAAAGGGAATCACCCTAGTATTCATGCCCTGTGTTGATAAATTCAACCTATACAGCGACTACATCATCAACAACCCGTACCCCCGCAGCATCTTCTTCGAAGAGCTGCGCAAGCTTCCCAAGTGCTATCGTTTCATCGACACAAAGGCCATCTTGGCAGAGGAATTGCGCAAGGGGGAAAAAGACGTCTTCTACGCTGATGACACTCACTGGAGTTGGAAGGCATCTTTGAAAATATTCTCCCATGAGCGATTTATCAGATGACCGAACTTAATAGATAATGATAAATAACAAGCGTATCGCACCTACTTTATAACCTTCATCAAGCAGGAGAAAAAACATGGACTTTTTTAAACATTCCCATGCATTGGTTGAATCGGAGCGAATCGGTAACAATACTCGTATTTGGGCTTTTGTCCATGTGCTTCCAGGTGCAAGCATTGGCGAGAATTGTAATGTTTGCGATCATGTTTTTATTGAGAACGATGTGATAATCGGCAACCGGGTTACTATCAAATGCGGTGTTCAGATATGGGACGGTGTACGGCTTGAAGACGATGTAATGGTCGGTCCGAATGCCACCTTCACCAATGACCAGTTTCCCCGTAGCAAGCAGCCGTTCAAACTGCTGCAGACAGTGGTAAAGAAAGGCGCCTCCATAGGTGCCAATGCCACAATTCTCTGCGGTATAACCATTGGTGAAGACGCTATGGTAGGAGCCGGCGCAGTGGTAACAAAAAGCGTCCCGGCACGGGCAGTTGTAATGGGTAATCCCGCTCGAGTTATACGTTATTTGAAGGAGGAAGCATGAGCCTGGATACATGCCGAATCATCGAACTGCCCAAAATATCCGACCCACGCGGTAATCTGACCTTCATTGAAGGCGGCAATCACATACCGTTCGACATTCGTCGTGTTTATTACCTCTATGATGTTCCTGGTGGCGCCGAGCGAGGGGGACATGCCCATAAGGAGCTGCACCAGCTGATAGTAGCCATGTCAGGAAGCTTTGACATAATTCTCGATGATGGTCTCGAAAAACGACGTATCCATCTGAATCGTTCGTACTACGGACTTTATGTCTGCAATATGATCTGGAGAGAACTGGACAATTTTTCGTCCGGATCCGTCTGTATGGTATTGGCTTCCAACCTTTACGAAGAATCCGACTACTACCGCGATTATGATACTTATCTTAAAGACTTGCGTGCCAAGGAGCGGCTATGACCACGGCCACAACGATACCCTTTCTTGATCTAGGTTCCATAAACAATAAATATGCAGAGGCATTGGAGGCAGCTTTTAAACGTGTCATGGCAAGCGGCTGGTTCATTATGGGCAGGGAGCTGGAGGCTTTTGAGTCTGAATTTGCAGCTTATTGCGGGACAAAGCACTGTATCGGTGTAGGCAATGGACTTGAAGCGCTGCACCTGATACTGCGGGCGATGGAGATCGGGGCGGGAGACGAGGTAATTGTTCCTTCAAACACCTATATAGCCACCTGGCTGGCGGTTTCCTATGCAGGGGCGACACCGGTGCCGGTAGAACCGGACGAGGCGACCTGCAACCTGGATCCGGCCCGTATCGAATCCGCCATAACACCCCGCACCAAAGCGATCATGGCGGTACACCTCTACGGTCAGCCGGCAGATATGCTACAGATCAACGAAGTCGCACAGCGTTACGATCTTAAGGTTATTGAAGACGGAGCCCAGGCCCATGGAGCCCGCTTCAAGGACATTCGGACCGGTTCTCTGGGACATGCGGCCGGATTCAGTTTTTATCCGGGCAAGAACCTGGGTGCCCTCGGCGATGGCGGGGCGGTCACCACCGACGACGATGGGCTGGCCGAGCAGGTTCGGGTGCTGCGAAACTACGGTTCCAGCATTAAATATCACAATGAAATCAAAGGCTACAATACCCGACTCGATGAGCTTCAGGCCGCCTTTCTGCGGGAAAAGCTGAAACACCTCGATCAGGAAAATGCAACCCGGACCCAATTGGCGAAGCTCTATTCAAAATTATTGGCCGGACTTGACATCATGCTGCCCCAGGTTCCTCAGTGGGCTGATCCGGTCTGGCATCTGTATGTAATACGCTCCAAGCAGCGTGACGCACTTCAACAGCATCTCCAGCAACACGGTATCGGCACCATGATCCACTACCCGATTCCACCTCACCTGCAGGGAGCCTACCGGGAACTGAACTTCAAAAAGGAAGATTTCCCGATTTCCGAGCGCATTCACAACCAGGTGCTGAGCCTGCCCATGGGACCTCACCTGGACGAAAAGGATATCATTACTGTTTGCCGGGCCATTGAATCTTTTGGAACGAAAGGCTCTTTGTGACCAGTCATCCACTCGTCAGCATCATAATCCCGCTCTACAACCATGAACTCTTCATCGAACAGTGCCTGAACAGCGTATTGGAGGACACCTATCCCTGCAAAGAAATCATCATTATTGATGACGGTTCGCGGGATTCATCAGCAGACATTGTACGCAAGTGGCATTCCGAGCATGTAGGTGTTCTGGGGGATAGTTTCAAATTTATCTGCAGAGAGAACAGAGGCTTGACTAAAACCCTGAATGAGTTGGTGGCGCTTGCACACGGCGAGTTGATAGCGGTCCTGGCAAGTGATGATTACCTCCTGACGGGAGGCATTGCTGCCAGAGTAGCCTACCTGGAGCAACATCCTGATAAAATGGCAGTATTTGGAGATTGCAAGCTGGTGGATTACGGCGGCATTATTTCAGAAAAAAGTGGTCTTTCTGACCTTCACGACGCCAGAATAAAACATCTGAACGATCCCAGATTACTTTCCTATGAAATTGTCTTCAACTGGTGTGTGCCAGGTCCTGTTTTTATGGCACGTAAAGAAGTTTATTCGCTGATTGGTGGATATAATGAGAACATCGCTGTTGAGGATTGGGATTTTTATCTCAGGATGGCTGCACGAGACCTGCTAGGATTTATTGACATGCCTGTAGCCGCCTATCGGATTCGGCCCGATGACGGGACTATAGAAATTACGGTGCAGCAACATATCAGATTTAATGAGGCTATGCTTGAAACTGTGAAAAACAACCTGCCACTCTTCAAAGGAATCAAACGAGCATATCTATTTGGCGAGAAACTGAAGTTTTATGGCGTATTGGAACGGTTTCGCGGAAACAAATCTCCAACAGCATTTCTTGCGCGAAAGACGGGCAGACTCATGGAGAACCTTCTCAAAGCACTCTATTCAGCCTGGACTCGTTTGATTGTTCCGATCTTGCCTCCACAGTCGACCTGATGTCACATAAATTCAACTCAAAGAAATATTAAATTTCATATGCGAATTCTGATCATAAAAACATCATCCATGGGCGACATTATCCATGCCCTGTCTGTTCTGGACTATCTGCACAAGGCCTGCCCCGGAATTGAAGTCGACTGGGTTGTGGAGGAGTCCTTCAAGGATGTTCTGGAGGGAAATCCACTTATTAACCGGCTGCATGTCATCCGCACCAGAACATGGCGCAAACAAATCTTCTCTGCCGGAACGCTCCAGGAAGTCAGTAATGTCCTGAAAAACCTGAAAAGCAGCAATTACGACATGGTCTTTGATATCCAGGGGAACCTGAAGAGCGGCATCATAGCCTGGTTGACCGGATCAAGAAAGCGGTTCGGATTCTCCAGGGATTTTCTACAGGAATCTGTTAACGCCCTGTTCACTAACCATAAAATAGACATGAGGAAACAGGACAACAATGCCGGAACACGGTATCTGAGAGTGTTAAGTGCCGCCTTTGACAAGGATCATACCGGCATGGACCTGTCGGTGGATATATTCACAGGACCGCGCGAGGATGCCGCCGCAGAGGAACTGATCCGGGGATGTAATTCTGAACAGGTATTTCTTTTTCACGGCGGCACCACCTGGCAGACCAAGTTCTGGTCTGAAGAAGGCTGGACAGAATTGGGAAAGGCTGTGCAAAAAGAATTCCCCGCCTCAACGATTTTACTTTCCTGGGGAAATGAATCCGAAAAAGCGTCTGCTGAAAAAGTTTCTGCAGGTATTGGCAATAAGGCACTTGTGCTCGGTAAATATAATTTGAAAGGGATCAGCGCCATAATCAAGAAGGTTGATGTAGTTATTGGCGGAGATACCGGACTGATACACCTTGCCGCTGCTGTCGGCACTCCGACCGTTTCGTATTACCGTGCCAGCGACGGCAGCGTTAGTGGACCGAGTGGCTCGAAACACGTTATTGTGCAGTCGCCGCTTTCCTGTACGCGCTGTTTTAGAACAAAATGTAACAAAGACAGCGAGTGCCGCTACAGCATCAGGGTTGATGACGTTATGGCCGGCATCGAAAAACTTCAGCCCCACTTCAAGCTCCACTCCAAACAGACAACTGCCTCAGACAAGGTTCATAAATGAAGATAGCAATTGTTAGACTTTCATCACTTGGTGATATTATTTTTTGCATGGCCTCATTGCAGACAATCAAACATCATCTGCCCAATTGCAGCATCACCTGGTTTGCTGACAAGAAATTTGCTGACATTCTTGACCACAATCCCGACCTGGAACATATTGTTAAGCTGGACCTCAAGAATCTTAGGAAGAAGTTTTCATTTTCCGGTCTGAAGTGTGAACACCGCAAGCTTATGGTACACGGAAAATACGATCTGGTTATAGACCTGCACGGCATGATCAAATCAGCGATCATCAGCCGTATTGTGGGATTAACGACGTGCGGATTTCACCCACGTACGGCAAAAGAACCTCTGACGGCTTTATTATACAGCAAACGGATCGATATCCCGCTTGAAATCAACACCGTACTTCGATATGCCTCCCTAGCGGCTCGATCCATAGGGGCAACAGTCACAGAGCAAGAGCTCATAAATAAACGCCCATTCCTCTTTTACTCCGAGAACGACATTTCTTGCTCTGAGAAGTTTTTTCACAGCGATCGTAAAAACATTATCATTGTAGTCGGATCAACGTGGGAAAGCCGTAATTACCCCAAGGATAAGTTTGTTGCCGTGGCCAATGCGCTGCAAGAAAACATACTGGTCTGTCACGGCAATGAACAGGAGTATCAAACAGCTCAATACATAGCAGAAAGATCACCATTTGTTTCAATACTGCCCAAGATGAACATTAATCAGCTAAAGGCGGCTGTCAGTAGGGCCGACCTGCTCATCGGAGGCGATACCGGTCCAAGCCATATTGCTTGGGCAAATAATATTCCCTGCATCGTAATCTTCGGGCCGACACCTGCCCATCGCATTTATCCCAGTGACACATGCCGGATTTTGAAATCCTCTTCTATCGTTGATGACAGAAAATTGAACAAGAACGACTTCTCCATCAGCGAGATACACGAATCAAAAGTTATAGAACTGGCCAGGGAGTTATTGGCACGATGAAAACAATCTTACCGAAATTCTGGATAACTCACCCATGAAACTGCACCGTTTCTCAAGAACCGAACGACTGATCGGCAAATCCGGACTCATATCACTTGCTGAAAAACATGTCATGATCTGCGGCATAGGAGGCGTCGGCAGCTATGCCGCTGAAGCGCTGGGGCGGGCCGGAATCGGGCATATCACGCTGGTTGATTTTGACGATATCTGCCTGACCAATCTCAACCGCCAGATCCATGCACTTAGCAGCACGGTCGGGCAGTCAAAGGTAGAGGTCATGGCGGCGCGTCTGCGAGACATAAATCCGGCGGCCGAAATCATACCGGTCAAAGCGTTTTTCTCCAAAGACAATGCCGGAGAACTGCTAGCTAAAAAACCGGATTACGTGCTGGACGCCATAGACCATTTTACCGCCAAGGCCGCTCTGATAACGATCTGTCGCGAACAGGGCATCCCGGTAATATCAAGCATGGGTGCTGCCAACAAGCTTGACCCGACCAAAATCCATGTCGACGACATCTCGGCCACCCACAACTGCCGCATGGCCCGCAGCATGCGCAAGATACTCCGCGAAAATGGAATAGCCTCAGGAGTGCAGGTAGTTTATTCCACTGAAGAACATCGCGAACTGGATCCATCCGCCAGCGGCTGCGGCACGGACTGTATCTGCCCCAACCGGGAAGAGCAGACCTTTCGCTGCGAGCATCGCCGCGTAATTCTGGGAAGCATTTCCTACCTGCCGTCAATCTTTGGGCTGACCATGGCGGGGGTAGTAATTAACGATCTGTTGTGCCCTCAGCCAGACACACTGACAGTAATTTAAACTTTTAACGGTAACGTGTGCTGTTTTTTATTGACAAGCCCAAGAAACAAAAGGTAACTTCAACCATACCTCAAGTAGTTATCCTGTTACTCGGACATAAACCCCTTAAATATTCTAAACGTGCTGCAGTCACCGGCCTCGGCAATAGTCCATATAACACCCTAGCAAAACTGGAAATTCCGGCAATCCCTCAACATCACCTCTAAAAGGCACTTCTTTGCGAGCCACATCTAAAAAGACAATTCAGGATAAAATTCAATCCAATGTCAGTGAACGACTACAGGCAGGAGAACAGATGAATCTACAGGAACTCAAAGGCAAGAAAATCAGCGAACTCAACACGATTGCGCGGGATCTCAATATCGAAGGCGCATCCAGCCTGCGCAAACAGGATCTGATCTTTGCCATCCTCAATGCCCAGACCGAGCAAAACGGCTCAATTTTCGGCGAGGGCGTCCTTGAGACCCTGCAGGACGGGTTCGGTTTTCTGAGAGCCACCGACTACAACTATCTGCCGGGCCCTGATGACATCTACGTTTCTCCCAGCCAGATCCGGCGCTTCAACCTGCGAACCGGCGATACCGTTTCCGGGCAGATCCGGCCTCCCAAAGAGGGCGAACGCTACTTTGCTCTGCTCAAGGTAGAATCGATCAACCACGAACCACCCGAAGTCGCCCGCGACAAGATCCTGTTCGACAACCTGACTCCGCTCTACCCTCAAGAGAAACTCACACTTGAGACGACTCCCGACAACATGCCGATGCGCGTAATCGAGCTGGTAGCTCCGATCGGCAAGGGACAGCGAGGATTGATCGTCGCCCCTCCCCGCACCGGTAAAACCGTACTGATACAGAATATTGCCAACTCGATTGCCGCCAATCACCCCGAAGTTTATCTGATCGTTCTTCTGATCGACGAACGCCCGGAAGAGGTGACCGATATGCAGCGCTCGGTAAACGGCGAAGTGGTTTCATCCACATTCGACGAACCTGCCACCCGTCACGTACAGGTTGCGGAAATGGTTATCGAAAAAGCCAAGCGCCTGGTGGAGCACAAAAAAGACGTTGTCATCCTGCTGGACTCCATCACCCGTCTGGCCCGTGCCTACAATACGGTTCTGCCCCCTTCCGGCAAGATTCTTACCGGCGGCGTGGACGCCAATGCCCTGCAGAAGCCGAAACGTTTCTTCGGCGCGGCCCGCAACATAGAAGAAGGGGGCTCGCTGACCATCATCGCCACCGCGCTGGTCGACACCGGCAGCAAGATGGACGAAGTCATCTTCGAAGAGTTCAAAGGCACCGGCAACATGGAACTGCATCTGGACCGCAAACTGGTTGAAAAGCGCACCTTCCCGGCCATTGACATCAACAAGTCCGGAACCCGCAAGGAAGAGCTGCTGATCGAGAAGAGTTCGCTTAACCGGATCTGGATTTTGCGCAAGGTGATACATCCGATGAACGTGGTTGACAGCATGGAGTTCCTGCTGGACAAACTGTCTGAAGCCAAGACCAATCAGAATTTTCTGGATTCAATGTCGAAATAGCTAAAAAAGGGTTGCATAAATTTTTCCGAATCGCTACGATTGCAAGTTACTGATCATATCGAAACATTTAACGCATTAAAGCAAGACTGAAGGAGGAAGAGATGAAAGAAGGTATTCACCCAATGTATTCCGAGGTAACCGTCAGCTGTATCTGCGGTAACACATTTCTGACACGATCCACGAAAAAAGAGATCAATACCGAGATCTGCTCGGCCTGCCATCCGTTCTACACCGGCAAGCAGAAACTGATTGACACAGCCGGCCGCGTTGAGCGCTTCAAAAAACGTTACGGCCAGGTCTGATCAGCCGTTGCGCAGACACACTAGGGGGTTTGTCTCAAGGCAAATCCCCTTTTTTTTGCACCATCACATTCTCCATTTCAGAGCGTTCCAGATTCAGAATATCAAAATATTTCCCCTGAACATGGCTCGCGCCAGGGCACTATGAATAACGTCACACTGATCGAACACACCCCCAACCCCGAGCGTACCGTGGCTCTGGCTGCCCGGTTATGCTATTCACCAACCTCCATCAATGATCTGCGCGAAAAACTGGAAACCTCCGACATTGAAGCGTTTCTGGACAAGATCATGTCGCTTGGGCACCATTCAGTGCTGGAGCACGCCTCCTTTACCTTCGGAATCGAGGGCATCTCACGGGTAACCACGCACCAGCTGGTACGCCACCGGATAGCATCATTTTCACAACAGTCGCAGCGCTATGTGTCGCACAAGGATGAATTCACCTCCATCATGCCTGACTCCATCGCTGAGAACCCGGATGCTCGTCAGATTTTTGCCTTTATGTCGGAGACTGTCCACAAAGCCTACGCCCAACTGGTAGATATGGGAATTCCGGCCGAAGACGCGCGCTACATCCTGCCCAACGCGACAGAAACAAAGATCATCATGACAATGAACGCCCGCGAACTGCTGCACTTCTTCGCACTGCGCTGCTGCCAGAGGGCCCAGTGGGAAATCAGGCAGATGAGTATTGAGATGCTGCGGCTTGTAAAGCAGGTGGCACCGGTCATCTTCCGCGAGGCCGGTCCCGGCTGCGTTGGCGGTCCCTGCCCGGAAGGCAGGTTCTGCTGCGGCCAGACCCAGGAAGTGCGCGATTTCTACAAGACATTGGTTTAGCAGCGATACTGTCAGCTGCAATCATGGCGACTAATCAAGGTTGCCGGTACGAAAGGATTTCATGGAAAAGATACACGTTGGCGGCCAGGCGGTTATAGAAGGGGTCATGATGCGTGCCCCGCGCGCGGTTGCCATTGCAGTTCGTCGTCCCGACGGAGAGATCGTTGTTAAAAAAGAGCTGGCCATTCCTCTTTCAGAACGCTTTCCAATTGTTAAACTTCCAATCATCCGGGGTGCGGTAGCCCTCTTTACTTCCCTGATCATCGGCATCAAGGCTCTCAATTTCTCGGCCAATGAAGCGATGACCGAGGAAGAAAAGGACAAGGAGGGAGTCAAAGAAGGTGGCGGAGAGCTTTCTTCCTGGGCCATGGCCGGCACCATGACCGTTGCCTTCGGCTTCGGCATCTGCCTGTTCTTCCTGTTCCCGCTCTATCTCACAAAACTGATGACCCCGGTCATCGGCGACAACAACATCATCTTCAACCTGGTGGACGGCGTCATCCGGGTAATCGTTTTTCTGGCCTACATCTGGGCAATTTCACGCATGAACGACATTCAGCGGGTCTTTCAGTATCACGGCGCCGAGCACAAATCGATTTTTGCTTTCGAGGCCGGTGAAGAGTTGACCATTGAGAACGTTCGCCGCTACAGCCGCCTGCACCCGCGCTGCGGCACCAGTTTCCTGCTGATCGTCATGCTAGTCAGCATCGCCGTATTCTCGCTGATACCAAAACTGTGGCCGTTCTATCTCAAGGCCGGTTCGCGCATATTCCTGCTGCCTATGATTGCCGGCATCTCCTACGAGTTTTTGAAATGGAGCGCCGCTAACGACAGCCATCCGCTGGTAAGGATGATAATCACACCCGGTCTCTACCTGCAGCGCCTGACCACCCGCGAGCCGGATGACAGCCAGCTGGAAGTAGCCATCCGCTCAATGAACGAAGCGTTGGAGATCAACGCCGGCTACAAAGACGACCGGATAGTGGTTTAGTGTTCACCCGAGCTCCTGTCAACAAACACCTGATTATTGACCCCGACAACTTATGCTGACCTACGACATTACCCACCAGGACCACTGCCGGCGGCTGGAAAGCTTTCTGCGGACACTGATGCCGACCTCGCCTCCCGGCTATGCACGCAAACTGATCAAAAGCGGTGCCGCCAAACTGAACGGCGCAGCAACAAGTCACGACACGCTCCTTGCTCTCCACGACACCGTATCCCTCAAGGAAAGCGGCACCACGACCGGTCACATCTCCTCAGCCAGACCGGAACTTGACCTGCTCTACGAAGATGATCAGATTGCCATCGTCAACAAGCCTTCCGGGCTGGCAATGCACCGCACCGCTGAACAGGAGGAAAACCTGGTCGACTACGGCCAATCCTACATGATCAGCCGGAACACCCCCTGCAAGCTCTATCCGGTCAACCGTCTGGACCGCGGAACATCCGGAACAGTAATCCTGGCCAAGAGTTCCAGCTCGGCCGGCATCTATGGCCGTCAGGTAAAAGAGAGCGGCCTGGACAAACTGTATCTGGCGCTGGTGACAGGACAGCCGGATGACAGCGGAACGATCAATGAACCACTGGATGACAAGGAATCCGAAACCGGCTTCCGGACCATCATCCGGGGCGACTCCTGTGCATTGCTGGCGGTCACGCCGATCAGCGGCAGGATGCACCAGATCCGCCGCCATCTCTCGATAATCGGCCACCCTGTCATCGCGGATAAACGCTATGGCGGCGGTGACATGCCGGATCTGCCGGGCTTTGCACTGCATTCGTTCCGTACCGTGCTGATCAGGCCGGAGGCCGGACCATTGACGGTCTGCGCACCGCTGCCGGAAGAGCTGCTTGATCTATGCGCACGGCAGGGAATTGAACGAGACCAGATACTGACGGAAATAGATCGTCTGTTATAATTCAGGCAGAGTTTTCAAGCTTCAATAAGATCGACACCAGGGAGGGAACTGCATGGACAGCAAAACAATATTCATCACCGGCGCATCGGCCGGCTTCGGCGCTGCCTGCGCCCGCATCTTTGCAACCAATGGCAACCGCTTGATTCTGACCGCCCGCCGCATCGACCCTCTGTTGAAACTGCAGGATGAATTCGGCGCAACGGCTGACGTACACATCATCCCGCTGGATGTGCGGGACCGTGAAGCGGTACAGGGTGCAATAGAATCTCTGCCGGAACGCTTCCGCGCCGTTGATCTGCTGATAAATAACGCCGGACTGGCGCTGGGGCTGGAGCCGGCCCACAAGGCGGACCTGGACGACTGGGACACAATGGTGGATACCAACATCAAAGGCCTGATGTACTGCACACGCTTCGTACTGCCGGGCATGGTGGCCCGCAACCGCGGTCATATCGTCAACATCAGCTCCACGGCCGGAGAGTGGCCCTACCCGGGCGGCAATGTCTACGGCGGCACCAAAGCCTTCGTAACCCAGTTTTCACGTAATCTGCGGACCGACCTGCTCGGGACGCGGGTGAGGGTAAGCTGCATCCAGCCCGGCATGGCTGAAACCGAATTTTCCAAGGTTCGCTTCAAAGGCAACGACGAACTGGCCGCCGGAGTTTACCAGGGAACAGCCCCGTTGACGGCGGAAGACATCGCCGAAACCGTCCGCTGGATCGTGTGCCAACCTCCGCATGTCAACATTAATACCCTGGAACTGATGTCGATCGACCAGTCCTGGGGACCATTCGCCATACACCGGGAACAGAAATAATATCAAAATTGAGGAAACAACCATGGCTAAAGAACTATACGTCGGACACATTTCAGAACAGGCCACCGAAGACGACCTGCGCAAGCTTTTTTCGTTGATGGGACCGGTCACGTCGGTACACCTGATCGTTGACCAGGTAACAGGCGAATTCAAACGCTGCGCCTATGTCAGGATGCTGTCCGAGGTCAACCTGAATGAAGTTGTCGAGACCCTGGGCGGCACCTATCTGATTGACCGCTGCATCGTCGTCAGCGTTGCCAAGCCGCAGAAGGACCGGCCGGCCAAGACAGCCAGCGTAAGAAGAAAACCGATGGTCGGTACGCGACCGGCAGCGCCTAAGGATGCCGCCAGGGAAGAACGACCGGCTGCAGTGAGAAGCACCACCAGAAGCAGCCGACCAGTCGTGGCAAAAGAATCCGTAAAGACGGGTCGCTCTTCAGCTGCCAAAGAATCCGTAAGGTTCGGACGTCCGGCCGCAGCCAAAGAAACAGCACGGCCCGGGCGACCGGCAGCAACGAAAGAGTCTGTCAGAAGCGAACGGCCGGCACCGGCCAGCCGCCCTCCCAAGAGCGGGCGTCCGGCCGCCGGCAGAAAAACAGGCGACAGTTCGCGCCCACCCTCAAAAGGGCGCAGATAGAACGGGAAATAAAACCATCGACAAGGGGCATCGCTATGAAAATCCTGAGCTTTGTTTTCCTGCTGACACTCCTGCAGCTTCCGGCTTTGGCCATCTCTGCCGACCTGAAAAGGATTCCGGCCTCTTCACGCATAACCGCCGTCACGGTCTTCAGCGACCGCGCCCTGACCTCCCGCAGTACGACTCTCAGCCTCAAGCCGGGCAGCTACCTGATCGCCTTTGAAGCTCTTCCTACACTGGTTCTGGATGATTCGGTCCGTGTGACGGGGAAGGGAACGGCAGCGGCAACGATCGTCGGGCTTGAGATCAAGCGGAATTTCCTGGAACAGAGCGGTGAAAAGAGAGCCAGAGAACTGGACGAGGAAATCCGTGTTTTGGAAAAGCGTGCAGGTTCGCTGGAAGCAAAGAAAGCGGGCATCTCTTCGCAAAAGGCCTTTCTGGAGTCGATCAGGGTAGCCTGGGGAGATCGTATTTCAAAGGAACTTGCCGTAGGTCGCCCTACCACGGCGGAACTGATGGATGCCTCCAGCTTTGTCGGCGCAGGAGTCACCAGGGCTGAGGAACAGAACCGCGAGATCGAAATCGAAAAGAAGAGCATCAGTGACAAGATTGAAGCCATCCGTCGTCAGCGGGACGAAGCGACCGGTTCAGACCGGAAAGAGGTCAAAACTGTCGAGATTACGGTGGAGGTCGCACGCGAAGGGAGTCTGACTCTCGAGCTGGCTTCAATCATTCCCCGGGCAGGCTGGCAGCCGGCCTACGATGTGCGCCTTGCCGGAGATGCCAAAACAGCCGAACTGACCTTCCGGGCCATGATACGCCAGCAGACCGGCGAGGACTGGAACAAAGTCGATCTGACCCTTTCCACCGCCCGCCCTGCTGCCGGCGGTGCTCCTCCCGAGTTGTACCCCTGGCGGGTAGCTTTTTTCCGTCCGCAGCCGCCAATGCCGGTAGCGAGGATGATGTCCGTCGGCTCATCTGCACTGTCCAAAAGCAAAAAAGCCAATCAGATGTACGACGGAAGCTACAGCTCTGTGGAGACTCTGTCCGAAGAGGCTCCTGCCGCCTATGAGACGGCACAGATCAGCGACGAGCAGTCCTCCGTTGCCTTTCACATCCCCCGTCCACTTGACATCCCCTCTGACGGAAGCCAGCACGGCAGTGTAGTAGCCATTGAACAGCTGCCGGTCAGCATGGAATTCATGGCGATTCCGAAACTCTCACAACACGTGTTCCTCAAGTCGGAGATTATCAACCGGACCGCCTACCCGCTTCTGCCGGGCAAGGTCAATGCTTTTACCGGCAACACCTATACCGGCAGCTCCCAACTGAAAAAGGTCGCCATGGGGGAGAAGTTCGACCTGTTCTTCGGCACCGACGACCAGGTGACGGTCAAGCGTGAGGAGCTGAAGCAGCACAAGGAAGCCGGCATATTCGGCAAGAACCGCGTCAGCTACCGTTATCGCATACAGTTGACCAACCTGCGCAAGGAAGCGCTGACGGTAACCCTGCGCGATCAACTGCCACTGGCCGGTGATGAAGAGATCAAGGTCTCGCTGGATGACCCGTCCATCAAACCGGATGAGATCAAAAACGACGGGACGATTGTCTGGAAGACCCCGCTTCAGGCGGGAGAGAAGAAGGATTTGACCTTTGGCATTGCCGTCGAATATCCGAAGGATCGGGAAATAACCGGATTGTAGCCGCTTCACCCGACCTCAACCTTAAAACTAAAACAAGCCACAGAGTTCACAGAGAACACAGAGAAACCACTTCAAAGCTGTTCTTTAATAAGCATCTGTAGGTATTACAGAATTAATTCATTATTGTCTGATTTTCCTCTGTGTTCTCTGTGTCCTCTGTGGCAATAGCTTTTTTAGGATGGGAATTAAACTCCGTCAGATGTTTTCTATAACGCAGCGGAACATGTTTCTGCTGCAGATTGGGATTATGCCGCTCTGCAATGGCATGGCGCTGAAAATAGCGCCGCCACAGGGCGGCATACTCATTTTCGGCCTCGCTCATACCCGGCTCGGCACTCAGCACGATATCCCCGACCAGCCGCCATGACTTCAGATCAAAAATAGCGGCCTGACTGCGGCGGAGGTCATGGATCATCCAGGGGCGATCGCCAACCCGCCCGACAAAATGGGGAGCGATCAGCGGCAGAACATCGGCCTGCGGCTCAATCCGGGCATACAGAAACCCGTCCGCAACTTCGCTGAACCGGACGAAACCCTTGAATTTGTGCGCCTCATGCGAAACCTGCCGCGCAATCCGGTTGATCGAATACACCGGTTCCAGCGCAAGCATCCCGGCCAGCCTCGGCCCCACCTCCAGCCCCAGCATCAGATAGCGCCACAACAACTGGTCGATACCTTCCTTCTGACTTTGGAAGGCGTAGCGCGCCGTGGCAAAAGCCGGCTGTGATACAAATTTAACAAACCTGTTCCTGAACTCCAGCGCAGTTTCCCGCACGCTTGCCACGTCACGGATTTCTCCGGCGAAGAGCCCCGCAACATGATCATCACCATCCCGCACGAATTCCGGCTGTCCCTGCCCCTGTTGCAGACAGGCAGCAACGGCACAGATAAACCCCTCAAAGCTGCCGTCGTAGCAATAGACCGTCACAACTCCCCCGTCACCGCCGAAACATCCGGCACTGTTGCAAACAGCTCCAACTGGTCCAGACGCGCCGGGCGCCGCACCGGCGCCAGCAGCCGCTCGATCAGACGCGGCCCGTCCAGCCTGATGCCGCCCAGGTAGCGACCGCCCGCCGTCAGGAAATATCTGGCACGTTTCAGCACCACCCCCAGTTTTTTCAACTCGGCCTCACCCAGGCGTGTCCCGCGCCGGGCCTGCACAATGCGCTGGGCGGAACGCACGCCAACTCCCGGCACCCGCAACAGGACCTCGTAATCGGCCCGATTGACCTCCACCGGGAACAGCTCCAGATGCCGCAGGGCCCAGTCGCTCTTCGGGTCGAAGCGCATATCCAGATTGGGGCGCCCCTCGTCCAGCAATTCATGGGCAGCAAAACCGTAGAAGCGCAGCAGCCAGTCAGCCTGATACAGGCGATGTTCCCGCAAAAGCGGCGGTGTGGGAAGCGCCGGCAGGCGATTATCGCTGGATACCGGAATAAAAGCCGAGTAGTAGACCCGTTTCAGTTCCAGCCGCTTGTACAGCCCTTCCGTCAGCAGGATGATCTCGCGGTCGCTCTCCGGGGTGGCTCCGACGATCAACTGAGTGCTCTGACCGGCCGGAGCAAAGCGGGGCGCTCTGCGCGACTGCTGGCGGGCCTCCTTTGATTCCACGATCAGGCCGCTAACCTGGCGCATGGGTCCGATCACCGCTTCGCGCGGCTTGTCCGGCGCCAACAGCGCCAAGCTCTGCCGGCTGGGCAGTTCGATATTGATGCTGACCCGGTCGGCATAGCGCCCGGCCTGGGTGATCAGCAGCGGATCTGCGCCCGGCACCAGCTTGAGGTGAATATAACCGTTGAAGCGCTCCGCTTCCCGCAGCCGGCGCGCCACTGCGATCAGCTGTTCCATCGTGTAATCGGCCGAACGTACAACTCCGGTGCTGAGGAAGAGTCCTTCGATATAATTGCGGCGATAGAAGTTCATCGTCAGCGCCACAATCTCGTCCGGCGTGAAGGCCGCGCGGGGAATGTCGTTGGAGCGGCGGTTAAGGCAGTAGGCGCAATCGTAGATGCAGGCGTTGGTCAGAAGAATTTTCAGTAGCGAGATGCAGCGGCCGTCGGCGGTCCAGGTGTGGCAGATACCGCCGGATGCAGTGCTGCCGAGAGCGCCCGCTTTACCGGCGCGATTGCTGCCGCTGGATGAGCAGGAGACGTCGTACTTGGCGCTATCGGCCAGTATTTCCAGGCGCTGTTCGAGGGGAAGGGTAATCATGGTGAAGAGGGTAACACATGTATGTGACAGAATGTGTCAGGAGGTATTACTGATTCGGGATTATGCCGCCTTCTGCAACCGTTCGGCAACCCAGGCCTTAACAATCGGCCTCGGCATACCGCTTTTGATCCTGCTGGGGGCAGCGTGCTTTGGAGATATCCAGATAGCTGGAAATATCTTCACCCCCATCAAATTTTTTATCCAGTTCTTCAGCTTTCATAGATTGCAATTTCCTCTTTTCCGGAGCGACGTACCGAGATAATCCGAATTGAGTTACCTCGATAGGTTATTGTGTTGCAGAAGGCCGAACAGAGCGACTGACGTGATAAGGCACACCGGCTCGGCGGGGGCTTTTTCCCGCTGACCGGTGCTGCCGTTGGTTGAATCTTCAGTTACAGTTTTGTATTTGAGTGCTTGTTATCTTAAATGTAGGAAGAGGCTATTTCCTTGAACCTCCTCTCAAAAACAGCCTCTCCCTTTTCTGCTTCCGTGTCGTAAGCCCGCTAGGCCACTCGTACCTCAAGATGCTTGCCTAGCGCCATGGCAATGTTGCGTAGCGTTGAAAGTCGGATGTCGTCAGCGTGATTTTCTATTCGTGAGATTGCAGACTTTTTGGTGTGAATACGCTCTGCAAGCTCTTCTTGGGTTATGCCGGCCTGTTCTCGAGCCTGACGGAGCATAGCACCAATTTTGAACTCTTCATAACCGGTGTCAAAAGTTTCGGCGAATTCTACAGACTGTTTTTTGCGTTTTTCAATATATCGATTGAGATCATCCACTTTTTGTTTCCTCCCGGCTTAGGTACTCTCGTTTTCTGGCTTCAGCCAGTTCTATCTCTCGTTTAGGAGTCTTTTGTGTTTTTTTCTGAAAACCGTTGGTAAGAATAATAAGTCGGTCACCTTCAATAAAACCGAGTAACCGAAATATATTGCCGCCTGTTTGCACTCTCACTTCCCAGATGTCGTCGGTATTGACAAGCTTTGTGAAATATTGAGACGGCACGGGATTGAGCTCTCTAACCAGTTTCATAACCCACAATATTTTTTTGGTTTGGGCATCTGAAAGCGCATCGAGAAACTCTTCGACAGGCGAAACACCATTGACCGTTTTGTAAAAGTCTATCCGTCTCATGCTGTCAATGTTAACATATTAGTGAACCCAGTCAAGATATTTGACAGGTCGTCGAAGGGTTTAGCCGACCGGTGCTGCGCTTAGTTGGCGGTAGATGGTCTTGAAATATCACTTTTTCTACAGTTTTAGACCAAAACTTACATTTCAAGACCTGACACCTCGCCTCCTATTTCATTACTTCCAGCGAAGTAACATACTCATAACCCAAATAGCCGCTACGTGTAGTAAACCGTATCACAGACTTGAGTTGTTGAACGCTATCATATATATGGCCAGGTGGATGCAGGCAGTCATTCGGATTGCCCCATGACTCAACCCGAATAAAATTACTCGATCTTTTGGTACCCTTATAAACTTGAAGTACCTTCTTCTCAAATACTCTTGTTTCAGAACTGTCATATTTTACATTTACAATCGGTAGTAACGCTATCCCTCCAAAACACCAAAAAGCCTCAAACACGACTAGAATCATCACCAGTTCCGCACTTTTTTTAGTTTTCCAAAAGGCTAGAACAAACAGTAAAAGGCACGCAAGTGATGATGTTTTGAGAGAGTACAACATGAAATTTTGAAAATCAGCCGGTGGGATAAAGTATGCTTTTTGAAACCAGGCAAAAACCAAGGCTGCTGCGGGAATAATCAGCAGAAGAATCGAAAGCACGTTACCTTTATCCGCTTCCTGATTGTTCATAAAAATCTCTGTTGTTCAGGTTCACGTTTCATAGCATTCCTTGTTTTTATAGAGGATTAATCAACTACCCCGCCGCAAGCAGCAAAGTATGCTCGGTTAGTTCGCCGCTAAGCGCGGCGGATTTTATCGACGCAGCAAGCTGCGGGGAATATGGCCCGCAGAGATTCAAATTGCAAAAGGGACAACGGTTCGGCAGTTGACCCGCCAGCCCGGTTTTTTCGGGTGGGCGGAGTCCAACTGTCTGGTTATGCCCCGCCTTGGCATAGGCGGTGTCTTATAGTGTTTGCTATGATCTTCTTCAATATCATCGTCCAAAAACACACAGCGGCCTGTAAGGAAGGTAAGTATAAGACAAAGATCATCTACACATTTTCTGTTGGAACAAGTTGGATATAATATTGAATCAACGCAATTTTCTTTTGAAATCGTTCCGACAGCGGTTTCAACAGTTTCTCCCTGATCACCGATTTTTCGATTTACCACTCTTTCGCCAGTATCAGAAGCAACAGTCAAGTGCACTCGGCCGTAAATTCTTAATTTCGCCAGGTTATCAATATGGGGTTGTGTCACGTTGATTGTAAATGGGCCAACAGAAAATGAACGAGGCGAAGTAAAGTTGTGTTCAAAGTTATACAATCTAAATTCAATCATTTACGCTCTCCTGCCTAAAAGTTTTTTTCTCATATTTTTTGTAGGCCAACTCCTTGTTTACCAGTTCACGCGCACGCGCGCGTGAACTGCTGATCTACCCAAATGGAACATTTATCCGATGAATATAAAACCAGATAGCATATTGCACTTCTCTCATCTCAAGTCAACGCGATATCTACCCGAATCTACACGCACACCCGACACAACATTTCATCCAGCGGTTTGAGCAGCCCACCCCCCTCAGGCAGACGTATTCATCTGGCGGTTTTCCAGTCCTGACTCCGCCGCTTGAAGCTGGAGAATCTAATACCAAGTCGCAATCAAACGATTACGTCGTTGGCTTCGTCAGTGGCTCCTCAACGTACTTATAGTACGCCTCGGTCGCCACTCTCCTTGCCGCCTAGTACTCATTTTGATTGCAACTTGGTATAAGGGGCCAGCCCCTGACATTTCATCATGTCCCCGAACTTCTCCGCTCCTCAGCATGCAATCGTACTACAATACTCCTTACCAGTTGAAAACCTCGTCCAGATCCTCGTCCTTCACCAGAAAAGCAATATTGTGGGGTGCCAGCGGCTCTGCGTTGAAAAAGCGCAGCAGCCGGTCGTGATGTTTGGTGAAGCCGGCTCGTGTGTTAAAGTCCCGCTCGGCTGAAAGCACTTTTTTGCCCAGCGCAACGAAGTCATCACCGGTCAAAAGCAGGGAGCTTGCCCCCTTGGGCAGCCGGATTCCGCTGACCTCCCGGAGAAGGTTTTCTATGGTGAGGTCGATACCGATCGTCGCCTCAAATCGCCCCCGGACATACACCGGATAGAGGCAGGAGATCATCCACTCCCGGCTTAGCGGATCAAGATACGCAGGTGTGAACAACACTTTTTTGGTGGGGTTATTGGATGGGTCGGCAAGGCAATAAAATGGCCATGAGGTGATTTTCCTGTCCCGGGGCATCTGGTTGAAATCCCGCCAGGGGTACGCTCGCGTAACGCCATTACGATGTACCATCCAGGCCAGCACCATTCTCGTTTCGCGCTCTGCCAATGGCTTCAACAGTAGATCCAGGGGCTCAGTGGCAAAAACAACCTGATCCCGGGACTGCTCATAGCGGGGTACATAGAGAACTGAATTACCGTCATTGGTCAGGTTGCCGTAGATGCCTTCATTGTTGAACTGATACTGGCTTTCGTTTCTGAATGAAAGTTAGGAAAGGGTTTTGAGCAGGGACTGGGATTATGACCCCAGCATATAGGCTTCATCCTGAATCCTGGTAAACAGGGTCGAGAGCCTTTTCGCCTCCTCCGCCAGCAGATCTTTAAGGTGCTTTTCCTGGGATGAGATCAGATCGCCCTTGGCTTCTGCAACGGCAGCATCCTGAATGGTCTGCAGGTGGCGTGACGACATGTACAGCATCATCATTATCGGCAAAACCAAGATAAGTCCGAAACCCAGAAAAAGCTTGAAGCCTAATTTAGTTTTGTACCCGAACTTTTTTGCCATGCACAGTGCTCCACAAGCGGAAACTTGAATAGTACCGGTTCTACCCGTGTTCCTTATTCACAGACAGTCGACAATTCTATTTTCCCGACCAGACGGACAAAGAATTCCGGGATTCCGGATTCAAATGTCATTCGCCGGCCGTTGACGGGGTGTGTGAAAGAAAGTGATCTGGCATGCAGCGCAAGGTTTCCGTGTGAATCTCTGCTCTTGCCGTATTTCCTGTCACCCACGACGGGGTGTCCCTTTTCGGACATATGCACTCTTATCTGGTGTTTGCGGCCGGTGAGCAGATGAATCTCCAGAAGGCTGACCCCCCTGGTCTCTTTCAGGACCGTATATTCCGTATGAGACAGCTTACCAAGTGTCTGGTCCGGAGTGGAATAAACATTGAGCGCGCTGTTCTCGCACAGGTAGCTGGTAATTGTCCCGGATTTAGGTTCCAGTGATCCATATACTATTGTCAGGTAGCGCTTATCGGTGTCCTGCCAGTGTTCCTGCAGAAACATCTTGGCCGATTCGCTCTTGGCAAGAACCAGGATGCCTGAAGTTTCGCGGTCCAGACGATGCACGATGTAGACCCTGTTTCGGGAGCGGGGATCACCCTTGCGGACATAATCATTCAGGATGGAATGGACCGTTCCGGATTTGCCCCGATCAGTTCCAATAGTCAGAAGTCCGCACGGTTTTTCCACCACGATGACATCCCTGTCTTCGTACAGGACAGTCAAACCTTTGGGCTGATATTTTTTCGGAGGTCGTTTTGCTGTAATCATGGCAGTTTTCTCTAAAAGCAAAAACCACAGGGGTGGTCCCCGTGGCTAAAATGTGCCTGCTTATATCATGCAGACAAGTTTATCAGCAATGGGTTTCTTGCCTGTTCCGTCAACGACGGTACATAAAAAAAGCGGAGAAGGAAACAACTCCTTCTCCGCAAACATTTCAATTACAGCAGGTATTACAATGATCAGTGATCGATGGCTTTGGCCATGCCGAGACCGGTGTTTTGACGAACGTAGATCTCGTCGAACATCTCTTCGGACCGCTTGCTCGGGAACAGCAGACAGCCGATAATGGCGGCGGCGAAACCGAGCGGGATCGAGATCAGGCCGGGGTTCTTCAGCGTCAGGATCGGTTTGTCAAGACCCATGATCGATTTGCCGTCCTTGTTCTTCTCAAAGTCAACCTTGGCGGTTGCCAGGGCTTTGGCATCCAGTTCACTCAGAGCTGCACCTGGAGGCAGGGCTGCCTGTTTCTTCTCCATGGCGGTGATAACCTTCTGGGCGCCGGCGGCGACAACTTTAGGATAGGTCATGTTAGGGGAAACCATAACCAGGCCGATCGAAGCAACTGTACCAACTACCAGACCGGAGATGACGCCGGCGGTGTTGAATTTGCGCCAGAAAAGCGACAGGAATACAACCGGCAGGTTGCCGGAGGAAGCAACGGCGAAGGCCAGAGCAACCAGGTGGGCAACGTTGGCTTTCTCGGCCATAAGACCGATGATGATGCCAATTGCGCCAACAACGAAGGAGGTGATGCGGGCAGCAATGACCTGCTCGTGCTGATCGGCGTGACCGTCCTTGATGACGTTAACATAGATGTCGTGGGCGATAGCGGCCGAAGCAGCCAGAACCAGACCGGAAACAACCGCCAGGATCGTGGCGAAGGCAACCGAGCAGAGGAACGCCAGGAATATGTCGCCCAAGATCGGAGCGATTTCAGCACCCAGTGTCTGTGCCAGAATCAGGGTGGCCATGTTGCCGCCCTTGTCGACCTGCATGATGCCCTGCGGTGTCAGGTTTACGGCAGCGCCGAAGCCGAGCAGGGTGGTCAGGACGTAGAAGCCGCCGATAATGAACATGGCGATGATACAGGATTTACGTGCAGCCTGTGCAGTCGGCACGGTGAAGAAGCGCATCAGGATGTGCGGCATACCGGCGGTACCAAGAACCAGTGCCATGCCGAGCGAAATCTGGTCCAGCGGGTTCTTCAGGAAGAGGCCCGGCTCCAGAAAGCGCTGACCGGCTTCCGTGCCGGTTAATACGACACCGTCTTTCAGTACCAACTTGGATACGTGATCCTGAATCTCCGGGCTGGCTACGATCGTCTCAAAGAAGTAGATCGGGTTGAAACCGGCTTTCAACAGAACCAGGAAGGAGAGCAGGAAGGCGCCTGACATCAGCAGGCCGGCCTTGATGATCTGAACCCAGGTTGTGGCGGTCATGCCGCCGAAAACGACATAGAGAACCATCAGGATTCCAACGCCGATGATGGAAGTCTTGTATGAAACTCCAATCAGAAGTGCCATCAGTTTACCTGCACCGACCATCTGGGCGGTCAGGTAGAAGGTGGAGACGGCAACGGTGGAAATAGCAGCAAAGGCACGAACCGGTTTGGGATTGGTGCGGAAAGCAAGAATATCCCCCAGGGTGTACTTTCCGGCGTTACGGCATGGCTCGGCAATGATCAGCAGAACGGTGATGTAAGCCACCAGCCAGCCGACCGAATACATGAATCCGTCGTAGCCGTACAGTGAAATCAGGCCGGAAATACCGAGGAACGAAGCGGCCGACATGTAGTCGCCAGCGATCGCCCACCCGTTCTGTGTTCCGGTGATACCGCCACCGGCTGTATAGAAGTCGGCCGCTGTCTTGGTCTGCTTGGCCGCCCAGACAACTACGCCCATCGTGATGCCGATGATGACGGCGAACATGGAAAGTGTGATGGCCTTGTTGGCTTTCAACTCTTTCTTTTTAGCCGGTGCCGGTGCAGCGGCCGGTGTTGGTGCGGTTGCAGACGGAGCGGTTACGGCAGCGGCGCCGGCCTGAGCGGGTGCGCTGACTGCTGGCGCGGCATCTGATGCGGCAGGTGCTTTCTTCGGCTCTTCAGCAAAGGCGGCTGCGGCAATTGTCAGTGTTAAACTGGCGGCAATGATGATATTTTTTAATGTCATGTCGTATCCTCCTTTTCTAAAGATGAAGTTCGTCGATAAGCTCTTTGGTCAGACGGTCAAAGTCGTTGTTGGCTACCTTGGCGTAGTACAGTGCCAGACCCCAGGAGACAAAAAACTGGGAAAGGGCAAAGGCGTAGCCGAAGTTAATGACACCGATGACTTTGATCTTGAACAGGCCGGGTGCGTAAGCTGCTCCGATTGGAAGCAGGAAGTAATACACTGTGGAAAATATCCACCAGCCGAAGAGAAAGGCCGTTTTTTTGTGATGCAGTTCAATGAATTTCGGGTTTTTAGCAATTGCGGACCAGTCGTACTGTTTTTCTGCCATTTTGTTACTCCTTTCAGTAATTGAGATGTGTTTACTACAAACTCTCCTTTCATAGGAAATGTGCTCTACGCGGGCATGTATCCGAACTTCCCAGATGCAATCGCGGCCCCCTCGATCAGCGAGGGGATTATTTCTTTTTCGATACGGTTTTTTAAAAACCTGAATGATGGACCAAGCATTGTAATTGCGCCTATGACATGTCCGGCATAATCCTTAACAGCCACGGCAACGCTTATAATGCCCTCACCCAGCCCGCCTGAATCAACAGCGACTCCGCCGTTGGATCTTATTTCAATCAACTCGGAAACGAGGTGTTCCAGATCGGAGACACTTACCGATTTGCTGCGTTTTTTGTTCATTACCCACTCAATGGATTCTGTCGACTCGAGAGCTTTCATGACTTTTCCGGCAGCATTAGAAAAGACCGGAAATGTTTTCCCGATCAGGGAGACAGCTCTTATCTGCTGGTCACAATCGGCCATATCAAGGAACAAAACATCGTCTCCCTTAATGACAGTCATGTAGACAGCCTCACCATGCTTTTTTGCAAGCTCTTCGATAACAGGATGTGCAATGCTGATAACATTTGAATTCCTGATCAGTTTCTGTGCAAGCGAGTACGCATTCATCCCGAGCTGATAAGAACCGGACTGTTTGTCCTGCTCAAGCAAGCCGTTTTCGCAAAGGGTAGCCAGCAAACGAAAAGCCTTATTTCGAGTCATGGTTACCTTTGAAGCAATTGTCTGCAGACTGGTGTCTGTAGGACTTCCAGATAAATACTCCAAAACCTCAAACGCTTTGTGCACCGTCAAAACTGTATAAGCGCTCTTTTCCAGTGCCATATTCATCCTTTTATTAAGCTTCAAAATAATATGAAATAAAAATATATATTTTTGAAATAGTTTGTGTTAGCAAACTATTGGCGTTTATAACAACTTTTTGTTTTAACATCAACATAAATCTGTATACAAACTGATAATTGTAAAGTATTGTTGCATTTACAGCATGTTACACACAATAACCTGTGATTATTTTTGTACATATAATGACTTTTATTAATTTATAAATCCGTTCTAGGGGGACACCAGATGCAATCCAAGTCAACAATGATATCGGCAGTGATTGATGACATTCGTCGTATTTACCAAGTACTTGGCGAACGTTCCAGAAAGGTCGAACACGAAACAGGACTAACCGGATCTCAGCTTTGGGTCGTAAAGATGCTTGACGGCGCGTCCCCCATGAAAGTTTCAGAATTAGCACGCAGAATGTATCTGCATCCGGCAACCATGGTGGGCGTTTTAGATCGCCTGGAAGCAAAGGGACTGGTGCAAAGAACGCGCTCCAGTGACGACAGGCGAGTGGTTCATATTTTCATAACAGATCAAGGACGGGAACTGATCCAAAGTTCGCCGGAAATGACTCAGGGGCTCTTGGTGAAAGGACTTGAAACTTTAACAGAAAAGAAAGTGATGATAATTTCGGAGGGACTGCAACAGATCGTCGGCATGCTGGGAGTTCCGGAAGAACCACCAAAACGCATCCATTCACCTGACGTTGCTAAACACGAAAAGCACAGGAAATCCGGAAAATAAATATCATGCATCCGGACACATGAGTACAACAGAAACAAAAAAGCACCTACGCATTGGCGTGGGTGCTTGATTTTTTATGGCGCGCCTGGAGAGATTCGAACTCCCGACCTACGGATTCGTAGTTTGTAAAATACCCCTAAGTTAACTCCAGGCCTTGTTCTGTTTCAGAAATCAAATCCTTGACTAACAGCTATTTACGCCGTATCTTACTTACTCATTACTATGTCATGTTCTCTGTAGCACTGACCCTATATTGACCCTATGAGAGGTTGACGATATGAACAAAATCAAACTGACTAAGCTCATAGTAGAGAAGCTTCCTTTTGCCGATAAGGGCAAGCAGGTTGACTATTACGATTCGGAGCTTGATGGATTTGGTGTTAGGGTTTCCGCCACCGGGAAAAAATATTTTGTCCGAGCAATTATCGGGACCCGAAGGATACGGGTAATGATGAAGAGCGTCAAGCTGATTAGTGCGGAAGATGCACGGAGAGAGGCTAAGATAAAGCTTGGAGATATGGCGGCTGGAATTGACCCAAATGAAGTGGAAAGAGAAAGAATCCGACTTGATGATGAAAAACGACGAGAAGAAAAACAACTGGGTATTACTTTGCAGACAGCGCTTGATGAGTATGTAAAAAAAGGCAAACTGAAACCAAGAACTGTGACTACATATAAGGATCTATTTCGGCTATACCTTGCCGACTGGCTGAATCGCCCGGCGGCAGAGATAACTCGCGACATGGTAAAGGCGCGACATGCTGATATTGCAAACGGAAAAAGGCAACGGCAGGTACTCGATAAAGAAATCGACACAAAGAAGGGTAACAAGGGCAAAGCAAAGCTGAAAGCTATTATGCCACCTGAACCAAAACGTAAAGAGGCGGCTGCAGATAACTGTATGCGTACCTTGCGGGCTGTTCTAAACCATGCTTTTGAAGATGAAGAGAGCGGCAACCCGTACATGAACCCCGTCACAATACTTTCCAGTCGGAAAAAGAAGGCTTGGTTCAAGGTTGATCGACGTCGTACCCTTATCAAAAACAGCGAACTACCGGCATGGTTCAAAGCAGTTGACGGTCTGGATAATACCATAATGAGGGATTACCTGCTTTTTCTTCTCTTCACCGGACTGAGGCGGCAAGAAGCAGCAACGCTTACATGGAAACAAGTGGACTTTCAGGAGGGGTGTTTTACCTTGATAGGCGGCATGACTGGAGTTACCAAGAACAAGGAACCGCATACCTTACCATTGAGCGATTATCTGCATACGCTATTAAACGACCGTAAAGAAGGATTGAAAACAGAATTGGCAGTGGCAAAAGCGGCGCTTGTCGACGCCGGAAAATTAGAATTGAAAAAACAGCAAGCCATTTACAACCGGCTTGCACTGGCAGAGTCCCGACTTGACTCTCCATACGTTTTTCCTGGTGAAGGAAAGACTGGCTTTATCGTTGAACCGAAACGGACCATTGATGCCGTATCAGCGACCACCGGGATAACCTTCACGTGCCACGACCTGCGGCGTACTTTTGCCACTATTGCGGAAAGTCTGGATTTGTCAGGTTACACCGTGAAGGCGCTCTTGAACCATAAACAGCAGATTGGAGATGTTACCGGCGGATATATAATTATGAATGTGGACAGACTGCGGGAACCAATGCAAAGAATAACTAATGCGCTACAGGAACGGTTTTAAACGTTACATGGTCAATTATCGAATAAATGCAAATACTAATAAATGCATGGATAATCTAAGTATTTTGTTACATTAAACTGTTGAACGTATAAGATTGTTTAATATTCATAAGGACGTGGTATGGAAAAACAATATGAGTTAGAAGATTGTTCGGTAAGCTTAATTGATTATAAACATCGTACTTCTTCAAATGCTAGATTTACAATGCAAGAAATAAAAGATCTTGAACAAGTTTTACATAAATACGATAAAATAAAAATTAATGAGTTTGTAAAATCAATTGAATTAATATGTAGTGTAAAACATGATAGAAAAAATGACTCTGATAAACCAAAAACCATAAAAAATAGAAGAAAAAAACTGATTAATGACTTGGAAAATACAAAAAATACATTACATAAAATATCAATGCCAGTAGATGGGTTTGATAAGTACGAGTGTAATATAATAGATAACATAATACCTAATTACGTATTACGACCACAATTGGATATAAAATGGCCGGAATGGCATTATGATTATATACCTATTAAAAATGAAGCAAGATGTCTTGCTCATAATTTAGAAGATCTTATATGTAAATTGAGAAAATATGATGATAAGCTAAATAATTTGAAATCAAAAGGACGTAACAATGCAGATTATGATAATTTTTACACACAAATCGCCGAAGCCTTTTTGGTATATATTGGGAAACCAAATAAGAAAATAGAAGGTGAATTTACAAATGTCATGAGAATAATAAATGAGGCAGTCGGGCTTCAATCAGGAGATCTATCAAAAGGTGTAAATCAAGCACTTGATAAAATAGGTTATCCCAATTTTTTATTAGATGAAGAATGATTTTTCTTCGGAACGACCTGGGAAAAGA
>CAYQTC010000025.1:0-59440 GCA_964420435.1 uncultured Geobacter sp.
GCTCGGCGGTGGCTCCGCCCCCCACGTCCAGGAAGTTGGCCGGGTCGCCGCCGTAATGTTTGACGATGTCCATGGTGGCCATGGCTAAACCTGCGCCGTTGACTAGGCAGCCGATGTTGCCGGTCAGCGAGATGTAGGAGAGTTCGTGTTGGGAGGCTTCGATTTCGTTGGCGTCTTCTTCGTCGTAGTCCCGCATGTCGCTCAGTTTGGGGTGGCGGAAGACGGCGTTGTCGTCAAAGCCGAATTTGGCGTCCAGGCAGATCAGGTTTTCCTCTTTGGTGATCACCAGCGGGTTGATTTCCAGCATGGAGCAGTCGCAGGCGATGAAAGTTTTGTAAAGCCCCTGTAGTACTGCTACGGCCTTGGTGACCAGTTTGCCGCCCAGACCCAGGCTAAAGGCGATCTTGCGGCATTGGAAGGCGGTTAGACCGACCAGCGGATCGATGGTTTCGGTGAAGATCTTCTCGGGGGTTTTGGCAGCCACCTCCTCAATGTCCATGCCCCCTTCGGTGGAGGCCATTACGGTCACTTTGGATGTGCCGCGGTCAACCACCAGCGAGACGTACAGCTCAGAGCCGATGTTGCAGCCGTTTTCCACCAGTACCCTGGTGACCAGTTTCCCTTCCGGGCCGGTCTGGTGGGTACGCAGCGTCATGCCCAGCATTTCGCGTGAGATCATACGGACTTCGTCGGCGGTGCGGGCCAGCTTGACTCCGCCCCCCTTGCCGCGACCGCCGGCATGGATCTGAGCCTTTACCACCCAGGGACCTTCGCCGAGACGCTTGGCCCACTCGCGGGCACCGGCACTGTTGTAGCAGACATGCCCGTCGGGGACCGGCACTCCGAACTCCCTAAGTATCGCCTTTGCCTGATATTCGTGAATATTCACCTGGATTCTCCTCCTCACCCGTTTTTATGTAACACTGATACACCGCATTTACCGGTATTATGGTACCGATTTGTCATTTTATAGGTAATAACTACCCTGAATACAGATCACAAAGCCTTCATGTGATCTGTATCTATCTTGTTACTCAGCAGTTTTCAGGCAAGTCTTTCCACCATTATCTCGGCGATATCCCTGGGCGCCATCTGTCCTTCCAGACCCGCTCCCTTGATACCATCCTCAAACATGGTCAGACAGAAGGGGCAGTTGGAAACAAGCGTCCCGCTGCCGGTTTCAGATGCCATCCTGGCCCTGGTCTCACTGATCCGGCTCCCCATCTTCTCTTCTGCCATGATCCTGCCGCCGCCGGCGCCACAGCAGAAACTTTCCGCTCCGTTCCGCTCCATCTCGCGAATGCTCCCTCCGGATGCGGCAATGAGTGCCCTGGGCTCCTGATAAAGATCGTTATAGCGACCGATGTAGCATGAATCGTGATAGGTGCAGTCGAAGGCGTCGCCTTTGAGTTTCAGCCTGCCCTCCTCCACCAGACGGTTGAGATAGACAGTGTAGTGTTCCGTCTCCACATCAAAGCCCAGATCACGATAGTCCTTGGAGAGCGTGTTGAAACAGTGCGGACAGGCGGTAACTATCTTTTTTACGCCATAGCCCTTGATAGTTTCGATGTTCTCGGCTGCCATGGACTGGTACAGATACTCGTTGCCCATTTTGCGCATCGGTTCGCCGCAGCATTTCTCTTCCTTGCCCAGAATACCGACCTTTATTCCGGCCTTTTCACAGAGCTGAACAAAGCTGGCTGCAACCTTGATATTTCGTTTGTCGAAGGAGGCATAACAACCGACGAAATAAAGGATATCCACATCGGCATCCTCGGACATGCGCTTGACCGGCAGCCCTTCCGCCCAGTCGCCCCGGGAGGCGAAGGCCATTCCGAAAGGGTTGCCGTTGACCTCGGTGTTGTTCATGGCCACCATGACCTCTTCTCCGGGGAATTCCCCTTCCATCAGTACGAGGTTGCGGCGCATGTCGACGATCTTGTTGACCTGTTCGATAGCGGCCGGGCAGATTTCCTGACAGGCACGGCATGTTGTACAGGACCACAATGCGTCCTTGCCGACCGTATCGATCAGACCGGCTTCAGGATTGGTGCAGGCGACTTCCCCCATCTGGTTGATAACCTTCATGGGAGAGAGCGGCTTATCGGTATGGTGTGCCGGACAGCGGTCCTGGCAGCGCTTGCATTTGGTGCAGGCATCCGTGTCAAAGATGTCCTTCCAGGTAAAATCCTTGATGTAGGCGGCCCCGAAGCTCTCCGCATCGCCCTCCATGTCGACGGTGACCAGAGCCCCCTTCGGCCCGAGATCTGTAAAGAAAAAATTGGCGGAAGTAGTGAATATATGGCGGAACTTGGTGAACGGAATAGCGCAGATAAAGCCGATAACCATGAAAAAGTGCAGCCACCACAAACCCTGGTGCAGGCTGCGCAGATTTGCTTCTCCCATACCGGACATGGACTTTGCAAACAGCAGTCCGACCGGTGACCAGATCGCCAGACCGGGGTTTTGCGTCAACTCGGTTACCGCCATCCGGGCCCCTTCAATAACAAAGCCGGTAAGGAGAATGCCAAAGAGCAGGCCGTGCATGATTGCGTCGTCGCGGCCGGTTTCAAGCCCCTTGGGGCGAACCAGATAACGGCGCACGAAAAGACCAAGAAGCATGACCATTGCTGCCAGGCCGGCCAGGTCCAGCACCACAGAGAAGTATTTGTAAAACTCGCCTTTAAGGAAGCGATAGCCGAACAGGGGGTCGGTGAAATCGGCCTGGGCGGCAACAAAACAGGTACCGATGAACAGCAGGGCGAAACCCCAGAAGAACAGACCGTGGGCATAGCCGGGACCCTTGACCAGCAGCACCTTTTTCTGCATAAGGACGTTCTTCAGCAGTTCACCAATCCGCACGTCACGCTGGTCGGTCCGGTTGAGCGGCTTGCCTTGACGGTAGATATTCAAACGTTGCATCCCGCTCCGGATCAGCAATCCCAGCGCTGCAAAGGTGAAAATGTACATCGGCAGCAGTACCGCAGCACCATGACCTACATTCCAATAAAGTTCGCGTGCAGCTTCCATAAGCATCCCCGTCTTACTCGTTTTTACTTGTCAATCAGTAGGTATAAAATCCGCGGCCGGTTTTCTTGCCCAGGTACCCGGCTTCTACCATCTTGACCAGAAGCGGACATGGCCGGTATTTGGAATCTTTAAAACCTTCGTAAAGGACGTTCATGATTGCCAGACAGGTATCCAGGCCGATGAAATCTGCCAGCGTCAGGGGTCCCATGGGTTGATTGGTGCCGAGCTTCATTCCCTTGTCGATGTCCTCAACGCTGGCGATCCCTTCAAAAAGCACGTAGGCCGCTTCGTTTATCATCGGGATCAGAACCCGGTTGACGATGAAACCGGGATAATCCGCCGAAACGGACATCTCTTTGTCCAGCTTTGCCACCAGGGCGGCGGTGGTGTTGAAGGTTGCGTCGCTGGTGGCCAGACCGCGAATCACCTCTACAAGCTTCATCACCGGCACAGGGTTCATGAAATGCATGCCGATTACCTTGTCCTGACGACCGGTAACCGCGGCAATACGGGTGATAGGAATCGAGGAGGTATTGGAAGCCAGTATCGCCCCCGATTTCAGGATTCCGTCGAGCTTTCTGAAAATATCCAGCTTGAGGGTCTCTTTTTCAGTGACCGCTTCGATAGCGATATCGCAATCGGCCAGATCCTCCATGGCCATGGTGGTACGAATGCGTCCCATGATGTCCGGAATCCTGCCGGGGTCCAGCTGATCCTTTTTGGCCTGCCGTTCCAGATTCTTTTCAATGCCGGCCAGCGCCTTGGTCAGCTGCGCTTCGGCAATGTCAAACAGCACAACTTCTATTTCCTGCTGGGCCAGAACATGGGCAATGCCGCTCCCCATCTGTCCGGCTCCGAGAACTCCAGCTTTCCTGATCATGCGCCCCTCCTAAATTCGTTCAAAGATTACTGCAACCGACTCGCCGCCGCCGATACAGAGTGTGGCAAGACCGTAACGAAGCTGTCGTTTGTGCAGCTCCCGCACCAGTGTGGCCGTCAAACGTGCACCGCTTGTTCCCAGAGGATGACCGATGGCCACAGCGCCTCCATTGACATTGACCTTTTCCGGATCTAGCCCAAGGGTTTTAATTGCTATCATGGGAACTGCGGCAAAGGCTTCGTTGATTTCAAACAGATCAATGTCACCGAGCTGCAGACCGGCTTTGGCGCACACTTTTTCAATGGCTCCCACCGGAGCTTCAGTAAACTGATCAGGATGGATACTGTTGGAGGCATAAGCCACCAGGCGGGCCCTGGGCTTCAAGCCATGTTTTTTAAGCGCTTCCGCACTGGCCAGCAGGGTCATACCGGCCCCGTCATTGATGGTAGAGGCATTACCGGCAGTGATTGTGCCGTCTTTTTTGAAAGCCGCTCTCAATCCGGACAGTTTTGATATATCAACCTTGAAGGGTTCTTCGTCCTCACTGACAATGACATCACCCTTTTTGCCCTTTTTCACAACCGGGACGATCTCATCCTTAAAGATGCCTTCTTTAATGGCGGTCTGGGCTTTACCGTAGGAGTTCAGTGCAAAAGCATCCTGGTCTTCGCGACTCATGCCGTATTTTTCGGTGGTGGCTTCTGCGATCACACCCATGTGTTTGCCGCTGTAGGGGTCCTGCAGACCGTCATAGACCATCAGGTCAAGAAGCTCGCCGTGTCCCATGCGATAACCGTTGCGACCCTTGCTAAGTAAATACGGCGCCAGTGACATGTTCTCCATGCCGCCGGCAAGTACAAGCTCGGCATCTCCGAGACGGATTGAACCGGCAGCCAGCATCAGTGCCTTCAAACCGCTTCCGCAGACTTTGTTGATGGTCAGAGCCGGGATGGAATCCGGCAGGTCAGCATAGCGCATCGCCTGCCGGGCAGGAGCCTGACCGTTGCCGCCTGACAGAACCTGACCGATAATCACTTCGTCGATCGCGTCCGCCGCAATTTTAGTCCGCTCAAGGATTCCCTTGATAACTGCAGCCGCCAGATGCGGAGCCTCCACATCGGACAAAACCCCGCCAAATGATCCAAGCGGCGTACGCAATGATTCTACGACATAGACGTCTTTCATGTTATCTCTCCTCAAAACTTGACCACTAAATGTACTTGTCCGGCCTTAAAAACATTTGCACTATTTTATTAAATACACATCAAAATCAATATTATGTAATTAGGTACCTCAATACCGATTTAGATGTCAAGATAAATTTCCGCTGTTCGCATTTTCAATTAACTGCGGCTGCAGGGCACGCCCCAGAAACCTGACAGGATTGTAGTAAAACACCATTGTTTCAACATCTTCTGGCAATTGCAGGTCCTTGACCATCTTAATGTAGTCCAGAACAGAACCTGATTGATAAAGTAAAGCGTCGGAGGCAAAGCAGACCCGATCGGCATAGTGAATGAAAAAATCCCGGTAACCGGACGGATTGGCCTGTATATGCGGCATCAGTCCGGCTATATCTGTAAAAACATTGGGATAGCGGTCAAGGATTGCACTGAAAGCCTTGCGGCCGATCCCCAGATGGGCAAAATTCACCCGCACGCCGGGAAAATCATCCAGCAGCGACTTCATGACATCATTGTGACGACGGGCATCCATGTGATACAGCAGCGGCAGATCATGGGTCTGGGCAAAAGAAAATATTTCCCACTCGCGCTGGTGATACTGCTGGAGAGTTATTCCGAAAGTGTCCGGTACGCTGCGCACTCCGATGTCATTTTCTTCATCAGCCAGATAGATGCCTTTGATACCCTTGAACCCTCTCGCGATGTAGCCCTGAAGAATCGTCGGTACATCACCCCATATATGACGGGTATCCACGAACGGCACGATTACCCGGTCAGACAGGCGGGTCAGTTCGAGAAGATCATCTGCTTCATGGAAAAGCGGATCCCCGCGGTTTTCAACGAAGTCAGGGACAAGCCCCCACATAGCCTGCGAGTCCAGGCGCGTATTCACCATACCCAGGACCACCATGTGCTTCAGACCGGCACAACGCAGGTCATCCAATCCCCGGGCCACATCGTCTGCGTGCCACCTTCCGGTAAAACAGTGCGTATGGACATCAATTATCTGCCGGGCGGATCCGGTCCTATTTCTGCCCTCCATGAAATCTCCGTCCGGCTTCATCCGCTATTCTCCCCGGTAATTGCCGGTTCTCTTCTCCAGAAAAGCACTGACCGCTTCCAGGTGATCGGTTGTATGGTGGGCCATAGCTTGGAAACAGGCGCACAAATCGAGAAAGTCCGGCAGGTCGCTGCGCTGGGCCAGCTTCATCATCCGCTTTGTCAGCCGCAAGGTCAGAGGAGGCTTGGCGGCCATCTGGGCGGCCAGCTCCAGAGCTCGCGGCATGAGCTGCTCCGGCTCCACGACTTCCAGGAATATGCCCATTTGCAGCGCTTCAGCCGCTTTAACAACCCTGCCGGTAAAGGTCAGTTCCGCAGCCCGCTGATAGCCGATCAAGCGCTGCATGAACCAGGCGCCGCCGTCACCGGGCGTAATACCAAGATTTATGAAAGTCTCTCCCACCTGGGCACGCGTTGAGGCGATGCGGATATCGCACATGCAGGCAAGGTCGAAGCCGGCTCCGATTGCCGGGCCGTTGACCGCTGCAATGACCGGAATCTCGGCCTTATGCAGAGCCAGCGGAATCTGCTGAATGCCGCGCCGGTACTGATCCTGGATACTGATGGCCGATCCGCTGAAACTGGCGCTCTGCTCACTCATCTCCTTGACGTTGCCGCCGGAGGAAAAAGCAGTTCCATCACCTGTGATGATCAGCACGGAAACGGCATGCTCGCCATTGGCCCAGTTTACCGTCTGCACAATATCGTCGATCAGGGCAGTCCCGGTGAGGGCGTTACGGACATCATTCCTTTTAAGGGTAAGTACGGCCACCCGGCCGTCAACGTCCAAAGATGAATCCTTCAATTCCGGCATGTTGGAAATAATGCTTTTTTTCACTCTGCTCATATTTTCTCCAAGGCTGTCATAGTTAGCTGACAGCTCACACCCCTTATATTTGTCACTTATTGCCGGGGCGTCTCGCTACAACTTCGATCAATGCAATACGGTCTTCTTCAAGATTGAGAACCTGATTGTGTGCCATCATACGGAAATCCGGTCCCAAAAGCAGCTGCAGACCAAATGTCGGGAGACCGTTCTGCCGGATTTTATCACGCATGTTACGAAACCACTTGCGTCCGGACTCGGTGACATCCCGCCAGACAACAATATCAAAGCCGGTATCCGTAAGCATGTCCAGCAACTGCTGCGAGGTGAGCAGAAAACTGATCGAAGGGCTTCTTGCCCATGGAACCGGAAAGTGCACATCGCCGCCCGGTCCTGCCAGGATGTCATAGATGGCAAGCCGCCCCCTTGGTTTCAGGACTCGCCATAGTTCACGGTATAGGCCGGACTTGTCTTTAATATTCATGGCCGCATGCTGAGTCCAGACAATGTCAAACGAAGCATCAGGGAAAGGCAGGGCGACTGCGTCACCCTGTTGGAAGGAAACCAGGGAGTCAAGGCCTAGCCGCATTGTCAGATCGGTCGCAATCCGGCAATAATCTGCGCTCAGATCCAATCCGGTGACGTGACAGCCAAACTCGCTTGCAAGATGGCGCGAGGCGCCGCCCAGACCGCATCCCACATCCAGTACCCGCATATTTCCATCAAGACCAAGATCCCTGGCGAGTTCGACAGTTGCATTCCGGCCACGGATATGAAATTCGTCAATCGGGGCCAGATCTTCAATTCTGAGACATTCAGGATCCTTCCCGGCCACGACCAGGGCGTTCAAAATCAATTCGTCCAGGTCCTGCTGGGCGTAATGATCACTCACATTACTGTATATTGTGTCGAACGAATGCATACTCTGGAACTCCCTGTCTGGCAGTGACTCAGTCAATGGTCAGAAGGATCTGCCCGATATCTACGGCATTACCTTCCTGAATCAGTATCTGGCCAATCACGCCGTCCTTGTCGGCAAACACCTCGTTTTCCATTTTCATGGCCTCAAGGATCAGCAGCAGATCACCTTCCTGAACCTTTTGCCCGGGCGTAACCTCAATCTTCCAGACATTGCCGGCCAGAGGTGCGGCGATCCCGTTCTCCGGAGCGGCCGTAACAGCAGCCGGGGCACCGCCCGGGGCAGCCGCAGCCGCAGCTTCACCTATCAACGTAACGAGCGGCTGACCGATAACCACGGCATTGCCCTCTTCTATATGAATCGTGCCGACGATACCGTCCCGATCGGCAAAAATCTCGTTTTCCATTTTCATGGCTTCCAGAATCAGGAGCAGATCCCCTTCCTGAACCAACTGTCCCGGATCAACCTCGATCTTCCAGACATTGCCGGCCAGAGGTGAAACTATGTCATTATGTGAAGCGGCCACGACGAACGGGGAGCTTGCAGTTGCACCCGCTGCTGCAGAAGCTGCGGCGGCAGCGGCAGCAGCGGCGCCGGTTGCTTTAGCAACCTGCACCGTAAAGGTCTGCCCTCCGCCGGTGACTGTGTAGACTTCTCCACCTGCAACAGCAGGCGCTGCAGCGGCGGCCTTGGGAGCGGAAGCGGTCTCCTCGCCGGTAGGAACCGGTTCAAACATGGACGGATTGTCGCGGTGCTCGAGGAATTTGAGCCCCACCTGCTGGAACAGGGCATAGGTCAGAACATCCTCCACCTCATGATCACCAAACTTGAGATTCTTTTCGGTCGCAATGCCGCGCAGTTCAGCGGTAAGCTTGTCCATCTCCGCCTCAATTAGGTCGGCCGGACGGCAGGTAATGGCCTCTGCCCCGGCCAGGACTTTCAACTGAAGTTCCCTATTCACCGGTGCTGAAGTAGCGCCGTACTCCCCTTTGAGAACTGCGGCGGTCTCCTTCGTCATCGATTTGTAGCGTTCGCCGGTCAGGACGTTAATGACCGCCTGGCTGCCGACGATCTGCGAGGTCGGGGTAACCAGCGGGATCATGCCGAGATCCTTGCGCACCCGGGGAATTTCCGCCAGCACCAGATCCATCTTGTGCCCGGCATTCTGCTCCTTCAGCTGGCTCTCCATGTTGGTCAGCATGCCGCCCGGAACCTGCGCCAGGATTATGCGTGCATCAATACCCTTCAGGGAACCTTCAAACTTTGCATATTTTTTACGGACAATCGTGAAGTAGTCGGCAATCTCCTGCAGCTTGACCATGTCGAGGCCGGTAGGCTGATCGGTGTCCTGCATAATCGCCACCAGAGCTTCCGTAGCCGAGTGACCATAGGTCATACTCATGGAGGAGATGGAGGTATCGACATTATCAACGCCGGCTTCGATGGCCTTGATGTAGGTGGCGGTTGACATACCGGTAGTAGCGTGGCACTGCATGTGGATCGGGATATCGATCGCTTTTTTGAGTTTTTTGACCAGCTCGTAGGCAACATAGGGGGAAAGCAGGCCGGCCATATCCTTGATGCAGAGAGAATGTGACCCCATATCTTCGATGCGCTTGGCCAGGTCAACCCACTTGGGTATCGTGTCAACAGGGCTGACCGTGTAGGACATGGTTCCCTGGGCATGCTTGTCCTGTTTGATGACTGCCTTGATGGCAGTTTCCAGGTTGCGCGGGTCGTTCATGGCATCAAAAACCCGGAATACGTCGATGCCGTTGACCGTTGCCCGCTCCACGAATTTCTCGACCACATCATCGGCATAGTGGCGGTAACCGAGGATATTCTGACCGCGGAACAGCATCTGCTGCGGAGTCTTTGGCATGGCTTTTTTCAGTTCACGGAGCCGCACCCAGGGATCTTCGCCAAGGAAACGGATGCAGGAATCGAAAGTCGCCCCACCCCACATTTCAATTGACCAGTAGCCAATATCGTCGAGTTTACCGGCGATAGGGAGCATGTCATCCAGACGCAGGCGGGTGGCGAAGAGGGACTGATGGGCATCACGCAAGACAACTTCGGTTAATCCCAGAGGTTTTTTTGCTTTGCTCATATGCAACTCCTTTTTTATGGCGCTGTTAGCCCTTTATAATCCGTGGAAGAAGCATTTGATGAACCGGGGTAATCGACCGTGGATTCTGGTAGTTGGCCCCGGTAAAGGCCTGAATGTAGCGACGCAGGTCAGGCAGTGTCACGATTTCGTCCACAAAGCCGGTCTTGCCGCAATAAGCCGGACGAGACTTGTCCTGATAATCCTTGATCATCTGATTCATCTTATCCAGGACCGGAGTAAGATCGTTACCCGCCTCGTCTTCCTTGACAAGGCGTCTGGCATAGGATGCTGCGGCGGCGGTCTCACCGTGCATGACATATATCTCGGTCAGCGGAGTGCCGAGCGTAAAGGCGTTATTGTTGTTGGCCTGGGGGCCGCACATAATGTAGTGGGCGGCGGCGGTTCCCTTGCGGAGGACAACGCACATCATGGAGAGATCGGTCTGCTCGATGGAGTAGACCAGCGACTGACCAAGGGCTAGCAGTTCCGCTTCCTCGGCCAGATCGCCGACGTCGATACCGGTGGTATCCTGCATCCAGATGATCGGCAGGTTGTCACGGCCGCACAGGGTCACAAACTCGGCCTGCTTGATGAGACCTTCGCGGTAGTGCTTGCCTCCCACGGCTGGATAGGCACCCTTGGCATACTCCGGATAGCCGGGAAAGACCCCTTGGCGATTGCCGATGAAAGCCACCGGTAAACCATCAATCTTGGCAATACCTGCATAGACTTCACGGCCATACTCAGGCCGATATTCCATGAACTCGCTATTGTCGGTGAGACGCGCCAGAATCTGGATTGCATCGTATGGACGCTTCTGATTGGCAGGCAGGATCAAGTTGAGATCCTCACCGGGAAACTTTGGTTGGGCAGGTTCGGCTACCCGGAACATGGTCGGGTCATAGGCCGGCATCATCCTCATGTAATCCTTGATGCCATCCAGAACACCCTTCTCGGTGTCATGAACCTCCCGAAAGTAAGCAGTCTGGTCAAAGTGCGTCTCCACACGACCGGGATCCTTGGCCTTAAAGCTCTTGGTGCCCTCGATCAGGGCCCGGGCCGCTTCGGCATCGATATAACCCTTGGGATTCATACCGCCGACGATACCTGCGCCACCGACGGCAATATTTGCCCCTTCGTGGGCCAGCAGTATAGTGGGACTTATTCCCTGATATCCGCCTCCGGCCGGGTTGGTGCCGTATATTGCATTGAGAATCGGAACTCCCAGGTGATTTAGGTCGGCATGCCGGTAGAAGGGAGCACCGCTGGAACGTCGACCGGCATAGACCGTCTCCTGTTCCATCAGCTTGACACCACTGCAATTGGTCAGCCAGACCAGCGGCACGTTGAGCCGTTTGGCCATATCGGTGACCATCAAAATATTCTCGGATTGACCGGCAATCCAGGCGCCGGCCATGACCTTGTTGTCAAAACCAATGATTACAGCCCATTTGCCCTCAATTTTGCCGATGCCGTTGACGACTCCGGTACACCCTTCTTCATTGTCCCTGGGATTATAGAGGGTGTGCAGGGGAGACCAGGTGCCGGGATCGACAAGATAGTCAAGTCGGTCGTAAATAGTCATGCCGCCCCGCTCATGAATTTTCTTGGCGGGGATGCCTGCGTTCCTGACTCTCTCGTTTTCCTCGGCCAGGATCTGCTCCTGTTCACGAACCAGAACGATATTTTCCTGCGAGCGGCGGACTTCTGCTTCAGTGAGTGCCTTGCCGATATCGGCCATTTTTTCAAAGTAAGGGCGCAAAGGTGTTTGCTTGCGTGACATGGTATATTCCTTTCATTCTGCCGGTTCTAGAATTAACTCATGAATAAACAGGACCCCACCTCCACTGCCGGACTGCTGCGGGATCACCAAATAAACTACGATGAGAGGGTCAGCTAACTGATGACTACCAGCACATCCCCTTCGTTCACCGCATCACCCTCTTTGACTTTGATTTCAGCGATGGTGCCGGCTGCGTCATTGTAAATGGGAGTCTCCATCTTCAGGGCCTCAAGGATGATCAGTTCATCGTCCAGCTCAACTTTATCTCCGACGGCAACCATTATTTTCCAGACTTTCCCGGCGATAGGTGATGTCATTTCAGCCATTTGTTTTCTCCCCTTTAATGAATTATGTTATCCAAGATTTTTTAAAAAAATGGCGGCAGCTGCCACGGTGCCGATCACGCCAGCCACATTGGGGCCCATGGCATGCATAAGAAGGTAGTTGCGTCGATTGGCCTCCGAACCGACCTTATGTACGCAACGCGCCGCCATCGGCACGGCAGAAACACCGGCGGCGCCAATCAGCGGATTGATCTTGACTTTGAGGAACAGGTTCATGAACTTGGCCATGAGCAGTCCCGAAGCGGTGCTTACAACGAAGGCGAAAAGCCCCAAAAAAAAGACGAACAGAACCTTGGGGCTCAGAAAGACTGCAGCGGTCATGGTGGCGCCGACAGAAAGCCCCTGAAAGATTGTCACGATGTTCATCAATTCGTTGGCGGAAGCATTGGTCAAACGTTCGACAACACCCGACTCCTTGAAGAGATTCCCCAGCATCAACATGGAGATCAGGGGGGCCGATGGCGGGGCGATCAGCATGACAACAATTGCGGTCAGGACCGGAAAAACAATTTTTTGCAGCTTACTGACAGAACGCATTTTACCCATTTCAATCTTGCGCTCATTTTCGGTGGTCAATAACCTCATTATCGGCGGCTGGATGATTGGAACCAGAGCCATATAGGCGTAGGCCGATACCGCCACGGAACCCAGCATATGCGGGGCCAGCTTGGACGCCAGATATATGGTGGTCGGTCCATCGGCGCCTCCGATGATGCCGATGGAGGCGGCTTCCTTGAGATCGAATCCAAGCAGAATTGCGGCAAAAAAGGTGACGTATAGACCAACCTGGGCGCCGGCGCCCAACAGCAGAGTCTTGGGGTTGGCAATAAGGGGACCGAAATCGATCATGGCTCCCAGCCCAAGAAAGACCAAAGGTGGAATCAAGTCTTTTTCGATTCCATAATGGTAGAAAAACCAGATAAGGCCGTGTTCGGGCTCCATCAGAAAGGTAAGCGGCAGATTAACGACCAGAATACCGAAAGATATCGGCAGCAACAGAAGCGGCTCATACTGTTTTTTGATGGCAAGATAGAGCAGAGTAAAGGCAACCAGCCACATGAAAAGGTTGCCGCCGGTCAGGTTGGCGGCTCCGCTTGAAGAAATGAGATCGGTGAAAATGTTAAACATGTAGACGCCCTTTTCCTTTCACTTCGGCTGCTCCGTTTCCGGCTTTTTTCCCCAACATTCGATATATTCAACGACCCTCAGGCCGATCATGGTCGCAACCATCAGAATAGTCATGATCAAATAGACACCGATGATGCCGCTGCCAAAAACTTCCATAACTTTGGACCAGTCAGTCACGATTTCACCTCTTTCACTGTTGACATCAGGACAGGGTTAACGGTTGGTCACATCACCAAGAGCAAAACCGGCAATGATCATTTTCTGGATATTGCTGGTCCCTTCAACTGTACGGAGCGACATGGAGTCGCGCAGGAAACGCTCGGCCGGGTATTCGGTGGAGAATCCGTAGCTGCCGAAAATCTTCATCGTTTCGCTGGTCGCATGTACGGCCGCCTCGGACGCAAACAGTTTGGCCATGGAAGTCTGGTACTGATTGGGAAGTCCCTGGTCCTTGAGCCAGGCTGCCTGGTATACCAGCAATTTGGCAGCTTCATGTTCAGCAACCATATCTGCGATCTGAGACTGAATCATCTGGTAGGAACCGATTTTCTTGCCGAACTGGGTCCGCTCATTGGCATAATTGATGGCCGCTTCAATGGCGCCGCCACCTATACCGAGGGCACCGGCAGCGCAGCTGATCCGGGTGTTATTGAGCTGCCACATGCAGATTTGGAAACCCTGCCCTACCTCACCCAGAACCGAATCTTTAGGGATTTTGGCCTGACTGAAGGATATCTCGCCGGTAGGCGCACAGTGCAGACCGAGCTTGGTCTCTATCGGAGCGGTGACAATTCCTTCGTTCCCTTTCAGGTTAACGATAAAGCAGGTCATCCCTTTGTTTCTCTTGCTCTTGTCGTTCATGGCATACACCAGGCCCCAATCGCCCAAATGAGCGTTGGAGATCCACATCTTCTGACCGTTAAGCTCCCAGTGGTCGCCGCAATCAGTCGCCGTGGTTCCCATGCCGGCTACGTCAGAACCGGAGTTGGGCTCGGTGATGGCAAAAAAACCGTAGGACTCGGCGCTGACCCAGTCAGGAATAAAGCGTTCTTTCTGCTCCTTTGTGCCGAACTTGTTAACCGTAATGGCCGGTCCTATGTTCTGCATGTTGAGCGGAAGTCGCGAGGAGCCGCTGACCATGGCAAGCTGCTCGGCTATAATGACTGACTCCAGGAAACCGCAGCCGTTACCGCCGTACTCCTCAGGCAAACCACAGCCGAAAAAGCCGAGATCGGCCATCTTCTTGACCAGTTCCGGGCGAAAGCGATGATTCGCCTCGTCATCCTTGAGGGTGGGCACGATCTCTTTTTGAGCAAAGTCCCTGGCCATATCCTGCATCATCTTCTGTTCGTCAGTGAGTCCAAAATACATAATTTCCTCCTCGTAGTCAGATTTACCGGCCCGTTGCGAATAGAGCCATTGTTTTTGTCGACAGTGATTATTCTCAATTAACTTGCTTGGCGGTAAATGGAACCCGAGTTATTTAAGCATTCGAGTACCACAATACATATTTCCTTGTCAACATATACTGAATTAAAAACAGAGCGTGACTTCCATCTCCTGTTATGTGGCTTTCTACCCACAAACCAGTTCCGCTCTGCGGCACAATTGAACTGCAAACAAAGAATACAATAAACAATGCTTTTTGCAAACAAAAATATCAATCGCATAACTTTTTTTAAACTGCGCCCGCACCAATGCAAACACATTTAAATACGGCATGTTGCATTTTTATTTTTACCGGCACTCAACATATGGCGGCCACGCGTAGTACTGCATAGCGGAATACAATGCCCAAAATAGCTGTTTAGGATTGACACTACTTGACGTTTGTGCAAATCTGCATTGCAATGAGTTGACATACAAATATTATTCGGTGGAGAGTAACGGCATGAAGAAAAACAGCAAACCGGACAGGTCTCCTGAAGATGAGCGCAAATTTGTCGAAGCCCTGGCGCGGGGCCTTGAAGTTCTGAGCTGTTTCCACCCCAGTGATCATTATCTGGGTAATCAGGAAATCTCGAAAAGAACCGGATTGCCTAAATCAACTGTTTCACGGTTGACATTCACCCTCGCAGATCTTGGTTATCTTGATTTTTCCAAAACAAACAATAAATACTGCCTGGGAAATGCAGTCATCAGCCTTGGCTATGCCAAGCTGGCCCGGATGGACATCCGACGCATTTCACGGCCATTGATGCAGGCGCTGGCCGAGCACACACAGGCCTCGGTAAATCTGGGCATTCGTGATCAGCTGAATATGATCTATATCGACACGTACCGGAACACCTCTACATTCACGGTCCAGCTTGATGTCGGTTCGCAGATTCCCATCGCGACGACCTCGATGGGGAGAGCTTATCTGTGCGCAATGCCAGTGGAAGAGCGCATTAAATTGATGGACCAGATCAAGACAAGTGATGAGCAGAATTGGCCGACTGTCAAGGAAGGCATTGATAAGGCGATGGCAGAATACCAGCAGTTCGGTTATTGCTTGAGCCTCGGCAATTGGAGAACAGAAGTTCACGCTATCGCAGTACCGCTGGTCCTGGATGACGGGACTATCATGGTTTTCAGCTGCAGCGGCGCGTCTTTTCAACTGTCGAAACAGATGATTGAAGATGATATCGGTCCAAGACTTATCAACCTCGTCGGCAATGTGCGTACAGCGCTTTCATTTGCAAAGAATTGAAAATCGAGGTTCTTTCAAAAATCTTTTCACCCTTCCATACATAAGGATGAACGGACTTTTGGATTACATTAACTTACTGTATTTCCGTTCTTGCTGAGGCCTGTCCTGAGCAATCTCGAAGGGCAGCGAAGCATGAACGGAAATACTTGTTCAAGAAACTTAATCATTAATTCTATTTTCCGTTTGAGCTCAATCCTGCAAACCTGCCTGCCAACTCACGACCCTGCACAAAACACTAAATCATCACATCCGGAGAACGGAAAGTGTATCGGGATTCAAGGCTTCCGGTTTCCAAACGAAATAAAGATCGGGGGGAATGGGACTGATCCGGCAAAATGTTGATAAAAGCCAACATCACAATGAGCTTATTCGCCGGAACCTTCTTTATTATTATTTTTTCTTATGTATACTCTGTTGCCAGAGTTTTTTAAGAAACGGAACACAACCTGCCGCAACAAATCCGGAGGTCTGACATGCAGGAACCGGCCACACCAGCCAACGAAGCTGCAAGACTGCACGCCCTGCGATCCCTGAACATCCTCGACACCCCTGCAGAGGAACGTTTCGACCGTTACACCCGCCTCGCCCAGCATATTCTGCAGACTCCCATCGTGCTGATCAGCCTGATAGATGACAAGCGCCAGTGGTTCAAATCGCGCCAGGGACTGGATGCGACCGAGACACCTCGCGACATATCCTTCTGCGGCCATGCCATACTCGGCGACGAGCTGTTCTGTGTTCAGGATGCCGCTTCCGACCCGCGCTTTGCCGATAATCCCCTGGTAACCGGCGCGCCTGACATCCGCTTCTACGCAGGTGCGCCGCTGGCACTGGACGGCGGCGAGCGCATAGGCACCCTGTGTGCCATCGACCGCGTACCGCGCAAGATTAGTGAGGGGCAGCGCTCGGCCCTACTTGATCTTGCACGCTGCGTTGTAGATGAACTCCAGGTACAGACAACGCGCTCGATGCTGGCGGACAAGGAAAAACAGCTGCAAAAGTCGGCCGAGACGGTACGCAGCATTATCGATACCGTTGTGGACGGCATAATAACTATAAATGCGCAGGGCATTATACAGACCGTGAACCCGACCGCAGAACGCCTGTTCGGCTACACTGCGTCAGAAATAATCGGGCAGAACGTCAAGCTGCTGATGCCCGAACCCTACCAGAGTGCTCACGACGGTTTTCTGCGCAACTACCTCAGCACCGGAGTGAAAAAAATCATCGGTATTGGACGTGAGGTAGCGGGCCGTCGCAAGGACGGCTCCACCTTCCCGATGGAACTGGGGGTTGGAGAGATGGTGGTTGACGGTCAGCACATGTTTACCGGCATAGTGCGGGACATTACCGAACGAAAGTTATCAGAGATTGACTCGGCACGCTTCGCCGCCATCGTAAGCTCTTCTGAAGATGCCATCATCAGCAAGACGCTTGAAGGTATTATCACGAGCTGGAATGCAGCGGCCCAAAGGCTTTTCGGATACACAGAAAAGGAAATGATCGGTTCCCCGATGACCAGAATCATTCCGCCGGAACGTCTCGATGAAGAGCCCAGAATCCTTGCACGCATCAGATCCGGTGAGCGCATCGAACATTTTGAGACTGTCCGGATCAAAAAGAATGGTGACTGCGTGCCGGTTTTGGTGACTATCTCTCCGGTTAAGGACACCGCCGGCAGGATTATCGGCGCTTCAAAAATCGTGCACGACATTTCCGATCTTAAGCGGGCTGAAGCCCAGCTGATCAAGGCCAAGGAGGCAGCCGAAGCCGCCACCATTGCAAAGAGCGACTTTCTGGCCAACATGAGCCACGAAATCCGTACACCGATGAACGCTATCCTCGGCATGCTCTACCTTGCCATGAGAACCGAGCTTTCACCCACTCAGCACAACTACCTCAGCAAGGCCCAGAATGCTGCCAATTCCCTGCTGGGGATCATTAATGACATTCTGGATTTTTCCAAGATTGAAGCCGGCAAACTGGAAATCGAGTTGATTGAATTCAGCCTTGATACCGTGCTGGAACAGTTGAGCGATGCCATCAGCTTTCAGGCTGAGAGTAAAGGGCTTGAATTTCTAATTCGCCGTGATGTGAATATCCCGCAGCGGCTTATCGGCGATCCGCTGCGATTGGGGCAGGTACTGCTCAACCTCTGCAGCAATGCGATCAAATTTACCGAAGCAGGCGAAGTTGAACTGTCGTTTTCCAGCCTAAGCGCCGATTCAAACGGAATTACCCTTGAGATTTGTGTGCGTGACACCGGCATCGGCATGACACGCGAGATCCAGAACAGCCTGTTCCATAAATTCACCCAGGCCGATCAAACCACTACGCGCAGATTCGGCGGCACCGGTCTGGGTCTGGCTATCAGCAAGATGCTGGTGGAATTGATGGGCGGGCGCATCTGGATAGCAAGCTCACATCCGGACGTCGGAACAATCATCTGCTGCACGGTATCGTTCAGGACTGTCCGGCAGAGCCGGGACCGGCAACACGAGCTGCTGGAGCAGGCCGGGCCGCAGCTGAAAGGCATCCGCGCCCTGGTGGTGGATGACAACGAAGCTGCGAGGGATATTCTTGGCGAAATGCTGCGTTCCTTTCAGCTGGATGTCAGTGTCGCGGCCGACGGCAGGTCCGCCATCGAGCTGCTGCGAGCATCCGCCAATAATCCTTTTGATGTTGTCATGATGGACTGGAGCATGCCCGGCATGAACGGTGACGAGGCTACCCGGCTGATTCATGCCGACAGCGCCATTCCACGCCAGCCCAAAATTGTGATCGTTACCGCTTATGGACGGGAAGAAGTCATGAAACTTTCGGAGCAGTCCGGCGCGGATGGCTTCCTGCTCAAACCGGTGGCTCCATCCACCCTGCTTGACACCATTTTGTCCATACTGGGGCGCAGTCAGTTCTTTGAGGCAGACAATCAAAAGCATCGATTAGACGCCGCCACAATCAAAACCCACAACTTTACCGGAAGACACCTGCTGCTGGTCGAGGACAACGAAATCAACCGCGAGTTCGCTGTGGAACTGCTGCGCAGCCTGGACATAACGCTGGACGAGGCGGTTAATGGAGAAGAAGCCGTGGCAATGGTGCAGAGGCACCACTATGACGGCGTGCTGATGGACATCCAGATGCCGGTAATGGATGGCCTGGAAGCGGCCCGGCGTATCCGGGCACTGGCCCGGCAGACTGGTGATGAGCGTTTTGCGTCTCTGCCGATCATAGCAATGACCGCCATGGCAATGGCGGAAGACGCTGAAAAATGTCTGCAGGCTGGGATGAACGATTTTGTTACCAAGCCGATTGCACCGGCCCGGTTTGTGGCGACCCTGGCAAATTGGCTGCAAGTGAACAGAATCGATTCAGGTACTGCAGCCGAAACAACCAATTCCGAAGTTGATGCCCCGGAGATTCCCGCCGATCTGCTGGCGCTTAAAAATCTTGATGCGGTTCAGGGCATTCGACGCATCGGCGGCAAACCGGAAGCCTACCGAAAACAGTTGCGGCGCTTCCGGGAGCGCTATTCCGACTCGGCAGACAGGTTATTGCGCACGATCAAGGAAAACGGGATGTCGGCAGGCGAAGAATATTGCCATGCGCTCAAGGGCGTTTGCGGCAATCTGGCTTCCAAACCGTTAACTGCCTGCGTAACCGGACTGGATGAAATGCTGAAGAATGGTACGATGCCTCCAGAGGAACAGTTTGAACAGATGCGTCAGCTTTTACGGGAAACCATGTGTGAGATAGACGGACTGACCGCTCCGGTTGATGCCCCGACAGAGTCAACAGAGTCGTTTGATCGTGACGAGCTGCAGGCCAAGCTGCTGGCCCTGACCTCCCTGCTGAAAAACGATCTTGGAGCTGCCGATCTTCTTCTGGCTGAACTGCGCAAAAGTCTGTCCGGTACGGAAACAGCCGGAACAATTGCCGACATAGCAAAAAAAATCGACATCTTCGCCATTGACGAAGCAATTGCCGAAATAGCTGACTTGAGTCGACGTCTCCGGTAGAGCATGCTGAATACAGTTTTCAAAGGACCAGAAATGACCGAATTAACAAGTGACAAATCAAAAATCCTCATTGTCGATGATGTAGCCGAGAATATCCACTCGGTGATGAGCATCCTTAGAGACAAATACGCCGTCATTGCAGCAACCAGCGGAGAAAAATGTCTGGAACTGGCGCAGCAGGGTCCACAGCCTGACTTGATCCTGCTGGACATCAGAATGCCCGGCATGGACGGCTATGAAGTGCTGCGCAAGCTGAAGGCCGATCCGGCCACGGCAGAGATTCCGGTCATGTTTCTAACGGCATTGTCTGAGGCGGAAGATGAGGCCAAAGGCCTTAAGATGGGCGCTGCCGACTACATCACCAAACCGGTCAACCCGGACCTGCTCAAGGTGCGGGTGATGGCCCAGCTCGAACTGCTGCGATATCGCAGGAAGCCAGTCCTGCACGACTCTGCGGGTGGCGCGAATATCAACATCCTGGTGGTGGATGATGTGCCGGAGAATGTGCACGACCTCGTCGGAGCCCTTTCAGATACGTATCGCATATCGGTTGCCACCAACGGTCAGAAAGCGGTTGAACTGGTACAGGACGTTAATCCGCCTGACCTGATTCTGCTGGATATTGTAATGCCGGAAATGGATGGCTATGAGACCTGCCGGCAGATCAAGGCAACCGAGGCCGGATACCGTATTCCTGTCATATTTCTCAGCGTGCTGGACAAACCGTTCGACAAAATCCGGGGATTTTCCCTGGGAGCCGCCGACTTCATAACCAAACCGTTTGATATCGACGAAGCCCGCGCCAGAATTCGTACCCACCTGCAGCTAAGCCGTCTGCAGCATTACTTTGAAGATCAGGTTGCCCAGCGCACAGCTGCTCTGCAGGCTGCTACAGGCAAGTTGCAGGCGACACTGGATGCAGTCGAAGTACTGGTGGAGGAACGCACCAGAGAACTTGAAGAAAAAAACGCCGAACTTGAAAAGTTCAACAGGTTTTTTGTTGACCGGGAGTTCCGAATCAAGGAACTGAGGGAGCGGGTGAAAGAGCTGGAAAAAGCAGCGGCATGTTCATAAATAACAATCGGGAACAGGGGCCCTTGAAGACATTCAGGAGCTGAACTTCGAGGTTTACAGGCATATATTTCTGAATCTCAGGACAAAGCGTTGCCAGGAAAAAGGATCTGATAACGAAATGATCAAAAATCCGCTTGAAAAACCCAACAACTGTTCAAACGCTGAAAACATCCCGGAGAGCAAACAGACCGGGGAAAAACGGCGCAGGAATGATGAGTTACTCCGAATTTTCATGGATCATTCACCTGCGGCCATTGCCATGTTTGACAGAAATATGACTTATATTGCTGCAAGCCGCCGTTTTATTTCGGACTATCGCCTGTCTGATCAGGATGTCATCGGTCGGTCGCACTATGAAGTGTTCCCGGAAGTTCCCGAACGCTGGAGAGAAATCCACCGCCGGTGTCTGGCGGGCGCATATGAACATGCAGAAGAAGATCCATTCCCGCGTGCAGATGGGAAAATGGATTGGGTGCGCTGGGAAATTCGGCCCTGGCATGAAGCAGAGGGCAGGATTGGCGGCATTATTCTTTTCTCGGAAGTAATTACTAAGCGTAAAAATGCTGAAGATGCACTTCGCAACTCGGAAGAAAAGTTTCTCAAGGCATTTCACGCGACACCCGATGCCATTGTCATAAGCCGGCTGTCCGACGGGCTTATTTTTGAATTCAACGAAGTGTTTATTCAGCAATCGGGATATTCGCCAGAAGAAGTGTTAAACCACTCTACCGTTGATCTGAATCTGTGGGCTTGCCGGGACGATCGCGAACTTTATGTTTCGGGTATTAGGGAGCATGGAAAGATCCGGGATATGGAAGCAAAATTTCGTACAAGGTCAGGGACGATACTGGATTGCCTCGTGTCAGGTGAAAGCATTGAAATTAACGGACAGTCATGCCTTCTTACCATTATCCGGAATATTACCGAGCAGAAAAGAGCTGATCAGGAGCTGGAAAGACATCGCGACCATCTTGAAAAACTGGTTAACGAGCGAACTGAAAAACTGGAAGATAAAGCACTTCAGCTGGAGCGTTCCCAAACGGCCATGCAGTATCTGCTGGAGGATATAAACGAGACCAATAAACAGCTTGAACAGGCGAATGAAAAACTGAAAGAGGTGGACCGGCTCAAATCCATGTTCATAGCCTCCATGAGTCACGAACTGCGTACCCCGCTCAACTCGGTGATCGGCTTTTCAAGCATCCTGCTCAACGAATGGATCGGCAGTTTGAATGAAGAACAGAAGAAGAGCCTTACTTCCATCCTCCGCTCCGGCAAGCACCTGCTTTCCCTGATCAACGATGTGATTGACGTATCGAAAATTGAAGCGGGAATGTTGGAAGTCAGCCGCGATAATTTTGAGCTGTCAGAACTGCTCACAGAAGTGGAGCAAACCTTCATCAAGGAAGCACAGGAGAGGAAACTCTCCTTGAGCATGCAAAAGCTCAGCCTGCCCATGTGCACTGACAGACGACGGCTAATGCAATGCCTGCTCAATCTGCTCAGTAATGCCCTGAAGTTTACTGAACATGGCGAAATTACGGTTGCCGTCCGGCACGACGTAAGAAAAGGAAAACTGACAATTTCCGTAACCGACAGCGGCATCGGCATCGGGGCTGAAGATCAGGCAAAACTGTTTCAGGCGTTCAGCAGAATCCAGTCACATCTCACCGCCACTGTCCTTGGAACTGGTTTGGGACTATACCTGACCAGAAAAATCATTGTGGAGATACTGCATGGCGACATAACTGTTGCCAGCAAAATCGGGAGCGGCAGCACTTTCACAATGACGATTCCTGTGAGGGTTTAGAGACATTGTAATGCAAAGAGGGAAAATCATGATGAAACCGGTGGATAAATTGCCGGACTCTGAAATTATCGAGGTTAACCATGAAAGTCCTCATCGTTGATGACAAATCACCTGACCGATCTATTCTCCGCCTTATTTTCTCAGCCCACGGATGCGAGACGGTGGAAGCTGAAAACGGCCGGGAAGGTCTGGTCATGGCATTGGAGCATAAGCCTGATCTGATCATTTCCGATGCACTGATGCCGGTTCTGGATGGCTTCGGTTTTCTGCGCGAGATCAAAGCCGATAAGATTCTGGGCAAAATACCGTTCATCTTCTATTCCGCAGTGTATACCGGACATGAGGAGGAAAAGCTGGCCCGATCCCAAGGGGCTGAGGCATTCCTTGTCAAACCCATGGAACCTGAAAGATTGTGGAGTGAGGTGCAAACCCTGCTGAAAAGGCTCGAAACCGGTGAAAAAGTTTTTGAGCCGGCAGTGTCTAGCGAGGAGGAGCAGTATCTGAAGGAATACAGCCATGTGGTTGTCGGCAAGCTGGAAGAAAAGGTCAGGGAACTGGAGAAAATGTTCCTTCAGGTGGTCAAGGTGCTGGTCAATCTTCTTGATGCCAAGAGCCCCTGGACCATGGGGCACTCCGAGCGTGTGGCGGGAATTGCGGTAAATATTGCGAAAGGAATGTGTCTTGACGAAAACATTATCAAGACGGTTCATCTGGGCGCTCTGCTGCACGATATAGGCAAAATAGGCACCTACGACACGCTGCTAGACAAAATGACTCCTCTGACCAAGGATGAGTATTCAATCATCAAAGGGCACCCTGACCGTGGGGCTGATGCATTGGCTGCAATTGATCAGCTAAAGGATATCATCCCGCTGATTCGTTACCATCACGAGCATTTTGACGGAACCGGTTACCCGCGGCAACTTGGCCATGATGACATTCCGCTGGCAGCCAGGATTATCAGCGTTGCCGACGCATACGATTCAATGACTGTCACCCGTCCATACCGCCTGGCGCTGGGCAGTGAAAGAGCGATGGAGGAGCTCAGGCGTTGTGCCGGCAGCCAGCTGGACCCTGAGGTGGTACAGGCCTGTATCAAAGTTATGGAGCATGAGACTGCTAATAAAGATATATTTAAAAAGGATTCATGACTTTATGAAAATACTCATTGTCGAAGACATCGCCGAAGACAGGTACCTGCTGAAACTCAATCTGGAACATCGCGGCTGCCAGGTCATCGAAGCTTCAAACGGGAAGGAAGGGCTGCGACTGGCAAATATCGAGAAGCCTGACGTGATAATTTCAGATGCTCTCATGCCGATTATGGACGGTTTTCAGTTCCTGAGGAGTATCAAGACGAACGCTGAACTGCATTCCATTCCCTTTGTTTATTATTCCGCTGTATATACCGGATATAAAGAGTCTGAACTCGCCTTGTCTTTAGGCGCTGTGGCTTTCATCCGCAAGCCCAAGGATCCTCAGGAGTTCTGGGAAGAGCTTGTAATTGCACTTGAGAAGTGCAAGTGCAATAAAGAAACGGTTGCCAGCAGGGAATTGTTTGATGAAGAGGAGGAGTTTCTCAGGAAATACAGCCAGATTGTTGTAAAAAAACTTGAACAGAAGGTCAGGGAGCTTGAGGCAGCCAATGCAACCATTGATGACAAGGTGCAGGAGTGGCAGGAAACCTTCGATTCTATAAGCGACTGCGTAACTATCCATGACACCGAATTCAACGTTCTGCTTTCAAACAAAGCCTGCAGCATGATGCTTGACGCCTCACCCGATAAAATCCGCTCAAAAAAGTGTTTCGAGCTGTTTCACAGACATGGAGAACCGGTAGAGGGCTGCCCTATGTTCACTGCCGTACGGACAGGGCACAGTTCCGAGGCGGAGCGGTTTGAACCAAGCCTTAATCGCTGGCTCTCGATTTCCTGCTTTCCACTTTTTAAAAAAGATGGTGCAGTTCGCGGCGTGGTGCATTATGCCAAAGATATTACCGAACGTAAAAAGCTGGAAGTACAGCTCCTTCAGAGTCAGAAGATGGAGGCGGTCGGCACCATGGCCGGCGGAATTGCCCACGACTTCAACAACATCCTTATGGCGATAACCGGCTTTGGCGGTTTAGCCCTTATGAAGATGGCTGATGATGACCCACAAAAAAAGTACGTGGAGCAGGTACTGGAGGCTGCAACCAGGGCCAGCCACCTTACGAATGATCTGCTCCTGTTCAGCAGAAAACAGGTCAGCGAGCGGAAGGCTGTTGATTTGAATGCGTCCATCAGGAAAATTGAAAAGTTTCTGTCCCGGGTGATAGGCGAAGATGTGGAGTGCAGGACCGTGCTTCAGGAGTTGCCGATAGTGATCCAGGCCGATGAACATCAAATCGGGCAGGTGCTGATGAATCTGGCAACCAATGCACGAGACTCCATGCCGGGCGGCGGAGTATTGACCGTGACTGCAGAGAAGGTAGTTCTGGATAAAGAGTTTGTTTCCGCTCACGGCTACGGCAAGCCGGGCGAATACGCGCTGCTGACCGCTTCAGACACCGGCAAAGGGATGGATAAGGAAACCCGGCAGCATATTTTCGACCCCTTTTTCACAACAAAGGATACCGGCAAAGGAACAGGGCTTGGACTGGCTGTCGTGTACGGCATCATAAAGCAGCATGAAGGTTATATTAATGTCTACAGTGAGCCCGGCTTAGGGTCAACATTCAGAGTTTATCTGCCGCTTGCTGCTGCGGAAACAGCCGAAGAAAGCGTGGTACTTCCTCAAGAGCCGCCAGACCGCGGAACTGAAACAATTCTCCTGGCCGAGGATAACGACATGGTCAGAGCTATGGTTAAGGATGTATTGGAAGAATTCGGCTATACCGTTGTTGAGGCAATAGACGGTGAGGACGCGGTCAGACAATTCATGACAGGCAGGGAGTCAATCAAGCTGCTGCTCTTCGATCTCATAATGCCGAAAAAAAACGGAAAAGAAGCGTTCGACGAAATCAGCAAGCTGCAGCCGGGAATAAAGATTATCTTTATCAGCGGCTACGCACCCGAGTCATTGTTTCAGAAAGCCGTGCCTGGAAAAGATGTCCATCAGATTAATAAACCAATATCCCCCAGCCAGCTTCTGAGAAAGATTCGAAGTGTACTGGACGAAAAAGCCAGGAATACCGAGAACACTGCAATTTAACTTAATCGCGCACCGGAAGCAGCCAATCCGCTTCCGGTTGCGCGACGGCTTTTGAGATTTACCCCTTCACAGCCGGCATCAGGCTCTCTACCAGCTCTTCAGTCCAGGGTGTTCCCTTTGCCAGACCCTGACGCAGTTTCACGAAATCGATTTCACGGCCGGTTTCCTTGGTGCCTTCATTGAAAGCGCGGAAGCCGGTGCGGGCTTCGTTCATCATGTTGAGCGCCAGCCAGGCGCGGGAATTCTCTTTATTGAGGTCCCAGGCGTGCAGTTTGGGCTTGCGCAGTTCCTCAAGGCTCTTGGTCATGCACTCCGGGAAGGTCTCGATCAGTTTTGCGCACAGAGCCTCTACCTTCTCGTCCAGCATACTCAGGTCAACTTCACCTTCCTTGATCAGGGCCTGACCGGCCTTGAAGTCAGCGCCGGTCTTGAACTCGCCATGTATAATCCGGCCGTATTCGTCAAGCATCGTGTTGGTTATTACCGTAGGGTTGGCAACGAATTTGCCGCCTATCTTGAGTGCCGGCACCACGTCGCAGACAATGCCGAGACGGGCAGCTTTGTGGGCCGAGAAAGGCTCACAGAGGGTGCCGGAAACCATGGCCTGCTCGCAGCCGATCATTACCGGAAGGAAGTCGGTGGCGCCGCCGATGGCCGCTGAACCGTGCTTGGGGCCGGCCTGACCGAAGTTGGCAAGATCCTGGGCAATGGTGAAGTCGCAGGCCATGCCGATCTCCTGTCCACCGCCAATCCGCATGCCGTTAACCCGGCAGACTACCGGTTTATCGCAGCCCAATATGGCCGAGACCATATCATTGAACAGGCGCATGTACTGGCGGTACTCCTGAGGGTTGCCGGCATAATACTCGGCGTATTCCTTGGTGTTGCCGCCGGTGCAGAACGCTTTGTCGCCCACGGCGGTAAAGACTACTGCGTTAACTTCACGATCTGCGGAGGCACGGCGGAAGGCCAGAATGGTGGCTTTCACCATGTCGGTCGTGTAGGAGTTGAACTGCTTCGGGTTATTCAGGATGATCCAGGCGTTGTAGAGACCTTCCGCTACGCTGCCGTCTTTACGACGCGCGGGACGTTTTTCGTAACGAACCATGCCGTCACAAAGTTTCTCCACATCTGTGTCAACCAGATTGTGGTCAATCAGGTGCGCCGGGGCGGTCCTGGCAATAATCTCGTCTGTTGTGGCCATTTAAAATCCTCCTTGTTGTTTGTGTGTCAAATATATCCGGATGCGTTTAGTAACCGAGGCAGTTTTATTTTGTAAACAAGTACTTCAATACCGATTTAAATGTCAAGAATAATTTAAGGTATTTTTACCTGACCGTGCACCAGCGCATATGTAAGTTGAATTCGCTGAAAAACAACAGCTTTCAGACCGTTCCGGGTGAGCTGAAATATCCGGCATGGTCAACGACTGCACCGGGTGCGCCCCTCTCCATGGCTGTCCGGAGGTCGGGCGGGATGGAAGTTTTTTTCATTGATGCTTCATCAATGAAGACATTGATTGTTTCTGCCCTTGAAATGACCTGTTCACTGCCGGCAACACGCAGTTCGGTTATAATAGTGAATGATGTTGTGCCGATATGCTGCACGGATACGGACAGCTCGAGAACCTGATCAAAACGGGCGGGAGCAAACCATTCTATCGTCTGCTTTACGAGATGATACTCAAAAAAGCCGTAATCCGGGCAACTCGCACGAAGAAATTCAACTGTTCCAATATCGACGTATTCGGCATACCGGGCGTTGAACACCACCTTCTGGGCATCACACTCGGAGTAACGGACACGCAGGTAATAGCGGAAACAGTCAGTCATGCTCCCTCCCCTTTAATTGAGCCACGGGGCAGGATTTCATGCAGTTAAAGCAGAAATACTGAAAACCGATGAATCCGGCCTGGTATAACTTCCAGTACTCCGGATCCTTCAGCATGGCCTGCCGTTCCTGGCCGTCAGCCTCTTCATACTTGGACCAGAACTTGATTGATCCGCCAATTCCGTAAGGCTGGCTTTTACCAAGGCACCGGCCGACATTGGTCTGTCCCGGCACGGCCAATGCATTGCCCGGGCAGGAGTTAACGCAGGCGTCGCACTGCAGGCAGAGGTTTTCAGATACCGGTGTGTCTGAAGGGAGATCAAGACTGGTGAGGATGGCTGAAAAGATTACCCTTGTACCGAGTTTCGGGTGGATGACGATGTTGTGGCGGCCAAATGTTCCAAGTCCTGCGGCAACGGCCGCGTGCCGCAGCGAGACTTCACCTATGGAGCCCTTGGTGGACGCACTCATCTCCATCGGGTAAGAGGCCGGAACAGTCATCGCCTTGCTGCCGGAACGCTCCAGATAACCTGCCAGTCGATAATTGACGGACCGTGAAAACTCCATCACGTCCATGCGGCCGGACATGGCAATCTGCGGGCTTTGACTCTCACAGGTGGACAGCTCCCTGAAGGCCAGGACAACCAGCGACCGTACCTCCGGCATCAGGGAAGTCAACTCCGGAGAACGGGGACTATTGTAGCTTTCGGCTGCGGTAAAGCCGACATAGTCAACACCGAGATTCAAGGCAAAGTCTCTAATCAGCTCCTTATCCATTGCAGTCATCCCTTCACCTAAGCGCCTGTAGTATCAACCCGGCCAGCATTCCGGCTCCATCCGGAACCAATGTAATCGCTGCCTATTTCTCCGTCTTGGATTCCGGCGGAAAGCTCAACGACTTACATAAGACGAAGGCTGCCTGCAGTGCCGATGTGGGGCAGAGCGGAAAGCATTCTTTGCACTCCCAGCACTCTTTGGCGGCTATTTCCGGAACGAAGTTGATCTCCTTCCGTGCTCCCCGGTCAATAAAGCCAAGGGCATTCGCCTTCTTGACCTCGGCACAGTACCTTACGCACAGGCCGCAGTGAATGCAGAAAGAGGCTTCTTTTTCAAAGCGGTCCTTGTCGGCTCCATACTCCTGAGCCAGAGCCTGCAACGGCTCGGAGTCCGGAGCGTGAGCCATCATCATCTCCAGCAGTGATTTCCGGATTCTTTCGATCTTCTGGGTTCTGGTCCTTACAACCAGATCCTGTTCGACCGGAAAAAGACAGGCTGCCACAACACTTGTCCTGCCGCGGGAATCGATTTCAACTGAACAGATTCTGCAGCCGCCATATGCTTCCAGTTTCTCGTGGTGGCAGAGTGTCGGAATGGATATTCCAACGCTTTGAGCGGCTTCCAGAATGGTCGCGCCGGCCCGTGCAGAGACTTCCTTGCCATCTATCTGAATTAGTAGTTCGCTCATGGTTGTTTGCTCTTTCTGACTATCGTCCGTGCTTCTTCAGGGATCGGAGCCGGAAGCGGCTCGCCGGATATCTTCCTTACCGCTCCAAATTTGGCGGGACATGCTTCAAGACAGGATCCGCACTTGGTGCACTTTTCCTGGATAACCATATGGATCAGGTTTTTGCCGCCGTCAATCGCCTCGGCCGGGCATTTCCTGCCGCAGTTCATGCAGGCCTGGCATTTCTCCGGGTCAATGTAGTACGAGATCAGGTCCTTGCAGGTATAGGCCGGACATTTGCAATCGTTTATGTGTGCTTCGTATTCATCCCTGAAGTGACGCAGCGTACTCAACACCGGATTGGGTGCGCCCTTGCCCAGCGCGCAGAGTGCCGAGCTGCCGGCTACTTCGGAAAGCTCCTCCAGAAGTTCGATGTCACCCTTTTTTCCCTTCCCCCTGGTTATGTTGGTCAGTATCTTGCGCATCTGCTTGACCCCTTCCCGACAGGGAACGCATTTGCCGCAGGATTCATCGGCCAGGAAGTTAAGGAAATATCTGGCAAAATCCACCATGCAGGTCTCTTCGTCCAGGACAATCATGCCGCCTGAACCCATCATTGAGCCGGCCTTGGTCAGTTGATCAAAATCAACCGGCATATCCAGCAGAGATTCCGGCATACATCCGCCGGCCGGACCGCCTGTCTGCACGGCCTTGAACGTCTTGCCGCCCGGGATGCCGCCGCCAATTTTATAGACAATATCCCGCAAGGTCACGCCCATGGGGACTTCCACCAGACCGGTGTTATTAACCTTGCCGACCAGTGAGAAGATCTTGGTGCCCTTACTGTTCTCAGTGCCGATTGAGGCAAAAGAAGCAGCTCCTTTGTTGATAATCAGGGGAACATTGGCCCAGGTCTCAACGTTATTTATATTGGTCGGCTTGTCCCAGAGTCCTCTGACAGCCGGGTATGGCGGTCTGGCCTTGGGTTCCCCCACCTTGCCCTCCAGCGACCTGATCAGAGCGGTTTCCTCACCGCAAACAAAGGCGCCGGCGCCCATATGGACCTTGATGTTAAAATCGTAACCGGACCCCAGGATGTTTTTGCCCAGGAACCCGTATTCCTCGGCCTTCTTGATCGCGAAGGTTACATTCTCTACCGCCAGCGGGTATTCCTGCCGAACGTAGATGTATCCCTCGTTAGCACCGATGGCATAGGCTCCTATCAGCAGGCCTTCCAGAACACAGAAAGGATTGCCTTCCATAAGCGACCTGTCCATGTAAGCGCCTGGATCGCCCTCGTCGCAGTTGACAATCACATATTTTGTATCACCGGGAGTGTTGCGGGCAGCCTCCCACTTGACTCCGGCCGGAAAACCTCCGCCTCCCCGCCCTCTCAGGCTTGCCGCTTTAACTTCTCCGATAACCTGATCGGGTGTCATCCCTGAAAATACTTTGGTCAAGGCCTGATATCCGCCAACCGCCAGGTAATCTTCGATGCTTTTGGGATCTATCTGTGTGTTGGGTCCAAGGATCAGACGTTCCTGATTTTTGTAAAAGGGTATTTCGTCTTCATGGGTTATTTTTTCACCCGTGTTCGGGTCAACATAAACCAGACGTTCTACAACCTTCTTCTCCATCAGGGTTTGTGTGACTATCTCGGGAATATCTTCAGGTTTAACCTGGAGATAACAGACACCCTCAGGGTAAATTACAATAATGGGGCCCTTCTCGCAAAAGCCGTGACAACCGGTTTTTCTGAGATGCACCTTTTCCGTCAACCCCTGTTTTTCCATTTCCAGCTCAAGGGCCGCAGCTACTTTTTTACAATGGGTAGCCTGACAGGCGGAACCGGAACAGAGCGTAATACAGGGCTTGTCGGGATCTCTTGTTGACAGGATATCCTTACGTATTTCTTCCAGTTCGGCAGAGGAGTTTATCCTTGGCATAATATTACCCTTACTCGTAGTTTTTCAAGGTGGCTTCAATCTGGGACGGCACTATATTTCCATGATATTCGCCATTAACCACCATTACCGGACCTAATGCGCAGCAACCGAGACAGTTAACGGTTTCCAGACTGAATTTCAGATCAATGTCGGTTTCACCCGGTTTAATCCCTGTCTGGTCCTCAACAAGGTCGAGGACACGCTGAGCACCGCGAACATGGCAGGCGGTTCCCATACAGATGTGAATCTCATGACGACCCTTGGGGACCAGGCTGAAGGATTTATAAAAAGTGGTGATGTGCTGTATCTTGCTCATTGGCACTTGCAGTTTTTCACTGACCCTGTCAAGAGCTTCCTTGGGGAGCCAATGACATTCACTCTGGATATCAAGCAATATCTGAATAAGTGAACTGGCTTCGCACTCGTGTTTATCAATTATCCGGTCGATCTGGTTGTTATCCATAGCCTCTCCTGCTCCACTCTTCGTCTTTCCGCTTTTCCGCTCCTGAAGTTCAGGCGATGGCATAATGTTTCCGGGCTGTATCATACCGGACCAGCCCCTGTCTTGCCGAACTATTGAGGTATCTTGCTACATCTGACGGCTGCAGATGCAATACCTCGGATATTTCCTTGGTCGAGAGCGGGTTTCTTCCCAGAAGCGTCGTAATCTGGCTGATGGCCAATTTGTCCGCGACCAGTTCACTGATTAATTTGTTTACTTCGTCACTGCCGAAAAACTCGTTGTATTCCTCTTCGGTTTTAAATCTGACTCTTAACCGCTCACGTTCGACCAGCTTCAGAAAAGGGAGTATTTTTTTAACAGCTTCAAACTTGAGCTTCAATCCTTCCGGATTGATTCCTTCTCCGACGCCGATCGGTCCCATCTCTTTCAGCTTTTTGCCGAAATCGTTCATAACTTCGGCGTAACGCATGCCCTCGGAACCGGCAATCCATTCGAGCCTAAGTCTTTGGGGGTTAATCCCGACCTGCTCGAGTACTTTTCTGGACAGATGCATCATGCTCAAGGCGTCGTAGTTGCCCTCGGTAACATAATGGCATTCACCTAACCAGCAGCCTCCGATAAACACACCGTCTGCTCCGTTTGCGAAGGCTCTGAGGACAAAGGCCATATCGACCCTGCCGGAGCACATTACACGAATAATCTTTGTTTCAGTTGTATATTGCAGTCTGGAAACTCCAGCCAGGTCCGCCGCGGCGTATGCTCACCACGTACACAGGAATCCGACTACTCTTGGTTTATGCTCAAGTTCTGTACTCATTGTGTGATCTCCTTCCCAAGCCCGCAGTTCCGGCTTGATTCATTTAATGGCTTTTACGTTCATCATCCGGAACCGATGCATCAATCTGTGAGAAGATCTCATCATCTGTGTAGTGTTTTAATTTGATGGCTTGAGTCGGACACTTGGCGTTACAGAGGCCGTCACCCTTGCAGAGAATCGGATTAACAACGGCTTTTTTGCCCTTCGGTGTGTCCTGGAACTCTATGGCGCCGTAAGTACAGGCGGTGATACAGGCTCCGCAGGATACACAGTCGTTTTCATCCACTTCGCAGACCGCGCCGGAGGCGGTGACCGTGTCACCGGTGAGAAGATTGATGGTGCGTCCGGCAGCTCCGTAGGCCTGGGTGATGGTTTCCGACAAATGTTTCGGATAGTGGGCAAGCCCGCACAGGAACACGCCGTCCGCGGCAAAATCAACCGGTCTGAGTTTCACATGGGCTTCCTGGAAGAAACCGTCCGGGTTCATGGCGACCTTGAACAGTTTGGCCATTTGCTGGGTTGACGCTGACGGAATAACCGCAGCTGCCAAAACGAGCAGGTCGGCATCGATTGCCAGCATCTTGCCCAGGATCGGATCCTTGACCGTTACCCTGATAATCGGCTGGCCGCCCTCCACAGCCTGTTCCGTTACCGGCTTGTCAGCCGGTTCATATCGGATGAACTTTACATCTTTCTCTGAAGCTTCCCGGTAGTAATCCTCTTTGAATCCGTAGGTCCGCATATCCCGGAACAGGACATAAATATCCATGCCGGGATTGGTTTCTTTCAGTTTCAGGGCATTCTTAATGGACTGGCTGCAGCATACCCGGCTGCAGTAGTTTCTGTCCGTCTGCCGGCAACCGACACACTGGATCATTACCAAGCTCTGGGCGCCCAGTACCTGCTCATCGTTTTTGGAGATACGGTCTTCCAGTTCGAGCGAGGTCATTACCCTGTCATCCTGCCCGTACAGGTATTCGACCGGCTTGTATTCATCGGCTCCGGTGGCGATGATGGCAGCGCCGTGAAGTATCTCTTTGGATCTGCCTTCAGAAGTGACTTTGGTTACGAAATTCCCCACATATCCGGAAACGTCGGTGATGACGGCATCCAGGGATACATGTATCTTCGGATGACGGTAAACTTTTTTGACGAGGTCATCCAGGAACGGCTGAACATCGACTCCATCCAGGGTGTAGTGTATCCGCCGCGCCATGCCTCCAAGGTCGCTGGATTTCTCCAGCAGGTACACTTCAAAGCCTACATTGGCCATGTTCAGGGCGCTGGTCATGCCTGCCACGCCGCCGCCAATCACCAGGGCAACCTTGGTAACTGGCAGTTGGAATTCCTGCAACGGCTCCAGGTGGGCAGCCCGCGCCACTGACATCCGGACGATGTCTTTGGCCTTCTGGGTGGCGCCGTCCTTGTCCTTGGAGTGACACCAGGAACAGTGTTCCCGGATATTGGCGAATTCGAAGAAATACTGATTGAGTCCGGCCTCGCGGCAGGTATCCCGGAAGAGCGGCTCATGAGTCCGTGGTGTGCATGCCGCCAGTACCACGCGGTTGAGCTTGTGCTCCACGATGGCATCCGCAATCAGCTGGGCATTCTCGGTGGAACAGGCGAACAGGTTCTCCTGGGAATACACAACGTTGGGCAGGTTGCCTGCGTACTCGGCAACGGAAGGAGTATCAACCACCCGGCCGATGTTGGCTCCGCACAGGCATGTGACAACCCCGATCCTCAGTTCCTCTCCGGAGACATCCTTCTCGGGGGGATAGACCCTTTCCCTGGACAGATCACCGCGGCGGTATGACAACAGATGACTGCAAAGGGCATCGGACCCGCTGGCAGCGACAACCGATTCGGGAATATCTACGGGACCCGCAAACGCGCCGCTGATAAATATGCCCGGACGGGTGGTTTCAATCGGATTCAGAGGATTTGTTTTGCAGAAGCCGTGTTTGGTAAGTTCAACACCAAAGGTGGTCGCCAGTCCCTGGACATCGGCGGGCGGATTCAGGCCGACCGAGAGGACTACCATATCGAATTCTTCTTCTTTTACGCCGTTGTCAGTGGTCGAGTAGCGGATGGTTACGTTTTTGCTGTCAGGCATTTCCTTGCCGACCGAGACGTAACTCCTGATGAATCTGACGTCGGGGAGGTTTTCCGCCCTTTGATAGAACCGCTCGAAATCCTTGCCGAAGGCCCGGATGTCGTTGTGGAATATGGTGGCTTCCATACCGGCGTCGTGGTCTTTGGTCAATATGACCTGTTTCTGGGTGTAGGCGCAGCAGACGGCCGAACAGTAGCTGTTGCCGCCCGGGATAATCTGGCGGGAGCCGACGCATTGGATCCAGGCGATTTTCTCGGGGTGCTTCTTGTCGGACGGCCGTCGGATGGTCCCTTCGTAGGGTCCAGTGGAACAGAGGATGCGTTCATAATCAAGGCTGGTTACGACGTTGTCAAAGACTCCGTAGCCATAATCGCCCCGCAGTTTGGGATCAAAGGTTTCAAAACCGGGTGACAGTACTATGGCACCGACTTCCACTTCAATGGTCTCTTCTTCCTGATGGAGGTCAATGGCCCTGGGTTTGCAGACGCCTTCACAGATGGCACAGGAGCCGTCTTTCAGATACAGACAGGTTTCCGGATCTATGTAGGGTATCAGCGGCAGTGCCTGGGAGAAGTAGATATGGATGGCTTTATTGGTGGACAGGTTCTGATTGTATTTGTCTGGAACCTTTACCGGACAGTATTCCGCACAAATATTGCAGCCGGTGCATTTGCTTTCAATGACGTATCTCGGTTTCCTGATCAGGGACACCTTGAAATTGCCCGGTTTGCCTTTGACGGTGTCAACTTCGGTGTAGGTCAGGATGTCAATATTGGGATGCCGGCTGCATTCGTTGAACTTGGGCGACTCAATGCACATGGAGCAGTCATTGGAAGGAAAGGTCTTGTCCAGCTGCGCCATCTTGCCGCCAATAGCCGGCGATTTGTCGATCAGATAGACCTTGAAACCCGAGTTGGCCAGATCGAGAGACGCCTGAATACCGCTGATGCCTCCGCCGACAACCAAAACGTCTATTAGATTTTTCTGGGCTAGTTCATTTTCCACTGTAGCGTCCTTTTGAGGTATCCTAGATCAGTTCCGCGATAATTTCGGTGATGTCCTTGATTTCAAGAGCTTCACTATCCTCCAGCGATAACCTGCTGTCTTCAAAATTGGTAATGCAGTAGGGACAGGAAGTAGCCAGAACCCCGGCTCCTACATCTATGGCTTGCTGCAGTCTAATGTCCGAAAATCTTTCACTCTTTGGAGTCTCCACCCAGATCCTTCCGCCGCCGCCTCCGCAGCAGAGACTGTTCTCACGTGCATCAGGCATCTCAAGCAGTTCCAGGCCGGAAACACTCTTCAATACTTCCCGCGGCTGATCAAATATGCCGTTATGCCGCCCGGCGTAACAAGGGTCATGGTAGGTGACTTTTTTCTCGTACTCTTTGGTGAGCTTCAGCCTGCCGCTGCTGATGAGTTCATGCAGGTATTCTGAAATATGAACCACTTCAAAATTCACCATGAACTCAGGATACTCGTTCTTGAAGGTATGATAGCTATGGGGAGAGGAAACAAGAACTTTCTTCACTCCGTTATCCACAAAAGCCTTGATGTTGTCTTTTGCCAGGCGCTTGAACAGATCTTCGTTGCCGGTCTTGCGGATGCTTTCGCCGCAGCAGCTCTCCTTGGAGCCGAGAATTCCGAATTTGACTCCGGCCTTGTTGAGAATACTGGCCGTGGCAGCAGCCACCTTCTTTAATCTCGGGGCATAGCTTAAATAGCAGCAGGAGAAATACAGAACCTCCATACCCTCGGTAAAGGTTTTTACAGAAAGACCTTCGGCCCAGTCCGCCCTTTTTTTGCGCTCTTCGTTAAAGGGATTGCCTTCACCCAGCAGCCCTACGCTCACGGTGCGAATCGGTGCGATGGGACCCGGAAACACTTCATTCTCTGTGGCAATCTTGCGCAAAGCAACACCGGATTCGATCTGCTTCACTCCCCTGGGGCAGTTCTGTGGGCATCTTCCGCAGGTAGTACAGCGCCACAGATCTTCACTTTCAATGTCAGTCAGACCGAAGGTGGCCTCCCGGATCAGCTTGCGCATGCTAAAGTCCCTAACCCTGTTCCACGGGCAGACCACATCGCATAATCCGCATTGATAGCAGTATTTGAAGGCATCTCCGCCTTGCTCTTTTATGACATCAATTATCTCTTTGAAGGGGGCGACAGTTTCCACTTTTTTTAGTCCTCGTCTTTCGCCTTGCCCTGATAAACAGGATAAGTGCGTTAACGAAGTTGTTTTCTGCTGAAATACCGCAGAAACAACTTCTAACTTACTAAAGGGTTAGCCCTTCTTTGACAATCGGGCAACGGTGTCCATTACCTTCTTCAACCCATGCTTGTTTACCAGTGATTCCAATCCGATTTCCATCTCACCCAGCTGCGGCTCTTCTTCTCCACGCTCCTCTTCCCGTTCTTCGTAGGTCAGGGCGCCGGGTCGGCACACATGAACGCACATGGGTTCGGATAAGGGCGGAATGCTCTCGCACATATCGCATTTCAGCGGGAGACCGGAATCCGGTTCTTTGAACAGATCTCTGGCCGGACAGGAAACCCCGCAGAAACTGCACTCCGGGTATTCCTTTCCGTTAATCGTAAAAGCATGCCTGCCGGTACATTCGGCCGGAGTATAATCGCCGGCGCGTATCGGAACATAGACATCGTTCAGTTCGTCCACAATCACGCGGATCCGGGACCGCGCCGGATTTGTGCTGCTGTATTTCGGGTTGGCATGAAACCCGGAACAGGCCAGCTCACAGGCACGGCAGCCGATGCATTTGTCCAGATTTACTTTTATCTCTTTAACGATTTTTGTAGTTGACTTGCCCATAAGCGTCAATCCCCTTACCTATTAGTTCTTCACTGTTTTCAAGGACTTTCAGGATGAGGCACCCGTGCTAATCGGTCAAAATGCCTCTTTTTATGAAGTCTTCGCTTACATAATCCAGACCGAGAGCGTCCAAAGTTTCTTTGGTGGGAATACCGTCATTGTTCCACCCTTTGAATTCATAGTACGAATCAAGCAGTTTTTGCTCCATCTCGGGGTCTCTCACCTTCCAGTGATCGGCCGGAGGCGCTTCATCAACTCTTCTCATTCCTCTTCTGATATTGAGGGCCCTGACAAGATTCCGGTTCCGGGCCGCTATGTTCCACAGCCCTTCTGAATCCAGCTCCATGCCGGTGGACAGCGAGATCAATTCCGGCAGGTTGTAGATATGGTAGGGGGGCCTTCCGCCGAACTGCCCCCGGAATGACGACAGCCAGGCGCAGGTTCCAATGGCATCATCAATATAATGCATTGTCTCGTTCCAGTCGCAGATGTTGATAGACGCTTCAACGGTCGGATGTGCACGCGGCTCCCATTCCATGAACCATTTTTTGAATCTTTCCGGCGCGGCATCCCATCTGTCGACAAACGCCTGTCTCTCTTCCATATTTTCGATGGGTATCTGGGGATAGGATCCTTCGATCTGGGTGATATTCATCTTTTCACCCGTGGCATACATCAGGAAATAAGGGTAATTGATCATTCCCAGCTTGAGCGGCACCTGCTCGAATTTCTTCATGGTATTGTGGTCGTACACCTCAGCGCCGTTACCGATCTGGCGGGCGGCATGATAAACGCCATTTGCTAAAGCATCTCCAACCCTTCCTTCCCGGCGAACCACTTTTTCAATCAGATAGAAAAATCTTCCCGCGCCGTCCGGAGGGAAATCGGGAAGATCCTCGTCTGTCAGAATGCCGGCTTCGTAGAGCTCAATGGCAAAGGCCAGAACCTGCGGTGTAGAGAAACCGTCAAACCCGTAGGCCTGGGTAACTCCAAGGAAATCATAATCGAAATCCAGCTCTTCATAGGCCGCCATGGCATAGGTGAGCTTGCTGTAGCATTTCTGGAAATACACGGGCCTGCCCGGATACTTTATTGCCTGATGGCAATCCTTCGGGCAGTTATAGCAGCCTGTCCATCGCAGACGAACGCTTTCACTGATCGCAGTCCACTTTTCTTCACGTTCATGGTTCCAGTAATTTTTCTGCCGCCCACGGGCATTACCCCAGGCAAAGTTATTAACGTGGAACGCCTCATCTTCCTCGTGGGCCATGACATCGCCGCAATCAGGATTGTCATGAATTTCCTTATACATGCGGTTGCAGATCTCGGAAAGCTCGGCCGGCTTCGCAACATTTACATCCTTTGTACCACGGACAACTATCGCTTTTAACCTTTTGTCACCCATGATGACGCCAACGCCTCGTGAGGCGCTGGAGTTGCCATGTTCGATGGTCGCCATAAAAACCCGGTTCTCACCGGCCAGGCCGATTGCTGCCACCTGGGCATGGGGTTCTTTCAGCTCTTTTTTGAGGAGCGCCGCAGTTTCCAGTGCACCAACCCCTTGCAGATGACTTGCATCGCGAATTTCAACCTTGTCATTGTTTATGTACAGATAAACCAGACCGGAAGCCTTGCCGCGAAAGATGATTCGGTCATAACCGGCATGTTTCAGCTCCGGCCCGAAGAAACCGCCGAACAGCGAATGCGAATACAGGCCGGTCTGCGGGGAGAAGGTATTTACAGCGGTGCGGTTGGCGCCGATGACCGGAGTGCCATGCAAAAGACCGGTGCTGAAAATCAAAAGATTGTCAGGAGAAAAGGGGTCGGTTTCAGGAGGAACCCTGTCCCACAGTATCTTTGCGGCAGCGCCCTGCCCCCCCAGAAATTGTTTGGTCAATTTCGAGTCAGCCGCAACTTTCTCAATGTTACCCCGGGTCAGATCAATCTCTAAATTAAATCCTGTCTCTGCGTATGCCATCTTTTCACCCCTTTACTGAATCGATACCAAAACATGCTATAATCGTCGGCTGATTCCTTCCAAAACCTGTTACAGATCTTCCTGAACCTGTACTGTGAAACAACACCTGAACTTCAATTATGTAATATGGTACTAAAATGCCGCTTTACTTGTCAACATAAAAATCACGTTCTATAATTATATATTCCGGACCGAAAACGTACCTCCGGAAGTGTCAGGCATTATTGTATATCTTTGGTAAGAAGCAGTCTCTGGGAAGGCTTGAACCCGCGTCTGGACAGGAAGTTGCGCAGGCCGTAGTTCTCGTGTTCAACCTTTGTTCTTACTGAAACGACCTGAAGTGCTGAAAGGTTGGTCAGTAGCCGGGAAAGGAGTGCGTGGCCGATACCGGTGCCGGCATAGGCGGGGTGAACTCCGATTGTGTCGATCACTGCGGTTTTGGAAATTCTTCCAAACTCGCCGTAATCAACCCGTGCCATGATAAAACCGGTGACGGTTCCGGCATCCTCAGCCACCAGTGAGATGCGTATGTCGGATTCATCCAGCATCTCCCTGAACTTGGAGGCGATATAAGCGGAACGGTCCAGACCGGTAAGCTTCGCGTCTATCCGGTCAATAGCCGAAATATCCTCACCTTTAAGTGCGCGGACGACAACACCGGCCTTTGCTGATTTATCATTGCCGCTGACGGTGTTGGGAATCTGCCATTTTCCATCCGGAGTTACCGGTGCGGACAGGGCTGCGTCCTCACCCAGGGGCGAGGTATCACGCTCGATGATCTGCCCGGGTGCCAGAATAAAACCTGTTGAAGCAAAAAACCTGATCATGGAATGGCTTGACCAGTCAATCTGAGTCTGCAGAACTTTGATATTCCTGTTTTTCATCCGCCGTTCAATTCCGGACAGAATCATTTTGCCGATCCCCTTGCTCCTGTAATCAGGAGCGACTCCGATATCATCGACAACAGCAATTGCGCTTTTGGAGCCGAATTCCCCTTCAAGTACTCTTGCGAACCCGTAACCTTTGAGCCTTTTATCGACCAGAACGGCGTAGGTGATAAAGCTCTCCGGCACAGCCGTTGCCACTGCAAGCCGCTTCTCCAGAAAGACTCTTCTGGGACTGCCTGTCAGACTGCTCTCAATTATTGAAACCTGATCGATATCTTCCGGATAGAGAGAGCGATGAGTGATGTCAGACATTTCATACTCCTTATTGTGACAAGTCATACAGCAAAATAAATTTTAAAAAACCGGAGGGACACACAGGCATTGTTAACTGCCACTAAAACAATCACCCTGAAGTCGGTATAAAGGTACTCCAATACCATTTTAGCTGTCAAGAAAAAAACACGGTTTTTTTAGTGCAGCCAGGCTACCGACATTTAAAATCATAAATACCGCCTCTGGCTCCGGATTACTCTTGAAATAATCATTTTATATTGGTATTACGTTACCAGTTTAAACTTCAGTCATTACATTGACTGAAATACAAAATAACGATATTTCCGGTCGCTAATAAACATCTTGTCCAATCTAAAAACAATGGAGGCAGAAATGATTACACTTGCTGAATCACGTCAGCGCACCAATGCAATGCAGGCGATCCTGAAGCAGAAAGAGCTTGACGGTGCACTGTTTATCCTGCCGATAGATGTCTATTATTTCACCGGCACACGCCAGAACTCAACTCTCTGGATACCTGCCGAAGGCGAACCGATGCTGCTGGTCCGAAAGAGTTTTTCGCGAGCCACTGAGGAAAGTCCTCTTGCGGACATAAGGCCCTTTCCCTCCAGCAAGGAATTCCCGGCCCTGTTCGGTGATAATATTAAAAAGATCGGTTTCACGTTCGATGTGGCACCGGTACAGCAGCTGAACTTCTACAGCAAGCTCCTTTCCGGACGGGAGTTCACAGACATCTCGGGGCTCTACCGTGAACTGCGCTCGGTAAAGTCCGCTTTTGAACTTGAGCAGATCCGGGAGGCCGGTGCAGCAAGCTGTTCGGTTTTCGCCGCTATCCCCCAATTTCTGAAACGCGGCATGCGAGAGATCGACATTGCCGCGGAACTGGAATGCCGTCTGCGCAAAGCCGGCAGTGAAGGCTACGTCCGCATGCGCTCGTTCAATCAGGAACTGTTCATGGGGCTGGCCGTCTCGGCGGGAAGCGCCAGTTACGGCTTTTTCGACGGCGCCGTAACCGGCCGGGGATTGTCAAATGCGTCGCCGCACGGGGCATCCAGAGACCTGATTCGTGAAAATGAACCGATCCTGCTGGATTACTCCTTTATCCACAACGGCTACATCACAGACATGACCCGCGTATTCGTATTCGGCACACTGGATGCTGAATTACAGCGTGCATTCGATCTTTCCCTGGAAATACAGGGCGCAATCCAGCAGGCCTTGAAACCGGGGGCCATCTGCGAGGATCTGTTTTTCATGGCGGCATCCATGGCGGACACGGCAGGATTCGGCAAGACCTTCATGGGGATGCCGGGTGAACAGGCCAAGTTTGTCGGTCACGGAGTAGGTCTTGAGCTGGACGAACTTCCGGTTCTGGCTCAAGGATTCAAGTTGCCGCTACAAGCAGGCCAGACCATAGCAATTGAACCCAAATTCGTTATTCCGGGAAAGGGCGGCATCGGCATCGAAAACACCTTTGCCGTCACCGCGAACGGGGGCGAGAAAATGACCGACATGCCGGACCAGATCATATTTCTGTAGCTATAATACCAATTCCAAATCAAAGATGAAATCAAGGCAGCGAGGATTGAGGCGCCGAAGACGAGCCAACGCAGATAGCGCTTTGATTTGGAATTTGTATAACGTAATATCAGCCAGTTGACTGGCACAAATCAACTAACAAGCAAAATCCCTTTTATCTCCGAATGTCTCCCCCCCTAAGATCCTCTTATGATTCTCCTTCGTTTCCTGGTTCTTCTTGATTTCCGTTGCCACACGCGACGAATGATGTTAAAAAAAATAATTAAATTTTTAACAATACAATCTACTGTGAAGCAGTTGGTATTCTACAAAGCTCTCGCATAGAGAAGGATAGAGCGGCGGGAGACAATGCAGTGAAAGTTGGTCCACTCCTGAAAGAGTTTTTACTTGACGGCAATTAAGTAAACTGTCTTCGGAATCCCACCAAATTTGCATTCCACATTGATCATTTCTGATCCCCCTTTCTATCCCTGATCCGCCATATATTGTTATTAATATGTTGTTACTCGAGGCCTGCCCGGAGGCGATATGGTAAAAACTGGTTTTGGTTCAACACTTGCTGCCGTTTTCCTCATTCTGACTCTAGCGGTCGGTGAATTGTTCGGTGCATCGAGCTCGAATAACTACAATCTCTCTGCTAATGTAATAAATTCAGGTGGCGGGACAGCCAGTTCAAGCGGTTACGCGATATTTTCGGCGCTTGGACAGACTGATCAGAAGGGCGTAACCACGAGTTCCTTTAACAGTGACCGGGGAGGTTTAATGCCGGTTCTGGGGGGCAATGGCGCCCTTTATCCGGTAATCGGATTCAACCCGGGCAATTTAAACTTCCTGATTACCCTCAATGGTGCAAACCCTGCCCCGCTTCCACTTGCAATTAGCAATACCGGCAGCAGCTTGCTGAAATGGGACGTTAGCAGCGGATCGAACTGGATAAATCTATCCCCGAAATCCGGATCCGGCATCGGACAGATAAACGTCACCGTCAATGCTACCGGCATGCCTGTGGGTACCTATAACGACACCATTTTCGTAACCGGCATCGGAGCGATTAATTCACCTACTGCCATTCCGGTTACCCTGACTATCAGCCCGGGATATGTCCTGACGGTTGTGATCGGAGGCACGGGAGGTGGTTCGATCCACAGCTCGCCGGGCGGAATTTCCTGCTTATCAGGCTCATGCTCGGCGGTATTTGATGCAAACCAGGAAGTTAAGCTGATTGCCGCACCCGATTCAAACTCGCTGCTTGCCAATATGGCTCCAGCTTGCGGCCCACAATCTCCTTGCACAGTTAAGATGGACCTGGATAAGTCCATTGAAGCGCAATTTGATTTCATCAAACCAGTCAAAATCAGCACGACCCCTCAACGCTTTTATTCACTGATTCAGGATGCATATGACAATGCGGAAAGCGGCACAGTGATACAAGCGCGCGCCTTCGACTTCTCTGGCAACCTGTTATTGAAGCGTGGCATACAAGTAGTTCTGAAAGGCGGATTTGACAGCAGCTATGCTGGCAATACCGGCTACAGTACACTGAAAGGTTCATTGACCATCGGTACCGGCTCGCTCACGCTAGAAAAATTTGTAATCCAGTAACGAACTTTTTAATCATCTAGAATGCATTCAATCCTTAGGAGGGTAGAGTTTATGGAAAAGAGGTTACAATTTGTAGCGGCTGCGATGGTTGTAGTGGCCCTGACCATGTTCGCATTATCGACACAAGCTTCAATAGTCCCCCGCACTTTTAACTATCAGGGGTATCTGACCAAATCTGACGGAACGCCGGTTACCGCACCGACTAATATGACTTTTTCGCTCTACTCCACTACGAACGGGAAGAGTCCCCTCTGGAGTGAGCAGCATAACACCGTACCTGTAAACAACGGCATTTACAGCGTGGTGCTGGGAAACACGACACCAATTGATGTATCCCGTGACGCCAGCTATTACCTTGGCACCCAGGTCGGCACAGACCTGGAAATGTCCCCCCGGCAGCCGCTGGCGAGCGTCCCGTTTGCCCTGAGGGCTGGCTGCAATCCCGGCGACATGATCAGCTGTTACACCGGAGACATATCAACACTCAATATCTTCCCCTACCGTTCCGGAACACGCACCTGCAGCCCTCAGGGGACCGGTTTCGGCCAATGCATGGGAGAGGTCACCCCCAACACACCGGTGAGCATAGGTGTTAACGCAAGCACGAGCATTGCTTTGATAGGCACCGAGGTTTTCATCCATGCAAATATCTCCATCCCAGGCGCTGGGGCCGTTCCTGACGGAACAGTTGTGAACTTTGCCATCAAGAGTGGCACCGGCGGAACTCTGTCTGCAGCAACCGCAGTAACCGCTGGCGGTGTAGCATCAGTATCGCTGACAAGTCCCACTGATACCGCAGCATATGTTGTCACGGCAACAGCCGGCGGCACATCAGCTGATACGGCACTGATCACCTTTGTTGACTCCAACAAGCCTGGATCCATTAACCTTGCTGCTTCCCCGACCACTGGAGTGAGCAACAACCATAGTCCGGTCACACTCACAGCCACCGTAGTGCCGGCAGATCCAGTTAATGGTGTTATCGCTAACGGAACACCTGTTTCCTTCACCATCCTGTCCGGTACCGGCACGCTTTCATCGGCAACTGCCACTACCACCAATGGTGTTGCTTCAGTAACCCTTAACAGCACCGCAGCCGGCACAATAACCGTTAACGCCAAAGTCGGCACGGCGCCAGTCGTTACTTCAAACACCGCCAGTGTGCCATTCATTGCTCAGCCGACACTGGCGATAGTAAAACTGCGCACAACAGGAACGCTTCCGACGGGCACACTCATCGGTGGTATAAATGCCATTGTCTCTGCTGCTCCTTCAAGCGGCCTCACCATAGCTGCAGGCGGCGTTTCTGCTACCGGCGCAGGCGTGGGCTCAATGCTCGTAGCGAATACAAGCAATGTGGCCGCAATTAATATTGCACTGATAATTAACGGCGGAATACAGGGTGGTGAATTCGCAACCCTGACTTACCATATCGCTAATGGCACCTTCCCGGTTGCAGGCAATTTCAGCGCTGCATTAACCGGAGCCGGCGTCATTGACACAAACGGTGTAATTATCCCCGGGATCTCTGTTTCAATCCTGAGTGTAACAATCCAGTAGTACCAGAATCATAATGCGTAAAAGGGGGGCCGAATCCGGCTCCCCTTTTTTTATGGCCTTGGGGAGGACATTCCATTTTGGGTTTGCTGGAATTTGTTGGGCACACAGCATGGTTTCTTACGCCTAACCAAATATCAGCTAGTTGACTGGCATTAATCAACCGACAAAAACGTCCCGATTAGTCCGTACCATTCTTAGAGGCCGCTTTTTTGCCCTTGTAAACGTGTGTTTAAGGCTGTAAATAAGCCATAAAACAACAATTCATGTCATTGTTACAGCTTGTTAGCTTGGCCCACCCCCAACACGCTAACACATTACCCTTCCGGCCGCGAGGGATCATAGGTTTTCCCAAAGTCAGCAGGCAAGTCAGAGTGGACTTCAAACCTGGTTGATATAAGACCATTGAAGACTTCGATAAACATTGGCTTGGCACCTACTTCTAACTGGTACTCATCATTAAATCTAAAAACATCAATATGGCTTAGTTCAAGTTTGTAAGTGCCTGGAACCAAAAAAACTTGCACGTACTTCCAAAGGTGCAAGTTTTCTACTCCCTCTCCATTTATTTTTATTCCTATTCGCCAAGACCCATCACCAAAAAGTATGGGGTTGCTGTTATTAAAAAACACGATCCTGGTCTTACCCTCGGGTGACACTACTGAAGTGTTTTGGTTCGGGAGTGTGAGTGCTGGCGTAACCGTTGAACAACCAGAAATAAATACAATTGTAATGAGCAGAAGAACCGCATATTTCATTCCGAATTCCTTTCAGTTACCGGTTAGGTCAGAGGCCTTCCTGACTTTTTAGTGGACGCCATTCACATTTCTACATTTGTAATGAATATGGAAATATGTGGGGCGTCCCACTAGTTTTTTTTGGTAATTCAATAGCCGCATGAGATATTATTCGGGCTGGAAATATGCTACACCAAATACCACTGGCTATTGCACTTCGAATTTGAATCCGCGATATAAAGAAAGGCATTGTTCATGAATAACGCATCCAAGCCTAACCCGTTGATCGAACTGTCGATAACCCTGATCATTCCCTCGATCATACTAATGAAACTCTCCGGTTCGGAGGACCTTGGTACGGTCAATGCACTGCTGCTGGCGCTGACTTTTCCGCTTCTATGGGGCACACGGTCGCTAATGCGTGAGCGCAAGGTCAATGTGCCTGCGGTGCTGGGCCTTGTCAGCATCCTGCTTACCGGCGGCATCGGACTACTGAAACTGGATACACATTGGCTGGCCGTAAAAGAAGCGGCGATTCCCGGCCTGATTGGCCTGGTTGTTGTCATCTCCGCTTTCACCAGCAGGCCGCTGGTGCGTGTACTGTTGTTCAGCCCTACTCTGATGAATGTCGAGCTAATCCAGGAGAAACTTCATCATCGGGGGAACGCGGTAACCTTCGAGGCACGTCTGAAGATCACCACCTGGATGTTGGGAGGCTCATTTTTATTCTCCGCCGCCATGAACTATTTTCTGGCCACCTGGATTGTTAACAGCCCGGCAGGCACTCCCGCCTTCAACGAGGAACTGGGGCGCATGAACCTGCTGAGCTATCCTGTGATCGCACTGCCGTCGATGTTGATTATGATAGCTGTGTTCTACTATCTGACGCGTACTATTAATGAACTTGCCGGGCTGAAACTGACGGAAGCGATCAAGCACTGAATAACTTGAAAATACTGGTTCTTTCGTCAGTTGAAACTTCTTGGATTCAATAGCTACAACAGGTTGGGAGAACACTTGACGGGCTTTCGGTCAGGTGCTCCTGTCAGGTTGGGATTTTACCTTGTTGCTCGATTGACAGCAGACGATATATGTAAGGAAGGTATTGCTCAAGAAGTGCCTTTAATTTGCTGACGAGGCTTTGCTGACTATCCTCAATGGATAATGCCCTGCCTTCCAGTTGAGCTTGTAAGCGATCCGCTCGTTTTTCAGGGTCTGGATGACTGGAAAGGAAGGAGTGTCCTTTGCTCAATTTAGCTATTTTCCTCAAAGCCGATACTGCATCCGGCGTAGAATAGTTCTCCCGCTTCAGGAAAACCAACCCGTAATCATCGGCCTCCTTTTCCTCCAGCTGGGAAAACTGGGCATTCATAAGGGTTTCGGTAAGACCTCCTATCGCAGATCGGGCTACTTCTCCAGCGGCACTGTTCTGCGATGCGACCCCTTTACGGACTGCGCTTGCGGCATAGGCAAGCTGGATTTTCTTTTTTATATGGTTTTTCACCACATGACCCATTTCATGCCCGATCACAAAACGTAACTCACCATCGTTAAGCATGTCCATAAGACCGCTATATATCCTTATGGTACCATCAGCCATCGCAAAGGCATTGACTTCAGGAGAGATATAGACTGCATAGTTGAACTTTAGATTACCATCCTGATATTGTTGCGCCACCAAGCCATTGAGTCTTTTTGCATATTTATTATCAAATGGCGCAACCACGTGTTTCTTATCCGCCAGTTGTGCTGATTTCGCGGCGATATCATAGACGTCCTGATCGGAGAGCGTAATGGCTTTGACTGCATCCCTCCCCGCATCAACAGCGGTCATAACATCAGTATTTTCACAACCGGACAACAATAAGACGAAACAAATCAATATAGCAAAATAACTCGGCATGATACTCACACGGCCTTTCATTAGTACAGTTGCAGAAGGTGTTGTTGGATAGTCAACTACATATCGATCTAAACAACAATGTCCCTACTCTACATATGTTACCTTATTGCCTCTGCCTTTTTCTTCTGTTTTTCCGGCAATGGGCTCAAACAACGCATCATCATCCCGCCTGCCACCGCAATGCCCCCCATGCCATTAGCCTCTTCAGGTTTGTCGTAAGAAACAATTGCCAGCGCCACCTGTTGCACAATGGCATTAGGTGATTCCTGAGTATTAGGGCTATTACACTTCTTACGCCAGTCCGCATTGGCGTGTTCCAAGTGTGCTAATACGTAGCCGCGAAACTCTGCAGCGTCCCGAACTACATAATCCGCCGCCTGGTTGCCCTGGTCCATCCAAATTAAAAACCCCGCCGCACGCTTATGCATTTCCGGAAAGGAATAATAAGTAAAGTTTTTGTCCTCAGCCGGCAAGCCAGAAACACCTTTAGGTTGGGAATAATCTTTCTGTGAGAAATCTGCATTTCCCTGCCCCACGCCAGCGAAATCCATAGCGGCAAACAACACGTCACCATAAGCATACTAGGCACTTGCATTCTCTCCTCCTTAAAGCCTTTTCAGATCGTTTGCCTAGTCATCCACAATATTTCTGTCAAGCGCAACATAAAAAAATTTCTTTCTAAAAGCGTCTTAGGCCTTGGGGGGACATTCTGCTTGCTATGTTGCTAATTATGACAATAAAGGAATTCTGGAGGATTTCTGGGCAGTAACAAGCCCAAAACAATCAGCAAGAGAGATTCATTTGATCGAGGCTTTTAGATTACCAGCATCCTGCCAGAACGGTTCGGACATATCATCTACTGGCAGAACACCAATATCCTTGAAATTCTGCATTGCGGCGCGAGCCGTAGTTTCTCCATATTCTCTCACAAGATTGAAATAGACCTCACACAGATTAACGCGTGTGCCATGCAACGTTTATTATTGTCAAGAAGCAGCTACTCAATCTTATCCGCTCCCTCTTCTCCCCTCAAAAAGGCAAGCAAAGCACAGGCGTCGGGCACATAGTGCATCAGCGACCCTCCAATAAAGTTTCTGCACGCCGCTGTTTAATAAGATCTTCACTACTGAATTTCATAGTGCTGAATTTGCCTTTCAGGCTGTGTACCAGTGCTTGGCGCTGGAGCTCACGTTCGGCAAGATATACAGACAACTCCGTCACATTGTTTCGACTTTGTTTAGGTGCTTTCAAAGGTTTCGAGTTTTTTTGCTGCACGGATGCGGATTTCATATAGTTGACCTCCTTTTAAGGATTATTACTTTGTTTTTAGGTGGTTGTCAAATCAATGGCCGGCTACCACGGATAAAGACCTCTCACCCGCGCTTGCAGCCTGGCCAGCCCAAGCATGGCATCTATATTGGGAGTCGGCTCAGCTGTCATCTGACCTATCTCGCGAACGGCACTGACCAGGGCATCCAGCTCCACTGCCCTTCCCGCTTCCATATCCTGCAGCATCGAAGTCTTAAACGCCCCCAGTTTTCGAGTAACCGCCATTCGCTCCTCACCGCTCTGTTCAATAGGACAGCCGATCCTGGCACCGATCTGTCCTGCCTCCGCCATCACATCCAGACAGAACTGCTTTACCAGTGGGTCGTCAAGGATCAGATCGCAGGTGGCGCCCGTGATCGCGGAAATCGGGTTCATCGTCATATTACCCCAGAGTTTGAACCAGAGATCGGACTGGATGCTGCCGGAAACTTCAATATCCAGATCCGCTTTGCCAAGCAGTTCTGCCAGACTACGTATACGCACGGAATCACTGCCGTCCGGTTCTCCGATGATCAAACGTTTTCCGAAGCCGTGTCGCACGAATCCTGGCCCATCCAGGGAAAAACTGCCGTGCACTACGCATCCCACAGCATTGCGGGCAGGAATCGCGGCGGCTATGGCTCCATCAGGATCGACAGAGGTGAGGCGCGTCCCGGCATACTCACCGCCGAAACCATCGAAGAACCACCAGGGAACTCCATTCATCGCCGTCAGCACGATCGTGTCCGGTCCAATCAGCGGGGCGATCCTGTGCGCAACTGACTCCATAGCGGTCGCTTTCACCGCTACGACAACCAGGTCCTGCACGCCAAGCTCAGCCGGATCGTCCGTTGCATGCACCTTTTCCGAGAATAAGATACCATCGCTCTGCATCCTTAACCCGCGTTCGCGCAACGCTTCCAGTGTGGCGCCGCGGACCACCGCATTCACTTCATGACCGGCGTGAGCGAGTTTTGCACCAATGAATCCGCCTACCGCACCTACCCCGTAGATACATATTTTCATATTTATTCCTTTCTTGAAAACTTCTGACGCCCCTGTCCGGCATTCAGATGATGACACCTTAATCGTGCACGTACTATGCAACGACTCGATCCAATCGTCAAAAACAAAACAGTGATATAGATTAATTTATTGTTTGACAACAGATCACGAGACAAACAGTATAATCTCTCCCTCCGGGTGAGCGCTGTTAAAATTGGGTGAGGCAAATAAATGATCTATGACTTTATTGTGATTGGTGCCGGAATAATCGGAATGTCCACGGCGTGGCAGCTCCAGAAGGCCTTTCCCGGCTGTTCGGTTGTAGTTCTTGAAAAAGAGACCCGCCCAGCCTGCCACCAGACCGGACGAAACTCGGGTGTCATTCATGCCGGCGTCTATTACACCCCCGGCAGCCTGAAAGCGACCTTCTGCAAGGAAGGCAACCGGGCGACCAAATCATTTTGCCGTGAGAATGACATCAGATACGATGAATGCGGCAAACTGCTGGTGGCAACCAGCCAGCAGGAGCATGAACGGATGATGTCACTGGTTACGCGCTGCGCCGATAACGAAATTCCGGTTGAGATCCTTTCGGCAGAGCAGCTGAAACGTCTCGAACCGAACATTTCAGGCATCGGCGCCCTTCTGGTGCCGTCCACCGGAATTGTCAGCTACAGCGAGATCACGGCGAAAATGGCTGATCTGGTGATACAAGGCGGAGGCGAGATCCGCTTTCGCAGCAACGTGATGGCGGTTACGGAACAATGTGACCAGATTACCGTTCAGACCGGCGATAACCGTTATGTCGGGCGCTATATGGTGGCCTGCGCCGGATTGATGGCCGACCGGATTGTGGAGATGATGGGGATTCGACCGGACTTCAAAATCATCCCTTTTCGTGGTGACTACTTTCTGCTGGGAGCAGAACACAACAATATCGTCAACCACCTGATCTACCCGATCCCCGACCCGGACCTCCCGTTTCTCGGGGTCCATCTTACCCGAATGATCGACGGCACCGTCACTGTCGGACCGAATGCTGTCCTCGCTTTTAAACGTGAAGGGTACCATAAGTACGATTTCAGCCTGAGCGACAGCTTCGAGATGCTCACATATCCGGGGTTGCTCAAGGTTCTGTATAAAAATTTCAAGGTCAGCATGCTGGAATTGAAGAACAGCCTGTACAAGCAAGGCTATCTGGAACTGGTCAGGAAATACTGCCCCTCGCTTACCGTTGCGGATTTGCACGATTATCCGGCCGGCATCAGGGCCCAGGCTGTGACCAGAGATGGTCAACTGGTTCACGATTTCATGTTCGTCTCCACCAGACGGGCACTTGCTGTCTGCAACGCCCCCTCCCCCGCTGCAACTTCGGCTATTCCGATCGGCAACCATATTGTTGAGAAGGTCAGGTTACTGACCCTGGGTCAGGCGACTCCGAATCCATGCAAACCAGGATAAGCAAGGGGTTGTTTGTATGTTCATTTTTTGAACCTTCATGGTTTCTCCTTTAAACAGTATCCGTCCGGAAACTGTCTAGACTGCCTTCCTCATGTACATGACGTAGTACGCGATCATGCAGCCAAATGTCACCACCCCCAAAGCCAGATAAACGCTTGAATATCCGAAACGTTGAATGGCTCCCCCAAGCAGATATGCACCCAGCCCGATTCCTCCATCCAGGCAGGTAAAAAACGTGGCGGTTACTGCGCTGATCCGATGCGCGGGCGAGAGCTGAATTGCCAAGGTCTGGAGGCTGGGCACCGCCATGCCGAATCCGATGCCGAACAATACGGCGGCCGTCAGCATCCAGACGGTGGCATGAATCCCGCCCAGCAGCAGCAATCCTCCCGCCATGGTTATAATTGCCATGCTGATCGCAGCATCAGGACCTAAACGGTCAAACATGCGCCCGGTGGCTAGACGGGAAATAACCGATGCGCTTGCCATGACCACAAAGAAATAGTCGGTAACCAGCGGCAGGTGCAGCTGCGTGGCATAGACCGCAACAAAGGTCAGCACTCCGCCATATGAAATTGCAAGTACCAGAAGGATCAACGATACCGGAATCGCCTTGATTTCAAATAATTCCTGAAACGAGAAGCGCGGTTGAAGCGGAGCCTGTTCACTGTGAACCGGAATGGCTGCAATAATAAGCAGTCCCAGCAGGGATGAAAGGGTTGAGAAGATAAATACCGAATTATAACCATAGGTTTGAGAAAGACTCAAACCGATGTAAGGACCGATGGCGCCGCCGGCCAGTATCATGGCGGTCAGATAGGCCAGCCCCTCCCCTTTTCTCTTAAGTGGAATCATACGACTGCCAAGCGCCATGATCGACGTATTTGCCACGGCAAAACTGGCGCCGCTCAAAAACCTGATCAGCATGATACCGGTGACCGTACCGGCCGCAATATATAACAGATTGGTGGCCATGAACATGAAACCGCTGCCAAGCAGCACCTGCCGGACACCGAAGCGCACCTCCAGACGCGCGGTCTGGGCACGGAACAGAACCGCCGCAGCCAGGAAAATGCCATTAATCGCTCCGGCAACCTGTATCGAGCTGTGCAGTTCTTCCAGCAGGTAGGCCGGCATGACCGGCATATAGAGCGAAAAGGGGATAAAGAGAAACAGCATTCCGAACATTGTCAATGAGAAAGAACTTGTCCAGAGGGGTTCCGTGCCGGTTTGTTTCACTAATGTGCCCCCGAAACGTGACATGAGAAGAACTGTTATACAAAGTCGAAGTCAGACAATTAATCAACCGGCTATTCCTTAGGCACTCTCCCCAGCTGCCGCTTGCTCACCAGGGCGATCCCCGTCAGCACCAGAACTGCGCCAATACCGAAATAGACATCTATTTTTTCGTGGAGGAGAAGTACCCCGAAAGAAACCCCGAACAGTGGTGACAGAAAAAGAAAAACGGACAGTTGTGATGCGTTGTAACGACGCAGCAATGAAAACCAGGCCAGAAACGCCGCAAATGTCACCACAATCCCCTGGTACAGAAGGCTCGCCCAGGCGATCCCGGTCATGGTAAACCTGCTGGCCTGACCTGAAATCACCGCATAGAACATCAGCAGAATGAAAGCTGCAACCAGTTGGTAGAGAAGAGTTTTGGTGGGTGGGGCCTCCGACAGACGCGTGCAACGTATCAGCACCGTTGTGGCCGCCCACAGGATTCCCCCCAGAATCCCCAGAGTGTCGCCCCAGAGCATTCGGGGACTGATGCCGTCCTGGATCGAACCACCGGTGAAGGCCAGTGCAATGCCGCCAAAAGCGATTGCGACACCCAGCCATTGATGGATACGAAGACGCTCGGCCGGCAGAAACCAGTGCAGTGTCAGTGACGTAAAAATCGGCGATGTATAAAGAAATACCGACATGTGCGAAGCGCTCGTATAGCGGAGCCCCTCTGCCACGCACAAAAATTCCAGTGAAAAGGCAATGCCGGCAAAGATACCGGGCAGCAGAGTTCCATCCCGCAGGTTAAAATGTTCCTTGCCGGATAGTATGACCATGCTGACAAGAAATGCGCTGATCCCGAATCGCAAAGCGATCTGCAGGATAGGCGAAATATCCGGCGCTGCCGCCTTGATCGCCACCTGGTGCAGTCCCAGCACCACACATAACAGGACCATGCACCCGATCCCGAATCCATCCATATGTTTCCGTTCAGCAATCATCCCGCCTCCAACATGTTTCTTGCGACTTAGCTTCTACAGGAGCTGAACCGGAAACTTGACCGTCAATTATTCAGTCGGTTTTTATCGATCGTTTCTCAACCGATAATAATCATCTGGTGTATTGATGTTGTCGAATGAAGTAAATTTCGGATCAAAAGAAGCAATCTCATCCAGAGAAACCTCCCGCACCCGTACACGCAAAAAAAGAGACACCACCCGCCTGTGTTCTTCGTCTCCCAGAAACTCCTCAAGAACCGGCAAGCATTCCTTCCGGTAGATGGCGTGGAGCGGCTCGAACCCGCCTGGAGTCACCGGCATGACCACATCAACCCCATCGGCAAGGGCAGTCAGGTGACGTATCAGTTTCCCGTTCAGATGCGGCATATCGCAGGCAGCCACGAAGACGGACGGTTCCCTGCTCTGGCTCAGTCCGGCATGTATCCCGGCCATCACTCCCCTGCCGGGATAGATGTCAGGCACCTTCCGGCAGGGAATGAACTGGTAAAGCTCCGGGTTGTTGGTGACAAGGAGAACCTCCTCGAACAGCTCCGCCAGAACCCGGTAAACCTTCTCGATGATTCTGCCCCCCTCGTGAAGGAGGAGCGCCTTGTTACTCCCCATGCGGCTGGACGCCCCTCCGGCCAGAATGACGCCGGCAATCCCCTTGATCCTGGCGGCAGAAACGTCATTCCCACTGCAAGCGCAGCTGCACCTCGGGGCTGTATAATCCGCCTGTGCGCTATAATCGAACCTGTTAATGGCCACGTAACTCATATGCTCTCCGTCACGACTATCGGATTCATTGATTGCCATACTGTCAATGCCCTGCTGTCAGGCCTTCCTTACCGAACACATCAGCGACTTCACATCGGGATAGCCAAGGGTCTCTTCCCGACAGTTGGTATCGGTGAGCAGATTGGCGTTGGCTTCCCCGCCCCAGCCGTGTGGAACGAAGATACACCCTTCCGCCACACGCTCGTCGAGCATCACCTTCATTTTGACTATGCCCCGGTTGGTTTCGATGACAATGTCATCGCCCGTTGCCAGACCGCACAGTGCGCCGGTCGCAAGCCCCATTTCCGCAACCGGAGCCGGGGTTTCCGCCGTCAGAGCCGCCACACCGCGGAACTGGCTATGCACGTTGTAATAGTTACGGTGGCCGGTGGAAAGAATAATCGGGTATTTTTTCAGATACTCAGCACTGCTGCTCTTGGGACTCCGCTCCGGCTCAATGTAGACCGGCAGGGGGTTGGCACCCACATGCTCCAGAGCGGCACTGTAGATCTTGATTTTGCCGGTCGGGGTGGCAAACATGTTCTCTTTGGTTTCGTATTTCTTTTCAGCGTAGTACAGGCCTTCCGGGCTGTCGTTAAGCATCTGGTCGAAGGTAATTCCGGATGGTCCAAGCTCGAAGCGAATCAGGTCTTCTTCGGTCTCCCAGGGAAACTGATCGCCAAAGCCCAGCCGTTTGGCAAGCTCGGTAAAGACCTTCCACTCGGACCAGCTTTCTCCGATCGGCTCGATACACTTCTTGCGGAGCATCAGGAACGGGAGACAATGACAGACGTTGTAGGTATACGCCAGACCCCATTTTTCCAGGTGCGAGCAGGCGGGCAACACATAATGGGCCTCCCGGGCGGTCTCGGTCATGAACATGTCATGCACCACCAACAGGTCCAGCCGCCGGAAGGCCTCGCGGAAGGCGTTGGAATCGGCCATTGATACCAGCGGGTTGCCCCCCACCACGTAAAACGCCTTCAATTTGTCGGGTATCGCCTCCGGCACCATGGTGATGACGCCATAAGGGCTCTTGCGCCCCCACACTTCGATGAACAGCGGGTACTCGTCCATGCCGAGCGGGTCGCCTTCCACGTTGAGCCCCACATTGCCGAAGTACGGTCGCGGGCTGATAACCCAGCCGCCCGGCACATTGATGTTGCCGGTGATGATCTGGAGAACGGAGAAGGCACGGCTGTTCTGGGTGCCGCCGGCGGTCTGGTCCTGAGTGCAGGTGCCCTGATAGATCGAGGCGCCCTTGGTGGTTGCAAACATGCGGGCCAGCTCCCTGATCTTGTCGGCGGGGACCCAGGTAATTTCCTCTGCCCATTCAGGTGTAAATGGCTCTATGTGCGGCACCAGCTTGTCGTATCCAGAGGTAAACCTGTCCACAAAATCATGATCGACCAGGTCTTCCTTGATGATGACATGCATCATGGCCATCGCCATGGCGCCATCGGTGCCGGGCCGGATCTTCAGGTACATGTCGGCCTTGTCGGCAGACGGTATGCGACGCGGATCAATCACCACCAGCTTGGCGCCCTGGGCGAGATTCCTTTCAAGAGCAAGTTTCAGGGGAAAATCGCTGGCATCGGGATTGTGCCCCCAGAGGATGTAGAGCTTGGAATCCAGCTCCTCGGTGGGATATTTCCCGAAGGTGATCTGCCTGGTGCGAATGCGCATGCGGTAGCAGATACTCTCCACCGAAAAGAAGTTGGGAGAACCGAAGGCCGCCTTGAAGCGTTGGGTCAGTTGGGCCATTTCAAGATTTTCGACGCCGATGGAACCGCTGAATACGCCCAGCACACTTGGCCCGAACTCATCCTTCAGCTTGTTCAATTTGGCTGAGATCTCGTCCAGCGCCTGATCCCAGGAGATTGCAACAAATTTTCCGTCAACCTTCTTGAGCGGCGTCTTGATCCGCTCGGGAGAGTAGATATGTGTCAAGGCCGCTTCGCCTTTGGGACACAGTTGTCCGTCGTTGATCGGATGCCCTTTCAATCCCTCTACTTTTACAGCCTTACCGTCCTCGATGGTAACAGTAGTGCCGCAGCTGTGATAACAGAGGGTGCAATCGGTGAGTACCTGCTTTGTGGATGCCATAATCTGCTCCTTATTTTTTCAGGATATGTAGGCTGCCAGGACAATCGTCAGCAGCATGGTGTCGGCGGAATCTGTTCTGGATGTAATGATGACCGGCGCCTTGGCACCCATCAAGGCCGTGGCGATTCTCTGTTTGGTGTAATACACGAGACACTTGCGCAGCGGATTTGCCGCCAGCAGGTTCGGCATCATCAGGATATCCGCATTCCCCGCGACACCGCCGCCCACCTTTTTGTATTCGGCTGCCTCCACCGAGATGGCGTTGTCAAAAGCAAAGGGACCGTCCACCAGGCAGCCGGTGATCTGGCCGCGATCGGCCATTTTGCTCAGGGCAGCAGCTTCCACCGTATCCGGCATGGACGGATTTACCACTTCCACGGCAGAGATTACCGCCACTTTCGGTAGCGGATTACCCAGTTTGTGCGCCAGACTGACCGCATTTTCGATGATCTGCCGCTTTTCATCCAGGGTCGGTGCCACGTTGATGGCGCAATCGGTCAGGAAACGGAAACCTCCTCCGGACGGATTGACAATCTTCTCGTAGAGTGTGATCTCGCTGATGATCTTGTTGTCGTTCAAGCCCTTTTGCTTGTCCAGCACCGCCCGCATGAAGGTTGCCGTGGGCAGGTTGCCTTTCATGATAGCGTGGGCACTTCCGGCCAGCACCAGCCGAACGGCTTCTTCCGCCGCTTCCTTTTGATCCGCTATATTTATGATCGTTATCAGATGCGAATCAAATCCGGCCTCCGCGAACATGCTCTTGATCTTAACTTCGTCGCCGACCAGGATGAACTCGGCAAGACCGGCTTCAACCGCCTGTTTGACAAGCTTTATGACCGTTGATCCTTCAGCTGAAACAATAGCTATTTTTTTCTTCGGCTTTTCCTTTACCGCTGCAATCAGTTCTTCAAATGAATTAATCATGTTCATGCTCCTGTCAGTATATGGATAGTTGTTCTTCGCCGTTAAAATAGCGCATGGCGCCTGCCGCAAGCGCTTCCATCTCGTTTTCGCCCGGATCAGACAGCACCTGTGCGATGAATGAAACCTTTTCCTTCAGACTGTCAGTAACTCTTTTGGAGTAGGCAAGACTGCCGGTAAGGGCGATCGCATCCACCCGACCCTCAAGCACTGCGGCACAGGCGCCGATCTCTTTGGCTACCTGATAAGACATTGCCTCGAACACCTCTGCGGCGACTGCATCCCCTTCAGTAATTCTCTTTTCAATTTCCAGTCCGCTGGTTGTTCCCAGATAGGCTACCAGGCCTCCGCCACCCTGTACGAGTCGCAGAACCTGATCTCTCGTATAGTCACCGCTAAAGCATAGCTTGACCAGGTCTCCGGCCGGCAGGGTCCCGGCGCGCTCCGGAGAGAAGGGACCGTCACCATCCAGGGCATTGTTCACATCAACCACCTTGCCTTTCCTGTGTGCGCCTACTGAAATCCCGCCGCCGAGATGAGCAACAATCAGGTTGACATCTTCGTAATCCTTGCCCAGCCTGGCAGCAATTTTCCTGGCGGTCGCCTTCTGGTTCAAGGCGTGAAAACTGCTCTGTCTCTTTATCTGCGGAATGCCCGAATACTGGGCGGAAACACACATTTCATCCACCGTGGGAGGGTCAACCGTAAGTGCGGGGATGTCCAACTCTTTGCCCAGGTCATAGGCCACAATGCCGCCGCACATGTTGGGATGCTGTCCGAATTTTCCGCTTTTCATGTCATCAATCATTGCGGGACATATTTCGTAAATCCCGCCGGGGATCGGCTTCATATTCCCCCCCCTGCTGGCAACCGCAGAAAGATCACCCAATGACACGCCTTTATTGGTCAAAACCCCAAGAATGGTATTCTTCCTTAGTTCATACTGATCAATAATCGTCTTGAACTGTTTCAGTTCTTCAGCAGGGTGCTGTACTGATTCGGTAAACAGCATTTCCCCTGACTTGCTGACTGCAACCTTGGTTGACGTCGAGCCGAGATTGATAATCAGTATGGTTTTTTCTTTTTCCATGCGTAACTCCTTGATTATGGTGTCCGGCAGGTAATGTCCGTTTGATTGCGGTGACATTGGAAACGGTATCCGCAAAAAACCGACCGGGCCAGCACATTATATGCAATACGGTACCACTATACCTGTTTATTTAGCAATTAATGCGCCAACCTTAAGTTCAACACAATTTATCAGTTCAACTTACAGCAGTTACATATCAAGCTTGATTTCAGGGTGGCGATAAATAAGGGACTAAGCTTGTAATCAGGTGGCTGAAAAGCCAAAGACATCCTGCCAATCAAGTTGGCAGGTTGATGAATACGTCTAAAACCAACCAAACAGTTGTCCTGCAAACAAACAGCTGTCTGTTTTCCGGACACATCAATAAAAGCAGTTCCAACTGAATTTACAAAGATAAAACTTATGACTGACGGTGGGAAATCAAAGTCTCGGCAACAAAATGCGATCAACCGATGCCGTCATCGCAAACCGGCTGCGTACCATGTTCTGCAGGTCATCGATGCTGCTGATCACATTTTTCAACTCTTCCCGTTCATGATTTGGGAGCTCGTACG